>NZ_JBIVNC010000011.1:295739-314244 GCF_044753385.1 Streptomyces sp. NPDC088387
CCAGCGGCAAGGCCGGTTCCTTGGTGGCCGACGGCCGGTCACCCACCTAGGGGCGCGGGGAACGGCGCGACCAGCCACGACGGACCCGCACCAGCCGTCGGACAAGGCCGGATCCCCCACCCAGGCGCGACCAGCGGCAAGGCCGGGTCCTTGGTGGCCGACGGCCGGTCACCCACTCAGGGGCGCGGGGAACGGCGCGACTAGCCACGACGGACCCGCACCAGCCCTCGGATAAGGCCGGGTCACCCACTCAGGGGCGCGGGGAACTGCGCGACCAGCCACCACGGACCCGCGCCGGTCCACGAACCGATCCCCCCACCCCCCGTCCCCCCTGAACCGGCGGAGCCCCTCCGTATGCTCGGAGGATGACGACTTCCGCGACCTCCGGAACGGGCCCCACCGACAACTCCATGCGTCGCGCCCTCAAACGCGCCCGTGACGGCGTCGCCCTGGACGTCACCGAGGCCGCCGTACTCCTCCAGGCCCGCGGCGAGGCCCTCACCGACCTCACCGCATCCGCCGCCCGCGTCCGCGACGCCGGCCTCACCACAGCCGGCCGCCCCGGCGTCATCACGTACTCGAAGAGCGTCTTCATCCCCCTCACCCGCCTCTGCCGCGACAAGTGCCACTACTGCACCTTCGTCACCGTCCCCGGCAAACTCCGCCGAGCCGGCCACGGCATGTTCATGTCCCCGGACGAGGTACTGGACATCGCCCGCAAGGGCGCCGCACAGGGCTGCAAGGAAGCGCTCATCACCCTCGGCGACAAGCCGGAGGACCGCTGGCCGGAGGCGCGCGAGTGGCTCGACGCGCACGGCTACGACGACACGATCGCCTACGTCCGCGCCATCTCCATCCGCATCCTGGAGGAGACCGGCCTCCTCCCGCACCTCAACCCCGGCGTCATGAGCTGGACCGACTTCCAGCGGCTGAAGCCGGTCGCGCCGAGCATGGGCATGATGCTGGAGACGACCGCGACCCGCCTCTGGTCCGAACCCGGCGGCCCCCACCACGGCTCCCCGGACAAGGAACCCGCGGTCCGCCTGCGCGTCTTGGAGGACGCCGGCCGCTCCTCCGTCCCCTTCACCTCCGGCCTCCTGATCGGCATCGGCGAGACGTACGAGGAGCGCGCCGAGTCCCTGTTCGCGCTGCGCAAGGTGTCGCGGTCCTACCACGGCATCCAGGAACTGATCATCCAGAACTTCCGCGCCAAGCCGGACACGGCGATGCGCGGCATGCCCGACGCCGAGCTGGACGAACTCGTCGCGACCGTCGCCGTCGCCCGGCACATCATGGGCCCGAGCGGCAACCTCCAGGCCCCGCCGAACCTGGTGGACGCCGAGTACGAGCGGCTGATCGGCGCCGGCATCGACGACTGGGGCGGTGTCTCGCCGCTCACGATCGACCACGTCAACCCCGAACGCCCGTGGCCGCAGATCGAGGAGCTCGCCGAGCGCTCACGTGCCGTCGGCTTCGAACTGAGGGAACGTCTCTGCGTCTACCCGGAGTTCGTCCGCCGCGGCGAACCCTGGCTGGACCCCCGGCTGCGCCCGCACGTGGCCGCGCTCGCCGACCCGGAGACCGGCCTCGCCCTGCCGGACGCCGTGGTCGAGGGCCGGCCCTGGCAGGAGCCGGAGGAGGCCTTCACCGCGTCCGGCCGCACCGACCTGCACACCACCATCGACACCGAGGGCCGCACCGGCGACCGCCGCGAGGACTTCGACGAGGTCTACGGCGACTGGGCTGCCCTGCGCGAGGCCGCGGCCCCCGGCATGGTGCCGTCCCGCATCGACACGGACGTACGGCAGGCCCTGCGTACCGCCGCGGACGACCCGACCCGCCTCACCGACGACGAGGCCCTCGCCCTGCTGCACGCGGACGGGCCGGCCCTGGACGCCCTCTGCTCGGTCGCGGACGACGTGCGCAGGTCGGCGGTCGGCGACGACGTCACGTACATCGTCACGCGGAACATCAACTTCACCAACGTCTGCTACACCGGCTGCCGGTTCTGCGCCTTCGCCCAGCGCCGCACCGACGCCGACGCGTACACCCTCTCCCTGGACCAGGTGGCCGACCGCGCCCAACAGGCCTGGGAGCTGGGCGCGGTGGAGGTCTGCATGCAGGGCGGCATCCACCCGGACCTGCCGGGCACGGCGTACTTCGACATCGCGAAGGCCGTCAAGGAACGCGTCCCCGGCATGCACGTCCACGCCTTCTCCCCGATGGAGGTCGTGAACGGCGCGACCCGCACCGGCATGTCGATCCGCGAGTGGCTGACCGCGGCGAGGGAGGCGGGCCTGGACTCCATTCCGGGAACCGCCGCCGAGATCCTCGACGACGAGGTCCGCTGGATCCTCACCAAGGGCAAGCTGCCCGCGGCGACCTGGATCGAGGTCGTCACCACGGCCCACGAACTCGGCATCCGCTCCTCGTCCACGATGATGTACGGCCATGTCGACCAGCCCCGCCACTGGCTCGGCCACTTCCGCACGCTGGCCGGCATCCAGCAACGCACCGGCGGCTTCACGGAGTTCGTGACCCTGCCCTTCATCCACACCAACGCCCCCGTCTACCTGGCCGGCATCGCCCGCCCCGGCCCGACCCTGCGCGACAACCGCGCGGTCACCGCCATGGCCCGGCTCCTCCTGCACCCCTGGATCCCCAACATCCAGACCAGCTGGGTCAAACTCGGCACCGAGGGCGCGGCCGAGATGCTCCGCTCCGGCGCCAACGACCTCGGCGGCACCCTCATGGAGGAGACCATCTCCCGCATGGCGGGCTCCTCCTACGGCTCCTACAAGTCCGTCAAGGACCTCGTCGCCGTGGCCGACGCGGCCGGCCGCCCCTCCCGCCCCCGCACCACCCTCTACGGCGAGGTCCCGGAGGAGCGCCGACAAACGGCCCAGAAGTCCGACGGCCACCTCCCGGAACTACTGCCGGTCCTCGACCAGGGCTTGTCCGCCGGACAGTCCTAGGCGCAGGGGGTCGGGCCGCGGGAGATCGAGGTGAGGTACCGGGTGCGTTCCACCTCCGTGAGGGGGCGGCCCACCCGGTCGCAGACCGCCTTGATCCAGGCGTCGGCCGAGGTGTCCCAGGACAGGAGCGAGCCGCCCTCGGTGATCGACCACAGCCGTTTGCCGTCGTCGGCGAACGCCAGCGAGCTGTGCCCGCCCGCACCCGCGAGGCCGGCGATCGTGAACGTCTCGGGAAGGACCGTGCTGCCCAGCCTGTCGCCGGTAGCGGCGTCCCACAGCCAGACGGTGCCGTCTCCTGCCAGGCTCGCCACCCATTGTCCGGCGGCGTCGGCCGTGAGTCCGCGGTCGCCGGCGCCGTCCGACCGCCACAGGCGCTCGCCCGTCTCCAGATCCCAGCGTTCGAGGACGCCGTCGCCGACGGTCGCGTACAGGCTGCGCGTCCGCTCCGACACGAACAGGTCCCGCACGGGGGACGCGCTGGTGCTCAACCTGTGCAGCCGGCGCCCCGAGGGCAACTCGTGGACGTCGACGTGTCCGTCGTCGGCCGCCACCGCGGCCAGGCCGGCCTTTTCCCCCAAGGCCGTCGCGTAGGCGGCCCTGACATGATCCGTGCGTTCCTGGGCGGTCAGGTTCGCCTCGCGGGGGCGCACCACCGTCGAGCCCTTCCCGCTCGACGGGTCGACCAGCGCTACGGAGCCGTCGGCCGCGAGCACCGCCACCTTGCCGTCGGGCCGGGAGGCGACGAGGGTCTTTCCGGCGAAGTCCTCGGCGGGCGTGAGAGGAACGGAGTCCTTCCTGACCAGGGAGTCCGGGGAGACCGCCCAGGTCTCCAGCGCCTCGCGGGTGGCCGTGTACAGGGTGTCGCCGCTCCCGTCGTAGGCGATCGCCTCGTACGGGGTGGTGGCTTCCCGGCCCGGGACGGTCTGCTCGGCGGAGTCGCCGGGGGCCCAGGTCTCCAGTGTGGAGGGCGCGTTCTCCGCGGAGTCGTGGCTCCAGGCGAGGCTGCCGTCCGGTCCGACGGCCAGCGGATGCTGCTCGGGGATGATCGTGTCGTCGGGTACGGCCACGCCCGGGCGCTGTGCCGTCGGCCCCGGCGTCCCCAGGGACCACAGGGCGACCGTCGAGCCGTCGGCCGAGACCAGCCGGTCGCCCGGGCCGGGCGAGAAGGTCATGACGGACGGCGCTTCGACACCCGTGAGTGTCTCCAGCGCGTCCGCCCGGTCCTCGGTACCGGACGTGGTCACCACAAGCCCGTCACTCGTGCCGAGCGCGGCTCGGCCGTCGTCCGAGACGGCGAGGCTCTCCGCCTCGTCGCCGACCAGACCGGGAGGTGCGCCGCAGTCGCTCCCGCCGGGCTCCGCCTCGGTTGCCCCGGTCTCCGACCCGATCTGCTCGGCGGGTGAACTGAGGTCGACGCCGCCATACTTCACGAATCCGTAGCAGGTGCCGCTCGGGGAAGCGGCCGCGATGTGGTCGTTGAACGGGTAGACCGTCTCGTCCGACGAGGCGAACTCGGTCATCCGCCCTCCCTCCACGGCGTACGTCGTCCACCCTGTCGCGTGCGACACGAACACCTTGCTGCCCGCGTCCAGGACGGCGAGGTTCAGCGCGGCGGGGATGTCCGTGTCGACGGTCTCGACCGGCCTGGTGCCCGTGTCGTCGTAGAACCTGAGGGCCCCTTCGTCGTCGATGACGGCGAGGACGTGTTCGAAGGGGAAGAAGGTCATGCCCCGCACCGGAGCGCTGCCGCCCGCGAGTTCACGCCGTGCGCCCTTGCCGCCGAGTTCCTGTACGACCGTCCGGCCCGATCGGGTCGCGACGGCGAGGAGCCCGCCGTCGTCGCTGAAGCTCAGCCGGTCCACCGGTCCCGGCACGCGGACGGTCCGTACCTTGCGGGTGCCGTCGGCGTTCCAGACATCGACCGCTCCGTCCGCCGTGCCTACGGCGAGGTACTCCGGGGAAGCGGTGAGGGCCAGTGCCGTCACCGTCTCCCCGGCGCGGACGAACCGGACGAGCCGGGGGCTCTGCGCGGTCAACCGGTACAGCGCCGACAATGTCTCGGGGGCCTTCTCCAACTCGTAGGCCTGAAGGGCCAGCAGGGAGGCGGTCTCCAGATCGTCGCCGGCGAGGTTCAGCGCTGTTGCGGCCAGCTCACGGGCCGTGGCTATTCTCGCCTGCTCCCGCGCGGTGTCGCGCTGCACGAAGGCGAACACCGCGGCCGTGGTGGCGAGTACGGCCAGCGCGGTGACGGAGGCCAGCATGCCGCGGCGGAATCTCCGGAACCGGCGGCGCTGGGAGACGTCCTCGCCGATCAGCTCGTCCTTGGGGCGGTCGTGCAGCGTGGCCGCGAGATCGGCCACGTTCTCCTGGAAGCGGGGGTCGCTGGGCTCACCGGAGTCGCTCTCGCCCATCCAGCGCAGATCCACCCAGCGGGGTTCCTCGGTGAAGTGGCCGCGCAGTGCCTCGGGGAGACAGTCGGTCCGCTCCCAGTCGTAGTCCTCCGTGCCGTGATCCCAGTGGAGTTCGCCCCCGGTCACCACGAGCAGCAGATTTCCCGGGCGGGGACCGGCCCGCCACCAGGCGACTTCCTTGCCCACCCACTCCGAGGCCGCGGAGTCGGGGGACGCCAGCAGAATGAGGAACTCGGAGTCCGCGAGCGCCTGTTCCACCGTGCTCCACAGCGCGGGATCTGCCGACAGCGAGGAGTTGTCGAGGAACACCCGCAGCGCGCGCAGCCGCGTCCAGGGCCGGGCGAAGTTGTGCAGCGCCTGCCGCAGACGCCGTGCCCGGTGGGTGTCGGCGCTGTGGCTGTAGGAGATGAATGCCGCGAAACGCATCGAAGGAAGCCCCCGTCCTTCAGCGGAATCGATGTGTGTCTTGTGCATTCTTGTCGATGGAACACCAACAAGCCGGTAGAAAGGGCCAGTTGAATACGGGGATGCGGGAACGCGGGGACGCGGTGACAGGGGGAACCGGGTGAGCGGCAGCGCGGACGGGCTGCGGGACGACGAGCTGCCGGTGGTGTTCCGGTCCTCGGACCGGGCCTCGCTCAGCGGGCAGCGGCGGTACATGAGCGGTACGAGGTGGCGGCTGCTGCTGGCCGTGGCGGCGGCGGTGTGCGGGGCACTCGGGCAGCGGTCGGCGGCGGTCGCGCTGGTGCTGGTGTTCGTGGCGACCGTGTGTGTGGAGATCTGGCTGCTGGCCGAACGGCCGGAGCAGGCCTGGTACGACGGCCGCGCGCTCGCCGAGTCCACCAAGACCCTCGCCTGGCGCTACGCGGTGGGTGGTGATCCGTTCCCCGGTGATCTGCCGTTGGAGGGTGCCCATCAGCGGTTCCACCGGCGCCTGGAGGTGCTGCTGCGCGAGGCGCCGCCCACCAGCCTCGCGCCGGTGGGTTCCATCGCCGTCACCGACGCCATGAACGAGTTGCGGGCCCGCCCCTTCGCCGACCGCAAGCGCGCCTACCTCGATTCCCGTATAGGGGATCAGCTGCACTGGTACACCACCAAGGCCCAGGGCAACGTCGTCAACGCCCGGCGGTGGCGGATGTTGCTCATCGGGGTGGAGGGGCTCGGTCTCACCGCGGCCGTGCTGCGGCTCACCGGGGTGCTGACCTTCGACCTCGCCGGGATCCTGGCGGCCGTGCTGGGCGCGGGGTCGGCGTGGTTCGCGGTGCGGCAGTACGAGACGCTGGGGCGGGCCTACACCTTCGCCGCCACCGAGCTGAGTGTGATCCAGGGGCGTCTCTCGCACGCCGACGAGACCTCCTGGGCCCAGGAGGTCGCCGACGCGGAGGACGCCATCAGCAGGGAGCACACCATGTGGCGGGCGTCGCGCGGGTCGGGGTGAGGGCCCTCTGCCCGTCGGGGCGGCGGGCCGTGCACAGTACGATGATCCGACCCTGGGGTGGCCCGGGGCCGGAGACTGAGGAGATGCGTGTCCGTGCCTGCCCGACGGCTTCCCTCGTGGGCCTGGGTCAGCGGTCTGACCGTGGGCGCCATCGCGGCGGTCGCCGTGCTCGCCGTACAGGCCGACGAGGGCTCGCGCCCCACCGGCGCCACCAGCAGGCCCAGCGCCTCGGCGCCCGCGAGCGCGAAACCGACACCGAGCAAACCCGCCTCCGTGGCCGTGCCGGACGGCTCCGGCACCGGCCGCCGGATCGTGTACGCCCTCGGTGAGCGCCGCGTCTGGCTGGTCGACGCGAGCGACGCCGCCCGCCGTACGTTCGCCGTCTGGCCGGGCACCGTGGACCCGGAGCCCGGCAGTTACACGATCGGCCAGCGGACCGAGGCCACCACGGGCTCGGACGGCGTGGAGATCGAGAACATCATGTACTTCGCGGTGAGTTCCGGCGTGAACATCGCCTTCTCCAGCGCACTCGACGGCTCGTCGCCCCCGCCGGCCGCCCCGGGCACCCAGACGGGCGGCGTCCGGATGAAGACGGCCGACAGCGCGGCCCTGTGGACCTTCGGGACGGCGGGGACGACGGTCACGGTCGTCGAGTAGGCGGGCGGAGCGCGCTCAGGCGTCCGCCGGGGCCTTCGCGGCGCCCGCGAACAGGTCGACCAGCAGCACGACCCCGCTCATCAGGAAGACCCGGGTCGCCGCGTCCAGCCCGTTCCAGTCCTCGGACTGCCACATCGCGAACCACTCGCCGCCGATCGCGACGAACCCGGCCCCGAACAGCAGCATCAGCATCAGCAGGCCGTACGTCGACAACTGCCGCGCCCGGGCGACGGCGCCCCGCGCCCAGAACCAGGTCCCGGCGATCAGCACCAGCGCGGCCACCGTCTCCCAGACGATGATCAGGACGTACGCGGTGTCCTGCACCCCGCGGTTGGTGATCGCCCGCCACATCAGGTCCTCGTCCTTGAACGTGGTGTCCATCGCCAGCACATGCCGGACGAAGTCCTGGTTCGTGCCGAAGTCCGTGATGTTGCCGAAGGCGACGAGAGCGATGTAGAGCGCGAGCGAGCCGGTGAGCAGCGCGGCGGCGAGCGTGAGGGCGCGGGGGGTTCGGGGGGTGGTAGTGGCCATGACACGGATCTTTCCAGGCCCGCGCCGCGCCAACCGCCCTGCCCCCGACTTGGTGAGGTCCGGCACACCCGCCCCGCCGGGCCTTCGGCACGACTCGGCACAGCCCGGCGAAACGACCCGAAAAATGCGCGAAGGTGACCGATCACTCACTCTCCGCATACCGATCCGACGCCTGAACCGACCGTTCCCGGTCGAATACAGTGCTGAGCTGTCGTACGTGCCAAACGAGCGGTGAAGGAGGGTCTGGGTGGATACGACGTCGGGTTCCGTCTGGGGCCGCACCGAGCAGCAGGACTTCCGCAGCCGGGTGCGCGGCACGCTGCTGGGCGTGGCCGTCGGCGACGCCCTCGGCGCTCCCGTCGACGGCCTCGACCTCGACGCGATCCGCGAGGCGCACGGGCCCGAGGGCGTCGCCGACCTCTCGCCCGCCTTCGGCCGCCGTGGCGCCGTCACCCACCTCACCCAGCTCGGCCTGTTCAGCGTCGACGGGCTGATACGCGCCCAGGTCCGCCGCGACACCGGCGCCTGGCACCCGCCGACCGACCTGCACCGCGCCTACCTCCGCTGGGCGGCCACCCAGCGCGACTGGGGCCCCGACGAACGCCGCAAGGACGACGGCTGGCTCGCCCGCGAGGAGTGGCTGTACGCCCGCCGCGACGCGTCCCGCGCGCTGCTCGCCGGGCTCGGCGACGAGATCATGGGCACACTGGACGCACCGAAGAACCCCGGCGAGGCCGGCCCCGAGGCCACGGCACGCTCCGCGCCCTTCGGACTCCTCGTCGGCTGGGAACCCCAGCTCGTCATCCAGCTCGCGGTGGAGTGCGCGGCCCAGACCCACGGCCACCCCGTCGCCTATCTCGCGGCGGGCGCGTACGCCGTGATCGTGCACGCCCTGGCCCGTGGCGACAGCCTGGACGCGGCGGTCCAGCGGGCGCTGGCCCTGCTCGCCGCCCGTCCCGGGCACCAGCCGGTCTCGGACGCCCTTCAGCTGGCGCTGGGCGCGGTACGGCAGGGGATCCCCACCCCGGACCGGATCGTGGAACTGACCGGTCCCGGTACGGCGGACGGTGTGCTGTCGGCCGCGGTCTACGCGGCGCTGGTCTGTGAGGACGTTCGGCAGGGCCTGCGACTTGCCGTCAACCATGACGGGTCCTCCGCGGTGACCGCCGCGCTGACCGGGGGCCTGCTCGGGGCCCTGCACGGCGAAACGGCTCTCCCGCCGGCCTGGCTGGCTGAGCTGGAGGGGCGTCCCACGATCCTTGAACTCGCCGACGACTTCGCCCTGGAGATGACCCAGGGCCCGGCCCTCCACGGCCCTGCGGGTGCCTCCCCGGGGTGGCTGGCGAGGTATCCCCGCTGACGCCCGGTGGGGGCTGATCGCGCAGTTCCCCGCGCCCCTAAAAGCAAAAGCCCGCGTAGCTGCGGGCAATCGTGCCGCAGGGCGGCACGGGTGGGCGCAGCGGCACCCGGCAATCGCCGGACCACTGCGCCCACCTCGGTCGCGAAAGACCGGCGGTCAGTCCTTCACCGCCGCGGCGTCCGACGCCCCCGCCTGCGCGGGGACGGCCGCAGCCGCGCTGCCGTCGTCATCGGTGTTGATCTTCTCGATGATCGCGTCCCGCTCAGGCGTGTCCTCGGGCTTCACGTACCCGACGACGATGTACAGGATCAGCGACACCGCCAGCGGAATCGACACCTGGTACTCCAGCGGCACCCCGCCCTCGACGTTCCAGTTGATCGGGTAGTTCACCAGCCAGAACGCCAGCAGACCCATCGACCAGCTGGTGAGCGCCGCCGTCGGCCCCGAGCGACGGAACTGCCGCAGCAGACCCAGCATCATCGGGATGGCGATCGGACCCATCAGACCGGCGACCCACTTGATGACGACGGTGATGATGTCCTTGAACGTCGGCGAGTTGATCTGTGTCGCGACCGCCATGGACAGCGCGAGGAAGATCACGGTCGTCAGCCGCGCCGCGATCAGACCCGACCGCTCCGACCAGGCCCGCGCCTTCGACGACAGCACCGGAGCCACGTCCCGGGTGAACACGGCCGCGATCGCGTTGGCGTCGGAGGAGCACATGGCCATGGTGTGCGAGAAGAAGCCGACGATGACCAGGCCCAGCAGCCCGTGCGGCAGCAGCTGCTCGGTCATCAGGCCGTAGGAGTCGGAACCGTCCGGCTTCTGCGACTCCACCAGCAGCGGCGACATCCACATGGGGAAGAACAGCACCAGCGGCCAGACCAGCCAGAGCACGGCGGAGAGCCGGGCCGACCGGGTGGCCTCGTGCGGCGTCGCCGTCGCCATGTACCGCTGGGCCTGGTTGAGCATGCCGCCGTTGTACTCGAACAGCTTGATGAAGAGGAAGGCGAGCAGGAAGACCGTTCCGTACGGTCCCACCAGGGGTTCGCCGTGGCCCTGGAGCTCCGGCTCGTCCCAGGCGCCCAGGAACCCGATGTTCTTGTCGTTGAGTTCGACGATCACCGCGACGAACATCGCGACACCGGCGAACAACTGGATGATGAACTGGCCCAGTTCGGTCAGCGCGTCCGCCCACAGACCGCCGATCGTGCAGTAGATACCGGTGATGACACCGGTGATCAGGATGCCCTGGTTCAGCGAGACGCCGGTGAACACCGCCAGCAGCGTCGCGATCGCCGCCCACTTCGCGGCCACGTCGACGATCTTCAGCAGCATTCCGGACCAGGCAAGGGCCTGCTGGGTCTGGAGGTTGTACCGGTTCTTCAGGTACTCGAGCGGCGAGGCGACATGGAGCCGGCCGCGCAGCCGGTTGATCCGCGGCGCGAACAGCTTCGACCCGATGGCGATGCCGAGCGCGATGGGGAACGACCACGTCACGAACGACGTGACACCGTAGGTGTAGGCGATGCCCGCGTACCCGGTGAACATCACCGCGCTGTATCCGGACATGTGGTGCGAGATGCCGGAAAGCCACCACGGCATCTTCCCGCCGGCGGTGAAGAAGTCGCTGACGTTGTCCACGCGCTTGTGGGACCAGACGCCGATCGCGACCATGACGCCGAAGTAGCCGATGAGCACGGCCCAGTCGAGACCGTTCATGTGCCCCCTTCCAGAGTTCCGTCTGTAGTTCCGCCTTGTGAACGCTCAGCGACGGCCCGCTCATCGTGTGTGCGACGGCACGGACACGACAAGGAAGAGGCGGGTCAAGAGAAAGTAAAATCGTTCTGCTTGATGACTCAAGTTCAGAAGCGTGAACGAAATCGACTGGTCGCGCGACCCCCGGAGAGGCCTCCGGAGGGCCCCTCAGCGCATCAGCTCCCCCGCGTTGACCAGCAGTGACTGCCCTGTGATGGCCCGCGCCCGGTCCGAGGAGAGGAACACCGCGGCGTCCGCCACGTCCCCGTCGGTCGCGAGCTCCGGCAGCGCCATCCGATCCGTGAGCCGCTGCTGCACCGCCTGCTCCGGTACCCCCTCGCTCTGCGCGGTGAACCGGACGAACGCCTGCACCGGCGGCCCGTCCATCCACCCCGGCAGCACCGTGTTCACCCGGATCCGGTACGGCCCCAGCTCCCGCGCCAGCGAGTACATCGCGCTGGTCAGCGCCCCCTTGGAGGCCGCGTACGCCGCCTGCCGCACCTGCGAGGGCGCGGCCACCGCCGACTGCGTACCGATGAACACCACCGAACCGCCCGCCGACTTCAGCGCCGGCAGACAGGCCCGGGTCATCCGCAGCGTGCCCAGCAGGTTCACATCGATGACCTGCTGCCAGGTGGTGAAGTCCGCGTCCTCCACGCCGCCGAAGTAGCTGTCCCAGGCGGCCACATGGACCACCGCGTCGATCCCGCCGAACCGCTCCCGCGCCAGCCCCGCCAGCGCCTCGCACTGCGCCTCGTCGGTGATGTCGGTGGGCAGATGGGCGGTGCGTTTGCCGTCCGGGTCGATCGTGGCCGCGCTCTTCTCCAGCCGCTCCGGCGTGCGGGCGCCGAGCACGGCGTTGCCCCCGTCCCGTACGACGGCGGCCGCGACCTGGTGCCCCAGTCCGGCCCCGACACCCGACACGACAACGGTCTTTCCGATCAGCAGCGACATCGGTGACTCCTGCCTCTGGACCTATTTCTGACGGACCGTCAGAGTAGGGGCGAGGTGAGGAAAGGGGAACGTCATGGACACCCGCAGCGACCTCTACGCCGAGCTGGCCGCCGTCGGCCCCTACGGCGTCCGCCCCGGTCACGCCCTGATCACCATGGTCGAACCGCACCCGGGCCACGAGTACGCCTACAACCGCTGGTACGAGGACGACCACTACTACTCGGGCGCCATGGCCATGCCCTGGATGCACGCCGGGCGGCGCTGGGTCGCCACCCGCGACCTGCAAGAACTGCGCGTCCCCGAGAAGTCGGCCGTCGCCCGGCCGGTCACCGCCGGGTGCTATCTGTCCACGTACTGGATCACCGAGGGCCGGCACGCGGACCACATGAAGTGGACCGTCGCCATCAACAAGCGCCTCAACCGCGACGCCCGGGTCTACCGCGACCGTACCCACGTCTTCACGGCGTTCCAGGACCATGTGACGACCGTCTACCGCGACGGTGCCGCCGGTCCCCGTGACGTGCACGCGCTGGACCACCCGTACACCGGACTGGTCCTCCAGGTCGTCGACGCCGCCTCCGCCGGGCAGCTCGACGAGCTCACCGACTGGCTCACCGCCCGCCATCTCCCCAAGCGGCTGGCCGGCTCACCCGCCGCGATGGTGACGGTCTTCCGCCCGGTGCCGCTGCCCGGCGACCGCATGACCTACGTGAAGCAGGTCGAGGGCGTCGACACCCGGCTCACCCTGCTCTGGTTCCTGGAGTCCGACCCGCGGCAGTGCTGGGAGCCCCTGTTCACAGGAGTGGACGAGGCGGTCTCCGAGTCGGGCCTCGGCCGCCTCGAACTGCTCGCCCCGTTCATCCCGACCGTGCCCGGCACGGACACGTACGTGGACCGGCTCCGCTAGGGCGTGTTCCGCCCTAGCCCGCCTGCGGCACACCGTTCTCGCGGACGTCCTCCCGCAGCTCCTCCGGACACCCCGTCCCGCGCGGCAGCTGGTACGGCGCCCCCATCCGGTACGTCCCGGCCCTCGGCGCCAGCAACACCGTCCACTTGTCGCCCTCGGCGTCCTCCGCCGCCTCCATCAGACAGCCGTTGACGTTGTCGAACGTCTTCGGCGTGCCCTCCGGCCGGTCCTTCGACGCGTCCGTCTCCCGCGGCGGCTCCACACTCTTGCCCTCCGCGTCGAGCAGACCCAGCCACGGCGAGTACGGCACCCGGATCAGCACCTCGCCCGGCCGGCTCACCCGGATCGTCCACTCGCCCTGCTCGGCGCGCTCCACGGTGGCCGGCGGGTCCGCGAGCGGCACCGGGTCGGTGACCGCGAACAGCTGCCAGTTGGCGTCGCCCCAGATCTGCGTCAGATACGGCAGCCCGCGCTGCACCAGCTCGCGCTCGCGCTCACCGCCGTCGCCGTCCGGCTGGTCCTTCGGCAGCACCACGAAGTGCACCGCCCACCGGTTCAGCCACTCGCGGTAGTTGGCCGAGTTCAGGGTGTCGTCGTAGAAGAGCGGGTTGCGCTCCATGTCGGCCTGCCGGTTCCAGCCGCGCGCCAGGTTCACGTACGGCGCCAGCGCGGAGGCCTCGCGGTGCGAGGCGGCCGGGACCACCTCGACCCGGCCCTTGTCGGCGCCGACCTCCTGGAGCTCGTTCACCAGCGGCGCCAGCTCACGCGCCCACGAGGCCGTCGGCGTCGTGTGCACCACGTCGTCCACCGACTTGTAGCCGATCCACACCACGAACCCGAGGGACGCCACCACGATCGCGTACCACTTGCGCGAGCGGGGCACCGTGAACGGCAGCGCCGCCACCAGCGCCACCCCGCCGAACAGCATCGCGAGCCGGGTGATGTTGGACCCGATCTGCGAGCTGACGATCCACACCAGCAGGATCGACAGGCCGTACACCGCCGCCGTGATCCGGACCGTCTTCCACTTCGCCGGCACCAGCACGACCACGAACACCGCGTACGTGAGCGGCAGGAACGCCGAGCCGAACGACATCGGCTGGGTGCCGGAGAACGGGAACAGCCACGCCGACACCGCGACCACCGCCGCCGGCGCCAGGCCCAGCGCCCACGCCCCCGGCCGGCGCTTCTGAAGGAACAGCGCCACCGCGACCAGCCCCACGAACAGCCCCGCCACCGGCGAAGACATCGTGGCCAGCGCGGCCAGCGGAGCCGCGCACAGCGCCTTCACCCACCGCTTGTGGCGCAGCCGGTGCGGCCAGCAGAACACCACCGCGATCGCACCCAGCGCGAACACCGTGCCGAGCCCGTACGTCACCCGCCCCGACGCCGCGTTGCACAGCAGCGCGAACACCCCGGCCAGCGAGGCCCACAGCGGATTGCGGACCGCCCGGCTGCGCACCAGGATCAGCGTGAGCAGCCCGGCCGACACGGTCCCGGCGATCATCATCGTCGTACGGACCCCGAGCAGGGACATCAGATACGGCGAGACCACGCTGTACGACACCGGGTGCATCCCGCCGTACCAGGCGAGGTTGTACGCCGAGTCCGGGTGCCGGCCGACGAACTCCGCCCACGCGTCCTGCGCCGCGAGATCGCCGCCGCTGTTCGCGAACGTGAAGAACCAGACGATGTGCAGGGCGCCGGAGAGAACCGTCGCGAACAGCACCGGATGCTTCAGGAGCCGCTCGCGCAGGGCCGTGAGCCGGGTCCGCCGGGCCGGGTCGGGGCCCGGAGTCTCAGGCGCCGCGGACAGCTCTGAGCGCGGGCCGGCTCCCGGGCCCGTAACGGGTGTGTCGGCGCGTGTCGGCTCCGCTGTGGCCACCTGAAGGCACTCCCCGTGTCCCGTCTTCTGTTCTGGCGTTCCTGAGGTTCGTACGCCCGCCGCCCCCGGTTCCCCCCGGCGTCACGGCCCCGTTCCCGGAGCCGCCGACCTGTCCTGTTTCGCGACGCTAGCAGAGACCCCGCCGACGGGCTCCCGGGTGGGGGTGCCGTCGACGGGGCCGGGTCACCGCATGGGGCGCCAGGGTCAGCCGATGCGGGTCAACTTGTCCGTCCAGCCCGGTTCGACCAGATCCCGCTGGAGCGCGACGGGCACCTTCACCGCGCCGCCGCTGCCGTCGCCGACCGTCAGACTCCCGACCTGTGTGCCCGCCTTCGCGGTCCGCGGCACGTCGTCGCCGTCGAACGACAGCTCCACCTTCAGCCCCGGCCAGCCGGCCGCCGTGACGTCCTTCGTGGCCACCACCGGGGTCCGCCCGCCGAGCCCGTCGTCCACGTACCCGACGACCTCGCCCTTCTTCAGGAGCGTCTGCGAGGTCAGGGCCCCCTGCGCGGCCCGGATGAGCTGGTCGCCGGCCGACAGGGCACCCGCCAGGATCGTGTTGTCCACGCCGCCCGCGGGCTGGCGCACCACCGCGCCCACGATCGTCCGGGTCTCCCCGCCGATCTCCTTCTTCGCCGCGAAGACCAGGTTGCCGAGCGCCGAGGTGGTCGTGCCGGTCTTGATGCCCACCACGCCGTCGCGGCCCACCAGCTGGTTCCAGTTGGGGTGGTTCACACCCTTGTAGTCGTCGTACGACATCATCGCGGCGACCTCGCGGAACGCGGGCAGCTCCATCGCCGCCTTCGCCAGCTTCACCTGGTCCACGGCCGTCGACACCGTCGAGTCGTTCAGCCCCGACGGGTCGGTGTACGTCGTGTTGGTCATGCCGAGGTCCTTGGCGGTGGCGTTCATCTTGTCCACGAACGCCTGCTCCGAGCCGGAGTCCCAACGGGCCAGCAGGCGGGCCACGTTGTTCGCCGAGGCGATCAGGATGCTCTCCAGCGCCTCCCGCTGCGTGATGCTGTCGCCCTCGGTGACGTCGACCGTCGACTCCTGGCCCGCGTCGGACTGGTCCTCGGCGGCCTGGTCGATCTCGATCTTCGGGCCCTCCGCGCCGCTCTTCAGCGGGTGTTCGCGCAGGGTGAGGTACGCCGTCATCACCTTCGCCACGCTCGCGATCGGTACGGGCTTCTCGTCGCCCGAGGAGCCGAACGTGCCGATGCCCTGGACGTCCAGCGCGGCCTGGCCCTCGGCCGGCCACGGGATGTCGGGCTTGGCCCCCTCGAAGGTGTGGCTCTCCTGCGCGGTGAGCTCCAGGGACGGGGCCGGGACCGGGCGTACGGTCTGCACGATCGCAAACACGACGAGGAGGAGCAGGACGAGGGGGGTCCAGATCTTGACCCTGCGGGCCGCCGTGCGGAGCGGGGTCTCCGCGGGGGGCGGGGTGTTGGTGAGCTCCGCCAGGAGGTCGAGGGGGGGCCTCGGGGGGAGGGGCTGCTGGGTCGTGTGCTCCGGGCCCACCTGGGGCATGGCGGTCGTGGAGGCGGACGCCGGCCTCGGGGGTGGGGGGATGTCGAGGGGCTTGAGGGCGACGAACCTGCTGGTGCGCTCCGCCTCCGGCGTGGGGTCGGGGCGCTTCGTGTCGCCGAGCTTGAGCATCGTGGTCGGGTGGTCGACGGGGGCGTCGTCGGGTGCCGGTGGCTCCTGAGGGGCCTTCTCGCCGTCGGCGTCCTCGGGTGCGTCCTCCGGAGCCTTTGCCTCCGCCGGAGCGTCCGAGGGGCCCTCAGGGGCCTCCTGGGCGTCCTTGGGGGGCGCGGTCGAGTCCTCGGCTTCGCCTTCGGCCGTCTCGTTCCCACCCGCACCACCCGTGCGGGCATCGTCGTCGGGTGCGGGTGGCCCCTGTGGGGCGTCCTCGCCGTCGGCGTCCTCGGGCGCGTCCTCCGGCTCGGACGCGGCCTCCGCTTCGGCTTCCGCCCTCGGCTCGGCTTCCGCCTCGGACTCCGCCTCCGCCTCCGCTTCGGCTTCGGCTTCGGCTTCCGCCTCGGACTCCGCTTCCGGCTCGGACTCCGCCTCCGCCTCGGCTTCGGCTTCCGCCTCGGACTCCGCCTCCGGCTCGGACTCTGCCTCCGCTTCGGGTTCCGGCTCCGGCTCGGGTTCTGGCTTGTCCGGTGTCGTTACCCAGGTTGCAACTGCCTTGCGGAGGCGGGTGCCCTCGCCGTCCGTGAGGGGTTCGTCACCCTCGGTCTCCGGGGTCGGGTCAACCTCCGGGGCCGGTTCCGCGTCAGGCTTCTTGTCGGAGGCGTCCCGTACCGAGAAGACCCTGGTCGCCGTGTCCACACCTCCGCCCTTGCCCGCTTCCTCCCGTGCCATCGAGAGCCGGGGATCACGTGCTTCGGGAACCGGACTCGCGCTCCCCGACGTCGGTTCTGCCGACGACTCGCGCTGCTTCGACCTGTCGGGGGTCTCGCCCGCCACCGATGCCTCCTCCATGCGCCACACGCTCTTCGCGTGCTGTCCGAACCATGTACCAGTGTCCTGTGTGGGCCCTTGGCCCCTGCGGTAGACGAGAACGACATAGCTACCGGTTCCACTACGAACCGGTCACGCACTCTCGACAGACCAATGTGAGAGGAGTCACCCTGTCATTCATCCACGCGGGGAGGCATGGATGGGCAGGAGCCGCAGAACAATTCCGGAGGAGCTTCTGCTGCTGGCGCTGGACCCGACCACGGGTACCACCGCACAGCCGCAGTCGCTCGACCTCGGTCTGGCCGGAGCACAGCTAGTAGAGCTGGCGCTGGCCGGACGGATAGCCCCAGACGGGGATCGTATCGCCGTGGTAGTACCACGGCCGACTGGAGATCCGACTCTGGACTGCGCACTCGAGTTGCTCCGCAGGCGCGGAGCACCCGTACGCGCGGTTCATTGGATTGGCGGGCCCCGACTGGGACTTCGCCAGACGTATCTCTCGCACCTGGAGCGGTGCGGCATGGTGCATGCCGTGGCCGGCCAGATGTGCGGGGTACTGCCGACGACTCGCTACCAGGCGACGGAGACGGCCATCAGCCGGGAGATCAAGGCCCGGCTGGACTCAGCGATCCGCACCGGTGTGCCACCGGACCCGCGGACCGCGGCACTCGCGGCGCTCGCGCACGCGGTGGGCCTCGGCAAGCACCTGTATCCGGGCAATGAGGGACGCTCGTCCCGCTCCCGGCTGCGGGATCTGATCAGGCACGACCCGATGGGCGGCCTCGTGGCGCACGCCGTCATGGACGTCCAGAACGGCGTCGCGGCCCAGCCGCGCCGCAGCCCGGCAGCAGCACCGGTCGGCCGTCAGGCCGCCCCGGTCAGGGCGACGGCGGAACCCGCACGCGGTGTTCCGGCGCAACCGCACCGAGGTTCCATGGCACGCGCCGTGGCTCACTGAGCCGCAGTCACGGCACACGCGCCGAGGGACCGTACACCCCAGACCCGGTCACGGGAGCCGCTGGTCCGAGCGGGGTGGTGAGGCCGTCATGGCCTCACCACCCCCCGCGGCCCCGGTTTTGGCAGCAAAACCGCGGGGTAAACCGGGAAATACATAGGTTAACAACCGGTATAAAAACCAAGGTGGGAAACATCTAAAACAC
>NZ_JBIVNC010000012.1:0-282869 GCF_044753385.1 Streptomyces sp. NPDC088387
ACCCCAAGCCCTACCTCTGGACCAAGACCGCAGACGAGATCCTTGAACGCCTCGCCTCTTATCTGAACAGAATTCCCGACTCAGAAGACTAGGGCGTGTTTCGAAAGTCCCGTCGTCCGTCCGGAGGGCGGGCCGAGCGGCGTCCGGTGCTCCCCCACTGCTCACGGTGACCTCGGCCAGAGTGGTCCAGCTCAACCACTCTTCACGCGGGCGGTGGCGGTCAGGGACGCCGGGCTTGTCTTCCCCCTGGCGACCATGTCGGGTTCTGTCTTCGCTTCCAGGCCGGCGACGGCGGTGGTGGGTTTCAGCGAGCCGGTCACGGTCGCCTCGACCGTGGTGATGAGGGCCGAACCGGCCGTCACCCGCCGCGGTGTGCCGGAGTACTGCCTGGTCGAGCCATGGGTCAGTGCGGGCCCCCTCGGTGGCCCCACTCCAGGTGCCGGATGACTTACCGGGAGGGCAGGCATGCGCCGCGACGGTGTCGGCTGGTGCTGCTGCCGCCTGCTCGGCGGCCGTGGGAGGGGTCGCCAGCACTCCGGCCGACATGATCACATCGATCATTTGCATTCGCATGTGTTCCATGCCTCGGTGCTTATTCGGCGTGATAAATCTGCTCGGTCACCTGGAAAACGGCTGCACTGGGCGTGCAAGCGAGTTTATTCAAACCGCTCTGGATTTCACTCAGTGGTGGCGCTGAACCGATGTTTGGTCGGGTTTACCGGCTTGGGTGTGCAGCCGTTCGTGCTTTTGATCTGGCATTCCGCCCAGTGCTGGGACGGCGTGCTGCCGGTCAGAACCCACATGGTAGAGCCCGGGACTTGCGCGCAGTTCCACGCTCGCCGTTACTTGTAGACGCCGAAGCGGTGAGTCCGGACTATCGGCCGGGCGTAACCGTGCTTCTTGGGTCGAAGACCAGCACATTGGTGACGCTCACGCCCATGCTTGCGGCGTTCGTCAGCTCGTAGCCGGCCTGGCCGATTCCTCAGCGAGGCTGCCTCCGACCTTCGCCTTCCAGGTCGAGGACTGCGAGGTGATCGTCTCGAGAGTGATCCGGAGACGGGAATTGTAGGTGGCGCCCGACAGCTTCTTCACCGTGTAGTAGGTGAAGGTGCGGCGGCCGGGGACCGCTTTTTCTTCGTTGCAAATTGAGGTATTCTTCCGATTCTCTGTTTCCTCGCTTTCCGGTTATCTGGAATGCGTTGACGAGAGGGAACTTGTCAGGCCGCGCTGGGATGGTAAAAACCTCTCGCGAACGACATTTCATCCCTCCTCGAATATACCTAAAGTTCGCAAAATTTAACTGTCAGAGGAGGTGTCGATGTGTCCAAATTGTCCGTTTCGGAACGGATGGGAGTGGAGGGGATAGGGTGCGGGGTGGTGTGGCTGTGACGTCTGTCACGCGGTGCGGGGTGTATCAAAGCTGTTTGCTGTTACCTGAGCCGGCAACGACCAGGTCGCGAGGGGTGAGACACCGAAAGTCGTGAAGGCGTGATCGGATAACGGAATGTCTGGCACTGCATCACGGTTGCGCATACTTTCCCGGGCAGCCCTGGCGGGTGATCGCGGAGACGTTGAAGACTCCCGACGCGGGTGTCGGGTGTCGCGCACAGGCGAAAGCTGGCAAGTCGCGCAAGTCGCCGGAGCGCGGGCCACGTATCCGTGGCCGGCACCAGCCAGTAAATCGAACCAAATCCGCTCACAGCGGCAGGCGTAGGCCGGTCACCACCGGCGAGAGGGGTCAGGTCACTGTGACCGCACCGATCGAGACCACCGGGGCGCAAGCCGAGGCACGGCCGGAGGCTGTACTCGTCGGCGTCGGCAAGGGGCAGATCGAGGGTCGTTCCCTGGGGCAGATCGCCTGGTCGCGATTTAAGAAGGACAAGGTTGCCGTCGCCGGCGGGGTCATCGTGATCCTGCTGATCCTCCTCGCGGTCCTCTCCCGGCCCATCCAGGCCCTCTTCGGCCTCGACCCCAACGCGCTCCACCAGGATCTGATCGACCCCAACACCTCTCTGCCCAAGGGCGGCTGGGGCGGCATGAGCTGGGACCACCCGCTCGGTGTGGAGCCCAAGTTCGGTCGTGACATCGCCACCCGCATCCTGGAAGGCTCCTGGGTCTCGCTGGTCGTCGCCTTCGGCGCCACGATCCTGTCCAACACGATCGGTGCGATTCTCGGCGTCGTGGCCGGCTACTACGGCGGCCGCGTCGACACGATCATCAGCCGGCTGATGGATACCTTCCTGGCGTTCCCCCTCCTGCTGTTCGCGATCGCCATCTCGGCGACGTTGCAAGGCGGTGCCTTCGGGCTGGAGGGCCTGCCGCTGCACATCTCCGTGCTGATCTTCGTCATCGGCTTCTTCAACTGGCCCTATCTGGGCCGTATCGTGCGAGGCCAGACGCTGGCACTGCGCGAGCGGGAGTTCGTCGACGCCTCGCGTGGCATGGGGGCCAAGGGCCCGTACATCCTCTTCCGGGAGCTGCTGCCGAACCTCGTCGGCCCGATCATCGTGTACTCGACGCTGCTCATCCCGACTAACATCCTCTTCGAGGCGTCCCTGAGCTTCCTCGGCGTCGGCATTCAGCCCCCGCAGGCGTCCTGGGGCGGCATGATCAACCAGGCGGTCGACTACTACCAGGTAGATCCCCAGTACATGATCGTTCCTGGTCTCGCCATCTTCGTGACCGTCCTGGCATTCAATCTGCTCGGTGACGGTCTCCGTGACGCTCTCGACCCGCGCAGCCGCTGACCCGCGGCCGCGACGAGAGCCCCAAAGATTTCCGACAATGGAGGGGAAGCAGACCATCATGCGAAGGTCAGCGCTGGCCGCGGTCGCGGCCATCGGCAGTGTGAGCTTGCTGCTTTCGGCTTGCAGCAAGGCCGATGACAACAACGAAAACGAAACCAAGTCGGCTGGGGCCAACGCAGCGACCAAGGGTGTCGTCAACGCCTCCACCCAGAAGGGCGGGACGGTCACTTACGAGTACGCCGACGTCCCGGACTCCTTCGACCCCGGCAACACGTACTACGCGTACATGTACAACCTCAGCCGGCTCTACGCCCGCCCGCTGATGACCTTCAAGCCCGGCGCGGGCGAGGAGGGCAACGAACTCGTCCCGGACCTCGCGGCGAGCAAGGGTGTGCCGAGCGACGGCGGCAAGACCTGGACGTATAAGCTGCGTTCGGGCCTGAAGTACCAGGACGGCACGGCGATCACCTCGAAGGACGTCAAGTACGCCGTCGAGCGCTCCAACTTCGCGCGCGACGTGCTGTCCCTCGGCCCGAACTACTTCCAGCAGTTCCTTGAGGGCGGCGACAAGTACAAGGGCCCCTACAAGGACAAGAGCGCCGAGGGCCTGAGTTCGATCGAGACGCCGGACGACACGACGGTGGTCTTCCACCTCAACCGTGCCTTCCAGGAGTTCGACTACCTGGTCGCGACGCCGCAGACGGCGCCGGTCCCGAAGGCCAAGGACACCGGCATCGACTACGTCAAGAACATCGTGTCGTCGGGTTCGTACAAGTTCGAGAGCTACGACGAGGGCAAGCAGGCCGTCCTCGTCCGCAATGAGAACTGGGACGCCTCGACGGACCCGCTGCGCAAGCAGTACCCAGACAAGATCGTTGTCAAGCTCAAGGTCAACGCCGAGACGATCGACCAGGACGTCCAGGCGGGTACCGCGATCGACCTCGGCGGTACCGGTGTCCAGGCCGCGACGCAAGCGAAGGTCGTCAACGACGCCTCGCTGAAGGCCAACACGGACAATACCTACGGTGGCCGCCTGGTCTACATGGCGATCAACACCCAGGTCGCGCCATTCGACAAGGTCGAGTGCCGCAAGGCCGTTGAGTACGCCATCGACAAGGTCTCTGTGCAGACCGCCGAGGGCGGTCCGATCCGCGGTGACGTCGCGACCACTGTCCTTCCGCCAGACATCCCGGGCTACCAGAAGGCCGACGTCTACGCCACCGAGGGCAACAAGGGCGATACCGCGAAGGCCAAGGAGCAGCTGCAGGCCTGCGGCGAGTCGAGCATCACCACCAACATCTCGGCCCGCAGTGACCGTCCGCAGGAGATCGACGCGGCCACCGCGATCATCGCCTCGCTGAAGAAGGTCGGCATCAACGCCAGCCTGAAGCAGTACCCGTCGGGCAAGTACTTCACCGACTACGCGGGTGTGCCGAGCTTCGACAAGAAGCAGAACATCGGTCTGCACATGATGCAGTGGGGTTCCGACTGGCCGTCCGGCTACGGCTTCCTCCAGCAGATCCTGCACGGTGACGCGATCGGCGCTTCCGGCAACACCAACCTCTCGTACCTTGACGACAAGGAGATCAACGAGAAGCTGGAGCAGGCCATCGGCACCGAGAGCCCCACGGAGCGCAACGCTCTGTACGCACAGATCGACAAGCGTGCGATGGACCTGGCAGCACTCGTTCCGCTGACCTACTTCAAGGTCCTGCTGTACCGGCCGGCCAACTTCACCAACCTGGTGTCCACGGCGGCATTCAGCGGTCAGTACGACTACCTCAACATCGGCACGACTAAGAAGTAGCCCCGGAAGGCAGGTGAAGGCATTGGTGCCCGCGGGCCGTGAGGCCGGCGGGCACCAGCGCCGATCCCCGTGATCTCGTACATCCTCCGTCGGACGTTCGCGGCAGTGATCCTGCTGTTGGTCGTCACCGCGGTCACCTTCGCGATTTTCTTTCTGCTTCCGCGGTTGGCGGGCCAGTCCGCCGACCAGCTCGCGCAGCAGTACATCGGAAAGAGTCCGACGAAGGCGGACATTGCCGCGGTCAAGCAGAACCTGGGTCTCGACCAGCCGCTCTACCTCCAGTACTGGCACTTCATCAAGGGGATCGTGGCCGGCGCCACCTATGACTTGGGCCCCACCACGACGCACTGCAGCGCGCCGTGCTTCGGCTACTCCTTCAAGAACCACGTCGAGGTGTGGCCGCAGCTCACCTCGCGCATTCCGGTGACTCTCTCGCTGGCCGTCGGCGCTGCCGTGATGTGGCTGGTGTCCGGTGTGCTGATCGGCGTGGTCTCCGCACTCAGGCCCCGAAGCTTCTTCGACCGTGCCTTCATGGGCGTTGCGCTCGCCGGTGTCTCGCTGCCCATGTTCTTCACGGGTCAGCTCGCGCTGTTCCTCTTCACCTTTCAGTGGCCGATCTTCGGACGCACCTACGTACCCTTCACCGAGAACCCTGCCCAATGGGCGAACACGCTATTCCCGGCATGGTGTTCGCTCGCGCTGCTGTACTCCGCCATCTATGCCAGGCTCACCCGCTCAGGCATGCTGGAGACGATGAACGAGGACTTCATCCGCACGGCCCGTGCCAAGGGCCTGCGCGAGCGCAGGGTCGTCACCCGGCACGGACTGCGGGCCGCGCTCACTCCGATCATCACGATCTTCGGCATGGACCTCGGCCTGCTGCTCGGCGGCGCGGTGATCACCGAGACTGTGTTCTCGCTGCCAGGCATCGGCCAGTACGCGGTGCAGGGAATCACCGACAACGACCTGCCCCCGATTCTGGGCGTCACCCTGCTCGCCGCGCTGTTCGTCGTTGTCGCAAATCTTCTGGTGGACCTGCTGTATGCCGCCGCCGACCCGCGGGTGAGGCTCTCGTGACCGAACTTTCCAAGACTGGCGCTGCCCTGGGCGAGCCCTCGCCAGGGAACGCTCCCGACGACGCCTTCCTGGCGGTCCGTGACCTCAAGGTGCACTTCCCCACCGATGACGGTCTGGTCAAGTCCGTCGACGGGCTCACCTTCCAGGTGGAGAAGGGCAAGACGCTCTGCATCGTGGGTGAGTCCGGCTCCGGCAAGTCTGTCACCTCCCTGGCGATCATGGGTCTGCACCGGCTCGGCGCGCGCGGCAAGAACGTACAGATGTCCGGCGAGATCTGGCTCGGCGGCAAGGAACTGGTCTCCGCCGACCCGGACGACGTGCGCCGGTTGCGCGGTCGCGAGATGGCGATGATCTTCCAGGATCCGCTGTCCGCGATGCACCCGTACTACACGATCGGCAACCAGATCGTGGAGGCGTACCGGGTCCACCACGACGTCAGCAAGAAGGCCGCCCGCACCCGTGCCATCGAGATGCTCGACCGAGTGGGTATCCCCGAGCCGGCCAAGCGCGTGGACGGTTACCCGCACGAGTTCTCCGGCGGTATGCGTCAGCGCGCGATGATCGCCATGGCGCTCGTCAACAACCCCGAACTCCTCATCGCGGACGAGCCGACGACCGCTCTCGACGTGACCGTCCAGGCGCAGATTCTCGACCTCATCCGGGATCTGCAGAAGGAGTTCGGCTCCGCGGTCGTCCTCATCACACACGATCTCGGCGTGGTCGCCGAGATCGCCGACGACGTCCTGGTGATGTACGGCGGCCGGTGTGTGGAGCGGGGCAGCGTCGACGATGTCTTCGAGCGACCGCAGCACCCGTACACCTGGGGTCTGCTCGGCTCGATGCCCCGCATCGACCGCGAGACCTCCGACAGGCTCATCCCAGTCAAGGGCCAGCCGCCGAGCCTCATCAACGTCCCCTCGGGCTGTGCCTTTCACCCGCGCTGCCCGTACGCGGACATCCCCAAGGGCGATGTCACCCGTACCGTGCGCCCGGAGCTCCAGCCGGTCGGCAGCGGACACTTCTCCGCCTGTCACCTCTCGCCGGAGGACCGCACGCGGATCTGGACCGAAGAGATTGCGCCGAAGCTGTGAGTGAGACGAAGAAACCGGACGAGGCCGCGACTCGGGCAACCGCGACCGTGGAGCGTGAGGTGCTGCTCAAGGTCGAGGGCCTGAAGAAGCACTTCCCGATCCGCAAGGGCGTGCTCCAGAGGCAGGTCGGCGCGGTCAAGGCGGTCGACGGCATCGACTTCGAGGTACGCAAGGGCGAGACCCTCGGAGTCGTCGGTGAGTCGGGTTGCGGCAAGTCGACGATGGGCCGGGTCATCACCCGGCTCCAGGACCCGACCAGCGGCTTGATCCACTTCGACGGCAAGGACATCACGCGGCTGAGTACGGCCGGGATGCGCCCGATGCGGCGGGACATCCAGATGATCTTCCAGGACCCGTACGGCTCGCTGAACCCACGGCACACCATCGGCGGCATCGTCTCGGCGCCGTTCCGGCTCCAGGGCGTCGAGCCCGAGGGCGGGGTCAAGAGGGAGGTCCAGCGGCTCCTGGAGCTGGTGGGTCTGAGCCCCGAGCACTACAACCGCTACCCGCACGAGTTCTCCGGCGGTCAGCGCCAGCGCATCGGCATTGCGCGCGCGCTCGCGCTGAAGCCGAAGCTGGTCGTGGCGGACGAGCCGGTCTCCGCTCTCGACGTGTCGATCCAGGCGCAGGTCGTGAATCTGATGGACGACCTCCAGGAGGAGCTCGGCCTCACCTATGTGATCATCGCGCACGACCTCTCTGTCGTCCGGCACGTCTCGGACCGCATCGCGGTGATGTACCTCGGCAAGATCGTCGAACTCGCAGACCGCACTTCGCTGTACGAGTCACCGATGCATCCGTACACCAAGGCCCTGATGTCGGCAGTGCCGGTCCCGGACCCCAAGCGCCGGGGTGCCAAGAGCGAGCGCATCCTCCTCCGCGGCGACGTGCCCTCGCCGATCGCGCCGCCGAGCGGCTGCCGCTTCCACACCCGGTGCTGGAAGGCGACGCAGATCTGCACCACCCAGGAGCCGCCGCTGATCGAGCTGCGTCCCGGGCAGCAGGTGGCGTGCCACCACCCGGAGAACTTCGCCGACCAGGCGCCGCAGGACACCGTGCTGCTGACCGTGGCGAAGGAGGCGGCCGAGCTGGTCGCCGACAAGGTCCTCGCGGAGTCCGCGGAGACCAGCGCGGCGGTCGCGAAGGCGGTGGCCTCCGGCGACACGTCCGCCGAGCAGGCCGCGGACGTGTCCAAGGACGAGCCCGCGAAGGTGTCCGAGGAGAAGCCCGCCGAGGCTCCTGCCAAGGAGTCCGACGGCAAGTAAGCAGTGCCCCGGCGAGCCCCCGCCTTGCGAATCAAGGCGGGGGCTCGCTGCTGGGTGAGAATGTCGGGGTGCTCCAGCAACTGTTCACCCCATCCGTCCAGCACACGCTCGACCTGGTCGGCATCTTCGTCTTCGCCATCTCCGGCGCGCTGCTGGCGGTCCGCAAGAACTTCGACGTCTTCGGCATCGCCGTCCTCGCCGAGGTCACCGCACTGGGCGGCGGGCTGTTCCGGGACGTGGTGATCGGCGCGGTACCGCCGGCCGCCTTCACGGACCTGGGCTACTTCCTCACCCCGCTCGTCGCGGCCCTGCTCGTCTTCTTCCTGCACCCGCAGGTGGAGCGCATCCAGGCCGGGGTGAACGTGTTCGACGCGGCGGGCCTCGGCCTGTTCTGCGTGGCGGGCACCACCAAGGCCTACGAGTACGGACTGGGCCTGCACGCCTCCGCGGCCCTGGGCCTGGCCACGGCGGTCGGCGGCGGTGTGCTGCGGGACGTCCTCGCCAACGAGGTCCCCTCGCTGCTGCGCTGGGACCGCGACCTCTACGCCGTCCCGGCGATCGTCGGCTCCGTCATGGTCGTCCTGTGCATCGAGTACGACGTCCTGTCCCCGCTGACCAGCGGACTCGCGGCGGTCACGGCCTTCGCGCTGCGGCTGCTCGCGATGCGCTACCACTGGCGGGCGCCGCGCGCCTGGAACCGCCGTTCGACGGTCCGCGAGGAAGAACCACAAAAAGCTACCGCTTAGTATCTTGCTGTTGTACGGTACCGGCATGGCTCAGGCATTCCAGGCGACCGTCGGTGACAGCGAGTTCGACCGCGACAGCGCCGTCACCCGGCGCGACGCGGGCGTCTACGACATCGAGTTCTCCGCCGACTGGACGATCTTCGGTGCTGTCAACGGCGGTTATCTGCTGGCCGTCCTCGGCCGCGCCCTCGCGGACGCCCTGCCGCACTCCGATCCGTTCACGATCTCCGCGCACTACCTGACGGCCACCCTGCCCGGCCCGGCGGTGGTCCGCACCGAGGTGGTCCGTACCGGCCGCACCCTCTCCACCGGCCAGGCCTCGCTCTTCCAGTACGACGAGCAGGGCACCGAGATCGAGCGGATGCGGGTCCTCGCCTCCTACGGCGACCTCGCCGCCCTCCCCGACGACGTGCACACCACGGCGGTACCGCCGGACATGCCGCCGATCGACCAGTGCTTCGGGCGGCAGGACGCGCCCCCGCCGGCCCCCGGCGCCCGGCCCGTCTCCGACCCGCCGGCGATCGCCGAGCGGCTGATGATCAAGCTCGACCCGGCGACGCTCGGCTGGGCGCTCGGACAGCCGTCGGGCAAGGGCGAGATGCGCGCCTGGTTCGGCCTGGCCGACGGCCGTGACCCCGACCCGTTCTCCCTGCTCCTCGCCGTGGACGCCCTCCCGCCGACCGCCTTCGAACTCGGCGTCAAGGGCTGGGTCCCCACGGTCGAGCTGACCGTCCACGTACGCGCCCTTCCGGCGCCGGGCCCGGTCCGCGTCTCGATCACCACACGCAACCTGGCCGGCGGTTATCTGGAGGAGGACGCCGAGGTCTGGGACAGCGCGGACCGACTGGTCGCGCAGTCACGGCAGTTGGCACGCGTACGGCTGGGCTGACGCCCGCCGGATCAATCCCTCCAGTGTGTGCGGCCCAGGCTGATCAGCCGGAGCTGGTCGGCCGCCGTGCGGCTCAGCCGGCGGCGCTCCTCCTCGCCCGCCGCACCCGCCTCCACCGCTTCCAGGAAGCGTGAGGCCGTGATCAGCATCTGGTCGACGTAGACGCCGGCCAGCATCCGCAGCTCGTCCTCGGACCATCCGGCCGACTCCGGGTCCTGGGCCAGCTGCTCCCGCACCTCCTCGGTGAAACGGGCGAGTTGGTCGCGGATCGCCGTACGCACCCGCTGCACACCCCCGTGCTGCTCACGCGCGATGAACCGGACGTGCGCGGGGTGGGCCGCGACATGCCGCTCGATCAACTCGACGGCACGGGTGATGCGTTGGTCACTGTCCTCGGTGCCGCCGACCGCCGCCCGGATCAGCGGATGCAGACTGCCGAGCGCCTCGTCGACCAGCGCGACGCCCAGATCCGCGGTGCAGCGGAAGTGGCGGTAGAACGCGGTCGGGGCGACCCCCACGGCACGGGTGACCTCGCGCAGCCCCAGGCTGCTCAGGCTCTGCT
Source organism: Streptomyces sp. NPDC088387 (assembly GCF_044753385.1). Taxonomy (NCBI): domain Bacteria; kingdom Bacillati; phylum Actinomycetota; class Actinomycetes; order Kitasatosporales; family Streptomycetaceae; genus Streptomyces; species Streptomyces sp. NPDC088387. The sequence continues at coordinate 10,185 of NZ_JBIVNC010000012.1, forward strand.
CCGCCAGCAGCTCCAACGCCGCGTCCAGGAGCGCCTGCCGGGTCTTCTGCTTCTGGGCCTGCCGGACGCCGAGGGTGTGACTCATGCCATGCAGTTAACAACTGTTCTCCGTAATCGCCAAGCCCTCAGCGCGCTAGACTGAGGAGTCAGTGAACAAGTGTTACCGCTGGAGGGGGATGCGATCCCATGTTGTTCCTCGTCGCCGCACTGCTCCTGTTCGGCCTGGTCATGGGCACCGTCGCCCATGCACCGCTCACCTTCACCCTCGTCGCCGCCACCGTGATCGGCGTCTGGCTCGGCGTCTTCGCGCTGCGCGAGCGGCACGGCCGCCGCGCGTCGACGCACTGAACCGGCCGTTCGCCACGCACCCCGTCGGGAGTCATGTCATGCAGCTCACCGCACCGACCAACACCGCCACCGGCCGCCGTCCCCTCGTCCGTGACGCCGACGGCATGGCCGTGGCCTCCTTCATCCTGGGCCTGCTGGGCCTGCTCGTCCTCAACGTCGTCCTGGGCCCGACGGCCATCGTGCTCGCCGCGGTCTCCCTCTGGCGCGGCACCGGGCGCCGGGGGCGCGCCCTCCTCGGCATGGGCCTGGGCGTCGCCGACCTGCTGGTGCTCGCCGCCTTCATGCAGGCGGACAACACGATCTCCTGGAGTTTCTAGGCCCGTTGCCCGGACGCCGTCGGTGTTCGGTCATACCGGCGTCCCCGTGGCGAAGGTCCGTACCCCGCGGCCGTAGAATCGGCACACCATGGCTTATCTCGACCACGCCGCGACCACGCCGATGCTCCCGGAGGCGGCAGAGGCCCTCACCGCCCAGCTGGGCATCACGGGCAACGCCTCCTCCCTCCACGCAGCCGGCCGTGCCGCTCGCCGCACCGTCGAGGAGGCCCGGGAGGCCCTCGCGGAAGCGCTCGGCGCACGGCCCAGCGAGGTCGTCCTCACCTCCGGCGGCACCGAGGCGGACAATCTCGCCGTCAAGGGCCTGTACTGGGCCCGGCGCGACGCGGACCCGGCCCGCACCCGGGTACTCGCCAGCCCCGTCGAGCACCACGCCGTCCTCGACGCCGTGCACTGGCTCGGCGAACACGAGGGCGCGACCGTCGAGTACCTGCCCGTCGACGCGTACGGCCGCGTCCACCCCGACGCCCTGCGCGAGGCCATCGCCCGCGACCCGCACGACGTGGCCCTCGCCACCGTGATGTGGGCCAACAACGAGATCGGCACGATCATGCCGGTCCGTGAACTCGCCGACGTCGCAGCCGAGTTCGGCGTCCCGCTGCACTCCGACGCCGTCCAGGCCTTCGGCCAGGTCCCGGTCTCCTTCGCCGAGTCCGGCCTCGCCGCGATGACCGTCTCTGGGCACAAGATCGGTGGGCCCTACGGCATCGGGGCGCTGCTCCTCGGCCGGGAGTACACGCCGGTGCCCGTGCTGCACGGGGGTGGCCAGGAGCGCCATGTCCGCTCCGGCACGCTGGACGTCCCCGCCATCGCGTCCTTCGCGGTCGCGGGGCGGTTGGCGGCGGGGCAGCGCGAGTGGTTCGCGCGGGAGATCGGTATGTTGCGGGACCAGTTGGTCGCCGCGGTGCGGGCGGCTGTGCCGGACGCGATTCTGGGGGGTGACCCGGAGCCGGGTGGGCGTCTTCCGGCCAACGCCCACTTCACCTTCCCGGGGTGCGAGGGGGATTCTCTGCTGCTGCTCCTCGACGCGCAGGGAATCGAGTGCTCTACGGGCTCCGCGTGCACCGCGGGGGTTGCTCAGCCGAGTCATGTCCTGCTCGCCACGGGCACGGATCCGGACCTGGCCCGGGGGACGCTCCGTTTCTCCCTCGGCCACACGTCGACCGAGGCGGACGTGGACGCGGTGGCCAAGGCGATCGGCCCGGCGGTCGAACGAGCGCGGGCGGCGGGCCTGACCTAGCCAACGGTCCGCGCAGTTCCCCGCGCCCCTGAGGGGGTTGTTTTTCGGGTGCGGCCCGGCGGGGGCTGTTCGCGCAGTTCCCCGCGCCCCTGAAAGGGTTGTTTTTCGGGTGCGGTGCCGTCGTGGCTGGTCGCGCAGTTCCCCGCGCCCCTAGGGGGGCGCGGGGCTCCGGCGCCTTCTCAGTGGCGGTGCTGCAACCCCCTAGGGGCGCGGGGAACTGCGCGACCAGCCCCCACCGGGCCGCGGTCGGGCGACGACCCCTTCAACGCGCCCCACCGGGCGTCAGGTCGCTGCTTCCGACGTGTTGGGGGAGGGCGCTGTCGCCGCCTGGCGGACCAGGGTCAGGTAGCGGTCCCAGTCCCAATGAGGGCCCGGGTCAGTGTGATCCGTCCCCGGCACCTCCACGTGCCCGATGATGTGCTCCCGGTCCACCGGAATCCCGTACCGCGCACATATCCCCGCCGTCAGCCGCGCAGACGCCTCGTACATCGCGTCCGTGAAGTCCTCGGGCCGGTCCACGAACCCGGCATGCTCGATACCGACACTGCGCTCGTTGTACTCCCGGTTACCCGCGTGGTACGCCACATCCAGCTCGCGGATCATCTGCGTGATGTGACCGTCGTCGCGCACTATGTAGTGCGACGCGGCCCCGTGCCCCGGATCCTGGAACACCTTCACCGCACTGTCGAAACTGCCCTGCGTGACATGGATGATCACCATGTCCACCGAGAAGTCGTCGGGCCGATCCGCCCGCCGCCAGTTCGCCGAGGACGCCGCGATCCACCGCGCCCCCCGGTAGTCCACGGCACCCGCCACCCGCGGTTTCTCCACACCGGGCACCTGCCACCACATCCGCGACAGCGGATCGCGCGCCAGCACCGCACCCGTGCCGACGGCCGCCGCGACGCCCCCGATGATCAGTGAACGCCGGCCGATCCGTCCGCCGGCCCTCCCCTTCGACTGCTCCATGAGATCCACAACGGATACTCGCGAGCTCTGGTTCCCGCGTCCCCTTACCCTGGAAGGGCTATGACTGACACCCCGCAGCCCTTCCGCCCCCTTCGCGTCCTCGCCGCCATGTCCGGAGGCGTCGACTCCGCCGTCGCCGCCGCCCGCGCCGCCGAGGCGGGCCACGACGTGACCGGCGTCCATCTCGCCCTCTCCGCGAACCCGCAGTCCTTCCGCACGGGCGCGCGGGGCTGTTGCACGATCGAGGACTCCCGCGACGCCCGCCGCGCGGCGGACGTCATCGGCATCCCGTTCTACGTGTGGGACCTCGCCGACCGGTTCCGCGAGGACGTCGTCGAGGACTTCGTCGCCGAGTACGAGGCGGGCCGTACGCCCAACCCGTGTCTGCGCTGCAACGAGAAGATCAAGTTCGCCGCCCTGCTGGACAAGGCCCTGGCGCTCGGCTTCGACGCCGTCTGCACCGGCCACTACGCCCAGGTGATCCGCACCGCCGACGGCGGCCGCGAACTGCACCGCGCGTCCGACATGGCCAAGGACCAGTCGTACGTCCTCGGTGTCCTCGACGACCAGCAGCTCGCGCACGCGATGTTCCCGCTCGGCGACACCCTCACCACCAAGGACGAGATCCGCGCGGAGGCCGAGCGGCGCGGCCTCGCGGTCGCCAAGAAGCCCGACTCGCACGACATCTGCTTCATCGCGGACGGCGACACCCAGGGCTTCCTGGCCAACCGCCTCGGCCGCGCGGAGGGCGACATCGTCGACGAGGCGGGCAACCGCCTCGGCTCCCACGAGGGCGCCTACGGCTTCACGATCGGCCAGCGCAAGGGCCTGCGGATCGGCACCCCCGCCCCGGACGGCAAGCCGCGCTACGTGCTGGACATCTCCCCGGTCGACAACACCGTCACCGTCGGCCCGGCCGACGCCCTGGACGTCTCCGCGCTGACCGCGCTCAAGCCCCGCTGGTGCGGCACGGCCCCGTCCGGACCCGGCACCTACACGGCCCAGCTGCGCGCCCACGGCGGCGAGACCCAGGTCGCGGCCGAGCTCGTCGACGGCGAACTGCGGGTGCGCTTCACCGAGCCGGTCCGCGGCGTGGCCCCCGGCCAGGCGATCGTGCTGTACGACGGCACGCGCGTGGTCGGTTCGGCGACGATCGCCTCGACCACGCGCGCGACACCGGCGACGGTCTAGGGCAGGCCCTGGACCGGTTCCGCCTCAGACCGGTTCCGCCTCAGACCAGTTCCACCTCGTAGAAGCAGAGGTGGTCCTTGATCCGGGCCACGTCGGCGTTCGGGTCGGGGTAGCCCCAGACGAGGTCGGGGGCGTCGGGCAGGGACCAGTAGGACGCCGTGCCCTTGAACGGGCAGAACGTGTGGGTGTCGGAGGGGGCGAGAAGGTCGAGGCGCACGTCCTCGGCCGGGATGTAGTACCGCGCGGGACAGCCGGTCTCGTGGAGCACGAGGGCCTTGGAGCTGTCGGCCAGCACCTGGCCGTCCCGGACCGCCCGCACTCGCTGTGTGCTCTGCTCGATGGTGATCGTGTGTCCTTGGCTCATGGAGGGAAAAGCACTCGCGGAGCCCCCGTTCTTCCCGCGTACCGTGGCGCCATGAACATCTGTGTCTTCCTCTCCGCCGCCGACCTCGACGACCGCTACACCCGCCCCGCGCGGGAGTTCGGCGAGCTGATGGGCAAGGGCGGGCACACGCTCGTGTGGGGCGGCTCCGCGCAGGGCCTGATGAACGTGGTCGCGGACGGCGTACGGGAGGGCGGCGGCCGCCTGGTGGGCGTCTCCGTGGAGTTCCTCGCCGACCGGGCGCGCACCGACGCGGACGAGATGGTGATTGCACGCGACCTCGCCGAACGCAAGAAGCTGCTCCTGGAGAAGTCCGACGCCGTGGTGATCATGGTGGGCGGCACCGGCACCCTCGACGAGGCCACGGAGATCCTGGAACTGAAGAAGCACGGCCACACCGACAAGCCGGTGGTCCTGCTCAACACGGCCGGTTTCTACGACGGCCTCAAGCAGCAGTTCCGGCGGATGGAGGACGAGGGCTTCCTGCCGGTCCCGCTCACCGGCCTGGTCCTGTTCGCCGAGGAGCCGGTCGGCGCCCTGGCCTACCTGGAGGAGAGCCGGGGCATCGTCTGATCCGGCCTGATGCGAGCATGGCGGGCATGGCTACACATGTGATCACCGGGGCCGGTTCCGGCATCGGCGCGGCCGTCGCCCGCCGTCTGCACGCGCGCGGTGACGAACTCGTCCTGCACGCGCGCGACGCGGGCCGCGCCAAGGAGCTGGCCGCCGATTTCCCCGGCGCCCGCACCCTCGTGGGGGACCTCGCGGAACCCTCCCGGCTCAGCTGGGCCCTGTCCCACCAGACGCTTCCCGAGCACGTGGACTCCCTGCTGCACATCGCCGGCGTCGTCGACCTCGGCCCGGTCGGCGAGCTGACCCCGAAGAGCTGGCAGCACCAGCTCGCCGTGAACCTCGTGGCCCCCGCCGAGCTGACCCGCCTCTTCCTGCCCCAGCTGCGCACCGCCCGCGGCCAGGTCCTGTTCGTGAACTCCGGCGCCGGCCTCAACGCCCACGCCGACTGGTCCGCGTACGCCGCCTCCAAGCACGGCCTCAAGGCCCTCGCCGACTCCCTGCGGTACGAGGAGCACCCCCACGGCGTCCGCGTGACCTCGGTCTTCCCCGGCCGCACGGCAAGCCCCATGCAGGTCAAGGTCCACCAGCAGGAGGGCAGGGAGTACGACCCGTCGAAGTGGATCGACCCCGAGTCGGTGGCGACGACGATCGTGACGGCCCTGGACCTCCCGAGAGACGCGGAAATCACGAACGTGACGGTCCGCCCCAGCAGCTGACAGGCCCGCCGGCGCCCTCCCAGTCCGTCCGGCGCTTGAGGACGAGGTCGTCCAGGCCAAAGGGGGGCCCGGGGCCGCAGCTCCCGGAGGACGCCGACCACCCACAACGGTTACGTAGGCTGCGGGGGTGAGCAACACAACCCCCTGGCAAACCGGCGGAGCCACCGGCATCGGTTCGATGCCCGGCGGCGACGCAAGAGAAGCCGCCAAGACAGTCACCGGCACCTTCGACGCCTTCCCGTACCTCGCGGAGCTGCCGGCCCGAGGCCCCGGCGCGGACATGATCGGCCGTACCGCCGGCCTGCTCGTCGAGGTCTACGCGCGCGTGGAGCCCAGCGGCTGGCGGATCGGCGACCGGCCGGGCCGGGACAGCAAACGGGCCCGTTCCTGGCTGGGCGAGGACCTGGACGCGCTGGAGGAGTTCACCCAGGACTACGAGGGGCCGGTCAAGGTCCAGGCGGTCGGCCCGTGGACGCTCGCCTCCACGCTGGAGCTGAGGAACGGCCAGTCCGCCCTCTCCGACCGCGGCGCCTGCCGCGACCTCGCCGCCTCGCTCGCCGAGGGGCTGCGGCAGCACCTCGACGAGGTCCGCCGCCGGATCCCGGGCGCGACGCCGGTGCTCCAGCTCGACGAGCCGGGCATCACGGCCGTACTGCGCGGAGAGGTCCGTACGGCGAGCGGTTACCGCACCCACCGGGCCGTGGACCGGCAGACCGTCGAGGCCACCCTCCGGGACGTCGTCGGGGTTCACGGGGACGGGCCGGTCGTGGTGCACTCGTGCGCACCGGACGTGCCGTTCGCCCTGCTGCGCCGGGCCGGTGCCACGGCCGTCTCCTTCGACTTCGCACTGCTCACCGAACGTGACGACGAGGCGATCGGGGAGGCGGTGGAGGCCGGCACCCGGCTGTTCGCCGGTGTCGTGCCGGGTACGGACGGCCCGTTGTCGGACCCTGCCGGTAGCGTCATGGGTGTCAGGACGTTGTGGCGCAGGTTGGGGCTGCATCCGGGGCTTCTCGCGGAGGCGGTCACCATCACGCCGTCGTGCGGACTCGCGGGCGCCTCCCCGGAGTACGCGCGGCAGGCTCTCGCCCACTGCGTCCGGGCGGCGAGATCCCTCGCGGACAACCCTGAGTAACGGGAGGACCATACGGTGGCCGGCGACAAGCAAGCGGATTCCACAGCGGTGCCCGCCGAGGCCCGGGAGAGCCATGCCCGGCTCGCCGAGCAGGTCGAGGAGCACCGCTTCCGGTACTACGTGAACGACGCGCCGGTGGTGAGCGACGCGGAGTTCGACCGCCTCCTGCGCACCCTGGAGGAGCTGGAGGGCGAGTATCCGGAGCTGCGCACCCCGGACTCGCCCACACAGAAGGTCTCCGGTTCGTACGAGACGGAGTTCACGGCCGTCGAGCACCGCTCGCGCATGCTCTCCCTCGACAACACCTTCAACGACGAGGAGCTGGGCGCCTGGTTCGACCGTATCGGCCGGGAGCTGGGCGAGCAGGAGTACCACTTCCTGTGCGAGCTCAAGGTCGACGGCCTCGCGGTCAACCTCACCTACGAGCACGGCCGGCTCACCCGCGCGGCGACCCGCGGCGACGGCCGCACCGGCGAGGACATCACCTCCAACGTCCGTACGATCGCCGAGATCCCGGACCGGCTGACCGGTGACAAGGTCCCCGACCTGGTCGAGATCCGCGGCGAGGTCTACTTCCCGATGGAGGAGTTCCAGGCGCTCAACGCCCGTCTTGTCGAGGCCGGCGACAAGCCGTTCGCCAACCCGCGCAACGCGGCGGCCGGTTCACTGCGCCAGAAGGACCCGCGGGTCACCGCGACCCGCCCACTGCACATGGTGGTGCACGGCATCGGAGCCCTGGAGGGCTTCACCGGCCTGACCCGGCTCTCCGAGGCGTACGACCTGCTGAAGACCTGGGGCCTGCCCACCTCCCCGCACAACCGGGTGGTGGACGACCTCGACGGCGCCCGCGAGTTCCTCGCGTACTACGGCGAGAACCGGCACTCGGTGGAGCACGAGATCGACGGTGTCGTCGTGAAGCTCGACGAGATCCGCCTCCAGGGCCGGCTCGGCTCCACGGCCCGCGCGCCCCGCTGGGCGATCGCGTACAAGTACGCGCCGGAGGAGGTCAACACCAAGCTGATCAACATCCGCGTGGGTGTGGGCCGCACCGGCCGCGTCACGCCGTACGCCCAGGTCGAGCCGGTCACGGTGGCCGGCTCGGAGGTCGAGTTCGCCACGCTGCACAACCAGGAGGTCGTCAAGGCCAAGGGCGTGCTGATCGGCGACACGGTGGTGCTGCGCAAGGCCGGTGACGTGATCCCGGAGATCCTCGGCCCGGTCGCCGACCTGCGCGACGGCACCGAGCGCGAGTTCGTGATGCCCGCCGAGTGCCCCGAGTGCGGCACACCGCTCAGGCCGATGAAGGAGGGCGACATCGACCTGCGCTGCCCCAACGCCCGCGCCTGCCCGGCCCAGTTGCGCGAGCGCCTGTTCTACCTCGGGGGCCGCAGGGCGCTGGACATCGAGCAGTTCGGCTATGTCACCGCGACAGCCCTCACCAGGCCGCTGGAGCCCGCCGAGCCGCCGCTGACCGACGAGGGTGACCTGTTCGGCCTCACGATCGAGCAGCTGCTGCCCATCAAGGCGTACGTCCTCGACCAGAACAGCGGGCTGCCCAAGCGGGACCCGAAGACCGGCGAGGAGAAGATCGTCACGGTCTTCGCCAACCAGCAGGGCGAGGCCAAGAAGAACGCGCTCGCGATGCTGGAGAACATCGCCGCCGCCAAGGAGCGCCCGCTCGCGCGCGTCCTGACGGGGCTGTCGATCCGCCACGTCGGACCGGTCGCCGCCGAGGCGCTGGCAAGGGCGTTCGGCTCGATCGACCGCATCGAGCAGGCGACCGAGGAGGAGCTGTCCGACACGGACGGCGTCGGCGCCATCATCGCGGCCTCCCTCAAGGAGTGGTTCGCCGAGGAGTGGCACCAGGAGATCCTGCGCAAGTGGAAGGCCGCGGGCGTCCGGCTGGAGGAGGAGCGCTCCACGGAGGACGAGGGCCCCCGCCCGCTGGAGGGCCTCACCCTCGTGGTGACCGGCACCCTGGAGAACTTCACCCGCGACGGCGCCAAGGAAGAACTTCAGCGGCGTGGAGCAAAGGTGACCGGTTCGGTTTCCAAGAAGACGGCGTTCGTCGTCGTGGGGGACAATCCGGGCTCGAAGTACGACAAGGCGATGCAGCTGAAGGTGCCCGTTCTGAACGAGGACGGCTTCAAGGTCCTGCTCGAACAGGGTCCCGAGGCCGCGTCCGAGGCCGCGCTTCCGGTCGAGGAGTAGCGGTTGAAGGCCACCCGTACGGCGCATATCAGATGCATACGGGTGGCCGGGGCGCATTCGGGCAACCGTCGACGACCGCTGCCCGTGGAAGCCTTCCGCGGCCTACTGTTGAGGTGTGCACCTGCCGTGCCCAGCTGCGGTCGGGGCATTCCCGTGCTGTTCAGGAGCAGGGGAAGCGTTTTCCGACGCGGTGCCGTTGATGGACGAGTGGCATCGGGCCGCGTGGCGTGGGCACCGCCGGCTGTGAGAGGGACGGGAATGGAACCGACCGAGAGCGCCGCCCCGGAGTCACGGCTGCGCCGAGTGGCCGGCGCCTGGCGAGGGGGCCTCACCGCGTGGCGGGGGGCCGGGGCACCGGGGAGCGAGCCGGGGCGGACCGGCGCGCCGGTCACCGTACCGCTCGGCCCTGTGCACTCCCACACGCTGGCGGACGACGACAGCGACGGCGAACGGCAGTTGTCCTGGCCCGCGCTGCCCGCGGCGGTCGTGTGCTCGGCCGCCTTTCTCCTCGGCGCCGGCTTCTACCGCGCGTTCACCGGCAACCACGCGCTCTTCCCGTCCGGCGCGGTCGGCTGGTCGCTGGCCGTGCTCACCGGGCTCATCGTGGGCCACCTGGTGATGCTCGGCCGGGCCCGCTGGGGCGGCGGCACCGGCTCGGGCGCCGCCCTCACCCTCGCCGTCCTGCTGCTGTACGGCTGGGTGCCGGCCGGCATGGTCAGCCTCACCACCGTCGTCCTGGTCGGGATAGCCAGGCGCCACCGCTGGCGGCAGGGTGTCCTGCACGGCGCGGTGGACATCCTCGGCATCGGCTCCGCCGCCCTGCTGCTGGCCGCCTTCGGCCGCGTCCCCACGGTGGAGCGCCCCTGGCTCCCCGAGACCTGGACCGTCTACACCGCCACCGAGGTCGTCCTCGTGGCCCTCGCCTATCTCGTCGTCACCCGGGCGCTGTTGTGGTATTTGCACGCCCCCCGCTCCGGCGGACTGCCCACGGTCGCCCGCAGCACCCTCGTCCGGCACGGTCTGGTCGCCGTGGCCCTGCTCGGCATCGCTCCGCTGATCTGTGTGATCGCCGTCGCCAAGCCGATCCTGCTGCCGCTGTTCGCGATCCCGCTCATCGCCCTCGACTCCACTCTCTGGATGGCCCGCGCCCGCGCCGAGGAACAACTGCGCGACCCGCTCACCGGACTGCCCAACCGCCAGTGGCTCCTTGAGCGCATCTGGACCGCGCTGGACGACGCCGACCGCATCGGCGCCCGCGCCGCCCTGATGCTGATCGACCTCGACCGCTTCCGCTCGGTCAACGACACCCTCGGCCATCTCGCCGGTGACCGGCTGCTGCTCCAGACCGCCGACCGGCTGCGCGTCGCACTGCCCCGGGGTGCGGAGGCCGCGCGGCTCGGCGGCGACGAGTTCGCCGTGTTACTGCCGGTCGCCGACTCCACGACGTCCGCGACCCGAATCGCCCGCGGCATCGTCGCCGCCCTCAGTTCCCCGCTCGACCTGGACGGACTCACCCTGGTCCTGGAGGCCAGCGCCGGCGTCGCCGTCTTCCCGGACCACGCCCTCGACGCCGAGGGCCTGCTGCGCCGCGCGGACGTCGCCATGTACCAGGCCAAGCGGGACCGTACGGGTGTGGAGGTGTACGAGTCCAAGCGGGACTCCAACACCCCGGACCGCCTCGGCCTGCTGGCCGACCTGCGCCGCGCCCTGGACGCGCACGAGGTCGAACTGCACTACCAGCCGAAGGTCCGCTTCGACGGACAGGTGGCCGGCCTGGAGGCGCTGGTGCGCTGGGCGCACCCGGAGCGCGGGAAGGTGCCGCCGGACGAGTTCATCGCGATCGCCGAGTCCTCCGGCCTGATGCCCCACCTCACCGAGTACGTGCTGGACACCGCGCTCGCCCAGGTCGCCCGGTGGCGCGCACAGGGACTGTTCGTGCCGGTCGCGGTGAACGTCTCACCGCGCGACGTGCACACCCCCGGCTTCGCGGGCTCCGTCGCCGCGCGGCTGGCCCGGCACGGAGTTCCCGCGGGAGCGCTCCAACTGGAGATCACCGAGCATGTGCTCCTGGAGGATCCGCAGCGCGCCGCGGACACCCTCGCCGGGCTGACTGGGCACGGGGTGAAGATGTCGCTCGACGACTTCGGTACGGGGTACTCGTCGCTGGTGCATCTGCGGCGGCTGCCGGTGAGCGAGCTGAAGATCGACCGGTCCTTCGTGGCGCGGCTGGCCATCGACAACGAGGACGCGGAGATCGTGCGGTGCACGGTCGATCTCGCGCACTCGCTGGGGCTGCTGGTGGTCGCCGAGGGGGTGGAGGACGACGAGACGTGGGAGCGGTTGCGGGATCTGGGGTGTGACGCGGTGCAGGGGTGGCTGGTCGCCGCCGCGATGCCCTCCGGGGAGATGACGGCGTGGTTGCGGGCCAGGGGTTCTCGTGGCTGGCAGAGGCCGAAGGCCGCCTTGCCGGCTGCCGACTAGCTTTCCGGGGTTCGTTCTCGGGTGCGGCGCCGTCGGGGTTGTTCGCGCAGTTCCCCGCGCCCCTGGGGGATACGGGCCGTCCTCGTGGCGCCGAAGGGCTCTCGGTCGTCGGGGACATCCGTTTAACGGTCGTGGGGCTCTGGCCCATAGGATTGGGCCAAAACAAACACTCTCACCCCAGAGGATCGCTGCATGCCTGGCATCACGCGCGAGGAGGTCGCCCACCTCGCACGGCTGGCGCGTCTGGAGCTGAAGCCCGAAGAACTCGACCACTTCGCCGGCCAGCTGGACGACATCATCGGCGCGGTCGCCCGCGTCAGTGAGGTCGCCGACCAAGACGTACCGCCGACCTCGCACCCGCTGCCGCTGACGAACGTCATGCGGCCGGACGAGGTCCGTCCGTCGCTCACCCCCGAGCAGGCGCTGTCCGGCGCCCCGGCCCAGGAGCAGCAGCGTTTCAAGGTGCCGCAGATCCTGGGGGAGGAGTAATCCGCATGACGGACATCATCAAGCTCACCGCCGCCGAGATCGCCGGGAGGATCGCCTCCGGCGAGCTCACGGCCGTCGAGGTCACCGAGGCCCACCTGGCCCGTATCGAGTCCGTCGACGAGAAGGTGCACGCCTTCCTGCACGTGGACCGCGAGGGCGCCCTCGCCCAGGCCCGTGCCGTCGACGAGAAGCGCGCCCGGGGCGAGCGGCTCGGCCCGCTGGCCGGTGTGCCGCTCGCGTTGAAGGACATCTTCACCACCGAGGGCATCCCGACGACCGTCGGCTCCAAGATCCTCGAAGGCTGGATCCCGCCGTACGACGCGACGGTCACCAAGCGGCTCAAGGCCGCCGACGTGGTCATCCTCGGCAAGACCAACATGGACGAGTTCGCCATGGGGTCCTCCACCGAGAACAGCGCCTACGGCCACACCGGCAACCCCTGGGACCTCACCCGGATCCCCGGCGGCTCCGGCGGCGGCTCCAGTGCCGCCCTCGCGGCCTACGAGGCCCCGCTCGCCATCGGCACCGACACCGGCGGCTCCATCCGCCAGCCGGCCTCCGTGACCGGCACGGTCGGCGTGAAGCCGACCTACGGGGCGGTCTCCCGGTACGGCATGGTCGCCTTCTCCTCCTCCCTCGACCAGGGCGGCCCCTGCGCCCGTACGGTCCTGGACGCGGCCCTGCTGCACGAGGCGATCGCCGGGCACGACCCGCTGGACTCGACGTCGATCGACGCGCCCGTCCCGCCGGTCGTCGAGGCCGCCCGCAACGGCAGTGTCGCCGGGATGCGCGTCGGCGTCGTCAAGCAGTTCCGCGGCGAGGGCTACCAGGCCGGCGTCATCCAGCGGTTCGACGAGTCCGTCGCGCTGCTCAAGGAGCTGGGCGCCGACATCGTGGAGCTGGACTGCCCGTCGTTCGACCTGGCGCTGTCGGCGTACTACCTGATCGCCCCGTCCGAGTGTTCGAGCAACCTCGCCCGCTTCGACGGTCTGCGCTACGGCCGCCGTACCGGCGACGACGGTTCGCACTCCGCCGAGGCGGTCACCTCGATCACCCGCGAGGCCGGCTTCGGCCCCGAGGTCAAGCGCCGCATCATGCTCGGCACCTACGCCCTGTCGAGCGGCTACTACGACGCGTACTACGGCAGCGCCCAGAAGGTCCGTACGCTCATCACGCGCGACTTCGAGAAGGCGTTCGAGCAGGTCGACGTGATCGTGTCGCCGACCACGCCGACCACCGCGTTCCCGATCGGCGAGCGGGCGGACGACCCGATGGCGATGTACCTCGCCGATCTGTGCACCATCCCGACCAACCTCGCGGGCAACGCGGCCATGTCGCTGCCCTGCGGTCTCGCCCCGGAGGACAACCTCCCGGTGGGCCTGCAAATCATCGCGCCCGCGCTGAAGGACGACCGCCTTTACAAGGTCGGCGCCGCCGTTGAGGCCGCCTTCGTGGAAAGGTGGGGTCACCCGCTGCTTGAGGAGGCTCCGTCGCTGTGAGTGCCATGGCAAAGAAGGCCAAGAACTTCAAGAAGTCGAAGACCGGGCTCTACGTGTCGCTCGGCAGCACCGCCGTCGGTGCGCTCAGTGTCGCCAAGCAGGCCAAGCTCGCCCGCCAGGACGGCGACTTCCTGCGCCTCGTCGACGCCGCCGTGTCCGCCGCCGCCATCGTCACCGGCCTCGCCATTCTCTACCGCGAGCTGAAGCGGCTGGGCGACGACGACGTCCTGCTGGGCTGAGAGGGAAGTTTCACCGTGACCACCACGACCGACCTGGTGTCGTACGAGGACGCGCTGGCGACCTACGACCCCGTCATGGGCCTTGAGGTCCATGTCGAACTCGGCACCAGGACCAAGATGTTCTGCGGCTGTTCGACCGAGCTGGGTGCCGAGCCCAACTCCCAGACCTGCCCGACCTGCCTCGGCCTGCCCGGCGCGCTCCCCGTCGTCAACGCGACCGGCGTGGAGTCCGCGATCAAGATCGGCCTCGCGCTGAACTGCGAGATCGCCGAGTGGTGCCGCTTCGCCCGGAAGAACTACTTCTATCCGGACATGCCGAAGAACTTCCAGACCTCCCAGTACGACGAGCCGATCGCGTTCAACGGCTACCTCGACGTACAGCTGGAGGACGGCGAGACCTTCCGTGTGGAGATCGAGCGCGCCCACATGGAGGAGGACACCGGCAAGTCGCTGCACGTCGGCGGCGCGACGGGCCGTATCCACGGCGCCTCGCACTCGCTGCTCGACTACAACCGGGCCGGCATCCCCCTCATCGAGATCGTCACCAAGCCGATCGAGGGTGCGGGGGAGCGCGCTCCCGAGGTCGCCAAGGCCTACGTCGCCGAGCTGCGCGAGCTCATCAAGGCGCTCGGTGTCTCCGAGGCCCGTATGGAGCAGGGTCAGATGCGCTGCGACGTGAACCTGTCGCTGCGCCCGCACGGCCGCGAGAAGTTCGGCACGCGCAGTGAGACGAAGAACGTCAACTCGCTGCGCTCCGTGGAGCGTGCGGCCCGCTTCGAGATCCAGCGCCACGCCGCGGTGCTGAACTCGGGCGGCACGATCATCCAGGAGACCCGGCACTTCCACGAGGACACGGGGTCCACGACCTCGGGCCGCGTGAAGGAGGAGGCCGAGGACTACCGGTACTTCCCCGAGCCGGACCTGGTGCCGGTGGCCCCCTCGCGCGCGTGGGTCGAGGAGATCCGCACCGGGCTGCCCGAGCTGCCGCTGGCCCGCCGCAACCGGCTGCTCGCCGAGTGGGGCATCTCGGCGTTCGACATGCAGTCGATCATCAACGCCGGGGCGCTGGACCCGATCGTCGCCACGATCGACGCCGGTGCCGACGCCGCGTCCGCCCGCAAGTGGTGGATGGGCGAACTGGCGCGCAGCGCCAACGAGTCGGGCACCTCGCTCGACGAGCTGGCCATCACGCCGGAGCAGGTCGCCCGGGTCACCGCGCTGGTCACCTCCGGCGATCTGAACGACAAGCTGGCCCGTCAGGTCATCGAAGGTGTGCTCGCGGGCGAGGGCACACCGGACGAGGTCGTCGACAAGCGTGGTCTGAAGGTCGTCTCCGACGAGGGTGCGCTCGGCACCGCCGTCGACGAGGCCATCGCCGGCAACCCGGGCGTCGCGGACAAGATCCGCGCCGGCAAGGTGGCCGCGGCCGGCGCCCTGGTCGGCGCCGTCATGAAGGCGACCCGCGGTCAGGCCGACGCGGCCCGCGTCAAGGAACTGATCCTGGAGAAGCTGGGCGTCGGCGAGGGCTGACCCCGGCAGCACCAGGAGGAGGGGGATGTGCCGAGACCGGCGCATCCCCCTCCTGCGTGTTCAGTCGCTCGGCGGACGTCACGTTGGGCGGAACTGTCCAGTGACCTGGGTCCCTTTCCTGTGAACAAACCCACGAATGCGGCAAACGATCATTTTGTGCTGCAAGAGTGTCCTGCGATTGCTCATACGTTCTTTGCGGGCCGTTCACGTCCTGGACGACTGTTCCCGGTCAAAGATCCACACATCGCAACCCTGGGAGCAGGTACGTGGCAGCCCTTGCACGCTGGTGTGTCCGCCACCGCCTCGTGGTCGTCCTGCTGTGGCTCGCCGCCCTCGGCGGTGTGACCGCTGCCGCCGCCGTCACCGGCTCCGCGTACTCCAACGACTACGAGGTCCCCGGCACCGAGTCCGGCCGTGCCACCGGGCTTCTGGAGCGCGGCTTCCCCGGGTTCGGCGGCGGCGACGCCACCGTCGTATGGCACACGGGCGCCTCCGCCGCCCCGGACGCCGGTGTGCGTGCCGCCGACGTCGAGCAGACCATGACCCGCACCCTCGACGAGATCGCCGGACTCCCGTCGGTGGCCGCCGTGAACGGGCCCTACAGCGACCAGGGCACGGGCAGGATCAGCGAGGACGGCCGGACCGCCTACGCCACCGTCACCTTCGGCGGACGGGCCGACGAGGTCGGCGACGCGCGCGTGCAGGCCGTGGTGGACACCGCGCGGGCCGCGGCGGGCGACGGGCTCCAGGTGGCGGTGGGCGGCACCGCGGTCGGCTCCACCGAGTCCTCCGGCGGGCATCTCGCCGAGTTCGTGGGTGTGGCCGTCGCAGCGGCCGTGCTGTTCCTCGCCTTCGGCTCGCTCGCCGCGTCACTGCTGCCCATCGCCACCGCCCTGGTGAGCGTCGGCACCGCCTACTCCGGCATCGTGCTGCTCGGACACACCATGACCGTCGCCGACTTCGCGCCCATGCTCGGCATGCTGGTCGGGCTCGGCGTCGGCATCGACTACGCGCTGTTCATCGTGACCCGCCACCGGCGCGGCCTGAAACGCGGGCTGAGTGTCACGGAGGCGGCCACCCAGGCCGTGGCGACGACCGGACGCGCGGTCGTGTTCGCGGGCGCGACCGTTTGCATCGCCCTGCTCGGGATGCTGATCCTGCGGCTCGGTTTCCTCAACGGCGTCGCCGTGGCTGCCTCGCTGACCGTGCTGCTCACCGTCGCCGCCGGGGTGACCCTGCTGCCCGCGCTGCTGTCCCTGATCGGTATGCGCGCGCTCAGCCGCCGCGAGCGGCGCCGGCTCGCCGAACACGGCCCGCAGCCCGAGCTGCCCACCGGGTTCGCGGCCCGCTGGTCGGCGTTCGTCGAACGGCACCCCAGGAAGCTCGGCGCCGTCGCCCTCGTGGTGATCACCCTGCTGGCGCTGCCCACCCTCGCCCTCCGGCTCGGCACCTCCGACCAGGGCAACAACCCCGGGACGACAACCACACGACAGGCCTACGACCTGCTCGCGCAGGGCTTCGGCCCCGGTATCAACGGCCCGCTCACCGTGGTCGCCGAGGTACACGGCGCCGGCGACAAACTCGCCCTGGACAACCTCGACCGCGCCCTGCGCGCCACCGAGGGCGTCGCCTCCGCCTCGTCGGTGACCTTCAGCGCCGGCGGCGACACCGCGTATCTGACCGTCGTACCCGAGTCGGCCCCGCAGTCCGGACGGACCAGCGACCTCGTCGACCGGCTGCGCGACGAGGTGCTGCCCCGCGCGCAGCTGGGCAACTCGCTCGACCTGCACGTCGGCGGAGTCACCGCCGGCTACGACGACTTCGCGGATGTGATCGTCGGGAAACTGCCACTGTTCGTCGGTGTCGTCATCGGCCTCGGCTCGCTGCTGCTCCTGCTCGCGTTCCGCTCGGTCGGCATCCCGCTCAAGGCCGCCGTGATGAACGTGGCCGCCGTCGCCGCCGCGTTCGGCGTGGTCGTCGCCGTCTTCCAGTGGGGCTGGGGCAGCGAACTGCTGGGCCTGGGACGTGCGGGCCCCATCGAACCCTTCCTGCCGGTCATCATGGTCTCGGTCCTCTTCGGACTCTCCATGGACTACCAGGTGTTCCTCGTCAGCCGGATGTACGAGGAGTGGCTGGAGACCGGCGACAACCGCCGCGCGGTCCGGGTCGGACTCGCCGAGACCAGCCGCGTGATCAACTCGGCCGCGGTCATCATGATCTCCGTCTTCCTCGCCTTTGTGCTCAGCGGCGACCGGGTGATCGCCATGTTCGGCATCGCGCTCGCCGCCGCCGTGGCCCTGGACGCGTTTGTGCTGCGCACCCTCCTGGTGCCCGCCCTGATGCACCTCCTCGGCGACGCCAACTGGTGGCTGCCGCGCGCCCTCGACCGCCGGCTGCCGCGGATCAGCATCGAGCCGCCCGAGTGCCGGGCCGTTCATGAGAGGCTCGCCGGTGTCGAAGAGGAGTTCGAGAGGGAGCGCGAGCGGGATGTACGCGATATCGCTGGGTGACGACGGGGCACAGCTGCGCCCCCTGGAGCCGTGGCACGCCGAGGAGTTCCTCGCCCATCTGGACCGCGGGCGGGACCACATCAACGAGCACATTCCGTTCGGTTCGAAGGCGACCGGCGTCGACTCCGCGCGGGAGGTCCTCCAGCGGTACGCCGACATGCGCGCCGCCGACTCCGGCTCCCTGCACGGAGTGTGGCTCGACGGAAAGCTCGTCGGCGGTGTCCTCTTCCGGATCTTCGACACCTCGACCGGAGTCTGCGAGATCGGCTGCTGGCTGGAGCCCGCCGGCACCGGACGGGGACTCGTCACGCGCGCGTGCCGGGTGCTCATCGACTGGGCCGTCCTGGAGCGCGGGATGCACCGCGTGGAGTGGCACGCGGCGTCCGGCAACACGGCCAGCATCAAGGTGGCCGCCCGCCTCGGCCTCACCCGCGAGGGAGTGCTCCGCGAGTCCTTTCCCTGGCGGGGCATTCGTCAGGACTACGAGATTTGGGCCGTTCTGGCACCGGAATGGCGTGCCGCACGCGCGCGGGACACCAACAGCGATCTTTAAGAAACTTCTCAGACTCGGTCCGTACGGTGCGCGGCATGGGTACCAAGACTGACGACGAGGCGGAGACCGGCACCGCGGCCACCACGGCCGCTCGGCCCGAGAGCAACGAGGTGACGGACACCGACGCCGTCACCGAGAGCGAGGGCGTCGAGAAGGAGAACGCCGACAACGGCGACAACGGCGACAGCGCCGACAACGCTGACAACGCCGACAACGAGGAGCCGGACTCCGCGGCGGTCGCCGACGGCGACGACCTCGAACCCGAGGCCGCCGAGGTCCGGGCGGAGGGCCCCTCCGGTGTCGGACAGGGTGCAGCCGCGGTCGTCTCCGCGGTCCTCGGCCTGGTCGCGCTGACCGGCAGCTGGGTCGGCACCGTCGCCTCCGCGCGCGAGAACATCACCGGCCAGCTGGAGATGCAGGCCTCCACGAACGCCACCGTCGAGGCACAGCTCGAAGCGGTCTACGGCAACGCCTGGCAGGCCACCGCGCTGTGGGGCGGCATCTTCGCCCTGGTCGCGGCGCTGGTCGGCGCCGCGGTCCTCGTCCGGCCGGCGTTCGGCGCCCCGGGCCGGCCGCAGGCCGTCTGGATCAAGTCGGTCTCCTGGGCCGGCGTGGCCCTCGGTGTCATCGGCCTGATCCTGGCCGTCCTCAAGTACACCGACGTACTGCTCGGCATTCCGTCGACCAGCTGATCCACCACGGTTCACCAGGGGTCTTAGCCCGCACACCAGGGGCCTCAGGGCGTACGTAAGGCATTCACGTACACCCTGAGGCCCCTTACGCGTGTCTAAGGCCCCGGCCACCGGCGAAGATGCGGAACTCTCCCGATGTGGCCGCACCCCCTGGGAGACGAAAGTGGAGGCATCGCGGAGAACGGACCGCGAGACGGCCCCTCACCACGAGGGAAGCGCCACCACTTCACAGGGGGTACGAGATGTTCGAGTACGAGATCCAGCAGCTGCGCTCCGACGAGCTGATCCGCCGCGCCGAGCACTCCCGGCTGGCCCGCGAGGCCGTCCGGCAGGGCCGCGCCGCGCGCCGCGAGGCCGAGGAACGCGCCGCAGGAAACCGAGCGGCGGGTGAGTCGCATAGCAGCCGCCCGCGCCGCCTGCGCTTCCCACGCGCCGCGTGAGCTCCGCACCGGGCGAGGCCGGCGCCGGGGGAACAGCCCCCGGCGCCGGCCCCACCGCGCCGGCCGGTGCCCCGGTGTGGGGCGCGGGGGTGTCCGCACCGGGGGCACCGGCCGACGGGGACGGCGGGGGGCGCGGGGACAGTGGGGCCGACGAGGGGCGCGGGGACGGCGGGGGCCGCCAGGGAGGGGCCGGGGTTACGGCGCTTCGCGCGGTCGGCACCCCGGACCTTGCCCGCCGTACGGACCTTGCCCGCCGTACGGCCGGCCCGCTCCACAAAACCGCTGCCCCACTGTCAGACCGCCGTGCGATGCTCGGGACCGTGGAGAACAGGTCCGTCAGTCCCGTGTTCGTCGGTCGCGCCGACGAACTGAGCACACTCGAAGACGCCCTGGTCCGTGCCGCGGGCCGGGGCGCGGACCGGCCCGGCGAGCCGCAGGTGCTGCTCGTCGGCGGCGAGGCGGGCGTCGGCAAGACCCGGCTCGTCGAGGAGTTCGCGACCGCGGCCTGCCGCCGGGGCGCCGTCGTCGCCCTCGGCGGCTGTGTCGAGATCGGCGCCGACGGGCTGCCCTTCGCCCCGTTCTCCGCGGCCCTGCGCGCGCTGCGCCGGGAACTGCCGGCGGAGCTGGCCGCCGCCGCGGCCGGCCAGGAGGAGGAACTGGCCCGGCTGCTCCCCGAGTTGGGCGACACCGGCGCCGGACGCCACGACGAGGAGGGCATGGCCCGCCTCTTCGAACTCACCGCACGTGTGCTGGAGCGCGTCGCCGCCGACCGCACGGTCGTCGTCGCCCTGGAGGACCTCCACTGGGCCGACGCCTCCACCCGCCACCTCCTCGCCTACCTCTGCCGCACCCTGCGCACCGGCCGCCTCGTCGTCCTCGCCACCTACCGCTCCGACGACATCCACCGCCGCCACCCGCTGCGCCCCCTGCTCGCCGAACTCGACCGGCTGCGCACCGTCCGCCGGATCGAACTGGGCCGCTTCACCCGCGAGGAGGTCGGCTGCCAGATAGCCGGCATCCTCGCCACCGAACCCGACCCCGCCCAGGTCGACGCCATCTTCGAACGCTCCGACGGCAACGCCTTCTTCGTCGAGGAACTAGCCGTCGCCGCCGTCGAGCGCTGCTGCACCGGCCTCACCGACTCCCTGCGCGACCTGCTGCTGGTCCGCGTCGAGGCGCTGCCCGAGAGCGCCCAGCGGGTCGCCCGGATCGTCGCCGAGGGCGGCTCCACCGTCGAGTACCGGCTGCTCGCGGCCGTCGCCCGGCTCGCCGAGGACGACCTCATCGAGGCCCTGCGCGCCGCCGTCGGCGCCAACATCCTGCTCGCCACCCCCGAGGCCGACGGCTACCGCTTCCGGCACTCCCTCGTCCGCGAGGCCATCAGCGACGACCTGCTGCCCGGCGAGCGCTCCCGCCTCAACCGCCGTTACGCCGAGTGCCTGGACGCCGACCCCACCCTCGTCCCCGCGGGCGAACGCGTGATGCGCCTGGCCAACTACTGGTACCACGCGCACGACCCCGCCAAGGCCCTCCCCGCCGTCCTGGACGCCTCCGTCGCCGCCCGCCGCCGCCACGCCTACTCGGAGCAGCTACGGCTCCTGGAGCGCGCGATGGAGCTGTGGGACGCCGCTCCCGAGGACGTCAGGGCCGCACTCGGCCCCGACGAGTACGCCGACGTCTACCGCACCCCCGACGGCACCGAGCCCGCCACCGCCTCCCTGCGCTATCTCGACCTGATGGCCGCGGCCACCGTCGCCGGCCGCTTCTGCGGAGAACACGAACGCGCCCTGAAGATCACCAAGCGGGCGCTGCGGCTCGTGGAGGACGAGGACGACCCACTGCTCGCCGCCTGGTTCTGGGTCCAGCGCTCCCGGCTGATGCAGGCCAAGGCCCGCGGCGACGGCTGGCAGGAACTGGCCACCGCCCAGGACCTCGTACGCGGCCTGCCGCCCTCCGAGGTGCACGCCGAGGTCGTCAACAACGTCGCCGCCTGGTCGATGATGCACACCCCCGGCGCCGACGCCCTCGCCTCCGCCGAACGTGCCGTGGACTACGCGCGGATGGTCGAGGCCCGCGAGACCGAGCTCAACGCCCGGATCACCCGCGGCATCCTCCTCGTCGACGCGGGCGACTTCGCCGGCGGGCTCGCGGAGATGCGCGAGGTCGGCGAACTGGCCCTCGCCGAGGGCTTTGCCCATGTCGCCGGACGCGTCTACGTCAATCTGCCGTCCGGACTCGAAACCGTCGGCCGCTCCGCCGAAGCCGTCGAGATCCTGCGCACGGGCGTCGAGTTCGCCAAGGAGTACCGGCTGCTGGACACCCTGGCCTGGATCTTCGCCAACCTCTCCGACTCGGAGTACTCCCTCGGCCGCTGGGACGAGTCCGCGAAGGCCGCGTCCGACGCGCTGCGCCGCGGCATCGGCGCCAAACCCCTGGGCTCGGCCGCCCTGTGTCTGGCCCATCTCGCCCTGGCCCGCGGCGACTCCGCCGAAGCACGCCGCCAACTGACCGCCGCCCACGGGTACTTCGGCACCCACGATCCCATGCCCCAGCAGTGGCTCCCGCTGGCCTACATCGGCGCCGGGGTGGCGTCCGCGGAAGGCCGCATCACCGACGTCCGCGCCGAACTCGACCGCGCCCTCGACGCCGGCATCCCGCCCGGCGCCCAGCAGTACGGCTGGCGGCTGCTGCTCGCCGCCGCCACCGCCGAGGCCGACCACCGTGCCCTGCCCGCCGCACAGCCCGGCCGCACGGCCGCGCTGGAACGCATCCTCACCACCGTCAAGCGCCTCACCACCGGCGCACCCATCTGGCTCGCCCACGAGAAGTGGGTCCGCGCCGAACTCCAGCGCGCCGAGGGCAGCGCCACCCCCGACATCTGGTCCGACGTCGTCACCGCCTTCGAATGCCTGGAGCGCCCCTACGAACTCGCCCGCGTCCGCCTCCGCCTGGCCGAGTCCCTCCTGACCACGGCCACGAGCACCGACGGCACCGACGGCACCACCGTCACCCCGGGCACGGGTACGGCCCCGGGCACGGGTACGGCCGTCGCCGAGGACACCCGCGCCCGCGCCACGGAGCTGCTGCGGCTCGCGCACACCGTCGCCGACCACCTCGGCGCCCGCCCGCTGGCCGAGGCCACCGCCCTGCTCGCGCAGCGCGCCCGCCTCACGCTCAAACAGGACGCCCGGCGCGAGCCCGTCCCCGCGGACCCGGTCGAGGCGCTGGGCCTCACCAGCCGGGAGCGTGACGTCCTGCGTCTGGTCTCCGCCGGCCGCACCAACCGGCAGATCGCCGAGGAGCTCTTCATCTCCCCGAAGACCGCGAGCGTCCACGTCTCCAACATCCTGGGCAAGCTGGGCGTCTCCGGCCGGGGCGAGGCCGCCGCGGTGGCCCACCGGCTCGGTCTGTTCCCCGCGCCGGAGGAAGAACCGCTCGCCGCGGGATGACGCCACGGCCTTCCGGCGTTATGGGTCATACGTGCCGTCCGACCAGGGAGAGCCATGTTCAACGCCTTCGAGGAACTGTTCTCCCCGGGCCGCAAGCACACCACCGACGAGCAGAACCGTCTGGAGCTGACCCGCGAGGACGTCGGCGACGCCGACCCCGGCCGTGGCCCGATAGACCTGGAATCGGGCAAGGTCGTGGTGAGGGCGCCCGAGGAGGACGACGAGAAGCCGCCGGCCGCCCCGGACGCGTAGGAGCTTCTCTAGCTGACCTCCAGCTCCAGGATCCGGTCGTCCTCGTCGCCCGGGGATCCGCGGCCGTCGGTCTCGCTGGTCACCAGCCACAGCTTGTTGCCGCCCGCCGACACGACCGTGCGCAGCCGGCCGTAGTCACCCTCCAGGAAGGCCTGCGGGTGCGCCGACGCCTCCGTGCCGTCCAGCGGGACGCGCCACAGCCGCTCGCCGCCGAGGCCCGCCATCCATATCGAGCCCTCGGCGAACGCGATACCGCTCGGGGAGGCCTCGTCGGTGGTCCACTCCGTCACCGGGTTGTGGAACTGGGAGTCGTCCGACTCGCCCTCGGCCTCCGGCCAGCCGTAGTTGTCACCCGGCTTGATCGCGTTCAGCTCGTCCCAGGTGTCCTGGCCGAACTCCGACGCGAAGAGCCGCTGCCGGGTGTCCCAGGCCAGGCCCTGCACATTGCGGTGCCCGTACGAGTACACCGCCGAGTCCGGGAACGGGTTGCCCGGGGCGGGCTCGCCCTCCGGGGTCATCCGCAGGATCTTGCCGCCGAGGGAGTCGCGGTCCTGGGACAGGCCCGTGTCGCCGCTCTCGCCCGTGCCCGCGTACAGCATCTTGTCGGGGCCGAACGCGATCCGGCCGCCGTTGTGGATGAAGCCCTTGGGGATGCCGCGGAATATCGTGTCCGGGGCGCCGAGCTGGTCGCCGGCCGGCCTGTCCGTGTCGTAGAGCATCCGGACGATGCGGTTGTCGCCCTCGGACGTGAAGTAGGCGTAGACCATGTGGTCCGAGGCGTAGTCCGGGGAGAGGGCCAGGCCCATCAGGCCGCCCTCACCCGCCGGCGACACCCCGGGTACCTCGCCGACCTCGGTCTTCTTGCCGGTCTTGGTGTCGACCCGGGTGATCGTCGCCTCGTCGCGCGAGGAGACGAGGAGACTGCCGTCGGGGAGGGGGGCGAGGCCCCAGGGGCTGTCGAGACCCTCGGTGACGGTCCGCACGACGTTCACGGTGCCCTTGGCCGGCGGGGGTGTGTCGGTGGTCTGTGCGGGGGCCGACGCGGACGGGGACCCTCCGGGGGAGGCGTTCCCGGACGAACGGGACGGGGTGGCCTCCCCTCCTCCGTCGTCGTCGGAGGAGCAGCCGGCCGTCAGTAGCAGGGCGGTCGCGGCCAGCACGGTCGTCACAGCATGACGTTGCACGATCATGGTCCCTTCGACGCGGGTTCATCCAGCCCGGTTCCTACTTGTCATACACCGCCCAAGCCCCACAGGTTCCCACCGCCCCGTTCGCGCAGTTCCCCGCGCCCCTGGGGGTGGTACGGATTGTTTTCGGCCGCGGCCGGGTGGTGGGTTGTTCGCGCAGTTCCCCGCGCCCCTGGGGGCGGTGCGGAGTGTATTCGGCCGCGGCCGAGTGGGGGCTGGTCGCGCAGTTCCCCGCGCCCCTTACGTCGGTGCTCAGACCGCCGACTCGACAACGCAGCCCCCCAAGGGGCGCGAGGAACTGCGCGCCCAGCCCACCACGACCGGAGGCCGACGACGGCGCGGTCCCCCGAGGGGCGCGGGGAACTGCGCGAGCAACCCACCACGACCGGAGGCCGACGACGGCGCGGTCCCCCGAGGGGCGCGGGGAACTGCGCGAGCAACCCACCACGACCCGAGGCCGACCGCGGCGCGGTACCCCCCTGGGCGTGGTTGGGTGTGGCCCGCTACTCCCAAGAGCCCTGGGCCGTTGGCAAGGCTTGGATGTCCGTCAGGTCCTGGGGCGTCAAGTGGAGCTTCGTCGCGGAGGCGTTCTCAGTGATCCAGCGGACGCGCTTCGCACCCGGCACCGGCACCACATGCCGCCCCTGCGCCAGGGTCCAGGCGAGAGCCACCTGGGCCGCCGTGACATCCCGGCCGTGGCGGCCGGCCACCCGCCGCAACCCCACCACGATCGCCTGATTCGCGGCCATCATCTCCGCCGTGAACCGCGGATGCCGCGCCCGCATGTCATCCGGCTCGAACCCCTCGCCCGGCGTCAGCGTGCCCGTCAGGAAGCCGTTCCCGAGCGGCATCGCGGCCAGAAACCCGATCCCCCGCGACTCGCACCACGGCAGCAACGCGTCCAGCGCCTCCGGCGACCACACCGACAGCTCCGCCTCGACCGCGCTCACCGGGAAGACCTGCTGCACCCGCAGCAGCTGCCTTATCGTCGCGTCGTAGAGACGTGTCCCGGACCGGCGGCCTCCGCGCGCCCCCACCGCGCAGAATCCCAATGCCCGTACCTTCCCGGCCCGCACGAGATCCGCCATCGCGCCCCACGTCTCCTCGACGGGCACCTCGGGGTCGGGCCGGTGCAGCTGGTAGAGGTCGATGACGTCCGTCTGGAGCCGCCGCAGCGAGGCGTCGCACGCGCGCCGCACGTACCCCGGCCGCCCGTTGGCCACGATGTGCTGCTCACCCACCAGCAGCCCCACCTTCGTCGACACGAAGGCCTCGGCACGGCGCTCCTTGAGCACCCGCCCCAGCAGCAGCTCATTGGTGAACGGGCCGTACATGTCCGCCGTGTCCAGCAGGTCGGAGCCCAGATCGAGCGCCCGGTGCACGGCCCTCAGCGACTCGTCGCCCCGCTGCCGGGACGAGCTGTAGGCCCAGCTCATCGGCATGCACCCGAGTCCGACGGCCCCCACCGCGAGCGCCGCCGCGCCGATCGTCCTGCGCTCCACCTGGCCGTAACCCTCTCTCTCGGCACCCCAACCTAACCTCTGCGCCGGCGTACGCCCGACCTGGGTCCGGCAGGAACTAGCCTCCTGACCATGACCAATGACGTGTGGCTGCCCCTCCGGCCGGAGGAGATCGAAGGACTTCCCGACGGACCCGACTACCACTTCTGGGACGGCGCCCCGGAGTTCCCGGCGGATCCGGCCGACTGCGTGCTGTACGTGGTGCCGTACATGAGGCCCAGCGAAACGTGCCTGCGCCCGCTTCCGCGGATGCGTTCCGTGCGGGTCGTGCAGACGCTGTCCGCCGGCATCGACAACGTGACGCCGGGCCTGAAACACCTGCGTCCCGGCGTGCAGTTGTGCAACGCGCGCGGTGTGCACGAGGCGAGCACCGCGGAGCTCGCGTTGGCACTGATCCTGGCCTCGCTGCGCGGCATCCCCGACTTCGTGCGCGCGCAGGACCGCGGCGAGTGGCGCGGCGGATTCCGGCCCGCGCTGGCCGACAAGAGCGTGCTGATCGTCGGCTACGGCTCGATCGGCGCCGCCATCGAGGACCGGCTCACACCGTTCGAGCTCGCGCGGGTGGCGCGCGTCGCGCGCTCCGGGCGCACCACGGAGCGCGGTCCCGTGCATCCACTCACCGAACTGCCCGCCCTGCTCCCGGAGGCGGACGTGGTGATCCTGTCCACCCCGCTCACCGACAGCACCCGCGGCCTGGTCGACGAGGCCTTCCTGGCCCGCATGAAGGACGGCGCGCTGCTGGTCAACGTGGCCCGCGGCGGGGTCGTCGACACCAAGGCGCTGCTCGCCGAACTGGAGGCCGGCCGGATCACCGCGGCCCTCGACGTCACCGACCCCGAACCCCTGCCGCGCGAACACCCGTTGTGGAGTGCGCCCGGCGTACTCGTCAGCCCCCATGTCGGCGGACCCACCTCCGCGTTCCTGCCGCGCGCCGAGCGGCTCCTGGTCGCCCAGTTGAAGCGCTTCGTGAACCGGGAGCCCCTCGCCAACGTGATCCTTACGACGGACAGTGCGACGGCGGCGCAGACGGACCCGGCCAGCGGCCCGCAAAGCCCCACAACAGCCACGTAAATCCACACAACAGGCACTAAAATTCCGGTTCGGGCACCCTCCGCAACCCCCCGGAAGCGGTCCGTGCCCGCATCGCCGCTGGTCGTCACGGAGCGTAGAGAAGCTATGTCCCTGAGTGACGAGACTGGTGTATCGTCCGGACAGGGGCTGCGCCGTGCACCGTTCGGCGCCGGGGATGGACATTTCAGACTGCGAGGGGGGCGACGGGCGATGCACGGCCTATGGACCAACGATCCGACGCGGCGGGGCCGCCGACGACGGCCCTGGCGCACGGCCGCGCGCAGGCGCGGCCGACACACTGTTCACCACGGCCACCAGTGCAGTCACCGCAGGCACGGCGGCCGCAAGAGGCCCGCGCACCGGGACCCGCGGGACCCGGCCGCGGCACGGACCTGGAGGGTCCGGTGAACTCGCCGTCGCCCTCCACGGCCGCCCTCGACCGGGGGCTGCGGGCCCGCCCCGCGGTCCGGCCGAGGCCTCTGCGATCCGGCCCGTCGACCTCCGGCAGCGGCTGGGGGACCTTCCACCAACTCGCCCTGGTCCTGGTGTGCGCGGGCTACGCCGTCGGTTCCGCGATCGGCTGGGGCGACGAGCGAGTCGCCCTGATCATGGGCGACTTCGGGCTCAGCGCCGCGGCCGGCGCCGCGGCCGTCTCCTGCTTCCTGTACGCGCGCACGCGCCGCGTCCGCTTCCGGGCCGCGTGGCTGCTGTTCGCCCTGTCATCGGCGATGGCCGCCATGGGCAACCTGGTCTGGGGGTGGTACGAGGTGGTCCTCGACCGCCCCGTGCCCAGCCCCAGCTACGCCGACGTGTTCTTCCTGTGCTTCGCGCCGCCCGCCATCGTGGGGCTGCTCGTCCTCGCCAAGCGGCCGGTGACGAGGGCCGGTTGGGTCTGCCTGGCGCTCGACGCCTGGCTGATCGGCGGCTCCCTGCTCACGCTGTCGTGGAGCCTCGCGCTCGCGCAGACCGCCAGCGCGGGCGGTGCGAGCGTGGCGCACACCGCGCTGTCGCTGGCCTACCCGCTGCTGGACATCGCGCTGGTCAGCATGGTGCTCGCGCTGCACTTCCGGCGCACCGGGGCCAATCGCTCCGCGGTCAACACCGCGATCGGCGCCCTGGCGCTGACCGTGATGTGCGACGCCCTGTTCACCTCACCGCTGCTGCACAACAACTACCGCTCGGGCCAGTTGCTCGACGCGGGCTGGTTCGCCGGCTCGCTGCTGCTGGCCTACGCCCCCTGGGCCACGCTCCGGCACGGCCGGCGTGTGGAAGAGATCCGCGCGCGGGTGGTCCACGAACACGTGCCGGGGCAGCGCAGCGTCCCGCACCCGCCGCCCGCGCACACCCAGCACGGCGAGCACACGCGGTATCCGGTCACCCGCCCGATCACCGGCTCCCTGGCGGCCCTCACGCCGTATCTGGCCGCAGCCGTGTGCACGCTGGGGATCCTGTACACCGTCCTCAACGGCCGCAGCGTCGACCGGGTCGTGCTGCTCACCGGCGGCACGGTGGTGCTCGCCCTCGTGGTGCGCCAGGGGATCATGCTGCTCGACAACATCACCCTCACCCAGGAACTGGCGCAGAAGGAGAACCACTTCCGCTCCCTGGTGCAGGGCTCCAGCGACGTCATCATGATCGCCGCACCCACCGGCGTCCTGCGCTACGTCTCCCCGGCCGCCGCCGGGGTCTACGGCCGCCGCGCGGAGGACATGGTCGGCACCGAACTGGCCGAACTCATCCACCCGGAGGACCTGGGCTGTGTGGTGCACGAAGTGCGCCGCTTCCTCACCGCCAACCCGCTCGAAGAACCCACCACCCGCATCGAGTGCCGCTTCCGCTCCGGCGACGGCGGCTCCTCCCACGCGGACGACCCCGGAAGCGGAGGCGGCTGGCTCAACGTCGAGTCCACCGTCAACCGGCACCACGGCGGCCTGCTCTTCAACAGCCGCGACGTCACCGAACGGGTCCGCCTCCAGGCGCAGTTGCAGCACAACGCCGAACACGACCCGCTGACCGACCTGCCCAACCGCGCCCTGTTCACCCAGCGCGTCCAGCAGGCCCTGTCCGGCCGCCGCAGCTCCGACCGGGGCGTCGCCCTGCGCAACACGGCGGTGCTCTTCATCGACCTCGACGGCTTCAAGGCCGTCAACGACACGATCGGCCACCAGGCAGGCGACGAGCTGCTCGTCCAGGCCGCCCGCAGACTCCAGGACGCCGTCCGGCAGGGCGACACCGCCTCCCGGCTGGGCGGCGACGAGTTCGCGGCCCTGATCGTCGGCGACACCACCCGCGACCGCAGCGCCCGCGAGCGTCACATACTGGAGCTCGCCGACCGGCTCAGAGTCACCCTCTCGCAGCCGTACGACATCGACGGCAACGATGTCCGGGTCGCCGCGTCCATCGGTGTCGCGTTCGCCGAATCGGGCCTGGGCGCGGGCGAGTTGCTGCGCAACGCCGATCTCGCGATGTACCGCGCGAAGTCGGCCGGCAAGGGCCGCGTCGAGCTGTACAAGCCGCAGATGCAGCAGGACGTCGTACGCAAGGCGGAGCTGGCGACGCGGCTGCGGGCCGCACTGCACGACGGCGAGTTCACCCTGCTGCACCAGCCCGTGGTGTGCCTGGCGGACGGCCGGATCACCGCGGTCGCGGCGCAGGCGCGCTGGCGGTCCTCGCAAGGGGTGCTGTTCACACCGGCCGAGTTCCTGCGGGTGGCCGAGGACAGCGACCGGACGGCCGAGCTGGGCCGCTGGATGCTCCAGGAGGCGGTCGAGCAGGCCGCCGAGCGCACCGGCACCGGGCTCGCCGTGCCCGTGACCGTACGGCTGGGCGCGCGCCGCCTGCTGGACCGCTCGCTGCCGCTCGGTTCCGTCGAGGCGCTGCTGACCCGGCACGGGCTGCCGTCCGGGGCGCTGGTGATCGAGCTGTGCGACACCGATCCGAGGGTCCCGCTGGACGAGCTGGAGCGCCGGCTGGCCGCCCTGCGGCGGCTCGGCGTCCGGATCGCCCTTGACGGCTTCGGCACCGGCTACGCGGCCGTCACGGCGCTCAGACGGCTCCCGCTCGACATGGTGAAACTCGACCGCGGTCTGGTCGAGGGTGTGGTCGAGTCCGCGCGGCTGCACAAGATCACCAGTGGTCTGCTGCGGATCGCGGGCGATCTCGGTCTCCAGTCCGTGGCGGACGGGGTGGATCTGCCGGAGCAGGTGGTCGCCCTGCGCGCGATGGGCTGCACCCATGGACAGGGGATGGCCTTCTCCGGGCCGCTCGACGAGTACCGGCTGCGCAGGGCGCTGAAGTCCGGCCACTGCACGGTGCCGCACGGACCGGCCGAGCCCGCCTTCGCGGGCGGCGGTTCCGGCGTGTACAGCACCGGTGTGACCACCGTTTTCAGTGGCTCTCCGGCCCTCCGCTCACATAATGAGACTCCCGTCCCACCCACTTGACAGTGGGTGTGCGCCGGGGGGAGGGTCTGTGCCATGCGCACCCGAATTCTCGTACTTGGACAGCGCGTCGGCTGAGCTGGGACCCACCGGAGGACGATCCGGAAATCCCAGCGACCACACCGGCGCGCTCCCCTCGCTTGCCTTTTGGCACGAGGGGTTTTTTGTTGCACAGGCACCTGCCGCACCGCAGTCGTACTTCGTACAAACCTCGCAAAAACCCTCAGCATCGAGAAGAGAATGCCGATGACCGAGCAGGCCACCGGGGCCCATCACCCGCAGCCGCGGCCCCGATCCGGAGGACAGCCGTCCGCCCCCGAGCACGTCACGGGTGCGCAGTCCCTCATCCGCTCGCTTGAGGAGGTCGGGGCCGACACCGTATTCGGCATTCCCGGCGGTGCGATCCTTCCCGCGTACGACCCGCTGATGGACTCCACGCGGGTCCGCCACGTCCTGGTCCGGCACGAGCAGGGCGCCGGACACGCCGCCACCGGCTACGCGCAGGCCACCGGCCGGGTCGGCGTCTGCATGGCGACCTCGGGACCCGGCGCCACCAACCTGGTCACGCCGATCGCCGACGCCCACATGGACTCCGTGCCGATGGTCGCGATCACCGGCCAGGTCGCCTCCAAGGCGATCGGCACGGACGCCTTCCAGGAGGCGGACATCGTCGGCATCACCATGCCGATCACCAAGCACAACTTCCTCGTCACCAAGGCCGAGGACATCCCGCGGGTGATCGCGCAGGCGTTCCACATCGCCGCCACCGGCCGCCCCGGCCCGGTGCTCGTCGACATCGCCAAGGACGCCCTCCAGGCACGTACCACCTTCTCCTGGCCGCCGGTCATGGACCTGCCCGGCTACCGGCCGGTGACCAAGCCGCACGCCAAGCAGATCCGCGAGGCCGCCAAGCTGATCACCGCCGCCAGGCGGCCCGTGCTCTACGTCGGCGGCGGCGTCATCAAGGCAGGCGCCACCGCCGAGCTGAAGGTCCTCGCCGAACTCACCGGAGCGCCCGTCACCACCACCCTGATGGCGCTCGGCGCATTCCCCGACAGCCACCCGCTGCACGTCGGAATGCCGGGCATGCACGGTGCGGTCACCGCCGTCACCGCGCTTCAGAAGGCCGACCTGATCGTCGCCCTCGGCGCCCGCTTCGACGACCGCGTCACCGGCAAGCTGGACAGCTTCGCCCCGTACGCCAAGATCGTGCACGCCGACATCGACCCGGCCGAGATCGGCAAGAACCGCGCCGCCGACGTGCCGATCGTCGGTGACGCCCGCGAGGTCATCGCCGATCTGATCCAGGCGGTGCAGAAGGAGCACGCCGAGGGCCACCGGGGCGACTACACCGCCTGGTGGAAGGACCTCAGCCGCTGGCGCGACGGCTACCCGCTCGGCTACGACCAGCCCGAGGACGGCTCCCTGTCCCCGCAGCAGGTCATCGAGCGGATCGGCCAACTCGCCCCGGAGGGCACGATCTTCGCGGCGGGCGTCGGCCAGCACCAGATGTGGGCCGCGCACTTCATCCAGTACGAGAAGCCCGCGACCTGGCTGAACTCGGGCGGCGCCGGAACCATGGGCTACGCGGTCCCCGCCGCGATGGGCGCCAAGGCCGGAGTCCCCGACCGGGCGGTCTGGGCGATCGACGGCGACGGCTGCTTCCAGATGACCAACCAGGAACTGACCACCTGCGCCCTGAACAACATCCCGATCAAGGTCGCCATCATCAACAACGGCGCCCTCGGGATGGTCCGCCAGTGGCAGACCCTCTTCTACAACCAGCGCTACTCCAACACCGTGCTGCACAGCGGCCCGGGCGCGGACGGCAAGCAGCCGAGCGCGGGCACCCGCGTCCCCGACTTCGTGAAGCTGTCGGAGGCCATGGGCTGTTACGCGATCCGCTGCGAGTCCCCCGACGACCTCGACAAGGTCATCGAGGAGGCCAACTCGATCAACGACCGCCCGGTCGTCGTCGACTTCATCGTCCACGAGGACGCCATGGTGTGGCCGATGGTCGCCGCCGGCACTTCCAACGACGAGATCCTGGCCGCCCGGGACGTCCGCCCCGACTTCGGCGACAACGAAGACGACTGAGAAGACCACTGAGCCGAGAGAGACCACGACCCATGTCCAAGCACACGCTCTCCGTCCTGGTGGAGAACACGCCGGGCATCCTGGCCCGGATCGCCGCCCTGTTCTCGCGGCGCGGCTTCAACATCGACTCGCTCGCCGTCGGTGTCACCGAGCACCCCGACATCTCGCGCATCACCATCGTGGTGGGCGTCGAGGACCTGCCCCTGGAGCAGGTCACCAAGCAGCTCAACAAGCTCGTCAACGTGCTGAAGATCGTCGAACTGGAACCCGGTTCGGCCGTTCAGCGCGAACTCGTTCTGGTGAAGGTGCGCGCCGACAACGAGACGCGCTCCCAGATCGTGGAGATCGTCCAGCTGTTCCGCGCCAAGACCGTCGACGTCTCCCCGGAGGCCGTCACCATCGAGGCCACCGGCAGCACCGAGAAGCTCTCCGCCATGCTGAAGATGCTGGAGCCGTACGGCATCAAGGAACTCGTCCAGTCCGGCACGATCGCGATCGGCCGCGGCGCCCGTTCGATCACGGACCGCTCGCTGCGCGCCCTGGACCGGTCCGCGTAACGATGGAGACGGGCGGCCGGCCGCGACGGCCGCCCGCATTCCGAGACCCCCGAACTTCCTCTTACCCCGCCGTCATACGGTGGGACGCAACACCTGCACCCCAAGGAGAGAACCCAAAGTGGCCGAGCTGTTCTACGACGCCGACGCCGACCTGTCCATCATCCAGGGCCGCAAGGTCGCGGTCATCGGTTACGGCAGCCAGGGCCACGCCCACGCCCTGTCGCTGCGCGACTCGGGTGTCGACGTGCGCGTGGGCCTGCACGAGGGCTCCAAGTCCAAGGCGAAGGCCGAGGAGCAGGGCCTGCGCGTGGTGAGCCCGTCCGAGGCCGCCGCCGAGGCCGACGTCATCATGATCCTCGTCCCGGACCCGATCCAGGCCCAGGTCTACGAGGAGCACATCGCCCCGAACCTGAACGACGGCGACGCGCTGTTCTTCGGTCACGGCCTGAACATCCGCTTCGGCTTCATCAAGCCCCCGGCCGGCGTCGACGTCTGCATGGTCGCCCCCAAGGGCCCGGGCCACCTCGTGCGCCGCCAGTACGAGGAGGGCCGCGGCGTTCCGTGTATCGCCGCCGTCGAGCAGGACGCGACCGGCAACGGCTTCCCGCTGGCGCTGTCGTACGCGAAGGGCATCGGCGGCACCCGCGCCGGCGTTATCAAGACGACCTTCACCGAGGAGACCGAGACCGACCTCTTCGGTGAGCAGGCCGTGCTCTGCGGTGGTACGGCCGCGCTGGTCAAGGCCGGTTTCGAGACGCTGACCGAGGCCGGCTACCAGCCGGAGATCGCGTACTTCGAGTGCCTGCACGAGCTGAAGCTGATCGTCGACCTCATGTACGAGGGCGGCCTGGAGAAGATGCGCTGGTCGATCTCCGAGACCGCCGAGTGGGGCGACTACGTCACCGGCCCGCGGATCATCACCGACGCCACCAAGGCCGAGATGAAGCAGATCCTCGCCGAGATCCAGGACGGCTCCTTCGCCAAGAACTGGATGGACGAGTACCACGGCGGTCTGAAGAAGTACAACGAGTACAAGCAGAAGGACGCCGAGAGCCTGCTGGAGACCACGGGCAAGGAGCTGCGCAAGCTCATGTCCTGGGTGAACGAAGACGCGTGACCGCGTACCCCGTGGCGGCGCCCCCGACGTGGGGCGCCGCCACGGGGCCGTGCCGGGACCCCGTACAGCAAGGCGCTTCACGTCCGGGTGATCCTTCCGCAGAGGCGCAGGACGACTGTCGGCGCGCCACTACACTGCCGTACTACATACGCGTCAGGCCCACAGCGTCGTGCGTCTTCCACGCGGCCCAGCGACACCGAGGATTCAGCGGTGCGCTCCCCTCCACCGCCAGCGGCCGTCGGGACGGCCGTCCGCACTGGACATGTGAGGACTCACGTGAGCTCGAACCCCGTCGTACTCATTGCTGAAGAGCTGTCGCCCGCCACCGTCGACGCGTTGGGGCCGGACTTCGAGATCCGGCACTGCAACGGAGGGGACCGAGCCGAACTGCTCCCCGCCATCGCCGATGTCGACGCGATCCTGATCCGCTCCGCCACCAAGATCGACGCGGAGGCCATCGCCGCCGCGAAGAAGCTGAAGGTCGTCGCACGAGCCGGCGTCGGCCTGGACAACGTCGACGTCGCCGCCGCCACCAAGGCCGGCGTGATGGTCGTCAACGCGCCCACCTCGAACATCGTGACCGCGGCCGAACTGGCCTGCGGTCTGCTGCTCGCCACCGCCCGCAACATCCCGCAGGCCAACGCCGCGCTCAAGGTCGGCGAGTGGAAGCGGAGCAAGTACACCGGCGTCGAGCTGGCCGAGAAGACCCTCGGCGTTGTGGGTCTGGGCCGGATCGGCGCCCTTGTCGCACAGCGGATGTCCGCGTTCGGCATGAAGGTCGTCGCCTACGACCCCTATGTGCAGCCCGCGCGGGCCGCGCAGATGGGCGTCAAGGTGCTCTCCCTCGACGAGCTGCTCGAGGTCTCCGACTTCATCACCGTGCACCTGCCGAAGACCCCCGAGACCCTCGGGCTCATCGGCGACGAGGCGCTGCGCAAGGTCAAGCCGAGCGTACGGATCGTCAACGCGGCGCGCGGTGGCATCGTCGACGAGGAGGCGCTGTACTCCGCCCTCAAGGAGGGCCGGGTCGCCGGTGCCGGGCTCGACGTGTACGCGAAGGAGCCCTGTACGGACTCGCCGCTGTTCGAGTTCGACCAGGTCGTCTCCACCCCGCACCTCGGTGCCTCCACCGACGAGGCGCAGGAGAAGGCCGGTATCGCCGTCGCGCGTTCCGTGCGGCTCGCCCTCGCCGGTGAGCTGGTCCCGGACGCGGTGAACGTGCAGGGCGGTGTCATCGCCGAGGACGTCAAGCCGGGGCTGCCGCTCGCGGAGCGGCTCGGCCGGATCTTCACGGCGCTCGCCGGCGAGGTCGCGGTCCGCCTCGACGTCGAGGTGTACGGCGAGATCACCCAGCACGATGTGAAGGTGCTCGAACTCTCCGCGCTCAAGGGGGTGTTCGAGGACGTCGTCGACGAGACGGTGTCGTACGTCAACGCTCCGCTGTTCGCGCAGGAGCGGGGTGTCGAGGTACGGCTGACGACCAGCTCGGAGTCGCCGGACCACCGCAACGTCGTCACCGTGCGGGGCACGCTCGGCAGCGGCGAGGAGGTCTCGGTCTCCGGCACGCTGGCCGGGCCCAAGCACCTTCAGAAGATCGTCGCGGTCGGCGAGTACGACGTGGATCTCGCGCTCGCCGATCACATGGTCGTGCTGCGGTACGAGGACCGTCCCGGTGTTGTCGGCACCGTGGGGCGGATCCTCGGGGAGGCCGGGATCAACATCGCCGGGATGCAGGTCGCCCGTGCGGCGGCGGGGGGCGAGGCGTTGGCCGTGCTGACCGTCGACGACACGGTGGCCTCCGGCGTGCTGGCCGAGGTCGCCGCGGAGATCGGGGCGACGTCGGCCCGGTCCGTCGACCTGGTCTGAGGTCGGCGGCACTTGTGGGGGCTCCGCCCCCACACCCCCGTTCGCCCTGAATGGGCTCGTCCTCAAACGCCGGACGGGCTGGAATCGGCCGGCCTTGTCCGTAAGCGTCCGCAAGTATCCGTAAGCGCCGGGTCGGCTGGGAGTCCAGCCGACCCGGCGCTTTATGCTGCCGTCTTCTCCGCCTCCGTCACCTCCCGCACCCGCACTCCCCGTAGGGCCGTCAGGGCCACGGCCGCTGCCGCCAGGAGCAGGATCGCCGCTGCCAGGGCCGCTGCCCGCATGCCGTCCGTGAAGGCGTCGCGGGCTGCCGCGGCCAGCGTTTCGCCCGTTTCGCCGGGGAGGCGGGCGGCGCTGGCGAGGGCGCCGCCCAGGGTTTCCCGGGCCTCGGCGGGGGCCGTGGCCGGGATCGTGTTGTGGTAGACGGCCGTGCCGATCGAACCGAGGACGGCCATGCCGAGCGCGCCGCCGAACTCCGTGCCGGTCTCCATCAGGGAGGAGGCGGAGCCGGCGCGTTCCACCGGGACCGTGCCCATGGCGAGGTCCACCATCTGGGACATCACCATCGCGATGCCGGACGCCAGGACACCGCACGCGGCGAGGACCAGCCAGAGCGAGTCGGAGTCGGCGAGGACCAGCAGGCCGAAGCCGGCGGCGCCGGTGACGAAGCCGGTGCAGACGACGTAGGCGCGGTTGACGCCCTTCTGGACGAGCTGGTTGGCCGTCGGGGCGGCGACGGCGATGGGCACGGAGGGGAGCAGGGCCCACAGGGCCGCCTCCAGGGCGCTCTTGTCCAGCACGGACTGGAGGTACTGCGTGGTGAAGTACGCCGAGCCCATCATGCCGAAGGTCGCGACCAGGTTGAGGGAGAGGGCCGGGGTGAAGCCGCGGCCCTTGAAGAGGGCGGGGGAGATCATCGGCGAGGCGATGGTGCGCTGGCGGTGCACGAACACGGCCGCGAAGAGCAGGCCCACGGTGATCGACACGACGTACCGGACGTTCCAGCCGTCCGCCGCGATCTCCTTGAGGCCGTAGATCACGGGGAGGACGGCGGCCAGGGAGAGCGGGACGCTCGGCCAGTCGAAGCGGCCGGGGGCCGGGTCGCGGGACTCGGGGAGCAGCAGCGGGCCGAGGACCAGCAGCAGGACCATCGCCGGCAGGTTGACGAGGAAGACCGAGCCCCACCAGAAGTACTCGACGAGGATGCCGCTCATCACCGAGCCGAGGGCGACGCCGGCCGTCATCACGGTGGACCACAGGGCGATCGCCTTCGCCCGCTGCGCGGCGTCCGTGAACATCGTGCGGACCAGTGCCAGCGTCGACGGCATCAGGGTCGCGCCGCCGATGCCGAGCACCGCGCGGGCCGCGATCAGCATCTCGGCGTTCTGGGCGTAGGCCGCTGCGAGGGACGCGGCGCCGAAGGCGACGGCTCCGGTCAGCAGGAGCCTGCGGCGGCCGACCCGGTCGCCGAGCGAACCCATCGTCATCAGCAGGCCGGCCAGCACAAACGCGTAGATGTCGAATATCCACAGCTGCTGGGTGCCGCTCGGCTCCAGGTCGGCGCTGATCGCCGGGATAGCGAAGTAGAGCACCGAGACATCCATCGAGACCAGCAGCAGCGGGAGCATCAGCACGCTCAGCGCGGTCCATTCGCGGCGCCCGGCGCGGCCGGCGCCCGGGTCGGTCGTGTGCGTCGGATTCGTCGTCATGGCAGTGACTGTACGAGCGTCCTATACGCTTGTCTAGTACGAGTGTTTAAGACGGTCGTATATCGGCCGCGCTACGATGGCGCGATGGGACACCGTGAGGATCTGCTCGACGGCGCCATGCGCTGCCTGCTGGAGAAGGGATTCGCGCGCACCACCGCGCGCGACATCGTCAAGGAGTCGGGGACCAATCTGGCGTCCATCGGCTACCACTACGGCTCCAAGGACGCGCTGCTCGCCCAGGCCTATGTGGCCCTGGTGGAGCGGCTCGGCGACGACTTCGAGGCGGAGGGCGGGGAGTTCGACGGGGCGCCCGGCTCGCTGGAGCGGTTCGGCGAGGTCTGGACGAACATCATCGGCACCATGCGGGCACCCGGTTCGGTGTGGCGGCTCAGCATGGAGATCCTGACCATGGGCGACCGTATGCCGGAGGTCCGCGACCATCTGGCCCGCGCCCAGCGCGAGGCCGCCCGCGGACTGATCGCCATGCTCATGGGCGGCCGCGAGGAGGACATCCCGGACGACGAACTGGCCACGCTGGGCAAGTTCTACACCACCCTCATGACCGGGCTCATCGCCCAGTGGACCTTCGACCCGAAGACGGCGCCCACCGCCGAGGAGCTGACCGAGGGGCTGCGGCGGGTGCTCGCGGGTGCGGGAGGGGCCGGGATCCGGACGCCCCGGCCACCGGTCACGCCCGCCTGACCCCGGCGACCATTGCGGGGGTGTTGCAGGTTGATGGCTGGACGGACCGAAGCCTTCCGGGCCGGCTCGCGCCCTCACTACGGTGCCGACGAAGGCTCCGGGACATCCTGGCCCCAGAAGGTGAGGGCACCATGTCAGTGACCGACGAGTACCTGGCCAACAACGCCGCCTACGCCGCCTCTTTCAGCGGTCCACTGCCGCTTCCGCCGTCCCGGCAGGTGGCGGTCGTCGCCTGCATGGACGCCCGGCTGAACGTCTACGCGATCCTGGGTCTCCAGGAGGGCGAGGCGCACGTCATCCGCAACGCGGGCGGGGCGGTCACCGACGACGAGATCCGTTCGCTGGCGATCAGTCAGCGCCTCCTGGGGACCCGGGAGATCATCCTGATCCACCACACCGACTGCGGCATGCTCACCTTCACCGACGACGACTTCAAGCGGCAGATCGAGGACGAGACGGGCATCCGCCCGGCCTGGGCCGCCGAGGCCTTCCGCGACCTCGACGAGGACGTACGCCAGTCGGTCCGGCGGATCACCACCAGCCCCTTTGTGCCGCACACCGAATCCGTCCGCGGATTTGTCTTCGACGTGGCTTCCGGACAGCTGGCCGAGGTGAAGTAAGGCCCTGCTCCCTGGAGGCACGCTCCTTACAGCCGTGCTGCCTACAGCCGCGCCCCCTTCAGTGCCATGTGCAGCAGCAGCCGGTCCTCGCCGTCGTCCAGGTCCAGGCCGGTGAGCTGTTCGACCCGGGACAGGCGGTAGTAGAGCGTCTGGCGGTGGATACCGAGTTCGGTGGCCGTGCGGGTGGCCTGGCCCGCGCAGTCCAGGTACGTCTCCGCCGTGTGCGCCAGATCGCGGTGGGCGGGGGAGAGCAGCGCCGAGACGGCCGGGTCGTGGGCCGCGTTCGCGGGCAGTGCCGTCAGGAGACGGAACGGGCCGATCGCGGCCCACTGGGCCACCGGGCCCAGGCGGGGTTCCGCGAGAGCGGCCCGTGCCGCCGACGTGGCCTCGTGCCAGGCGACACCCAGCTCGGCGAGGCCGGTCCGGCCGGCCGCGATCCCGGCCGCGAGGGACCCGGCCGCGACGCCCCCACGCGTGCCGGCCCCGTGCGCGCCCGAATCCGCCACGTGGCTCCCGGTCGGGCCCGGCTCCGGCGGACGGCTCCCGGACGCGCCCCGCTCCAGCAGCCGGTTCGCCGCCGAGACCGCCGGGGTCAGGGTCTGCGTGGAGCGCAGCCGGACCAGGACCGCCAGGGACTGGGACGCCGTGCCCCACGGGACCGTGCAGCGGGCCGTCGCACCCGGCAGTGTGCGGACCGACGGGGCGTCGTCCGGGTCGGCGGACGGCCAGGGCGCCACACAGACCACCGTATGGGGGCCGTCGGCGCGGGAGCCGAGTGCCGTGCGCAGCTCGGCGACCGCCATGTCGTGCTGCCACTCCCGCTCCGCGGTCAGCACCGCCCGCAGCTCGCGCGTCAAGTCGGCGCCGTGCTGCGCCTCGTCCGCGAGCAGCGCGCCGATCCGGTCGGCCACGGTCATCGCGGCGGTCAGCCGGTCGTCGGACGGGCCGGGGTCGGTGTCCAGCAGCCAGACATAGCCGAGCACCACACCCCGATGGCGTACGGGCAGACAGATGCGGCCCCGGTAGACGCCGGCCTCCGGGGTCGGCGGGATCCGGACCGGGCCGGTCGCGCGGGTGATGCCGAAGCCCTCGAACCAGGTCCGTACGGCCGCCGTCGAGCGCCGGGTCAGGATCGAGCGGGTGCGGACCGGGTCCAGCGCGGACGCGTCGAGGTCGTCCTCACTGTCGTACGCCCCGAAGGCGATCAGTTCGAAGTCGCGGTTCTCCAGGGTCGCGGGCGCTCCGAGCAGCTCCGAGAGCTCGTCGACGAGCTCCTGGTAGTCGCCACGGTGGTCCGCGTAATCCGACGTCACCCGGGCATTCTCCCGCATTTCCGCGGGGCCTTCATACATCTGTCTGAGATCTGCGGCACGGATGCGTGACAGCTGTCGATGGCCCACGCTCGGAGGGATCCCTAGGTTTCACAGTGGTTCTCCGTGCCGTACCCGAACGATCACCTTCGGGGTCCCACGGCCGTCTGTCGCCTGTTGTGGAGGTGCCCGTGCTGGGTCCCGTGATTCTCGCCGCCTCGCGCAGCGACCGGATGCGACGTCTGATCTCGGCGGCGCCGGTCACCAGGCAGGTGGTCGACCGGTTCATCCCCGGCGAGACCGTGGACGACGTCGTCCCGATCGTCGAGGAGCTCACGGCCAGGGGCCTGGAGCTGACGATGGACGTCGTCGGCGAGGACATCACCAACCCGGAGCAGGCCGCCGCCGCGCGGGACGCCTATCTGGCGCTGGTCGACCGGCTGAGGCCGCTGGGTCTCGGTGACGGCGTCGAGATGTCGGTGAAGCTGTCGATGTTCGGCCAGGCGCTGCCCGGCGGCCACGAGCTGGCACTCGCCAACGTCCGGCCCGTCGTCGAGGCCGCCGCCGCCATCGGCACCACCGTCACGCTCGACGCCGAGGACCACACGACCCTCGACTCGATGTTCGCCATCCACGAGGAGCTGCGGAAGGACTTCCCGCAGACCGGCTGTGTCATCCAGGCCTACCTCTTCCGCACCGAGGCCGACGCCCGCCGCCTCGCCGCGAGCGGCAGCCGGGTACGCCTGGTCAAGGGCGCGTACAAGGAGCCCGCCGAGGTCGCGTACCAGCAGAAGCACGAGATCGACAAGGCGTACGTGCGGATCCTGCGGACGCTGATGGAGGGCGACGGGTACCCGATGATCGGGTCCCACGACCCGCGCCTGATCTCCATCGGCCAGGAACTGGCCCGCAGGGCCGGCCGCAAGCCCGACGAGTACGAGTTCCAGATGCTGTACGGCATCCGCGGCGACGAACACCTCCGGCTCGCCGCCGAGGGCCACCGCATGCGCGTCTACACGGCCTACGGCACCGACTGGTACGGCTACTTCATGCGGAGACTCGCGGAGAAGCCGGCCAACCTGCGGTTTTTCGGCCGCAGCATGCTGACCCGAGGCTGAGAGACCCGCGCTTTTTCGGCCGCAGTCTGCTTGGCAAGGGCTGAGCCCGAACACCCGCTCAATTCAAGGAGTTACGGATCTCATGGACGCGGTGACCCAGGTCCCCACCCCCGTCAACGAGCCGGTGCACGGCTATGCCCCCGGCTCTCCCGAGCGCGCCCGGCTGGAGGTCAAGCTCAAGGAGCTGGCCGAGAACCCGGTCGACCTGCCGATGACCATCGGCGGCGAGCGGCGGATGGGCGGCGGCGAACGCGTCGACGTCGTCCAGCCGCACAACCACAAGGCACGGCTCGGCACTTACGCCAACGCCACCCAGGCCGACGCGCAGGACGCGATCGACGCGGCCCTCGCCGCCGCGCCCGCCTGGCGCGCGATGGCCTTCGACGACCGCGCCGCGATCATCCTGCGCGCCGCCGAACTGCTCTCCGGCCCCTGGCGCGAGACCCTCGCCGCCTCGACCATGCTCGGTCAGTCCAAGACCGCCCAGCAGGCCGAGATCGACTGTCCCTGTGAGCTGGTCGACTTCTGGCGCTTCAACGTCAAGTACGCCCGCGACCTGCTCGCCGAGCAGCCCCCGGCGAACTCCCCGGGCGTCTGGAACCGGCTCGACCACCGCCCGCTCGAAGGCTTCGTCTACGCGATCACGCCGTTCAACTTCACGGCCATCGCGGGCAATCTGCCGACCGCGCCCGCCCTCATGGGCAACGTCGTGGTGTGGAAGCCGTCCCCGACGCAGACCCACGCGGCCGTGCTCCTCCTCCAGCTGCTGGAGGAGGCGGGCCTGCCCAAGGGCGTCATCAACCTCGTCACCGGCGACGGTATCGAGGTGTCGAAGGTGGCCCTTGACCACCGCGACCTGGCCGGCATCCACTTCACCGGCTCGACCAAGACCTTCCAGTACCTGTGGAAGACGGTCGGCAACAACATCGAGAAGTACCGCTCCTACCCGCGTCTGGTCGGCGAGACCGGCGGCAAGGACTTCCTCGTCGCCCACCCGAGCGCGGACCGCGCGGTCCTGAAGACGGCCCTGACCCGTGGCGCCTTCGAGTACCAGGGCCAGAAGTGCAGTGCCACCTCGCGCGCGTACATCCCGGCCTCCATCTGGAACTCCGGCTTCAAGGAGGAGTTCGCGGCCGAGGTCGACTACCTGACCATGGGTGACGTCACCGACCTGTCGAACTTCGTCGGCGCGGTCATCGACGAGCGCTCCTTCGCCAAGAACAAGGCCGCCATCGACCGCGCCAAGGCCGACCCGACCTGCACGATCGTCGCGGGCGGCTCCTACGACGACTCGGTCGGCTGGTTCGTCCGCCCGACCGTCGTCGAGTGCACCGACCCGGAGAACGAGGTCTTCCGCACCGAGTACTTCGGCCCGTTCCTCGCCGTGCACGTCTACGAGGACGACGCCTACGACGAGATGCTGACCCAGATGGAGTCGGTCTCCGACTACGCCCTGACCGGCTCGGTCGTCTCCAACGACCGCGCGGCGGCGGCGTACACCATGGACAAGCTGCGCTACGCGGCCGGCAACTTCTACATCAACGACAAGTCGACCGGCGCCGTCGTCGGCCAGCAGCCCTTCGGCGGCGGGCGCGCGTCCGGCACCAACGACAAGGCCGGCGCCCCGCAGAACCTGATGCGCTGGACCCTGACCCGCGCCATCAAGGAGACGCTGGTCCCGCCGACCGACTACGGCTACCCCCACATGGGCTGACGTTCCGGCACGTCACGCCCCTCCCCGCCAGGCCGCCGTTCCCTCCCCCCGGGACGGCGGCCTGGCCCGTTCCCGGCCCCGCGGGCAGACTTCTTGCCATGACCTGGGCGGCGGGAGACGAGACAGCGGCCGGGACCGTACCGGCCGACGACGGCGTACGGCTGTGGACGGCCCGGTCGGGCCGCGGAGGCCGTGAGCCCCTGGTGCTGTGCCACGGCGGCCCCGGGCTGTGGGACATGTTCGGCGAGCTCGCGGAACTGCTCGGCGACCTGACCCCGGTGATCCGCTGGGACCAGCGCGGCTGCGGCCGCTCCGAGCGGTGCGCGGGCCCGTGGACGACCGAGCGTTTCGTCGCGGACCTGGACGCCGTACGTCGACACCACGGCCTCGACCGGATGGCGCTGCTCGGCCACTCCTGGGGCGCCCAGCTCGCCCTGAGCTACGCGCTCGCGCACCCCGGGCGGGTGAGCGCCCTGGTGTACGTCGCCGGTACGGGCATCGGCCCCGACGTCGACTGGCACCCCGCCTACGAACGGAACTTCGCCGCCCGGCTCGGCGAGAACCCCGAACACCTCGCCCGCTGGCGGGAGTTGCAGGACCGACCCGAGCCGACCGAGGCGGAGGAGCGGGAGTGGGCGGTGCTGCACTGGTCCGTGGAGTTCGTGGACCGCGAGCGCGCCCTGGCACACGCGGAGGCGATGGCCGAGCCGTGGTTCGGGATCAACCACGCCTGCAACCGGACCCTCAACGCCGAGCGCCGGCGCACCTGGGGCACCGCCGACCTACCCGCCGCCTGCGCGGCCCTCGACGTCCCGGTGCACATCGTCGACGGCGCCCAGGACATCCGCCCCCGCGGCGCGGTCGACTCCCTCCACCTCGCCCTGCCCCGCGCCCGGCGCACGGTGATCCCGCACGCCGGGCATCTGCCGTGGGTCGAGGAGCCCAAGGGGTTCCGGGAAGCCGTCGCGGACGCGCTGGGAACACCGGAACTCCGCTGACGACGGAGCGTGGCTGTGCCGATACTGGGGGAATGAGTCTGCGTCTCGTTCACACCTCGGCCCTCACCCGTCCCGAACTCGAGGCCGTCCGTGCCCTGTTGCTGGACGCCTTCGACGGCGACTTCGGCGACGAGGACTGGGAGCACAGCCTCGGCGGCCTGCACGCGATCGTGGACGACGGCGAGGGCGTCGTCGCGCACGGGTCGGTCGTCATGCGCCGGGTGCGGCACGGCGGACGCTGGCGCCGGGTCGGGTACGTGGAGGGCGTCGGCGTACGGTCCGACGCGCGCCGGACCGGGCTCGGCGGCCGGGTCATGGGCGCCCTGGAGGACGTCATCACGGCGGCCTACGACTTCGGGGCGCTCGGCGCGAGCGACGACGGCGCCGC
Organism: Streptomyces sp. NPDC088387; assembly: GCF_044753385.1. Taxonomy (NCBI): domain Bacteria; kingdom Bacillati; phylum Actinomycetota; class Actinomycetes; order Kitasatosporales; family Streptomycetaceae; genus Streptomyces; species Streptomyces sp. NPDC088387. Next base: position 54,830 of record NZ_JBIVNC010000012.1, read on the forward strand.
GCTGTACGCCGCGCGGGGCTGGCAGATGTGGAGCGGACGGATCAGCGCCCTCGGCCCGGACGGGGTGGTCCGGCTCCGCGAGGAGGAGGGCTGCGCGTACGTGTGGGGCCTGCCCGACGGACCCGACGACGAGCTGCTCTTCGACTGGCGCGACGGCGACGTGCTCTAGGCCACGGCAGAACGGCGAAAGCCCAGGTCAGCCCCGGGTGATCGATCAGGCCGTCTCAGATAGTAGGAAGTCCGAGTAATTGTGGAGACAGAAAGGCCCTGCTCGCTTAGCTTTGTAGGAGCCGAACGTCTCGCTCGATCAAGCGAATGGCGGTCGTGAGCCGGGCCCCTTGCAGGCAACCCCTGCGGCACCGCTCGCCGCCCACCGGCGTCTCGTAATCCGCTCCGCACTCCCTGGTCTTCGAAGGAGTCGATTTCCCATGGCCGAGACGACCGCCCGCCGCCGAGTCCGTCACCTCTCCCGCACCACCGAGTCCGACCGCAAGAACGCCGCCGCGGCCCTCCAGCGTGCCCTCGACCGTCGTGACAACGGCGGCTCGACCGGCCACTGAGCCCACCGCCGGGCCTGCCGTTCACCTGTTGCGCCGCACCTCGAAGTGGTCGATGCGCCGGCCGTCCTGGTCGAGCGCCGACACCGAGAGGTGCGGTGCGGGGCCCGCGTGTGCCTCCACCGACAGCAGCGAGAAGCCCCGGTAGCGCACCCGCGACCACTCCACCTCCTCCTGCTTGGCGAGCCGTGACCTCGTCCAGTGGAAGGTGGGCACGGACTCGGCGTCGGCGACCTTCCCCTCGTAGCTCTCGGGGATCCCCGCCGGGAAGCTGTAGAGATCCTTGCCACCGCCGCCCGCGGTCACGTACACGGTTCCGTCGCGCGTCGGATCGGTCCGTCCGCCGACCGGCACGGCCCGGCCGACCCCGCCGTTCCTGATCGCGTCGGTGCGCTCGTACACATGGTTGTGGCCGTTGATCACCAGATCGACCTGGTGCTCGGCGAAGAGCGGCAGCCACTGCGCGCGCACCCCGCCGTCGGAGCCGTGCGAGGACGTCGAGTACGCGCAGTGGTGGAAGAACACCACCACGAACTCCACCGCGTCCGACGCCCGCAGTTCCTTCAGCGTCCGCTCCAGCCACCGCGTCTGCCGCCCGTCCGTGTACCCGAGATTGGCGGGGATCTCGTACGACACGTCGTTGGCGTCCAGCGCGACCACACCGACGTTGCCGTAGGTGAAGGAGTAGACGCCGGGTGCGCGGCGCGGGTCGAAGCCGTTGTCCGGCAGGGAGAAACGGGCCACCTGGCCGCCGTAGCCCTCCTGCGAGTACCAGGCCTCCATGTCGTGGTTGCCGGTCGTCACCATCCACGGGACCGACCGGGACACCGGCTCGTTCTGCTTGAGGAACAGGTCCCAGTACGTGGCGTCGTACGCGTCCGACTCGGTGCCCCGGCCGGTCGGGTTGGCGTAGCAGATGTCGCCGGCGTGCAGATGGAACGCGGGCTTGATGTCCAGCATCACCCTGCCGTTGGCGACCGCGGCCTCGTTGACGCCCTGGTCGCCGAACGCGGTGAAGGTGAAGGTCCCGGGGTTCGCCGGTGCCGTACGGAAACTGCCCGTGGTGGCGCGGTGTTCGGCCGCCGCCGGGTCGAGTCCGTCGTGGCCGACGCCGTAGTAGTACGTCGTGCCGGGCAGCAGGTCGTCCAGGGCCGTGTGCACGTAGTACTGCTCGACGGCCGCGCGCACCCCCTTCAGCTCCGGGGTGCGCAGCGTCCGTACCTCGGCCTCGATCTTCCGGCCCAGCTCGTCCGGGCGCGAACCCACCCGTACGAACGGCCTCTTGACCGCCGCCGGCACCTGCCACGAGATCCGCATCTGGGTGCGCGGGTCGGCGCCGAGGGCGAGATGGCGGCCGAACGGGAGCACGGCGGAGCCCGGCGCGTCCGAGGACGCGGAGGCCGACGGCGTACGGGTCGCCGTCCCCGACGAGCCGGACGGTCCCGAGCAGCCCGTCAGCAGTCCGCCCGCCACCGCGCCCGCGGTCACCAGCGTGCGGCGCCGGGTCAGCGTGGCGCGCAGGTACTCGTGCTGCTCGGCCATGCTCATCCGGGCGGCAAGCCGGGCCGGTATGCCGAAGTCGGGGGTCTCCATGCCGCTGAAGTTCCCAGCGTGGGCCAACACCCGCAATACATGGCGGTGAACGGGTGGTGACCACGGGTCGGCGCTCGTGGTCGGGTGCGGGTGGTAGGGGGCCGGCCGCGCAGTTCCCCGCGCCCCTTCAAGGCCGGTTGCCCGCAACGGAGTCAAGGCCACCGGCCCGCACCCGGCCACGAAGGTCACACCCCGCCCGGCCGCGTCCGCATCGCGGACATCGAGTGTCATCCCATGGGACGAGGAGTAGGGTGCCCGGCATGTCTCGCAGCCTCAATCTCGCAGTGATCCCCGGCGACGGCATCGGCCAGGAGGTCGTGGCCGAAGGCCTCAAGGTCCTCTCCGCCGTCCTTCCCCAGGACGTGAAGCTGGAGACCAAGGAGTACGACTTCGGCGCCCGTCGCTACCACGACACCGGTGAGACCCTCACCGACGCCGACCTCGACGCCCTGAAGAAGCACGACGCCATCCTGCTCGGCGCGATCGGCGACCCGTCCGTGCCGTCCGGCGTCCTGGAGCGCGGCTTCCTGCTGAAGCTCCGCTTCGCCTTCGACCACCACGTCAACCTGCGTCCGTCGAAGCTCCTCCCGGGTGTGGACACACCCCTGAAGGGCGAGCCGGCCATCGACTTCGTGGTCGTCCGCGAGGGCACCGAGGGCCCGTACACCGGCAACGGCGGCACCATCCGCAAGGGCACCGAGCACGAGGTCGCCACCGAGGTCTCCGTGAACACCGCGTTCGGGGTCGAGCGGGTCGTCCGCGACGCGTTCGCCCGCGCCCAGGCCCGCCCGCGCAAGAAGCTCACGCTGGTCCACAAGAACAACGTGCTGACCTTCGCGGGTCACCTGTGGACGAACATCTTCAACAAGGTGGCCGGGGAGTTCCCCGAGGTCACCACCGACTACATCCACGTCGACGCGGCGACGATCTACCTCGTCACCGACCCGGCCCGCTTCGACGTCATCGTCACCGACAACCTCTTCGGCGACATCATCACCGACCTCGCCGCAGCCGTCTCCGGCGGCATCGGTGTCGCCGCCAGCGGGAACATCAACCCGGCCGGCACCTTCCCGTCGATGTTCGAGCCGGTGCACGGCTCCGCCCCGGACATCGCGGGCCAGGGCAAGGCGGACCCCACCGCCACGGTGCTGTCCGTCGCCCTGCTGCTGCGCCACCTCGGCCACGAGTCCGAGGCCGCCCGGATCGAGGACGCGGTCTCCGCCGACCTCGCCGAGCGGGTCGGCGGACCGTCCCGGTCCACGGCCGAGATCGGTGACGCCCTCGCGGTACGAGTAGCCGGCTGACCCCACGGTTCCTCGGACAGCCGTCGGGTCGCGCGAGCGCCCGGCGGCTTTCGTATGTCCCCTCGCGGGTGCCACCATCGACCCCCGGACCGTATTCACCCCGTTTCATCCGCCACCCCGTCCGGGCGATAATCGGACGCACGGCGGCCTCGCCGACCGATGCTCGGACGTCCTAGTACCGACGACCGGGGGTACGGGGGCGAGCGCGGGCCGTGACAACCGAATCAGGTGCTGCACTGTCCGGGGGCCACCCCGGATCCCGGCCGGCCGACCGGAGCCGCCCCGCCCCTCATGCCAGGAAGTAAAGGACCCGACTCATGACCACGCCCTCGATCGAGCTCAAGCCCTCCGCCAGTCCGCTCTCCGCCGCGGAGCGCGAGGCGATCCTGGCCAACCCCGGATTCGGCCGCCACTTCACGGACCACATGGTGACGATCAAGTGGACCGAGGGCCGCGGCTGGCACGACGGCCAGCTCGTGCCGTACGCGCCGATCTCCCTCGACCCGGCCACCACCGTGCTGCACTACGCGCAGGAGATCTTCGAGGGCCTCAAGGCCTACCGCCGGCCCGACGGTACGGTCGCCACCTTCCGGCCCGACCAGAACGCCCTGCGCTTCCAGCGGTCCGCCCGCCGGCTCGCGATGCCGGAGCTGCCGGTCGAGACCTTCATCGAGGCCTGTGACGCGCTGGTCCGCCAGGACCGGGACTGGGTGCCGGCGCACGGTGGCGAGGAGTCGCTGTATCTGCGGCCGTTCATGATCGCCACGGAGGTTGGTCTTGGGGTGAAGCCGGCCGGCGAGTACCTGTTCCTGGTCATCGCGTCGCCGGCCGGCGCGTACTTCCCCGGCGGGGTGAAGCCGGTCTCCATCTGGGTCTCCGAGGACCGGGTGCGTGCGGTGCCCGGGGGTATGGGGGACGCCAAGACCGGGGGCAACTACGCGGCGTCGTTGCTCGCGCAGGCGGAGGCGGCGGACATGGGGTGCGACCAGGTGTGCTACCTCGACGCGGCCGAGCACAAGTGGGTCGAGGAGCTCGGGGGCATGAACCTGTACTTCGTGTACGGGGACCGGATCGTGACGCCTACGCTCACCGGGTCGATCCTTGAGGGGGTCACGCGTGACTCGCTGCTGACGGTTGCGCGGGACCTCGGGTATCACGCCGAGGAGGATCGGATCTCGGTGGATCAGTGGCAGCGGGACTCCGAGCGGGGGGCGCTGACCGAGGTGTTCGCCTGTGGGACGGCGGCGGTGATTACTCCGGTGGGGACGGTCAAGCGTACGGGGGTGCAGTGGCGGCAGTCGGGGGGTGAGCCCGGGGAGGTCACGCTCCGCCTGCGGCAGGCCCTCCTGGACATCCAGCGCGGCACCCAGCCGGACGCCCACGCGTGGATGCACCAACTGGGCTGAGGCGTTCCGCCGGTCGCGCAGTTCCCCGCGCCCCTGGGGGGGGGGTGAGGGGCTGTTGTCCGGGTGCGGGCTCGTCGTGGTTGGTCGCGCAGTTCCCCGCGCCCCTAAGAGGCTTGCGGCTTGCGCTCGTTGGAGACTTGCCGTAGCTGCGGGCAGGCGTGCCGCTGGGGCACGTCCGTCGCGTCGGGTTGTGGAGCGCCCCCGCTGCCGGGTGGGAAGAAGGAATAGGTCAGTCCGCCCACTGTGCCCGACAGGAGGAAGCTGGTGTCCACTCCGCCGGTGAGGGAGAGCAGGGGCCCCTCGTAGGAGGGGAGGGAGACGGCCAGGACGCCGACCGTCGCGCCCACCGCCCAGGCCACCGTCGCCGGCACGTTCCACCCGCCCCGGAACCAGTAGACACCGCCCCGCGCCCGGCGGTTGAAGACCTGGAGGGCGTCCGGGTCGTAGACCCCGCGGCAGCGGACGAAGCCGATCAGCGTGATCACCGCCCACGGCGTCCCGATCGCCGTGAGCAGCAGCACGAACGACGTCATCGCGTCCTGCGCGGTCGAGGCGTAGTGCCCCGCGAAGACACACGCGGTGGCCACCACCGCGACCGCGCACGTGGCCCGCGCCCGCGACGCCCGCGGCAGGATCGCGTCCAGGTCGAGCCCCATCGAGTACAGCATCAGCCCCGCGTTCCCCACCGACCCCGCGGACGCGGCCAGCAGCAGCGGGACCAGGTACCAGCCGGGCGAGGCGTCGACGAGCGGCCCGGCGTAGTCGAGCGCCGCACGCGCCGCGTACGCCGTGAACGTACCGAAGAGCTGCGGCACGAGCAGCCCGAGCAGCAGCCCCAGCCACGTGGCGTGCAGCACCTGGCGGGAGGTGTGGCGGGCCGGCGAGATGTAGCGGGTGTAGTCGCCGAGGAGAGTGATGAAGGCGATGGGTCCCGACAGACCCGCGGCCACCGTCGCCAGCAGCCAGGTCGGCCAGAAGCCGCCGAGCAGATGGCCCCCCGCCTCCGGCAGCGCGGACGTCGTGAAGTCGGGGGCGTACGCGGCCAGTCCGAGCAGAAGGAGGGCCGTCATGCCCACCGCGAGGACGCGGGACATCGTCAGCAGCAGCCGGTACCCGTACACCGCTCCGGCGACCGTCGCCGCGGCCAGCACCCCGTAGACGACCGCGTACGACACGTCGTTCGCCGGGACGCCGAGCAGCCGGTCGAGGACGCGGACCGTGACGTCGCCGCCGATCCAGACGGTCAGCGCGGTGTAGCCGAGGGCGAGCAGCAGGCCGACCACCGAACCCACCAGCCGGCCGCGGACCCCGAACTGCGCGCCGGAGGAGGTCGACAGGTTGGTGCCGGTGCGCAGCGAGATCAGGGCCAGCGGCGCGGTGAACAGGGTGCCGACCACCGTGCCCGTAACCACGGCGGTGACCGAGGCCCACCAGCCGAGCCCGAAGGACGGCGGCAGCCAGCCGAAGATGATCACCCCCAGACAGAGGTTGGAGCCCAGCAGGATCGCCACGAGGTCTCGTGGGCCGCTGGTCCGTTCCGCGTCCGGGATGGTGTCGACTCCGCGCTGTTCCATCGGCATGTCTGGCTCCCTCGGTTAGAGTGCCGTTCAATCTGAGGTGTTCGCCCGTCGCTCGTCAACCCTTGGGTTAATGCAATCCAGCATTTAGAGTGTTGCTCTAAATCAAGGCACGCAAGGAGGTGTCGCACGGTGAGACTCACTCCCACGGAACGTGACCGGCTGCTGCTCTTCGGAGCCGCCGAGCTGGCCAGGGCCCGCCGCTCGCGCGGACTGCGGCTGAACGTCCCGGAGGCGACCGCGCTGATCGCGGACACCGTCTGCGAGGCCGCCCGCGACGGGGTCCGGCTGGCCGAGGCCGTCGACCGCGCCCGGTCCGTACTGGGCCCGGACGACGTGCTGCCGGGCGTCGCCGACGTCGTCACCGAGGTGCATGTCGAGGCCGTCTTCGACGACGGCTCCCGGCTCGCCGTGGTGTCCGACCCGATCGGCGGGGGACTGGGCGAGCGGGCGCCGGGCGCGCTGCTGCCGGGACCGGCGCACGCCGACCCCGAGCCGGCCGTACGGCTCACCGTCACCAACACGGCGACCGTGCCCGTCTCCGTCACCTCCCACTTCCACTTCTTCGAGGCCAACCCACGGCTCGACTTCACCCGCGCGCGGGCCTACGGCATGCGCCTCGCCGTCCCCGCCGGCTCCTCCGTACGGTTCGGGCCCGGCGAGAGCGTCGAGGTCGGACTGCTGCCGATCGGCGGCGACCGGATCGCGATCGGCTTCGCGGGACTGGTGGACGGCCCACTGGACGCACCGGGCGCGCGGGACGAGGCCCTGCGCAGGGCCGTCGCCTGCGGATATCTGGGCGCCGGGCACACGGTCCACCCGGAGGCCGGGGACGAAGGGACAGCGCGATGAATCCGTACGAGTACGCCGCCACCCACGGCCCCCGCGCCGGCGACCGCATCCGCCTCGGCGACTCCGGCCTGGTGATCCGCGTCGAGGAGGACTCCCAGCGGTACGGCGACGAGTTCCTCGCCGGCTTCGGCAAGACCGCCCGCGACGGACTGCACCTCAAGGCCGCCGCCGTGCGCGACACCTGTGACGTCGTCATCAGCAACGTCGTGGTGATCGACGCCGTGCAGGGCATCAGGAAGGTGTCGATCGGCATCCGGGAGGGGCGGATCTGCGGCATCGGACGCGCCGGGAACCCGGACACCCTCGACGGGGTCGACGTCGTCGTCGGCACCGGGACCTCGATCGTCTCCGGCGAGGGGCTGATCGCCACCGCCGGTGCCGTGGACACCCACGTCCATCTGCTGTCGCCGCGGATCATGGAGGCGTCCCTCGCCTCCGGTGTCACCACGATCGTCGGCCAGGAGTTCGGACCGGTGTGGGGTGTCGGCGTCAACTCGCCCTGGGCACTGCGGCACGCCTTCAACGCCTTCGACGCCTGGCCGGTCAACATCGGCTTCCTGGGCCGGGGTTCGTCGTCCCACGAGGCCCCGCTGATCGAGGCGCTGGCCGAGGGCGGCGCGTCCGGCTTCAAGGTGCACGAGGACATGGGCGCCCACACCCGGGCGCTGGACACCGCACTGCGTGTCGCCGAGGAACACGACGTCCAGGTCGCCCTGCACAGCGACGGGTTGAACGAGTGTCTGTCCGTGGAGGACACCCTGCGCGTCCTGGAGGGCCGGACCATCCACGCCTTCCACATCGAGGGCTGCGGCGGCGGACACGTCCCCAACGTGCTGAAGATGGCCGGCGTCCCGAACGTCATCGGCTCCTCCACCAACCCCACCCTGCCCTTCGGCCGGGACGCCGTCGCCGAGCACTACGGCATGATCGTCTCCGTCCACGGTCTGAAGACCGACCTGCCCGGCGACGCCGCCATGGCCCGCGACCGGATCCGCGCCGGGACCATGGGCGCCGAGGACGTGCTGCACGACCTGGGCGCGATCGGCATCACCTCGTCCGACGCGCAGGGCATGGGCCGCGCGGGCGAGACCGTCCGCCGTACCTTCGCCATGGCCGGGAAGATGAAGGCCGAGTTCGGCGCCCCCGACGAGCACGACAACGAGCGCGTGCTGCGGTACATGGCCAAGCTGACCGTCAACCCGGCCATCGCGCACGGCCTCTCCCACGAGGTCGGCTCCATCGAGGCCGGCAAGCTCGCCGACATCGTGCTGTGGCGGCCCGAGTACTTCGGCGCCAAGCCCCAGCTCGTCCTGAAGTCCGGCTTCCCGGCGTACGGTGTCGTCGGCGACCCCAACGCGGCGACCGACACCTGCGAACCCCTCGTGCTGGGACCGCAGTTCGGCGCGCACGGCGCCACCCCCGCCGACATCTCCGTCGCCTTCGTCGCCCGGGCCGCCCTCGACCAGGGCAACGACTCGATGCCGACCCGGCGCCGCAGGGTCGCGGTGCGCGGCACCCGGGGAATCGGCCCCGCCGATCTGCGCCTCAACTCCCGTACCGGAGCGGTCGACGTCGACCAGCGCACCGGCCTGGTCACCCTCGACGGCGACCCGCTGCGCTCGGCACCCGCCGACTCCGTCTCCCTCAACCGTCTGTACTTCCTGTGAGGTCCCCGATGTCCGCAGCCGCCGACGGCTTCCGTATGCCCGCCGAGTGGACCCCGCACGAGCGCACCTGGATGGCGTGGCCGGGCCCCAACCCCACCTTCGAGGACCCCGACGACCTCGCCCGGTCCCGCGCCGCCTGGGCCTCGGTCGCCCGTGCCGTACGCCGCTTCGAGCCGGTGACGGTGGTGTGCGGCCCCGGCCAGTCCGCCGCCGCGCGCACCCTGCTCGGCGACGGCGTCGACACCGTGGAGCGGGAACTCGACGACGCATGGATGCGCGACATCGGGCCCACTTTCCTCACCGACGGACGGGGTCAACTCGCCGCCGTCGACTGGACGTTCAACGGCTGGGGCGCCCAGGAGTGGGCCCGCTGGGAGCACGACGCGAAGATCGCCTCGTACGTCTCCGGTCTCGCGGGGGCGCGGACGTACGCCTCGAAACTGGTCAACGAGGGCGGCGCGATCCACGTCGACGGCGAGGGCACCGTCCTGCTGACCGAGACGGTCCAGCTCGGCGCCGGGCGCAACCCGCACTGGACGCGCGAGCAGGTCGAGGCGGAGATCCACGCCATGCTCGGCACGCAGAAGGCGATCTGGCTGCCGCGCGGCCTCACCGGCGACTATCCGCCGCACGGCTTCGGGACGCTCGGGCACGTCGACATCGTGGCCGCGTTCGCCCGCCCCGGTGTGGTGGTCGCGCACTCCCAGCCGGACCCCGCGCACCCCGACCACGAGGTGAGCAAGGAGATCATCGGGCTGCTGAACGCGCAGACCGACGCCCGCGGCCGGCGCCTGGAGGTCGTGGAGGTCCCCGCCCCGACCGTCCTGGAGGCCGACGGGCACTGGGCCGACTACTCCTACATCAACCACTACCTCTGCAACGGCGGTGTGGTGCTGTGCGCCTTCGACGACCCGCGCGACGAGATCGCCGCGGGCGTCTTCCGCCGGCTGTTCCCGGAGCGGACGGTGACACTGGTGGACGCCCGTACGATCTTCGCGGGCGGGGGAGGCATTCACTGCATCACCCAGCAGCAGCCGAGGAGCTAGGACATAGGAGCAGCGATGGCAGGTGGTGGGCGCAGACCGGCGCCGCCGCGCGAGGAGGTCCTCGCCGCCGCCATGGAGATGATCGCCGAGCGCGGTCTGGAGAAACTCACCATGGCGGCGCTCGGCCGCGAGGTCGGCATGAGCAGCGGGCACCTGCTGTACTACTTCGGCTCCAAGGACGAGCTGCTGCTGCGCACCCTGGAGTGGAGCGAGGGCCGGCTCGGCGTCGAGCGCGGCCGCCTCCTCAACCGTGGTGCCCCCGCGCGCGAACGTCTCGACGCCTACGTCGACCTGTACGTCCCCGACGGCCACCGCGACCCGCACTGGACGCTCTGGCTGGAGGTCTGGAACCGCTCGCAGAACGCCGCCGACGACGCCCGCGAGCGCCAGGCCGCGATCGAGGGCGCCTGGCACCGGGACCTGGTCGCGCTGCTCGCGCAGGGCGTCTCGCGCGGGGAGTTCCGGTCGGTCGACGCCGACCGGTTCGCCGCCCGTCTGCGGGCGCTGCTCGACGGGTTCTCCATCCACGTGGCGATCGGACTGCGCGGCACGGACCGGGCGACGGTCCTCGGACACGTACGCGAGTTCCTCGACGAGCGGCTGCTCCCCGACGCTTGAACTCCTGTCCAGGTTGTACGCGTTCCGGCGGATTGACCTGCCGGCCCGTGGTGCGGTTGCCTCATGTCGACCATGGAAAAGGCGTGTTGACCACACGTCCGCACGGGGAAACAGGGGGAACAGTGCACACAAGCATGCGCGCGGTGTCGGTCGCGGTCGTCACGGGGGCGATGGTCGCGCTGACGGCGACGGCGACGGCAACGACGACGGCCGCGGCACCGGGACCGGCGCCACGGACCGGGACCGAGCGGGTGACCCTGTCGGCGACGGGCGACCAGCTGACGGGCACCTCGGACGGACCGCGGCTCAGCGCCGACGGGCGTTACGCCGCCTTCGCTTCGTACGCGCCCGACGCGGTGCCCGGCGACACCAACGGCAAGTCCGACGTCTTCGTCCGGGACCTGCGCGGCGGCGCCGTCGAGCGGGTCACCGTGGCGTCGGACGGCACCCAGGCGGACGCGGACAGCCACTACGTCACCCTCAGCGCCGACGGCCGCCTCGTCGCCTTCGTCTCCCGGGCGACCAACCTCGTGCCCTGGAGCAGCCCGCAGACCTTCCACAGCGACGTGTACGTCCACGACCGCCGCACCGGGAAGACGGAGCGGGTCAGCGTCGCCGCCGACGGCGGATCCGGCTGGGTCGCCGACAACCTCGACATGTCCGCCGACGGCCGCTACCTGGCGTTCACCGCCCCGGCGTCCCGGATCGAGGGCGGGAGCGCGCCGGGCCACGCCCGCGCCTACGTCGTCGACCGCCGTACCGGCGAGACCCGGAAGGTCAGCGACCGGCTGCCCGCCGACTGGTACGTGAGCAACGTCAGGATCAGCCCCGACGGCCGGCACGCGGCGTACATCCAGCGCCACCCGCGCGGCGGCCGGGGCGAGCTGTACCTCGCCGACCTGGACACCGGCGCGCAGCGGCAGCTGAACGTCACCCCGGAGGGCGAGCCGACGAACGGCGGACCGGCCGGCCTGTCGTTCTCCGCGGACGGCAGCCGCGTCGCGTACTCCTCCTTCGGCGACGACGTGGTCCCCGGCGCACCGGAGGGCACCTGGGAGCTGTACGTCCACGACACCCGCACCGCCACCACCCGGTGGATCACCCACGAGGGCACGGGCGGACTCGGCGGCGGGCTGCTCAGCGCCGACGGCCGCAAGCTGGCCTACATGCGCGAGACCACCGACCCGGACGGCCAGAGCGTCGAGAACGTGTACGTCCGCGACCTGGGCACCGGACGCACCGCACTCGTCACGGAGGCCCGCGGCGGCGGCCCGGCCGGCGGCTACAGCGCGCCGTCCGCCTTCACCCGCGACGGCGGCGCGCTCGCCCTGTTCTCCACCTCGCCCGACCTCGTCCCCGGGGACACCAACGGGGAGGGCGACGGCTTTGTGCGCCGACTGCGATGAGTGATCCGGCGCTCGCATACTGAGACAACCGTGAGCACGGGGGCGGGCTGTGCCAGACTGCCCCCGTGCTCTCGTTCGCCACGATGATTATTGGCAGCAGGCGCGCCGGTCCGCAGTGACCGCCACGTACGACCAGGTACGGGCGGCCACCGTCGTCCTCGACCCGCGCGCAGACCTCTCGCACCCGCGAGGGGTTTTTCGCTTTTCTGGCCCACCTACAGCCGGAAGCAGAGCGCGAGGGATCATTGGGGGACGGTGGAGCCGGTCATTCCGGTACAGACCGAGTTCATTACCTCAGGAGCCTTGAACCATGACGGACACCAGCGAGCTCGACGACTCGTTCCACGTCTTCGACACCACCCTGCGCGACGGCGCGCAGCGGGAGGGCATCAACCTCACCGTCGCGGACAAGCTGGCCATCGCACGGCACCTGGACGACTTCGGGGTGGGCTTCATCGAGGGCGGCTGGCCCGGCGCCAACCCGCGGGACACCGAGTTCTTCGCCCGCGCGCGGCAGGAGATCACCTTCCGCCACGCCCAGCTCGTCGCGTTCGGCTCCACCCGCCGCGCCCACGCCAAGGCCGCTGACGACCCGCAGGTCAAGGCCCTGCTGGAGTCCGGCGCCCCGGTGATCACCCTGGTCGCCAAGTCCCACGACCGGCACGTCGAACTCGCCCTGCGCACCACCCTCGACGAGAACCTGGAGATGGTCCGCGACACCGTCTCCCACCTCAAGGGCCAGGGCCGGCGGGTCTTCGTCGACTGCGAGCACTTCTTCGACGGCTACCGCGCCAACCCGGAGTACGCGAAGGCCGTGGTCCGTACGGCGTCCGAGGCCGGCGCGGACGTCGTCGTCCTGTGCGACACCAACGGCGGGATGCTCCCGGCGCAGATCCAGGCCGTCGTCGCCACCGTCCTCGCCGACACCGGTGCCCGCCTCGGCATCCACGCCCAGGACGACACCGGCTGCGCGGTCGCCAACACCCTCGCCGCCGTCGACGCGGGCGCCACCCACGTCCAGTGCACGGCCAACGGCTACGGCGAGCGCGTCGGCAACGCCAACCTGTTCCCCGTGGTGGCGGCGCTGGAGCTGAAGTACGGCAAGAAGGTCCTCCCCGACGGGCACCTGCGCGAGATGACCCGCGTCTCGCACGCCATCGCCGAGGTCGTGAACCTCACCCCGTCCACCCACCAGCCCTACGTCGGTGTCTCCGCCTTCGCCCACAAGGCCGGACTGCACGCCTCCGCGATCAAGGTCGACCCGGACCTGTACCAGCACATCGACCCCGAGCAGGTCGGCAACACCATGCGGATGCTGGTCTCCGACATGGCGGGCCGCGCCTCCATCGAGCTCAAGGGCAGGGAACTCGGCATCGACCTCGGCGACGACCGCGAACTGGTCGGCCGGGTCGTGGACCGGGTCAAGAAGCGGGAACTGGAGGGCTATACGTACGAGGCCGCCGACGCCTCCTTCGAACTGCTGCTGCGCGCGGAGGTCGAGGGCGGTCCGCTGACGTACTTCGAGGTCGAGTCCTGGCGGGCGATCGTGGAGGACCGCCCCGACGGGTCGCACGCCAACGAGGCGACCGTGAAGCTGTGGGCCAAGGGCGAGCGGATCGTCGCCACCGCGGAGGGGAACGGGCCGGTCAACGCGCTGGACCGGGCGCTGCGGGTGGCTCTGGAGAAGATCTATCCGCAGCTCGCCAAGCTGGAGCTCGTGGACTACAAGGTCCGCATCCTGGAGGGCGTCCACGGTACGCAGTCCACGACCCGGGTCCTGATCTCCACGACGGACGGTGCGGGGGAGTGGTCGACGGTGGGGGTCGCGGAGAACGTCATCGCCGCGAGCTGGCAGGCCCTGGAGGACGCGTACGCCTACGGCCTCCTCCGAGCGGGGGTCGCTCCCGCGAGGTAGCAGCGCGCTGTCGGGCGCGGCCCGGCGGATGGCGTTCGCGCAGTTCCCCGCGCCCCCGGGAGGTGCGGCCCGGTGGGGGCTGGTCGCGCAGTTCCCCGCGCCCCTGGGAGGTGCGGCCCGGTGGGGGCTGGTCGCGCAGTTCCCCGCGCCCCTGGGAGGTGCGGGTCGGTGGGGCTGGTTCGCGCAGTTCTCCGTGTCCCCGGGGGGTGCGGGTCGGTGGGGCTGGTTCGCGCAGTTCCCCGCGCCCCTATGGGGTGGGGGCGCTCGCGCCGTTCTTTGCGTCCCTGGCAGGGGCTTGTGTTTCTGAATGCCGGGGTGGGCGAGGTGTCTTCAGGGGCGCGGGGAACTGCGCGATCAGCCCCCACCGGCCCGGCAGCCGACAACGCACCTCGACAGGGGCGCGGGGAACTGCGCGAACGCCACCCACCGGGCCGCGCCCGACGACGCACTGCGCGACCAGCCCCCACCGGGCCCGCGCCCGGCGATGAGGCGGGTCAGATTGCGGAGTCTCGGGTGCGGGGGAGTTCGGGGCCGCGGTCTCGGCCCGGCGTACGGTCCAGCCGGAACAGCCCGCCGCCGGCGACCCGCTGGGCGGACCCGGAGGACGTGGACCGAGTCAGTTCCTCGACCCCGTCGGCCAGGTACCCGATCCACGCCGCACTCTCCTCCTCCATGACCCGCTGCGCATCGGCACGCAACCGCTCGATCACTTGGAGAAGCGCGGCCTGCTCCTTGTCACTCGGCGAGTCGGTGGCCCGCAGATACGCCTGCGCCCACTCAGCCTGTGCCTTCTTCAGCACCTGCTGGAGAGCGATCTCGGTACGGATGTAGCGCGTCCAGGACGCCGAGAACCCGAAGACCCGGTCGAACAGCACACACCCGGCGCCGGCGGCGAGGAAGACGAAGCCCCACTCGGGCTGAATGGCGGAAGGAGCCGCCGCGTGCACAAGCGGAGTGAGCGTGCCGAGGATGCCGAGCAACCCGGCAAGCGCCCGCAGCGAGCGCGACCACAACGCAGGCCCCCGCCGCCGCGTCAGATACCACTCGATCGCGCCGGTGACCTCACCCTCGGCCTGCTTGTAGAGCTCCCAGAGCAGATCGGCACGGGTGCGGGAACGATCCAGCTCGGTGAGCCCGGACACCGTCATGTCCGCGACCCTGCGTCTCCTCGGCATTGCCCCGCCCTGCCCTTTCCTGCTGACGGCCGGCCGTACGGCGCACGGTGGCTGGGAGGCATGGTATGCGCCGCCCGGCCGGCTGTCGC
Source organism: Streptomyces sp. NPDC088387 (assembly GCF_044753385.1). Taxonomy (NCBI): domain Bacteria; kingdom Bacillati; phylum Actinomycetota; class Actinomycetes; order Kitasatosporales; family Streptomycetaceae; genus Streptomyces; species Streptomyces sp. NPDC088387. Next base: position 70,035 of record NZ_JBIVNC010000012.1, read on the forward strand.
ATCGGCCTCAAGTACTCCGTGAATCAAGGGGAGTTGAGGCCCGCTCGGTGACTATCCCAGTCTCCACTTCTGATTGGCTGCGCCCGTGCACGACCAGATTTGCGCGCGGGCGCCGTTGGCCGAGGAGTTGCCGGTCACGTCGAGACATTTGTTTGCGGCCGTGTTCACCACATCACCGGTCGTCGCGTTGTACGACCACTGCTGTGCGCCGGTGCCGTTGCAGGTGTACAGCTGGGTCTGTGCCCCGTCGGCCGTCGAACCGCCGTTCACGTCCAGGCACTTGCCGAGCGCCCGGATCGACCCGTCGCTCTGCACGGTCCACTGCTGGGCGGTGCTGGCGTTGCAGTCGTAGAGCTGTACGGCGGTGCCGTCGGCGCTCGAACCACCCGCCACATCCAGGCACTTGTTCGCGAGACCGACGAGCGCGCCGCTCTGGCTGCCACCGCCGGACTGGGTGCCGTTCCAGGTGAAGGTGGCCGAGGTCTTGCCTGGCAGCGAGTAAGTCGCGTGCTGCGAACCCCAGTTGATGGTGACGGTCCTGGCCGCGGTGCCGTCGTTGTACGCGATCAGCGCCTTGGAGCCGTCCGGGTTGCGCCAGGCCACGTTCGGCACCGAGGTGGAGGCCGTGGAGGCGATCCGGTGGGCGCCCGGCTTCACGAACTTCGTCAGGTGGCCCATCGTGTAGTACTCGATGGTGTAGTCGACCTGGCCGTGCCGCGCGTCGCCGTTGTGGACGGTGACGAGCCCGTCGCAGGTGCCGCAACCGCCGTTGTGCGGACCGCGGTTCTGGTCCACGGCGAGCGACCACTTGGTCACCGACTTCGCCCAGTTACGGGTGTAGTCGATGATGTTCATCATGTCCTCGCGCTGCTGGTTGGCTATCCAGGTGCCACCGGAGTGCTCGGTCTGGAAGGCGTCCAGCTGCGGGTACTGGTTGTGGACCTCGGTCTGCTTGGAGACGTTGCCCCCGTAGCCGTGCCAGGCGATGCCGCCGAAGTTGGGGTGGTTGCGCACGGCCGCGTCGTTCACGGTCTGCGCCGCGTACGCGTCGTAGGTGTCCCAGTTCCAGTCGTGCGCCAGCACCTTGGTGGAGAGCCCGGCGGCCTGGAGCTTGGGCAGCAGGTTGTCCTTGGTGAAGAAGGCCAGGCCCGAGGCGTTCCAGCTCATCGACGGGTAACTGCTGCAACACGTCGGCTCGTTCTGGGCCGTGACGTAGTCGATCGGGACACCCTGGTCGCGGTAGGCCTGGATGTACTTCACGAAGTAGTCGGCGTAGGCGCCGTAGTACTGCGCCTCCAGCCAGCCGCCGTTGAGCTGGTCGTTGTCCTTCATCCAGGCCGGCGCGGTCCACGGCGAGGCCACCGTGGTCAGGGCCGGGTTGAGCTGCTTGGCCTGCCTGGTCAGCGGCAGCACGTCCTGGAGGTCGTGCGCGATCGAGAACCGGGACAGCGTGGGGTCGGTCTGCCCGGCCGGCAGGTCGTCGTAGGTGTAGCCGAACCGGGCGAGGTCCGAGCCGCCCATCGGGTTGCGGATGTACGACAGGCCGATGCCCTCGGTGGGCGAGAACAGCTTGCGCATGGTGTCGTCACGGGTGGCGGTGGAGAGCGCGCCGCTGCCGTCCATCAGCCAGGCGGCCGTGTCCGTGAAGGAGGCGCCGCCGCCGGTGAAGGTCTGGTAGCGGGTGTTCTCGTCGACGGTGATGTTGTCGCCGGAACCTCCGGCGCCCGCCTGGAAGTTGAACGGCGCCTGGGCCTGGAGCCCACGCGTGACGGTACGGCCGCCGGTGTCGCTGGTCGTGGTGAGCCAGGCGGTGACCTGTTCGCCGGCGGCCTGCGCCGGGGTGGCCGCCGTGACGCCGGCGGCCGTCAGCAGCCCGGCGAGCAGCAGTCCGACGGTGCGCGTGGGTCTCCTGGTGGATCTCCTCATGGAGCGCCGCCCTTCAGTGGTGGGGGATGGGGAGGCGGTACGGAGGCATGAGCACATGACGGCGGAGAGGGTCACGTGTTAACTCACGCCGTGATCTAAGCCATGAGAGTACTGGGGGACGCCGCGCACGTTCCATGCTCGGGACAGCACTTTTCCGCCGGGCCCCACCCACCGCACCGGCCGGACGACATCGGCCCGCGACCGATCTCCTTTTCCCGGGACATTCGGGGTACTTTCGAACGTATGAAGGGCGCCCTGGTACCAGCTCTTGTCCGCCTGCTGATCGTGCCGGCCGCCGCCGCACTGGCGGTCCTGATGACGGGTGCGCCCGGCGCGCACGCCGCGACCGATCTCTCCGAAGTCGCCGAGTCCCTGCGCGAGAGTCCCGTCTACGTCGATCCGGCCGCCTCCGGCCTGCTGTCGAAGTCGGACGCCGAAGCGCTCGCCGACAAGATCAGGGACGCGGACAAACCCGTGTTCGTGGCGGTCCTCCCGGCCGACTACCCGACGCGGAACCTCTTCCAGAACCTGCGCACCGAGACCGGCGTGACCGGCCTCTACGGCATCCGCCTCGGCGACGAGTTCGACGCCCGCGCGGACAGCAGCGTCCTCGGCAACAGCGCGGTGAGCAACCTGGTCACCGCCGTGCAGAGCGCCGGCGACCCCAAGGCCCAGCTCAACGACTTCGTCGACGACGCCCTGCGCAACGTCGGCGGCACCGCGCCCAGCAGCTGGAGCGAGGGCTCGGGCGACAGCGGCGTCTCCGCGGGCGGTCTGATCACCGTCGGCGCGGTCGTGGTGGCCGGCGGCGCGGGCGCGTACGCCCTGGTCCGCCGCAACCGCCGCCGCCACGAGGAGGAGCAGCGGGCCGCGCTGGAGAAACTGCGGGTCGTCGTCGACGAGGACATCACCGCGTTCGGCGAGGAACTCGACCGGCTCGACTTCCACCCGGCGGAGACCGGCGCCGACGACGCCATGCGCGCCGACTACGAACGCGCCCTCGACGCCTACGAACAGGCCAAGTCGTTCATGGACGCGGCCACCCGGCCCGAACAGGTCCGCGCGGTCACCCAGGCCCTCGACGACGGCCGCTTCTCGCTGGCCCAACTCGCCGCCCGGCGCGCGGGAAAGCCTCTGCCGCAGCGCCGTCCGCCCTGCTTCTTCGACCCGCGCCACGGCCCGTCCGTCGCCGACGTCACCTGGACCCCGCCGGCCGGCGCCACCCGTGAGGTACCCGTCTGCGCGGCCGACCAGGCCCGGCTCGCCGACGGCGACGACCCGATGATCCGCGAGGTCGAGACCGCCGGCGGGCGCCGCCCGTACTGGGACGCCGGTCCCGCCTACGGCCCCTGGGCCGGTGGCTACTTCGGCAGCGGCCTGCTGCCCGGCCTGCTGGTCGGCACACTCCTCGGCAGCGCCATGGCGGCCCCGGCCTACGCGTCCGACTACGGCTCCGGCTACGGCGACTTCGGCGCCGGCGGCTACCAGGGCGGCGATGTCTCCGGGGCGGACTTCAACTCCGGCGACTTCTCCGGCGGATTCGGCGGCGGCGACTTCGGCGGCGGCGGAGGATTCGGCGGGGGAGGCGACTTCGGCGGCGGCTTCTGAGCGCCCGCCGAAAGCGGGTCCTGAGCGCCCGCCGGCGTACGAGGGCCGTCGGCGCCCGCGGACATGCGAAGGCCGCCCCGAAGGGCGGCCCGCACCACCGGTCAGGCGCTCTTGATCGCCGAGACGTCGAAGTTGAGCTTGATCTTGTCGGAGACCAGGAAGCCGCCGGTCTCCAGCGCCGCGTTCCAGGTCAGGCCCCACTCGGAGCGCTTGATCTCGGCCTTGCCCTCGAAGCCCACCCGCTCGTTGCCGAACGGGTCCTTCGCGGCGCCGTTGAACTCCAGGTCGATGGTGATCGGCTTGGTGACACCGAGCACGGACAGGTCGCCGGTGATCCGGTAGTCCTCGTCGCCCAGGGCCTCGGCCTTGGTCGAGCGGAAGGTCATCGTCGGGAACTCGTCGGTCTTGAAGAAGTCGGCGCTCTTCAGGTGGCCGTCACGGTCGGCGTTGCCCGTGTCGACGCTCGACATGACGACGTCGATCGACGCCGTGGACTTCTCCGGGGCGTCGCCGTCGAGGTGCAGCGTGCCGGTGAACTCCAGGAACTTGCCCTTGACGTTCGTGACCATGGCGTGACGGGCCGTGAAGCCGATCGTCGTGTGGGCCGGGTCGAGGGTGTAGTCGCCGGTGAGTGCGCTGAGGTCGGTCATGACTTCTCCCTTGGGGACGTTCAATCGACGGTCAATTGAAGGTTCAACGATTACCTCGACACCGACCTTAGACCCATGAGGTTCAATATTCAACATCATGGGTGCGGGCGTGTCACGGCGAGCGTAATCACCCCGTCCCGCTACGCGCGGGTAGCGCACCGGAAGCCGCCACGCGCCGACGGAAAAGCGACGGTGTACGGTCTCGGTGACCCCCGCACATCACTCCGGCGATGGCATGCCCCGGACGCGAATGTGAGGCGGCTCTCAGGTGACGACTTTGTGCGACCCCTACAAGCCGCACGCCCCCTGAGCAGTCGGAAACCGTGCATGCTCCGGAGGTTCTGTTCAGTGCTACCAGGAAAACGGGCCGGAGACTGTTCGGAGTCGACGGCTCGCTTTCCTTGCGGGGCTTCGTAGAGTCGCTACATGACCGTTTTGGAAGAGACGACGGGTGAGCCGACCGGTGAGCCGACGGACGCCCGCGGGCGCGTCGCCGAGCTGCACGACATCCGTGCGCGGGCGGTCGCCGGGCCGAGTGAGAAGGCGACGGCGGCACAGCATGCCAAGGGCAAGCTGACCGCGCGGGAGCGCATCGAGCTGCTGCTGGACGCGGGTTCCTTCCAGGAGGTCGAGCAGCTGCGCCGGCACCGGGCGAGCGGGTTCGGCCTGGAGGCCAAGAAGCCGTACACGGACGGTGTCATCACCGGCTGGGGGACCGTCGAGGGCCGCACGGTCTTCGTGTACGCGCACGACTTCCGGATCTTCGGCGGTGCGCTGGGCGAGGCCCACGCGACGAAGATCCACAAAATCATGGACATGGCCATCGCGGCTGGTGCGCCCCTGGTCTCCCTCAACGACGGTGCGGGCGCCCGGATCCAGGAGGGGGTGAGCGCGCTCGCCGGCTACGGCGGCATCTTCCAGCGCAACACCCGCGCCTCCGGCGTGATCCCGCAGATCTCCGTGATGCTCGGCCCGTGCGCGGGCGGCGCGGCCTACAGCCCGGCGCTGACGGACTTCGTGTTCATGGTCCGCGAGACCTCGCAGATGTTCATCACCGGACCGGACGTCGTCAAGGCGGTCACCGGCGAGGAGATCACCCAGAACGGCCTGGGCGGCGCCGACGTCCACGCCGAGACCTCCGGTGTCTGTCACTTCGCCTACGACGACGAGGAGACCTGCATCGCCGAGGTGCGCTACCTGCTGGCGATGCTCCCGCAGAACAACCGGGAGAACCCGCCGCGGGTGGACCCCTCGGACGCCCTCGACCGGCGCAGCGACGTACTGCTCGACCTGGTCCCGGCGGACGGCAACCGTCCGTACGACATGACCAAGGTGATCGAGGAGATCGTCGACGACGGCGACTACCTGGAGGTCCACGAGCGGTGGGCGCGCAACATCATCTGCGCGCTGGCCCGGATCGACGGCCAGGTCGTGGGCATCGTCGCCAACCAGCCGCAGGTGCTCGCGGGTGTGCTGGACATCGAGGCGTCGGAAAAAGCTGCGCGTTTTGTGCAGATGTGTGACGCTTTCAATATCCCGATCGTCACTTTCCTGGACGTTCCCGGGTTCCTCCCGGGAGTTGACCAGGAGCACGGCGGAATCATCCGGCACGGCGCGAAGCTGCTCTACGCGTACTGCAACGCGACGGTGCCGAGGATCTCCCTGATCCTGCGCAAGGCGTACGGAGGTGCGTACATCGTCATGGACAGCCAGTCCATCGGTGCCGACCTCACCTATGCGTGGCCGACCAACGAGATCGCCGTGATGGGAGCCGAAGGCGCCGCCAACGTGATCTTCCGCCGGCAGATCGCGGACGCCGAGGACCCCGAGGCGATGCGGGCGCGCATGGTCAAGGAGTACAAGTCCGAGCTGATGCACCCCTACTACGCGGCCGAGCGCGGTCTGGTCGACGACGTCATCGACCCCGCCGAGACCCGCGAAGTCCTGGCCAAGGCCCTGGCGATGCTGCGCACCAAGCATGCCGACCTGCCGTCCCGCAAGCACGGCAACCCCCCGCAGTAACCGAGCGGACCCATCGCGGCAACCCCGTCGTCCTCTCACTCACGGAGACTGACATCCATGAACACCCCTGACATCCGCGTCGAGAAGGGCCACGCCGAGCCCGAGGAGGTCGCCGCGCTGACGGCGATCCTGCTGGCCCGTGCGGCGGCACACACGTCCACGGAGGCTCCGGCCGACCACACCGGTCGCCGCGCCGTCTGGCGCCGCCTGGAACGCGAACCGGGCTTCCGGGCCCCCCACAGCTGGCGCTGACGCCTCCGGCGCTTCTGCGGCCCCGTTCTCCCCGTGGGGAGGACGGGGCCGTTCGCGCAGTTCCCCGCGTCCTCTCAGGGGCGCGGGGAACTGCGCGAGAAACCACGAACTGCCCGCACCCGGCACTCAGCAGGATGGGGCAGCCCAATAGCCGCGTAGAAGCGGTGGTTACCGCAAGCGAGCCATCAACGCGTGCTCGACCAGCGTGATCAGCGCCGACTTGGCGTCGGCCCGATGCCGCGCATCCGTAGTGATGATCGGGGTGTCGGGCCCGATCTGAAGAGCCTCCCGCACCTCGTCGGGGTTGTACGGCTGATTCCCGTCGAACCCGTTGAGGGCGATCACGAACGGAAGCCCCGAGTTCTCGAAGTAGTCGACAGCCGGGAAGCAGTCGGCAAGACGCCTCGTGTCCACGAGAACGATCGCGCCGATGGCGCCGCGCACCAGGTCGTCCCACATGAACCAGAAGCGGTCCTGGCCGGGTGTACCGAAGAGGTACAGGATCAGGTCCTGGTCGAGCGTGATACGGCCGAAGTCCATGGCGACCGTGGTGGTCGTCTTGTCTCCGGTGTGGGTGAGGTCGTCGATGCCCGCGGATGCGGACGTCATGACGGCCTCGGTGCGCAGCGGGTTGATCTCCGAGACGGCGCCGACGAACGTGGTCTTGCCCACGCCGAAGCCGCCCGCCACCACGATCTTCGCGGAGGTGGTGGAGCGACTCTGAGAAACCGGCCCTCCGCTAGAGCTTGCGAAGTCCACTGAGCACCCTTTCGAGCAGTGTCACGTCTGGCTGGCCGCCGGCGTTCTCGTCGCCGCCGGGCTGATGGATGGCGACCAGTCCCGCCTCCGCCAAGTCGGCGACGAGGATCCTGGCCACGCCGAGAGGGATCGAGAGCAGGGCCGAGACCTCGGCCACCGACTTGATCTCACGGCACAGGTTGCAGATCCGCTGATGCTCGGGCAGCTGACCCTGCATCTGGTGCGGAGCCGCGGTGGTGTGCACCAGCGCCTCGATGGCGAGCTGGTAACGCGGCCTGGTGCGGCCGCCCGTCATGGCGTACGGGCGCACCAGGGGGTTGTTCGACGCTCCGGCGGGCGCGGGCTCAGGGCTGCGGCGCTGCGGCTGCACCGGCTGGATGCGCGGTGCCGACGGCTGGTCGTACGGCGAGGGCCCGGGGCCCTGCGGTGCGTACGGCTGCCGGTGGCTGGGCGTGGAGGGGAAGTTGTACCGGTTCGCCGAGCCGTCGCCCTGCCCCTGACCGGGGCCGTACGACCAGTTGCCCGAAGACGAACCGCCTGGGGGTGTTGCCACTTTCTCCTCCTCCGACTGTGCCGGGCACCCATCGCTGTGGAGCCGCGTCCCGAAACTTTACGGCCACGGGACGCGAAATCGCACCGTGTGTCTGTTAGTTGAGAAGGCTGCCCTGGAGCTCCGCACGGAGATCCGGGGTCAGAACCGTACCGGCACGGTCGACGAGCAGGGCCATCTCGTACCCAATGAGACCGATGTCCGCTTCCGGGTGGGCCAGGACTGCGAGCGACGACCCGTCGGAAATGGACATGATGAACAGGAACCCGCGCTCCATCTCCACAACGGTCTGGTTCACGCTGCCGCCCTCGAAGATGCGCGAGGCACCGGCGGTCAGCGAGGTCAGACCGGAGGCGACGGCCGCGAGCTGGTCGGCGCGGTCGCGGGGAAAGCCTTCGGACATCGCCAGAAGGAGTCCGTCGGCGGAGACCACCACCGTGTGCGACACCCCGGGGGTGTTGTCCACGAAGTTGGTGATCAACCAGTTCAGGTTCTGCGCCGCCTGGCTCATCGGGCTCACACTAACGCTCCTGGTTGTAGGTGCTGTCAGGCCCACTGTGATGCCGTGTGGCCTGGCCGTTCGTTTCGCTTCCTGCACTGCGTCCCCGCTGGACCCCGCGGCGCAGGTTGCTCAGCCTGCCCCGGACGTCCTCGGGAGCGCGGGAGACCTGTGGGCCGCCCTGCGGAGTCGTCTCCGCGGCACCCTCGACCAGATTCGCCTTGGGTACCCGCCGCGGCAGGCCGGAGGAGGTGACCCCACCCGCCTTGGGCTTGCGGAGCTGGGAGGCCTGCTGCCAGCGCTCGTCGTTCGCCGAGCGCCAGGAGTCGCCACCCGGTCCGTCCGTCGCGGGGGCCGCCGCCTCCCGGGTCGCGGGCCGGGGAGCACCGGCGCCCGCACCGGACGCGGTGGATCCGCGGCGCGGAAGCCCGGCGTCGGTCAGCTCGTGGCCGGCGGTGGGGGTGGGTCCCGGACGGTCGAAGCCTACGCGGTCCTGCTCACCCGCGTCAGCGGCCTGAGTGGATTCCGCTTGCGGAGCGTACTGGTCCGGATAGCCGTTCTGGTAACCGGTCTGCTGCGGCCAGTCATCCTGGTAGGGCCGCTCTTCGAGACCCGCATAGCCGTTCTGGGCGGGCGCCTGCGGCTCGGGCCGCGGCTGCTCCGGATACGAGGTTTCCGGGTAGCCGCCGTTGGACGAGTAGCCCTCGCCCTGCGGCTGGTTGCCGTTCGGCGCGTAGTACGGCTCCTCGTACGTCGGCTGCTGCGGCTCCTCGTACGACGTCTGTCGTCCGTAGGCGTCCTGCTGGTCGGGGTAGCCGACCTGGCCGTTGCCGTTGTCGTAGGACTGCGGAGCGTTGTAGCCGTCGTACGGGGACGCCTCGGGGACGCCCTCCTGGCCGGGCTGGTGCGCCTGGGCCTCCAGGGCCGCGCGGCGCTCCTCGCGCATCAGGGAGCGGCCCACCGGGTCCAGCTCACGGATGTCGTCCGGCACCTCGGTGTAGGCGCTGTCGTCGAAGCCGAGCTCCGCGGCGGTGCGCATCGGCTCGACGCCGAACTGCTCGCCCGCGAAGTTCTGCTCCGGGATGATCTGCGAGACCGTGAACTCCTCGCGGCTCATCGGGGACTCGCCGCCACCACCGTGGGTGATCGCGTCGGGCAGCATGACCAGCGAGGTGGTGCCGGCCTGCTCGCCCGAGGGGCGCAGCTGGACCCGGATGCCGTGCCGGTCGGACAGCCGGCCGACCACGAACAGGCCCATGCGCTGGGAGATCGCGGCGTCCACGGTCGGCGGGTTGGCCAGCTTGTGGTTGATGTCCGCGAAGTCCTCGGCGGTGAGGCCGATGCCCTTGTCGTGGATCTCGATCATCACGCGGCCGTCGGGCAGCCGGGTCGCGGTCACCCGGACCTTGGTCTGCGGCGAGGAGAACGTGGTGGCGTTCTCCAGCAGCTCGGCGAGCAGGTGTACGAGGTCGGTCACGGCGCGGCCGTGGATCTCGGCCTCCGGGACGCCCTGGAGCTCGATGCGCTCGTACTGCTCCACCTCGGAGGAGGCGGCGCGGACGACGTCGATGAGCGGCACCGGCTGGTCCCAGCGGCGGCCCGGCTCCTCGCCGGCGAGGACCAGGAGGTTCTCGCCGTTGCGGCGCATACGGGTCGCGAGGTGGTCCAGCTTGAAGAGGCTCTCCAGCTGGTCCGGGTCGGCCTCGTTGTTCTCCAGCTCGGTGATCAGGGTCAGCTGGCCCTCGATCAGCGACTGGTTGCGGCGCGACAGGTTGGTGAAGATCGCGTTGATGTTGCCCCGCAGCAGGGCCTGTTCCGCGGCGAGCCGGACGGCCTCGCGGTGCACCTGGTCGAAGGCGCGGGCGACCTCGCCGATCTCGTCCGTGGAGTTGATCGGGATGGGTGCCACGCGGGTGTCGACCCGGCCGGGGTCGGTACGCGAGAGCTGGTCGACCAGCATCGGCAGCCGCTGCTCGGCGACACCGAAGGCGGCGTTGCGCAGCTGGCGCATCGCGCGGCTCATCTGGCGGGCCATCATGCCGGCCAGGATGAACGCGGCGAGCAGGGCGACGACGACGATGGCGCCGGTGACGATCGCTTCCTGGCGGGCGTTGTCGGCGAGGGTCGCGGCCTCGTTCACGGCCTTGTCGACCATCTCGGTCTCAAGGGTGTCGTAGCCGTCGAACTTCGCCGTGGAGACGCCGAGCCAGGTCTTGGGGGTGACGCCCCGCTGGGCCAGCTCCTCGGTGGGCAGCCCGCCGGCGATGCCCTGGAGCATGGTGTCCGCGAGGGGCATGGCGGTGTAGGCGCCGCCCTGGGTGGAGGAGCTGGCGCCGGCGTCGACGGCCTCGCCCTTGTCCCCCACGGTCTGGCGCTGCTCGGCCATGATCGCGTCGAGTCGCCGTACGTCGGCCTCGTCGGCGCCGGAGACCAGCTCGTTGACGGCGATGCCCTCGAGGTAGCGGTACGAGGCGAGGGAGACGCGCTGCTGGGCTACGACGGTCGCCTTGTCGGACGGGCGCACCAGCAGGTGCACACCGATCGCGCGCTCCAGGGAGGCGGCCGCCTTGGCCAGCGACACCGCGTAGACGGTACGGCCGTAACTGGTGACGTTGCCGGAGCCGAGGCTGAGCTCGTTGGCGAACTCCGTCAGGCCGTGCTGGACCGCGACATAGCCCTCTTCGGTGGCGACCGGGTCCATGGCGGTGGTGTAGGCGCGCTCACGCAGGGCGGCGAGCTTGGTCTCGTTGCCGCGGAACAGCTCCATACGGCGGTTCAGCCGGGCCGTGTCCGGCAGCCCCTCGGCGACCTTGTCGAACTGCGCCTTGGCGGCGTCGGTGTCGGCGCGCAGCTTCTTGACCGTGGCGGTCTCGCCCTTGCCGAGCAGCAGGTCGGACGCGGAGAGGTCACGTTCGTTGAGCAGGGCCTGGCCGTACTCGTCGGCGGCGCGCACGAGGAGGGCCACACTGTGGGCGTCCTCGGCCTCCTGCCAGGTGTCGATCGAGCCCTTCACCTGGAAGCCGCCCATGACGAGGCCGACCAGCACGGGTATGAGCAGGATCGCGTTCAGCCTGGTGGGCACCCGCCAGTTGCGCGGGGAGAGACGGCCGCCGCTCGGAGCGGGTGCGGCCGTCGGCTCCGAGCCGGGCACGGGGGCGGGCGCCGCGCCGCGCGGCGGCGGGGTGAAGTTGCCCCGGGCGGGCGGCTCGGGACCTTTGTTGCTTCGCCTCACTCGACCAACAACCTTCCGGCGGTCGGCACCTACGTCGTGCCGCAGCAGTGTCTCAGAGCCCGTTCGCCATCGACCTGGAGTACGTCATTGACTATTGGGCAGTTCAGGCATTCCAGCACGTCACCCAGTCGGGTTCCAAACATGGGAAAGTATGGGTTCCACGTGATGTAAGCCCCACATAAAACGGTCATAAAGAGCGAGCCCCGCCAAATGACGGGGCTCTTGTGCGCGCAGCGAGACCACTTGACCGCGACGCGTGGCGGTACTACTCGATTCCTCTGCCGAAACGTTATGAACACCGGAGCCGACCGTGTCAAAGGCCACAGCCGGCTCCAATGTGTCTACGACAACTGCCGTACGCGCCTGCCGACTTGAGTGACTACCTCAGCCGTGCCATCAACGCGTGCTCGACCAGGGTGATCAGCGCGGACTTGGCGTCCGCACGGTGCCGGGCGTCCGTGGTGATGATGGGCGCGTCCGGCCCGATCTGCAACGCTTCCCGCACTTCGTCGGGGGTGTAGGGCTGCTGGCCGTCGAAGCCGTTGAGGGCGATGACGAACGGCAGCCCGCTGTTCTCGAAGTAGTCCACGGCCGGGAAGCAGTCCGCGAGCCGGCGGGTGTCCACCAGGACCACCGCGCCGATGGCGCCGCGCACCAGGTCGTCCCACATGAACCAGAAGCGGTCCTGGCCGGGTGTACCGAAGAGGTACAGGATCAGGTCCTGGTCGAGCGTGATACGGCCGAAGTCCATGGCGACCGTGGTGGTCGTCTTGTCTCCGGTGTGGGTGAGGTCGTCGATGCCCGCGGATGCGGACGTCATGACGGCCTCGGTGCGCAGCGGGTTGATCTCCGAGACGGCGCCGACGAACGTGGTCTTGCCCACGCCGAAGCCGCCCGCCACCACGATCTTCGCGGAGGTGGTGGAGCGACTCTGGGAAACCGGCCCTCCGCTAGAGCTTGCGAAGTCCACTGAGCACCCTTTCGAGCAGTGTCACGTCGGGCGCACCGGTGGTCTCGTCGCCGCCCGGCTGGTGGATGGCGACAAGACCGGCCTCGGCGAGGTCGGCGACGAGGATCCGGGCCACGCCCAGCGGCATGGTGAGCAGGGCCGACACCTCGGCCACCGACTTCACCTCGCGGCACAGGTGGCAGATGCGCTGGTGCTCCGGAAGGAGCCCCATGAGCGCGGCGGGGTCGGCCGTGGTGCTGATCAGCGCCTCGATGGCGAGCTGGTAACGCGGCCGCGTCCGGCCGCCGGTCATGGCGTACGGACGTACCAGCGGCTCGTCGCCCTCGTCCCCGTACGCGTCTGTGTACGGATCATGAGGAGCGGTGGGCGGGGTCATGAATCCTCCGGGCGGGGACAGCAAGTTGGTCAGTCGAGCCATCTGACGAGGCCGGTGGGGGGATTGTGGCGGCCGGACGACGATTTGGTGAGACGGGTGGATCCGAGGCCGATCAGTGGAGCAGACTTCCCTGTAGTTCGGCGCGCAGGTCGGGCGTGAGTACCGCGCCCGCGCGGTCGACGAGGAGAGTCATCTCGTAGCCGACGAGGCCGATGTCGCATTCGGGGTGCGCGAGCACGGCCAGGGACGACCCGTCCGAGACGGACATGAGGAAGAGGAACCCCCGCTCCATCTCCACGACGGTCTGTGCCACGTCGCCACCCTCGAAGATCCGGGACGCCCCGGCTGTCAACGAGGTGAGCCCGGACGCGACCGCTGCCAGCTGGTCGGCGCGATCGCGGGGAAAGCCCTCCGACATCGCCAGGAGGAGTCCGTCGGCGGACACGACGACGGTGTGGGACACCCCGGGGGTGTTGTCCACGAAGTTGGTGATCAACCAGTTCAGGTTCTGTGCCGCCTGGCTCATCGGACTCAACTAACGCTCCTGCTGGTGAGTGGGGCTCGGGAAACTGCCCGTCCGGCCGGACCCGGCCTGACGGCCCTGTGCGATGCCCCGACGGAGGTTGGTCAGCCGACCGCGTACGTCCTGAGGAGCACGCGAGACCTGCGGACCGCTCTGCTGAGGTTGCTGCTGCGCCGTACCCGGGACGAGGTTGGCCCTGGGTACCCGGCGCGGCAGTCCGGAGGTGGTGACTCCGCCCGCGGCCGGTTGCCGTACACGCTCTGCCTGCCGGACGAAGTCGTCGTTCGGCGAGCTGCGCCATGCGGCGGAGGCGGCGGGACGTTGTGGGGGAGCGGCCGGCGCGGGTGCCTGGGGAGGCTGCGGCGGCTGCTGGGGGAGCGACGGGGCGCTGTTCGCGTCCGCACGCTGCTGCTCCTGCTGTCCGTGGAACCAGTTGGTCTCCAGCGTGTCGTACAGCGGGGTACGACCGTCGCCGGGGCCGGTGGCCGGCGGCAGCGCCTCGGGCTCGCGCACGGGACGCTGCTGCGGACGCGGCGGGATCTGCGGCCGCTCGTACTGGCCGGTCCCGTCCGACTGGTTCTGCGGGTTCTGGTTCTGGTTCTGGTTCTGGTGGTTCTGGCTCTGGCGGCCGGGCAGGTTGTGCCGGCCCGTGTTCTCGTCCCGGCCGGGCGCCTGGAACTGGCCCGTGGAGCCGTTGTCGTAGCCCTGCTGCGGCATGGCGAACTGGCCGGTGGAGCCGTTGTCGTAGGACTGCGGTGCCTGGAACTGGCCCGTCGAGCCGTTGTCGTAGCCCTGCGGAGCCTGGCCCCGGCCGCTGTCCTGGCCGGGCGCCCCGAAGACGTCCGGGCGGACGAACTGCCCCGGGTTCTGGCGGCCGTTGGTCCCCGGCTGGGCGAACTGGCCGGTGTCGTGCGGGCCGCCGGCGCCGGGCTGGGCGAACGGGTCGTTCTCCTGCTGTGCGCCCGGACGGTTGAACTGGCCCGTCTGCTGCGGTCCGCCGTGCCGGCCCGAGTCGATGCGGGGCATCTCGCTGGTCGCGCCCGCGCCGTGCCGGTCGTCGATCCGCGGCATGCGCGAGGTCTGCTGCACGTCGGGCTCGTCGTGGCCGCGCGGAGTGTCCAGCGAGGCACGGGAGACCGGCGGCTGCGCGTTCTCGTCGCTCCAGCTGGGCCGCTGCTGCGGCGGGTTGCCGCCCGGCAGTTCGGCACGCGGACCGCCACGCGGCGGCAGCTGCGGCTGACGACCGCGCGGCGCCTGGCCGTCGTTGGGGTTCTGGCGCTGGGAGCCGGGGCCGCGGTTGCCGCCGAAGGCGTCCTGACCGCCGGAGCCGCCACCGCGGTTGCCGCCGAACGCGTCCTGGCCGGCCGCACCCGGACCACGGTTGCCGCCACCGAAGGCGTCCTGACCCTGGGATCCGGTCGACTGAAGGCCCTGCGGGGCGCCGGGAGCCTGGCCGCCGAAACCGGCGGGAGCCGGCCGGCCGCCCTGGCCACGTCCGTTGCCCTGCCGGCCGCCCGGGTCACCGGGCAGCGCGGGACGCGGTCCCTGACCGGCACCGAGCAGACCCGGGGAGGCGCCGGCGCCGACGGCACCGCCGCCCCGGCGCGCCGCGGCGACACCGGCCGCGGCCTGCGCGGCGGCGGGACCGCCCGAACCGAGCGGGGCACCGGACTGACCGGGCTTGCCCTGCGGCTTCTTGCCGCCCTGGGCGACATCGACGGGCAGCATGACCAGCGCGGTCGTACCACCGGAGTCGGAGGGGCGCAGCTGGATCCGGATGCCGTGGCGCTGCGAGAGGCGGCCGACCACGAACAGACCCATACGACGGGAGACGGAGACGTCCACGGTGGGCGGCGAGGCGAGCCGCTCGTTGATCGCCGCGAGGTCCTCGGGGGAGAGGCCGATACCCGTGTCGTGGATCTCGATCAGCACCCGGCCGTCGGGCAGGGCGTGACCGGTGACCTTGACCTTGGTCTGGGGGGAGGAGAACGACGTGGCGTTCTCGAGCAGCTCGGCGAGCAGGTGCACGAGGTCGTTGACCACACGGCCGGCCACTTCGGTGGTCGGCACGGAGGCCAGTTCGATGCGCTCGTACTGCTCCACCTCGGACGCGGCGGCGCGGAGCACGTCGACCAGCGGGACCGGACGGGTCCACCGGCGGCCCGGCTCCTCACCGGCGAGGACGAGGAGGTTCTCGCCGTTCCGGCGCATACGGGTCGCGAGGTGGTCGAGCTTGAACAGCGAGGCCAGCTGGTCCGGGTCGGCCTCGCGGGACTCCAGTTCGGAGATGAGCGACAGCTGGCGCTGGATCAGACCCTGGGAGCGGCGCGAGAGGTTGGTGAACATCGCGTTGACGTTGCCCCGCAGCAGGGCCTGCTCGGCGGCGAGGCGGACCGCCTCGCGGTGCACGTCGTCGAAGGCCGCGGCCACCTGGCCGATCTCGTCCCGGGAGTGCACACCGACCGACTCCACGGACGTGTCGACGTCCTGCGGGTCGGACTCGGA
Source organism: Streptomyces sp. NPDC088387 (assembly GCF_044753385.1). NCBI lineage: Bacteria > Bacillati > Actinomycetota > Actinomycetes > Kitasatosporales > Streptomycetaceae > Streptomyces > Streptomyces sp. NPDC088387. The sequence continues at coordinate 85,907 of NZ_JBIVNC010000012.1, forward strand.
GAGCTGCTTGACCAGCTCGGGCAGCCGGTCCTGGGCGACCTTGGTGGCGGTCTCCTGGAGCCGGCGCAGCGAGCGGATCATGGACCGGGCGACGACGAAGGCTCCGACCAGCGAGACACCGAGCACCAGCAGGATCAGCGCACCGGAGATGTACGCCTCGCGCTCCGAGTCGCTGCGGAGCGTACGGGCCTTCTGCTCCATGTCCTCCAGCAGCCGGCGCTCGATGTTGCGCATCTGCTGGATCTTGGTGGACGAGTCGTCGACCCAGTCCTGGTAGGAGCGCTTCGCGACCTGCTCAAGACCCTGCGCCCGGCCGAAGGCGCGGGTGGCGTAGGTGTCGGAGGCCTCGATGATCGGGTTGCCCTCTTCGATGGGCTGCAACAGCTCGGCGGCGGACTCGTCGCCGTAGATGCTGCGGAAGCTGCTCAGCTCGGAGTCCTGGCTCTCCAGGGCCGACTCGGCGTAGAGCCGGTCGTTCTCCGAGAGGTCGCCGAAGGTGGTCTTGTTGGGGGGCAGGGCCGCGGCGAGCACCGCGCGCTGCACCGACGCGTACTCCTTGGCGGAGGAGAAGGCCGCCAGGGCACGCGTGCGCTTGATCATCTCCGGGTTGCTGGTGGCCTCGGCCATGTCCTGGGAGAGGTCCAGCAGGTGGGTGATCAGCCGGTGGTAGGCCTCGACCGTCTGGGTCGAGTTGCCGTCGGCCTCGTACGCGCTGTTGCGGATCTTGGCGACGTTGCCGAGTTCGCCGACAAGGCCGACGAGGGTGTCGCGGACGCCCTGGAGGTTGCCGTCCCGCGCGGAGGCGTCGATCTCCTCCGAGGCGTTGACGAAGTTCTCCACGGCCCGGTCCGTCTTGTCCCGGAAGCCCTTGACCGTGATCGCGCTGGACGTCGAACCGTGCGCCAGCGGGCCGGCGGACTTGTCGCGCTCCTCCTGGAGGGCGGCGGCGAGCTCCGTGGCCTGCTTGGTCATGTCCGTCAGCAGCTTCATGTTGTCGAGCTGCTGGATGTCGTCCATGGAGTCGTTGATACGCACCGCGCCGAGGGTGGTCGCCGCGACCACGGGGAGCGTCAGCAGGGCGACCAGACGGGTGGAGATGCGCCAGTTGCGCAGCGCTATTCGCGGCCCCGGACCGCTGGGGCCCTGGGGCGGCTTCACGTTGGGGGAGGGCGAGGCCGCGGGAGCGGCCGCGGTCGCGCGACCTGCCCGCTCACCGCCGTCCGCAGTGGAGGCCGAGCCCTGGTTCTGGGCGTGCTGGGGCGAGGAACCGCCGACATTGGGGCCGGTCCCGCCGTGCGTCTCCGGCTCCGCCGGAGCGCTGCCATCCCTCTTGAAACGTCCCTGCACTAGCGTCGCAACCTCTGGACCAGGCGCCCCTCCGGGTGACCGGAAGAACGGTGTCGGCGTGGTCGGAGACGCCCTGAAAACGTCTCCGGATGGTCGTGAAGTGACCGGCGCTGGCTCCCCCTGTTCTTACCGCCGCACGGCGCGTCTTCTTGCGCCCCCTGTGCGCCGGCTCGATCCCGCGGCGGTCCGTGGAATTCCAGCACAGTGCAGGATCTCCAACAAGGCCAGTTGTTCAGGCTGTGACATCCGTGACTGCATGTGAGGGGCATGTCACCAGGTGTTGGCCAACGTATCCCATATATCGGGCATACCGGAGCGAGTCGTCGGGGCCCTCCCGGTGTCCCAGTCGCCATGATCAGGAGCGGAATGCTCGGTTCAGACCGTCAATGTCCGTTTCGTGGCCATGAGTTGAGGGCCTGAATTGACCGTTTTGAGGGTGACCTCGTGAGCAAACTCACACGGCGATCAAGGCGACTTCCCGACTCCGGCGGGGAATCGGATGTTTAGCCTGACGCTTTACAAGAGCTGTCACTCTGACAACTCGGCCCAACCCGCCCGCGACGACAAGGTCTCGTACAACCGTGAAGACGACGATGATGTTCCACACGATCGCCAACCCGCAGCGCACCACCCTGGCGCACCTGGACGAGGCCGACGAGCTGCGGACACCGGAGCTGGAACACTCCGTCGACCTCCCCACCCAGACCGCGAACCCCCGCCGCACCATCCTGATGGACGTCCCGGAGCCGGCAGGCGCGGCCAACTAGCGGGAACCTCTGGACGCCGGGCCCGGCGATGCCGCCAAGGGGCGCGGGGAACCGCGCGACAGGCCACGACGCACCCGCGCCCGAACAACAAACGCACCCGCGCCCGAACAACAACAGAACCCGGCAGCCCCTCCCCCCGAGATAGCCTGGACCGTCGAACTCCAGTCACCCCGATCTCAGACAAGGGGCGCAGCCACCCCGTGCGCATCGCCAGATTCTCCATCGACGGCAACGTCGCCTTCGGCGCGGTCGAGGGCGACCAGCCGGACGAGCTCGTCCTCGACATCATCAAGGGCATCCCCTTCGCGGACTTCGAGCTCTCCGGCACAAAGGTCCCGCTCAGCAAGGTCCGCCTGCTGCCGCCGGTGCTCCCCAACAAGGTCGTCGCCTTCGGCCGCAACTACGCCGAACACGCCCGGGAACTCGGCAACGAGGTCCCCGACGCCCCCTTCGCCTTCCTCAAGCCGTCGACCGCCGTGATCGGCTCCGGCGACGAGATCCAGTACCCCTCCTTCACCCAGGACCTGCACCACGAGGCCGAGCTGGCCGTCGTCATCGGCCGGATGTGCCGGGAGGTCCCGCGCGACCGCGTCCAGGACGTGATCCTCGGCTACACGTGCGCGAACGACATCACCGCCCGCGACGTCCAGAAGCGCGAGAAGCAGTGGGCCAGGGCCAAGGGCTTCGACACCTCGTGCCCGCTCGGCCCCTGGATCGAGACCGGCCTGGACCTCGCCACCGCGTCCGACCTGACGATCCAGCTCACGGTCAACGGCGCCCAGCGCCAGCTCGGCCGCACCAGCGAGATGATTCACTCCATCGCGGACCTGATCGTCAACATCACCGAGGCCATGACGCTGCTCCCCGGCGACGTGATCCTCACGGGCACCCCCGCGGGGGTCGGCCCCCTGGCTGTCGGCGACGAGGTCGCCGTCAGCATCGAAGGCATCGGCACTCTCACCAACAAGGTTGTCAAGCGTGGCTAGCGCACCCGACGTCCCCGTACGCGTCCGTTTCTGCCCCTCGCCCACCGGTAACCCGCATGTGGGCCTGGTCCGCACCGCCCTGTTCAACTGGGCGTTCGCCCGGCACCACGGCGGCACACTGGTCTTCCGGATCGAGGACACCGACGCGGCCCGCGACTCCGAGGAGTCCTACGGCCAGCTGCTCGACGCGATGCGCTGGCTCGGCTTCGACTGGGACGAGGGCCCCGAGGTCGGCGGCCCGCACGCGCCCTACCGCCAGTCGCAGCGCATGGACCTCTACAAGGACGTCGCCCAGAAGCTGCTGGACGCCGGCCACGCCTACCACTGCTACTGCTCGCAGGAGGAGCTGGACTCCCGCCGCGAGGCCGCCCGCGCCGCCGGAAAGCCGTCCGGCTACGACGGCCACTGCCGCGACCTCACGGCGGCACAGGCCGAGGAGTACCGGGCCGAGGGCCGCGCCCCGATCGTCCGCTTCCGGATGCCCGACGAGACGATCACCTTCACCGACCTGGTCCGCGGCGAGATCACGTACCTCCCGGAGAACGTCCCGGACTACGGGATCGTACGAGCCAACGGAGCCCCGCTCTACACGCTCGTGAACCCGGTCGACGACGCCCTCATGGAGATCACCCACGTCCTGCGCGGCGAGGACCTGCTCTCCTCCACCCCGCGCCAGATCGCCCTGTACAAGGCGCTGATCGAGCTGGGTGTCGCCAAGGGCACCCCGCACTTCGGCCACCTGCCGTACGTGATGGGCGAGGGCAACAAGAAGCTCTCCAAGCGCGACCCCGAGTCGTCCCTCAACCTCTACCGCGAGCGCGGCTTCCTGCCTGAGGGACTGCTCAACTACCTCTCCCTGCTGGGCTGGTCGCTCTCCGCCGACCAGGACATCTTCACGATGGACGAGATGGTCGCGGCCTTCGACGTCTCCGACGTGAACCCCAACCCGGCCCGCTTCGACCTGAAGAAGTGCGAGGCGATCAACGGCGACCACATCCGCCTGCTCGACGCCAAGGACTTCGCCGAGCGCTGCCGCCCGTGGCTCGGGGCCCCGTTCGCCCCGTGGGCGCCCGAGGCCTTCGACGAGACCAAGTGGCTCGCGATCGCCCCGCACGCCCAGACCCGGCTGCGGGTGCTCTCCGAGATCATCGACAACGTCGACTTCCTGTTCCTCGCGGAGCCGGTCTTCGACGAGGCGAGCTGGAACAAGGCGATGAAGGAGGGCTCGGACGCCCTGCTGCGCACCGCCCGCGAGAAGCTCGACGCCGCCGACTGGAACTCCGCGGAGTCCCTGAAGGAGGCCGTCCTCGCGGCCGGCGAGGCCCACGGCCTCAAGCTCGGCAAGGCCCAGGCCCCGGTCCGCGTGGCCGTCACCGGCCGCACGGTCGGCCTCCCGCTCTTCGAGTCCCTGGAAATCCTGGGCAGGGAGAAGACCCTGGCCCGAGTGGACGCGGCCCTGGCGAAGCTCGCCGCCCAGTAGTCCGTACGTTCCTGGAGGGGCGGTGCCCGTAGCGGGTACCGCCCCTTCGGTGTTCCCGCCCCACGGCCCGGGGCCGCGCGTTACCGTCGGATCATGAGCATCCGAGCCGTGGTCTGGGACGTCGACGACACGCTCTTCGACTACACCACCGCCGACCGCGCCGGCATGGGCAGCCATCTGATCGCCGAGGGACTGCTCCAGGCGTACGGCAGCGCCGAGGAGGCCCTGCTGCGCTGGCGGGAGATCACCGACGCGCAGTGGGCGCGGTTCGCCGCCGGCGAGGTGTCCTTCGAGGCACAGCGGCGCGACCGGGTGCGGGTGTTCCTCGGCCAGGAGCTGAACGACGCCGAGGCGGAGGCCTGGTTCGCCCGGTACATCACGCACTACGAGGCCGCCTGGGCGCTGTTCCCGGACGTACTGCCCGTGCTGGACGCCCTCGCCGGCAGCCACCGGCACGCCGTGCTCTCCAACTCCAGCCTGCACGTCCAGGAGCGCAAGCTGCGCGTCCTCGGGCTGCGCGACCGGTTCGAGGCCGTGCTCTGCGCCGCCGAGCTCGGTGTCTCCAAACCGGAGGCGGGCGCCTTCCTCGCGGCGTGCGAGGCGCTCGCGCTCGCCCCGCACGAAGTCGCGTATGTCGGAGATCACCCCGAGATCGACGGACGCGGGGCCGTGCAGGCCGGGTTGCTGTCGGTGTGGATCGACCGGGGCGGCGCGCACACCGGCAAAGACGTCCCGGCGGGCGGGCATCGGATCGCCTCCCTCGCCGAACTCCCCGCGCTGCTCGGCTCCGATACCCGTTTTGGAGCCCCGTCCACCTTCGGGTAATGTTCTTCCTGCGCCGCCGGGGAGCGGGCCGAGAGGCCGGTCCCGGGGGAGCAGACTAGAACAAGATCCCCTGTGGGGCTTGCGTTCCAGTGGCCTATGGTGTAATTGGCAGCACGACTGATTCTGGTTCAGTTAGTCTTGGTTCGAGTCCAGGTAGGCCAGCTCGCGGAGTTCATCCGCATGCGGAGACCAGATCCGCGAGGCCCCCGTTGTGTAGCGGCCTAGCACGCCGCCCTCTCAAGGCGGTAGCGCCGGTTCGAATCCGGTCGGGGGTACAGATCCTTCCCGCGAGGGTGGTCAGGGTAGCTCCCGCCGATCTCGATGCAGGATCGCTAGGGCCCCCGTTGTGTAGCGGCCTAGCACGCCGCCCTCTCAAGGCGGTAGCGCCGGTTCGAATCCGGTCGGGGGTACGCGTGTGCTTGACCCGCATTGGTCTATGGTGTAATTGGCAACACTACGGTTTCTGGTACCGTCATTCTAGGTTCGAGTCCTGGTAGACCAGCTCTGATCTGCGGAAACGCAATATCTAGGCCCCCGTTGTGTAGCGGCCTAGCACGCCGCCCTCTCAAGGCGGTAGCGCCGGTTCGAATCCGGTCGGGGGTACGGTTACGAATGGCTCTTCGCCTTGGCGGTTGCTGAGGTGGGGGGCCGTTTTTGTTGTGGGGTGAGTGCGGGTTTGTGGGGGGTGCTCGCGCAGTTCCCCGCGCCCCTCTATGGGGTTGGGGTCGCGTGGGATTTGGTGGTGCCCCGGCTTCTCTGGGCCTTCGCGCAGTTCCCCGCGCCCCTTTGACGGGGTTGGGGTGGGGCCGGGTTTTTCGTTGCGCGGGGTCCCTGTGGCCCTTGCGCGGTTCCCCGCGCCCCTGGGGGCCGTCTTGCTGAAGGGGCAGGGTCGGCCGCGGCGTTGAGGCTGGCCCTGGTTCCTTTGTCAGCCTGTGCGGCGGAGGGCTTCTGAGAGGCGGGCCGCTGAGTCGATGACCGCCTGGGCGTGCATCCGGCCGGGGTGGCGGGTGAGGCGCTCGATGGGGCCCGAGACCGAGACGGCGGCGACCACGCGGTTGGACGGGCCGCGCACCGGCGCCGAGACCGAGGCGACACCCGGCTCGCGCTCGCCGATCGACTGGGCCCAGCCCCGGCGCCGTACCCCCGACAGGGCCGTCGCCGTGAAGCGGGCGCCCTGGAGGCCGCGGTGCAGACGCTCCGGCTCCTCCCAGGCCATCAGGATCTGCGCCGACGAACCGGCCTTCATCGTCAGGGTCGAGCCCACCGGGACCGTGTCCCGCAGTCCGGACAGGCGTTCCGCGGCGGCGACGCAGATCCGCATGTCGCCCTGGCGACGGTAGAGCTGCGCACTCTCGCCCGTGATGTCACGGAGATGCGTGAGCACCGGGCCGGCCGTCGCGAGGAGGCGGTCCTCGCCGGCCGCGGCCGCGAGCTCGGCCAGGCGCGGGCCGAGGATGAACCGGCCCTGCATGTCGCGTGCCACCATGCGGTGGTGTTCCAGGGCCACGGCCAGGCGGTGAGCCGTGGGTCGAGCCAGACCGGTCGCCGACACCAGACCCGCGAGGGTGGCCGGACCGGACTCCAGAGCGCTCAGGACGAGGGCCGCCTTGTCCAGAACGCCGACGCCGCTACTGTTGTCCATGAAACGATACTCGCGTCTCACTCTGTGAAACGCAAGTTCAATTTTCCCAGGAACGCGCCACCCTTGGAAGCACGAAGGCACAGGGGCCCGCGGACCAACGGGCCCGGCGGTGCGCGCCCGGACACGGGGGCGGGGGCGGCCGCCACCCAAGGATCTCTAGTTGGGTCGGCGCACCTCAGCCGGCCGGAGGGAAAGCGATGGGTAGGACACTCGCGGAGAAGGTCTGGGACGACCATGTCGTCCGGCGCGCCGAGGGCGAGCCCGACCTCCTCTACATCGATCTGCATCTGCTGCACGAGGTGACCAGCCCGCAGGCCTTCGACGGCCTCCGCAAGAGCGGCCGCGGTGTGCGGCGCCTCGACCTGACCATCGCCACCGAGGACCACAACACCCCGACCCTCGACATCGACAAGCCCATCGCGGACCCGGTCTCCCGCGCCCAGCTGGAGACGCTGCGCAAGAACTGCGCCGACTTCGGCGTCCGGCTGCACCCGCTGGGCGACGTCGAGCAGGGTGTGGTGCATGTCGTCGGCCCGCAGCTCGGCCTGACCCAGCCCGGCACCACCGTCGTCTGCGGCGACTCGCACACCTCCACGCACGGTGCCTTCGGCGCGCTGGCGTTCGGCATCGGCACCTCCCAGGTCGAGCATGTGCTCGCCACCCAGACGCTGCCGCTGGCCCGCCCGAAGACCATGGCCATCACGGTGAACGGCGCGCTGCCGGACGGTGTCACCGCCAAGGACCTGATCCTGGCGATCATCGCGCGGATCGGTACGGGCGGCGGCCAGGGCTACATCCTGGAATACCGCGGCGAGGCCATCGAGCAGCTCTCGATGGAGGCCCGGATGACCATCTGCAACATGTCGATCGAGGCCGGTGCCCGCGCGGGCATGATCGCCCCCGACGAGACCACCTTCGCCTACATCAAGGGCCGCGCGCACGCGCCCGAGGGCGCCGACTGGGACGCGGCCGTCGACTACTGGAAGACGCTGCGCACGGACGACGACGCCGAGTTCGACGCCGAGGTCGTCATCGAGGCCGCCGAACTGTCGCCGTTCGTCACCTGGGGCACCAACCCGGGCCAGGGCGCGCCGCTTTCGGCACAGGTCCCCGATCCTGCTTCGTACGAAGACGCCTCGGAGCGCTTCGCCGCCGAAAAAGCCCTGGAATACATGGGGTTGGCGGCCGGACAGCCGCTGCGCTCCATCAACGTGGACACCGTCTTCGTAGGTTCGTGCACCAACGGCCGTATCGAGGACCTGAGGGCCGCCGCCGGGATCCTGAAGGACCGCAAAGTCGCCGACGGCGTACGGATGCTGGTCGTGCCGGGCTCCGCGCGGGTCGGTCTCCAGGCCGTTTCCGAGGGTCTGGACGTCGTATTCAAGGAGGCGGGCGCCGAATGGCGGCACGCCGGCTGCTCGATGTGTCTGGGCATGAACCCCGACCAGCTGGCCCCGGGCGAGCGCTCCGCGTCCACGTCCAACCGCAACTTCGAGGGCCGGCAGGGCAAGGGCGGTCGTACGCATCTGGTGTCGCCGCAGGTCGCGGCCGCCACGGCGGTGCTGGGCCACCTGGCGTCGCCCGCCGACCTGTCCGACGCAGCCACCCGTACGCCCGCTGGAGTCTGAGCAGTCATGGAAGCATTCACCACGCACACCGGCCGTGCCGTCCCGCTGCGGCGCAGCAACGTCGACACCGACCAGATCATCCCGGCGCACTGGCTCAAGAAGGTGACCAGGGACGGTTTCGAGGACGGACTCTTCGAGGCCTGGCGCAAGGACGAGAAATTCATTCTCAACCGGCCCGAGCGGGAGGGTGCGACCGTGCTGGTCGCCGGCCCCGACTTCGGCACCGGTTCCTCCCGCGAGCACGCGGTCTGGGCGCTTCAGAACTACGGCTTCAAGGCCGTGATCTCGTCCCGGTTCGCCGACATCTTCCGGGGCAACTCGCTCAAGAACGGCCTGCTCACCGTGGTTCTGGAGCAGAAGATCGTGGACGCGCTGTGGGAGCTGACCGAGCGTGACCCCCAGGCCGAGGTGACGGTCGACCTGGAGGCCCGCGAGGTGCGCGCCGAGGGTGTCACCGCCTCCTTCGAGCTGGACGAGAACTCCCGCTGGCGGCTGCTGAACGGCCTCGACGACATCTCCATCACCCTGCGCAACGAGCCGGACATCGCCACGTACGAGGCGGAGCGGCCCTCGTACAAGCCGCGCACGCTGAACGTCTGAGCCGTCCGGGGCTCCCCCGGAGCCCCCGTAGAGGTCGAGTTTCGGCCACCCGAACACCCCGGCTGTACCCCCGATCGGCCCGATCGGGGGTACAGCCATTTCTGTACCCGTACGGCCGCACGTCCCGCGCGCAAGCTCTTCAACTGCCCATGTGACAGGGGTTGTTGGCGGGTCGGGGGAGTTGCTCCGACACGGTCGCAAACACCCCCGTGAGGGCCGTTCGAGGCGGCAGTTGCACCCCGAGCAGGCGACAACTCGCCCCAGATGGCACAATCTGTGCATGGGACACGACGGCCAACTCGAGCTCTATGCGGCAGTCGCGAACCAACTGAAGGAAGCGCACACAAGAGTGCGCGCACTGCAAGTCCCGGAGGGCGTACGGATGGCGCTGACCCGGAAGCTGCTGGTCATTACGGCCGCGGCCAAGCACGATCTCGCCGACGCGGCAAGGCGCCTGGAGGCGTTCACCGCGGACCTCGACGAGGGTCGATTCCCCGAAGAGGAACGCTGAACGCGCCAGGACAGTCGAAGCCGTTGCGGCACAAGGGTGATTCGCCCGTTTCGTGTTTGATTTGCGGTATATATCTGCCTAACGTGCGAAAAAGCTTGAACACTTTCGTTCTGGCAATGTCTCCGAAGGGGAAGACGTGAACAAGGCGCAGCTCGTAGAAGCGATTGCCGACAAGATGGGCGGCCGTCAGCAGGCCGCCGAGGCTGTCGACGCGGTCCTGGACGCCATCGTCCGTGCGGTCGTCAGTGGCGACCGGGTCTCGGTCACCGGGTTCGGTTCGTTCGAGAAGGTCGAGCGTCCCGCCCGCTACGCCCGCAACCCCCAGACGGGCGAGCGGGTTCGGGTCAAGAAGACCTCCGTGCCGCGCTTCCGCGCGGGCCAGGGCTTCAAGGACCTGGTGAGCGGCTCGAAGAAGCTCCCGAAGGGCGACATCGCGGTCAAGAAGGCGCCCAAGGGCAGCCTGACCGGTGGTGCCTCGGCGACGGTCAAGAAGGCCGCCGCGAAGAAGGCGACCGCCAAGAAGACCACGGCCGCCGCCAAGAAGACCGTGGCGAAGAAGACCGCCACGAAGAAGACCACGGCGGCGAAGAAGACCACCGCGAAGAAGGCGACCGCCAAGAAGACCACGGCGACCGCCAAGAAGACGGCGGCGAAGAAGACCACCGCCAAGAAGGCGACGGCCAAGAAGGCCCCGGCGAAGAAGGCGACGGCCAAGAAGGCCCCCGCCAAGAAGTCGACGGCCCGCAAGACCACCGCCAAGAAGGCCACCGCCCGCAGGTAGGCGGAGCGCAAGCCACTCACGCGCCGGGCCGGACTCCTTCGGGAGCCCGGCCCGCGGCGTTCTCCACGGCTGTCCGGGCGGTCTCAGAACGTCTGAAGCGTCACCAGCGTGATCCGGCGGGAGTCGCCGTCGCCCTCGGTCTCGATCCGCACCCGCTGTCCGGGCCGCAGCAGCCGCAGCCCGCCCGCGTCGAAGGCCACGGCGTCGAAGGGCACCGGAGTGCCGTCGTCCAGGAGCACCTGTCCGCTGCGGGTGCCGGCGTCGTACGTGTATGCGGTGGCCTGCATGGCGGCAGCCTACTGCCCGGCGATCAGCAGGCGCGCGGTCGCCGCCGCCGTCCGGGGCCCCACACCCAGCAGCAGCGCCGCGCGCAGATCGTCGCCGGTGTCCACGTCCTGCCGTACGGAATCCACCGTGTCGAGTTCGAGTTCCCGCGCGCCCGAGGCGCGGTGCCGGGCGCGGGAATCCGTGCCGAATGCCGGGAGCAATTCCACACCGGGTCCCGCGGCGAGCAGAGTGGTGCCGATTGCGGCCGCGTCCGGCAGGAAAGCGCGCGGGAATTGCGCGGCCGCGTCCAGGACCCGGGCCAATTCCGCCGGGCGCAACGCCGGGAGATCGGCGTTGACGGCGGCCACCCGGCTTTGCGGGCGAGCGGTCCGTACCATTGCCGCGCCGTACTCCAGAGCGGCGTTCAGGCCCTGCCCCGGCTCGTCGGGGAGGATTCGCGCGCCGAGTGCGGACAGCTCGCGGCCGGCCAGCTCGTCGTCCGTGACTACGGCCACATCCCGTACCGCCGGGCTGGCCAGGGCCGCTGCCACCGTGTCCTGGGCGAAGGCGAGCGCGAGCCCGGGGCGCAGCCCGTGCGCCGCCGTGCCGGCGAGCCTGCTCTTGGCCCGCGCCAAGGGCTTCAGGGGTACCACCAAGGTCCACTGCACCAGTGATCCGTCCCTCTCTTGTCGCGGCCATTGTCACCCGGACCGGTTGTCGCCTCTCGCATCGGGAGTGGTGTGAAGCTCCTTGCCGGGGGCGGTGTCCGGTGACGGGCGGGCGTACGGTGTTCTCGACAGACAGGCGGCCCGGGGCGACACTTGTGCGGCCCCCCAGGCCCTAGAGGAAGGTGTTCGCGTGCCCCGCCGCAGAAAGGGCTTCTGGTACCGCCTCGCCGCGGTGATCTGCAAACCGCCGCTGGTCGTTCTGCTCAAGCGGGACTGGCGAGGAATGGAGCACATTCCGGCCGAGGGCGGATTTATCACCGTGGTGAACCACAATTCCCACGTCGATCCCGTCGCGTACGGACACTTCCAGTACAACAGCGGGCGCGTTCCACGATTCCTCGCGAAGAGCGGGCTTTTCGGGAAGGGGTTCGTCGGCGCCGCGATGCGGGGCACCGGACAGATCCCGGTCTACCGGGAGAGCACCGACGCACTCAGCGCCTTCCGCGCCGCGATCAACGCCGTGGACCGCGGCGAATGCGTGGTCTTCTACCCCGAGGGCACCATCACCCGGGACCCCGACGGCTGGCCCATGACGGGCAAGACCGGCGCCGCGCGCGTGGCGCTGAAGACCAAGTGCCCGGTCATCCCGGTCGCCCAGTGGGGCGCCAACGAACTGCTGCCGCCGTACGCGAAGAAGCCCGATCTGCTGCCGCGCAAGACCCACCACGTGCTGGCCGGACCGCCGGTTGACCTCTCGCGCTTCTACGGCCGGGACATGTCCGCGGACGTCCTCAAGGAGGCGACGGAGGTCATCATGGCCGCCATCACCCACCAGCTGGAGCAGATCCGCGGCGAACAGGCCCCCACCGAGCCCTACGACCCGCGTCGCGAGCGCATCGAGCAGCGCCGGCGCACCCAGGAAGAGACCCGGATCCAGGAACAGACCCGGATCGAGGAACGGACGCGGACCCGGGAACAGTCACGGGGCACGCAGGCAGAGGGGCAGGGCACGTGAGCAAGGCGGTCAAGGCGGCGGTCTTCAGCGCCGGTTCGTGGGGTACGGCGTTCGGCATGGTGCTCGCCGACGCGGGCTGCGAGGTCACGCTGTGGGCGCGCCGCGCGGAGGTCGCCGAGGCCATCAACTCCACGCGGACCAACCCCGACTACTTCCCCGGCGTCGAACTCCCGCAGAACCTGCGCGCGACGACCGATCCCGCCGAGGCCGCCGCGGACGCCGACTTCACCGTCCTGTCCGTCCCCTCGCAGACCCTGCGCCAGAACCTCGCCGCCTGGACGCCGCTGCTCGCGCCCGGCACGGTCCTCGTCTCGCTCATGAAGGGTGTCGAACTCGGCACCACCATGCGGATGAGCGAGGTCGTCGAGGACGTCGCGAAGGTCGGCGCGGACCGGGTCGCCGTCGTCACCGGGCCCAACCTGGCCCGGGAGATCGCCGCCCGGATGCCGGCCGCCGCCGTGGTCGCGTGCGCCGACGAGACGGTCGCCCAGCGCCTCCAGGCCGCCTGCCACACCCCGTACTTCCGCCCTTACACCAACACCGACGTCGTCGGCTGTGAACTCGGCGGCGCGGTGAAGAACGTGATCGGGCTCGCCGTCGGCATCGCGGACGGCATGGGCCTCGGGGACAACGCCAAGGGCTCGCTCATCACCCGAGGCCTCGCGGAGACGACCCGGCTGGGTCTCGCCATGGGCGCCGACCCGCTGACGTTCTCCGGACTCGCGGGCCTGGGCGACCTGGTGGCGACCTGCTCCTCGCCGCTGTCGCGCAACCACACCTTCGGCACCAACCTCGGCAAGGGCATGACCCTCCAGGAGACCATCGCGGTCACCCGGCAGACCGCCGAGGGCGTCAAGTCCTGTGAGTCGGTGCTGGATCTGGCCCGCAGGCACGGCGTCGACATGCCGATCACCGAGACGGTCGTCGCCATCGTGCACGAGGGCAAGCCTCCGGTGGTCGCCGTCAAGGAGCTGATGTCGCGCAGCGCGAAGCCCGAACGACGCTGAGCGACGGCCTCCGGGGGCACCGCGCGACGCCTGCGCAGGGGAGCTAGGTCGGCGCTGTACCACCCGGTACGCTCAACGCGATATGAGCACCGAGAACCTCCCCCAGAGCCAGTCGTTCCGCAAGCCGCGGGTGGCCGTCGTGTTCGGCGGTCGCAGCTCCGAACACGGGATCTCCGTGGTCACCGCCGGCGCCGTACTGCGGGCCATCGACCGGACCAAGTACGAGGTCCTGCCGATCGGCATCACCCAGGACGGCCGCTGGGCGCTCACCGCGGACGCCCCCGAGCGCATGGGGATCACCGACCGCCGCACACCGAGCGTCGAGGACCTCGCGGAGTCCCGGGAGGGCGCCGTGGTCCTCCCGGTCGACCCTGCGAACCGCGAAGTCGTCTACAGCGAGCCGGGTTCGGTGCCCAAGGCGCTCGGCGAGGTCGACGTCGTCTTCCCCGTCCTGCACGGCCCGTACGGCGAGGACGGCACTCTCCAGGGCCTGCTGGAGCTGTCCGGTGTGCCCTATGTCGGCTCCGGCGTGCTCGCCTCGGCCGTCGGCCAGGACAAGGAGTACATGAAGCGGGTGTTCACCTCCTTCGGGCTCAAGGTGGGCCCGTACGTGGTGATCCGGCCCCGTGAGTGGGAGCGGGACGTGTCCGCCGCCCGCAAGAAGATCGTCGAATTCGCCGGCGAGCACGGCTGGCCGCTCTTCGTGAAGCCCGCCCGCGCGGGTTCGTCGATCGGCATCACCAAGGTCGAGGACCTGTCCGGGCTCGACGAGGCGATCGCCGAGGCCCAGCGGCACGACCCGAAGATCCTGGTGGAGGCCGCGCTGCGGGGCCGCGAGATCGAGTGCGGGGTGCTGGAGTTCGAGGACGGCCCGCGGGCCTCCGTACCCGCCGAGATCCCGCCGCCGGACGCCCACGCGTACTACGACTTCGAGGCGAAGTACATCGACTCGACGCCGGGGATCGTGCCGGCCCCGCTCTCCGGCGAGGAGACCGCCGAGGTGCGCCGGCTCGCGGTGGACGCCTTCGAGGCGGCCTCCTGCGAGGGGCTGGTCCGCGCGGACTTCTTCCTCACGGAGGACGGCGAGTTCGTGATCAACGAGATCAACACGATGCCCGGCTTCACACCCATCTCGATGTACCCGCAGATGTGGCAGGCGACCGGCGTCGGCTATCCCGCGCTGGTGGACCGGTTGATCCGGGCGGCGCTCGACCGGCCGACCGGCCTCAGGTAGTACGGCCGCTCCGCACATGCCCCGCGGTGATCAGTCGGCGATCCCCTTCGGAACCGCCGACTTGATCGCCGGGGCGAGATCCACCAGCGCCGACGTGCTGTCCCGCTCCGCGGGAACCACCACCTCGACATAGGCGACACGACTGGCCGTCGTGAACCGGAACGCCCCGTCGTCCGCCTTCTCCTGAAGCCAGTCGACCCCGTCGACCCCGCCGGCCACGGCGTTCTCGTCCCGGCCTTCGGCGACCTTGGGATCGATCATCTTCGGGGGCCGGGGGACACCGCACCGCAGTATGATCGCCGGGCTCCCCCAGCCCGCCGTCAGTGCGGACGCGGGCTCGGGGTCCGTACGGCCCTGCCCGTCGAGCTTCTTCGGCAGGGCACCGTCCAGGTTTCGGCACAGCTTGACCACCGCCGCGTCCGGTGACGGAACCGCGGCGGTGGCATCGTCGTCTGCTGATGAGCAGCCCGCGACCGAGATCGCGAGAACGAGCGCGGGCAGACAGATGTGCCGGTGACGGAAGAACTTCACCGGCAAAGCGTAGACGGGGGCTACAGATGGACGACCGGGCAGGTCAGGGTACGGGTGATGCCGTCCACTTGCTGGACCCTGGCGACCACCATGCGGCCCAGGTCGTCGACGGTGTCGGCCTGTGCGCGCACGATGACGTCATACGGTCCTGTCACGTCCTCGGCCTGGATGACTCCAGGGATCTTGCTGATCGTTTCGGCGACGGTCGACGCCTTGCCGACCTCCGTCTGGATCAGGATGTACGCCTGTACCACGGAACCTCCAGGGCGGCCACGAGGATCATGTGGGGAAAAGGAACGCCACGGTATCGCGTCGCCGCTCTTCGCGGGGAGACCTGCGGTGACCGGCGCTCGCGCGCCGGGGTGCCGTCACGACGGACGTTGACGGCCGGCACGGTCGTCGTACCGGACACAACGCATACTCGGTCAGGGACAGAAGGGGCGTAAGGGCAATGAAGGGCACTGTTGGTGAGCTCGGCGAGTTCGGGCTCATCAGGGAGCTCACCTCCCGGCTCACCACCACCCCGGCGGTCCGCGTCGGCCCCGGCGACGACGCCGCGGTGGTCGCCGCGCCCGACCGGCGGGTCGTGGCCAGCACCGACATCCTGCTGGAGGGGCGGCACTTCCGCCGCGACTGGTCCACGGCCTACGACGTCGGACGCAAGGCGGCCGCGCAGAACCTCGCGGACATCGCCGCCATGGGCGCCGTACCGACCGCCCTGCTGCTCGGCCTCGTCGTCCCCGCCGAACTCCCCGTCACCTGGCCGACCGAGATGATGGACGGCCTGCGCGACGAGTGCCAGGTCGCGGGCGCCGCGGTGGTGGGCGGCGATGTCGTACGGGGTGACACGATCATGGTGTCGATCACCGCGCTCGGCGATCTGCGCAACCAGGAGCCCGTCACCCGGGGCGGCGCGCAACCCGGTGACCTGGTCGCCGTGACCGGCTGGCTGGGCTGGTCCGCCGCCGGGTTCGCGGTGCTCTCGCGGGGCTTCCGCTCACCGCGCGCCTTCGTCGAGGCCCACCGCCGCCCCGAACCGCCGTACCACGCGGGTCCGGCCGCCGCGGGGCTCGGCGCCACCGCGATGTGCGACGTCAGCGACGGACTGATCGCCGACCTCGGGCACATCGCCGAGGCCAGCAAGGTACGGATCGACGTCCGCTCCGGCGCGATCGACATCCCCTCGCAGATGAACGACATCGGACAGGCCGTCGGTGTGGACCCGCTCCAGTGGGTGCTGACCGGGGGAGAGGACCACGCGATCGTGGCGACCTTCCCGCCGGACGTGAAACTGCCCGCCCGCTGGAAGGTCATCGGCGAGGTCCTCAACCCGTCGGCGCTGCCCCAGGTGACCGTCGACGGGGCACCCTGGACGAAGAAGAGCGGCTGGGACCACTTCGGGGACATCGAGTCATGAGCGCACCTGCCCGGGTACTGACGGTGGCCGGCTCCGACTCCGGCGGCGGCGCCGGCATCCAGGCCGACCTCAAGACCATGCTCGCGCTCGGCGTGCACGGCATGAGCGTGATCACCGCGGTGACCGCGCAGAACTCCCTTGGTGTGCAGGGCGCCTGGGAGCTGCCGGCCGAGGCGGTGCGGGCGCAGTACCGCAGTGTCGTCGACGACATCGGCGTACAGGCGGTCAAGACCGGGATGCTGGCCTCCGCCGAACTCGTCGAGACCGTCGCGGAGTTGGTCGGCGGGACGAACGCGCCGGTGGTCGTCGACCCGGTCGGTGTCTCCAAGCACGGCGACTCGCTGCTCGCGGAGTCCGCGCTGGAGTCCGTACGCACCAGGCTGCTGCCGCTGGCCACCGTCGTCACACCGAACCTCGACGAGGTCGCCCAACTCACCGGTGTGCACGTGGAGACGGAGACCGACATGCGGTCGGCCGCCGACGTACTGCTGATGTACGGGCCGCACTGGGTGCTGGTCAAGGGCGGGCATCTGGCGGGCGACGCCGTGGACCTGCTGACCGACGGCTCCGCCGAGCACTGGCTGCGCGCTCCCCGCTACGACAACCGGCACACCCACGGCACCGGCTGCACCCTCGCCTCCGCGATCGCCTCGCAGCTGGCGAAGGGGGACTCCGTTCCGGAGGCGGTGACGGCGGCGAAGGCGTACGTCACCGGGGCGATCAGGGCCGGGTTTGCGCTGGGGGGCGGGATCGGGCCCGTGGACCACGGCTGGGATCTTCGGCGGGGTTCCGCCGCCAAGCGCTGAGCACAGCTCCTGAGCACAGCCCTTGAGCACAGCCCTTGAGCACAGCCCTTGAGCACAGCCCTTGAGCACAGCCCTTGAGCACAGCAGAAAGCCGGCCCACCGAAGTGGGCCGGCTCAGTGCAGCGAACCAGCAGTGGCCGCGCGCTTAGCTGTGTCTCAGCGCGAGACCTTGCCGGCCTTGATGCACGAGGTGCAAGCGTTCACGCGCTTCGGCGTCCCACCGACCACGGTACGTACGCGCTGGATGTTCGGGTTCCAGCGACGGGGTGTACGGCGGTGCGAGTGCGAGATGGCGTTGCCGAAGCCCGGCCCCTTGCCGCAGACGTCGCAGTTGGCAGCCACGGGTCACTCCAAAGACTTCAGATGCTCTTACGGTTGATCCCGGCATGCCGGGATCAAAATCTTGAGGCGCTGAGAGCGATCCGAGATCTGAGTGGCGGTGCCAGGGGAATGGCCCGATCGAGATCGGGCAACCGGAGCAGCATACAACGGCTGCGTCGGTACAACGAAATTACCATGGCTGCTCAGGGGCCCGCCCCGCCCACTTCCGGCGGACACCGGTCCCAGGGCTACGCTGCGTCCCACGTCCAGCAGCTCAAGGAGGCGCAGGTGGCGCAGGTGCCGCAGACATTCTTCGATGCTCTCGCGGTGCGCACCTGGTGCGGTCTCGCGCTGGAGGCGCTGGGCCGCGCGCGCGAGGAGATCGACGCCATCAACGTCTATCCGGTCGCGGACGGGGACACCGGCACGAACCTCTATCTGACCGTCGAGTCCGCCGTGGGCGCGGTCGAGGCGGTGTTCGCCGGGCACGCGGTCGACGCCCGCGACACGGAGGGCCCGCTGCTGGCCGACGCCGCGCGGGCGATGGCCCACGGCGCGCTGATCGGAGCGCGCGGCAACTCGGGGACGATCCTGGCGCAGCTGCTGCGCGGTATGTCCCAGGTGCTGGCCGACGGTGACAACGCTCACACCGACGGGCCCGGCCTGCGGCTCGCGCTGCGCCGCGCGGCCGACGCCGCCCGGCAGGCCGTGGCGCATCCCGTCGAGGGCACGGTCCTGTCCGTCGCCTCGGCCGCGGCCGACGCGGCCGGAGACACCCAGGGCGACTGCGGGACGGTCGCGCGGGCGGCCTACGAGGCGGCCTGTACGGCGCTGGCGGCGACGCCCGAGCAGTTGGCGGTCCTGGGACGGGCGGGGGTCGTGGACGCCGGCGGACGGGGCCTGGTGGCGGTGCTGGGGGCGCTGGTGGAGACGTTCACCGGGGAGGCGCCCGGGGTCGTGGGCGCGGTGGGGGGCAGGCCCGGCTCCGGCTCGGGTTCTGTCTCCTTCTCCTCGGAGGCCGGCCCCTTCTCCTCCGAGGCCGAGGAGATACCGCGGGACGGTGCCGCGGACTGCCCGGAACCGGGGGAGACCGCGGCGGAGGACGGTCCGGCGTACGAGGTGATCTATCTGCTGGAGGCCGGGGACGACGCCGTGGAGCGGCTGCGGGCCCGGCTCGACGGGCTCGGCGACTCGCTGGTCGTGGTCGGCGGCGACGGGCTGTGGAACGTCCATGTGCACGTGGACGACGCGGGGGCTGCCGTCGAGGCGGGGGTCGAGGCCGGCCGGCCGTACCGGATCCGGATCACCCACTTCGGGGTCGACGACGTGCACAGCGTGCGCGGGGAGCGGCCCCCTCGGGAGCGTGCGCAGCGGGCCGTGGTGGCCGTGGTGCCGGGGGAGGGGCTCGCGGGGCTGTACGCCGAGGCGGGCGCGACGACCGTGCTCGCGCGCCCCGGGGAGCCGCCCGCGAGCGGGGAACTGGTGGAGGCGGTGCGGCGCGCGCACGCGCGCGAGGTGGTGCTGCTGCCCAACGACGCCGAGCTGCGGCACACGGCGGCAGCGGCGGCCGAGCAGGCCCGCGCGGAGGGTGTGCGGGTGGCGTTGATCCCGACCCGGTCCCCGATCCAGGGGATCGCGGCGCTCGCGGTGCACGCGCCCGAGCGGCGGTTCGACGAGGATGTGGTGTCGATGACCTCGGCGGCGGGGGCGACCCGGCACGCCGAGGTCGTCGTCGCGGAACGGCAGTCATGGACGATGGCCGGCATCTGCCAGGCCGGGGACGTGCTCGGGCTGATCGACGGGGATGTCGCCGTGATCGGGTCCGACGTCACGGCGACGGCGGAGGCGGTGCTGGACCGGATGCTCTCCGCCGGGGGCGAGCTGGTCACCCTCGTGCTGGGCGACGAGGCCCCGCCTCCCATCGCCGACCACCTGGAACACCGCGTCCGTGAGGCCTACCTGGCCGTGGACACGGTGGTGTACCGGGGCGGTCGGCAGGGCGCCCTGCTGCTGATCGGCGTGGAGTAGGCCGGGGCTGGGCGGGACGGACCCGGGGGCAGACCGGAGGCTGCGCGGGACGGCCGGCAGGCGACCTCCGGTGACGGGCGGGGCCTTGGGTGTCGCCCGCCCGCCCGCCCGGCCGGCCGCCCGCCCGGCCGCCCGGGCGAGCGGGCCGGCGGGCGGTGGCCGTGCTACCCCCGGTCGTCCTCCTCCGCCTGTTCGGTCATGACGCGGAGCATCTGCTCGGCCTCCCGGCGGCGGGCGGCCACCGCCTCCTCGTCGGGGGTGGCCTCGTAGGCGGCGAGTACCGCTCGTGCGCGTGCCGTCGCCTTCTCGGGGTGGCCCAGGTCGGCCTCCAGCCAGCCGGCGGCCAGTTCCGCGCCCGTGCGCGCGTGCAGGGCCCGGTCACCCAGCGACTCGAAGACGCCGGCCGCGAGGGAGATCTGGGCCAGGGCCTCCTGGAACGCGGCCCGGATCCCGTCGTCCTCGGCGTCCTCGCCGGACGAGCGGGCGAGGAGGTCGCCGAACTGGCGGTGGGTGTGCCCGAGTTCGAGGAGCAGCTCCTCACGCGCCTCGGGATCCGGCACCGGGTCCAGCGCCGTCTCGCACTCCTGGACGGCCTGCGCCATCAGCGCCCGCGCGGCGTCCACGGTGTCCTCCGTGCCCAGTGCCAGCCACGCGCGTGCGCGCAGGGCACGGACCAGGCCGTGGACGTCACCGAGGGAGCGCCACAGGTCGCCCGCGCGCGTGTAGGCCTGGTCCGCCTCGGCGGGCAGCCCCGCCGCGCCGAGCGACTCGGCGGCGAGATGGGCGAGCGTGGCGTGGTCCTGCTGTTCCGGCCAGTGCCGGGCGATGTCCGCCGCGCGCAGCCGGCGTTCGGCCGCCGCCCGGTGCTCGCCGAGTTCGCCGAGACAGTCGCCGAGCCACCACTGGGTCTGGACGACCGCGCCCTCGCCGTGCGTCTCGGCGGTCAGGTCGGCGAGCGCCGACTCCAGCACCTCCGCCGCCTCGGCCCACCGCCGCTGCCGCAGCAGGAAGCCGCCGAGGAGCTGTCTCGCCCAGGCGCCCAACTCCGGCCCCTCGCCCGCCTCGTCGGCCCAGTGCGCCGCCTCCAGGGCATGCTCGCCGGCCTCGGCGAACCACCCGGCGCCGCCCAGCACCTCGGCCAGCTGGAGGTTGAGCCGGGCGCGTCCCGGTGGCTCCAGATACGGTCCGCCGTGCTCCAGGGCCGCCCGCAGCGCCCGGTCCGCCCCGGCCTGGTCGCCGAGCTGGTGCGAGAGCGAGGCCACCCGGGCGTCGTACTCCACCGCGAACCACGGCAGCCCGGCGGCCACGAACTCCGCCGAGGCCCGCTCGAACAGCTCCACCGACGTCTCCGCGTCCCCGGCGTGTCCCGCCAGCTCGCCGAGCATGGCGTGCGCCTCGGCCGCCCGCGCGGCGAGCCGTACATCGTCGCCGGCCCGCCCGTCCACCAGCGCCAGGACCTCCCGTACGGCCGTCTCGGCGTCGCCCAGGACGGCCCCGTCGGCGCTGTCGGCGTCACCCTCGTGGATCCGCCGCATCATGATCCGGGCCCGCGCCATCACGACCGACGCGGTCTGCCGTACGCCCGTGCCGTCCTCGGCGTAGAGCGCGAGCACCTCGTCGTACGGGCCCGTCACCGCGGCGAGGGCCTCGTCGACGTCACCGGCGAGCGCGCGCACGTAGGCCGCACGCGCGCGTACCGCCAGGGCCTCGCCCGGGTCGCCCGCCTCGGTGAAGCACGCGGCGGCCTCCTCGAAGAACTCCAGGCCCTCGGGGCCGAGTTCCATCGCGCGGTGGTCGGCGATCTCCGCGCGGTCGCGGGCGTCCAGCTCGACGCCCCGCGCGGCGCGCGCGACCGCGGCCCAGGCCTCGACGGCGTGCGGCTGGAGCGTGTCCGACTGGCGCCGGGCCTCGGCCAGCAGCGTGGACAGGTCCGGCTCCGCGGCCTCCGGCGCCGGGTCGCGCGGAGCGGGCACGGAGGGCGCGGGACCCGTCCGTACCGAACGCACGCCCAGGGGCAGCCGCTCCACGAGCGGACGTTGGTCCATCCGCGCGCGTGCCCGCTCGCTGACGTAGGCCGTGCCGTTGCGGGCGTCGAAGCGTGCGCCGAGGGCGAGGGCGTCCGAGCGGGCGTGCGCGGCCAGTTCCCGTGCCGTCCACTCGCGTCCCGCGGGACCGGGCACCTGCTGGTCGCCCAGACCGAGTTCCGTCAGCCGGTCCATGACAAGCGTCACGACGCTGAGGAAGTCCAGCCGGCTGCGCGGATGCCCGGTGTCCGTGAAGTACGCGGGACGCTCGGCGAGCAGCTCCAGCGCACGCGCCTCGTTCCCGGTCAGCGCGCAGAACTCCACATGGTCCGCGTAGGCGCCCCGCATGCTCTCCATGGGCCGTACGAGCCGGAAGCCCCGCAGATGGTTCGTCCGCGCCTCGTCGAGCCGGCCCAGCCGCAGCAGGGGCAGCAGCGACGCCGCGAGAGCCGTGTGCGGCTCGTGCGCACAGGTGTACTCGCCGTCCAGCACCGGCGCCCACCGCTCCAGTGCCTCGGCGTCCCGGCCGCTGTCCGCGTGCCACCAGGCCTGCCCGTGCAGCTCGCACGCGTGGCAGTCCGCCATGTCGTCCCGGTCCGCCGCGAGCCATGCCGCGAACGCCCGGTCCGCCCGCGCGCGGTCGCCCACATGCGCGGCCACACTGAACTCGGCGCTGCGCACCGCCCGTTCGGAGTGCCCGGCCAGCCGGTATCGGTGCTCCATCTCGCCGAGCCACTTCTCGACCGAGGCGAGCGGGATGTGCGGCTGGTCGAGCATGCCGGCCGACATCCACTTGAAGACCCAGTGCAGGGAGTGCGTCTCGTACGCGTCGAAGTCCTCGGGCCGCTCGTCCCACATCCGCAGCAGCCGCGCGAACGGGACGAACATCTTGTCCTTCTCGGAGCTGTAGTTGTAGACCTTCAGCTGGTGTCCGAGCGCCTCGATCACGGCGAGCGGGATGTCCAGCTTCTCGGCCTCGGCGAGCAGTTGCTCCGCGCGCGCGTTGCGGGCCGGTCCCTCCGGCCGTTCGGAGTTCTCCGCCATCTCGTGGCGCAGCGAGTCGAAGTCGGTGATCTCACTCATCAGTGACCGTTCCCGGTGGGGTCGGAGCCGGGGCCCGCGGCGGTGTCGCCGTGCGTCGCCCATTCCAGCAGGCCGATGAAGGCGCGGTTCAGCAGCACGGAGTCGGCGGGCCGCAGCGGTCGCTGGGCCATCAGCAGCGCCTGCCCGTACAGCGACTCCGTGGCGGTCCCGATCAGCTCCCGGTCCTGAAGCGAACTGATCCGCCGGATCAGCGGATTGAGGTGGTTCAGCACCAGCCGCGCGCGGGGCGCGCTGCCGCGCAGCGAGCCCAGAATGCCCGCCCAGAGGTCGTCGGCCTGCGACTCGGCCTCCGCGCGGGCCTGTTCGTGCCGCCCCTGGCGGTCGTCCAGGTGCAGCGCGGGCACGGACAGCGGATGGAACGCCCGCAGGACGACATCGCAGCCCAGCGAGTCGAGTGCCGCCCGCGCGGTGGCCAGGAAACCCGCCAGGGCCAGCTCCTCGGCCGGGTCGACGGCGTCCAGGTGGGCCGTCACCGTGTCGGCGTCCAGCTCGGCCACCGACGTGCCGGGCCGCACCGACGGCAGCGCCTCCACCAGCTCGGTGTCGTACGTGTAGCCGCCGTTGACGACCCCGATGCCCTGCGCGGAGGCGATCGGCGCGACCTGCCGGAACTCCTCGACGGTCCGCGTGAAGTGCACCACCGGGTGCCGCTGGGCGAACTCCTCCAGCGACAGCCGGCCGTCCGTTGTCTCGAACGGCAGCCACGGCAGCATCGTGCGCAGCATGTCCTTGTCGTGCCGCGCCAGCGACTTCACGCCCAGGTGGTGCACCGACAGGAAGGCCGCGAGCCGCTGCGGATCACCGGCGGCCAGGGACGTCAGCCAGGAGCGGATCCGCTCGCCCAGCGCCTCGCGCACGGCGGCCAGCGTCTCGTCCTCGTACAGCGCCTCGCGCGACGCCGTCGGCCGCAGACTGTCCGTGTCCAGCACACAGCGCACGAAGAACGCCCAGTCGGGCAGCAGTTGTTCGGCGCGCTCGGTCAGCAGCATGCCCTTGAGATGCACCCGGTGCCGGGCCCGGTGGGCCGGGCTGATCGCCGACGGCAGCACGTACGCCACCCCGCGGATCCCGGCGAGCGGCACACTCAGGTCGATCGAGTCCAGCGGGGTGAAGCCGAACAGGTCGTGGCAGTGGCGCGCGAGCGCCACCCGCCGGGTGGAGGGCGACGGATACGGCCGGTCCCAGGGCGCGGGCAGGTCGGTGACCTCCTCGGCGCCGACCCGTACGTCGTAGGGCAGCAGCGAGCCGAAGTCCCGCGCCAGTTCCAGGACCCGCTCCTCGGCCAGCCACTCGCCCGCGCCCGCGCGTGCCACCAGGTGCACGGTGGTGCCGGGTTCGGGCCGGGCCGCGTCCGGCAGGGTCCGTACGGTGTACGAGCCGTCGTCCGTCGCCGTCCACTCCACGGGCGGCGCGTCCGGCGTCCGGGCGCTGCGGCTCACCACGCGGATCTTCTCGGCGACCACGAAACACGCCAGCAACCCGATGCCGAACTGCCCGAGGAAGTCCGAACGGGCCGCCTGAAGGCCCTCGGCACGCTTGGAACTGCGCCCGATCGTGGCCAGCAGGGTGTGCACGTCCGACTCGGTGAGACCGACCCCGGAGTCCTCCACCCGCAGGGCGCCGTCCTCGACGTACAGCCGCACCCGCGCGGGCGCGTGCGGCTCTTCGGCGCGGCGCGCGGTGATGGCGTCCACCGCGTTCTGGAGCAGCTCGCGCAGATAGACCCTGGGGCTGGAGTAGAGGTGATGGGAGAGCAGGTCCACCAGACCACGCAGGTCGACCTGGAACGAATGAGGTGACGGCGAGGGCTGAGGTGCCTGGGATGACTGTGAGGTCTGGGAATCCATCGTCGCTGCGCCGGTGGAGGGAGTTCGCGACGGCGCGGGGTCGGGCGGCCCCGTGTGAGGCGGTGACCGCGGAAAGGATGGCCTGAGCGCGTCATCCTAGGGCCGGAACGAGCCGCCTGACCAGGAGTTTCCCGAGACGTATACGGCATTGTCAGTGGCGTGGTGTGCAATGGATCTCGTGCCCGCACTGGAAGAACCACTGAAACAACCGCTCAAGTCAGTGCTCGGCCCGGCCACCGCGAAGGTGATGGCCGAGCACCTCGGCCTGGAGACCGTCGGCGACCTTCTCCACCACTATCCGCGCAGATACGAGGAGCGCGGGCAGCTCACCCATCTCGCCGATCTGCCGATGGACGAGCACGTCACCGTGGTCGCGCAGGTCGCCGACGCCCGGCTGCACAGCTTCGCGTCCTCCAGGGCACCGCGCGGCAAGGGCCAGCGTCTCGAGGTGACGATCACCGACGGCAGCGGCCGGCTCCAGCTCGTCTTCTTCGGCAACGGTGTGCACAAACCCCACAAGGAACTGCTCCCGGGCACCCGCGCGATGTTCGCCGGTAAAGTTTCGGTATTCAACAGCCGGTTGCAACTGGCCCACCCGGCCTACGAACTGCTCCGCGGCGACCCGGAGGAGTCCGTCGAGACGTGGGCCGGCGCCCTCATCCCGATCTACCCCGCCACCGCCAAGCTGGAGTCCTGGAAGATCGGGAAGGCCCTCCAGACCGTGCTGCCCGGCGCCCAGGACGCGGTCGATCCGCTGCCCGACTCCCTGCGCGAGGGCCGCGGCCTGGTCTCCCTCCCCGAGGCCCTGCTCAAGATCCACCGCCCGCACACCAAGGCCGACATCGAGGACGCGCGGGCCCGCCTGAAGTGGGACGAGGCCTTTGTCCTCCAGGTCGCCCTCGCCCGCCGCCGCCACACCGACGCCCAACTCCCCGCCGTGCCCCGCGTCCCCCTGCCGGACGGCCTCCTCACCGCCTTCGACGACCGGCTGCCCTTCACCCTCACCGACGGCCAGCAGAAGGTCTCCCGGGAGATCTTCGAGGGCCTCGCGACGGCCCATCCGATGCACCGGCTCCTCCAGGGAGAGGTCGGTTCGGGAAAGACGCTGGTCGCCCTGCGCGCCATGCTCGCCGTCGTCGACGCCGGCGGACAGGCCGCGATGCTCGCGCCGACCGAGGTCCTCGCCCAGCAGCACCACCGCTCGATCGTCGAGATGATGGGCGACCTGGCCGAGGGCGGCATGCTCGGCGGCACCGAACACGCCACGAAGGTCGTGCTGCTGACCGGCTCCATGGGCACCGCCGGCCGCCGCCAGGCCCTGCTCGACCTGGTCACCGGCGAGGCCGGGATCGTGATCGGCACCCACGCCCTGATCGAGGACAAGGTGCAGTTCCACGACCTCGGCCTGGTCGTCGTCGACGAGCAGCACCGGTTCGGCGTCGAGCAGCGCGACGCCCTGCGCGGCAAGGGCAAGCAGCCCCCGCACCTGCTCGTCATGACGGCCACCCCCATCCCCCGCACGGTCGCGATGACGGTCTTCGGCGACCTGGAGACCTCCGTCCTCGACCAGCTCCCGGCCGGCCGCTCGCCCATCGCCAGCCATGTCGTCCCCGCCGCCGACAAGCCCCACTTCCTCTCCCGCGCCTGGGAACGCGTGCGCGAGGAGGTGGAGAACGGCCATCAGGCCTACGTCGTCTGCCCGCGCATCGGCGACGAGGAGGACGACCCCAAGAAGGCCGCCAAGCAGAAGTCCGCCGAGGACGAGGCCGAGAAGCGACCGCCCCTCGCCGTCCTCGCCGTCGCCGACCAGCTCGCCAAGGGCCCCCTGGCCGGCCTCCGGGTCGAGGTGCTGCACGGCCGGATGCACCCGGACGACAAGGACGCCGTGATGCGCCGCTTCGCCGCCGGCGAGACCCACGTCCTGGTCGCCACCACCGTCATCGAGGTCGGCGTCAACGTCCCCAACGCCACCGCCATGGTGATCATGGACGCCGACCGCTTCGGCGTCTCCCAGCTCCACCAACTGCGCGGCCGCGTCGGCCGTGGCTCCGCGCCCGGCCTCTGTCTCCTGGTCACCGAGATGCCCGAGGCGAGCCCCGCCCGCCAGCGGCTGAACGCCGTCGCCGCCACCCTCGACGGCTTCGAGCTCTCCCGCATCGACCTGGAGCAGCGCCGCGAGGGCGACGTCCTGGGCCAGGCCCAGTCCGGCGCCCGCACCAGCCTCAGGGTCCTCGCGGTGATCGAGGACGAGGAGATCATTGCGGAGGCGAGGGAGGAGGCGACGAGGCTGGTGGCCAACGACCCCGACCTCAAGACCCTGCCAGGCCTCCGAACGGCACTGAACGCCCTCTTGGACGAGGAAAGGGAGCAGTACCTGGAGAAGGGGTGAGCGACCCACCCGCCCCCAGGGGTGCGGGGCTGTAGTCCGTTTGCGGCTACCGCCGCGCGGGCGCGACCAGCCACACTGATACGGAAACCCGCCCACGAACAAGGACCCCACATGACCCGCGTGATCGCCGGAACGGCCGGCGGACGTCGCCTCGCCGTCCCCCCGGGACAAGGGACCCGCCCCACCTCCGACCGCGCACGCGAGGGCCTCTTCTCCACGTGGCAGTCCCTCCTGGGCACCCCCCTGCAAGGCGAACGCGTCCTGGACCTCTACGCGGGCTCGGGCGCGGTCGGCCTGGAAGCACTGTCCCGCGGCGCCGGACACACCCTCCTCGTGGAAGCGGACGCGAAGGCCGCCCGGACCATCCGCGAGAACGTGAAGAACATCGCCCTCCCGGGCGCGGAGGTCAGACCCGGCAAGGCCGAGCAGATCATCCGAACGGCGCCTGAACAGCCGTACAACATCGTCTTCCTGGACCCTCCGTACGCCGTCACGGACGACGATCTTCGGGAGATCCTGCTCACACTCGGCTCGGAGGGCTGGCTCGCGCCGGAGGCGATCGTCACCGTGGAGCGCAGCACCAGGGGCGGGGAGTTCCGGTGGCCGGACGGCTTCGAAGCGCTCCGGTCCCGTCGCTACGGCGAAGGAACCTTTTGGTACGGTCGCGCCGCCTCTACGTGCGAAGACGCACGATGACCGGACCGGAGAGCGAGGGATCACAAGTGCGCCGCGCCGTCTGTCCCGGGTCGTTCGACCCGATCACCAACGGACATCTCGACATCATCGCCCGCGCCTCCCGTCTGTACGACGAGGTCTATGTCGCGGTGATGATCAACAAGGCCAAGAAGGGCCTGTTCGAGATCGAGGAGCGGATCGAGCTGATCCGCGAGGTCACCGCCGAGTACGAGAACGTCCGGGTGGAGTCCTTCCACGGCCTGCTCGTCGACTTCTGCAAGCAGCGCGACATCCCCGCCATCGTCAAGGGCCTGCGCGCGGTCAGCGACTTCGACTACGAGCTCCAGATGGCCCAGATGAACATCGGCCTCTCGGGCATCGAGACCCTGTTCGTGCCCACCAACCCCACCTACTCCTTCCTGTCGTCCTCCCTGGTCAAGGAGGTCGCGACCTGGGGCGGCGATGTCTCGCACCTGGTCCCGCCGGCCATCTTCGAGGCCCTCTCCGAGCGTCTGAAGCAGGGCTGACCGACCCCGGAGCACGGGCCGCCGCCGAACGCCGGGCGCCGGCCGCCGCGTTCCCCGGCCCGCGGGCAACGCGGGATCCGGTGTCCCCCGGCAGTCCCATGGCCGTACAGTCGTCCCGTCCGTCTCCATCACAGGCGTAGAGAGTGGCGAGCACACGATGGATGTGCAGAAGAAGCTCGACGAGATCGTCGACGCGGTCTCCAGTGCCCGTTCGATGCCGATGTCGGCCTCGTGCGTGATCAACCGCGCGGAGATGCTCTCTCTGCTGGACGAGGTGCGCGCCGCGCTGCCCGACTCCCTCGCGCACGCGCAGGAACTGATCGGCGGGCGTGAGCAGCTGGTCGAGCAGGCCCGTCAGGAGGCCGAGCGGATCATCCAGGGCGCGCACGCCGAGCGCGGTTCGCTGATCTCCGACACCGAGGTCGCCCGCCGCTCCCAGGCCGAGGCCGACCGGATCCTCGCCGAGGCGCGCAAGGACGCCGAGGAGATCCGCGCGGAGGCCGACGACTACGTCGACTCCAAGCTCGCCAACTTCGAGGTCGTCCTCACCAAGACCCTCGGCTCCGTCGGCCGCGGCCGCGAGAAGCTCCTCGGCACCGGTCCCGGCCTGGACGCCCAGGGCTACGAGGACGAGGACGCCCCCGAGCGCAGCCACGACCCGGAGACCCTGCGCCGCAACGCCGACGAGTACGTCGACGTCAAGATCGGCGCCTTCGAGGCGGTGCTCGCCAAGACCCTGGAGGCGGTCGGCCGCGGCCGGCAGAAGCTGCACGGCCGGATCGCCTCCGACGACCTCAGCGCCCTCTCCGACGACACCAGCACCGTCCAGCACTCCAGCGACGCCGACTATCTCGCGGGTCTGGCCGACACCCCGGCCGAGCGCCCGATGGCGCCGCCCCAGCCCGAGCAGCCCCCGGTCGCCCAGCCCGCCTACGCCTACCAGCAGCAGCCGGACCCGTACGGCGGCTACCAGCAGCAGGGCTACGACGCACAGCACGACCAGGGCTACGACCCGCAGCAGCAGGACCCGTACGGCTACCAGCAGCAGGCCGATCCGTACGCGACCTATCAGGGCTACGACCCGCAGCAGCCCGCCTACGACCCGAACCAGGCGGCCTACGACCCCCAGCAGGCACAGCAGCAGCCCCAGCGGCCTCAACAGCACGCGCAGCAGGGGTACGCCCTGGACGAGACCAGCCTGTTCGACACGGGCATGATCAGCGCGGAGCAGCTGAGGGCCTACGAACAGGGCCGCTGACTGCGGATTGGGCCGACAGCGAAAGGTCCAGTACCCTGGTTCTTCGGTCGTGTGTATGCCCGCGACCTGCGCTGCCCGCAGACACCGACGGGCAGCGTCCCTCTGAGCTCGGAAGATCGAAAGCAGGAATGGCTCCTAACGCCCGCCTCGACCACCGCAACCCCCTCGTGTTCGACACGCACGAGCTGGGTCGGCGTCCTGGTGCGCTCCAGCGCCTGACCCGCACGGTCGACGCCCCGAAGGACCTCGGTCTCAAGGACGTCATCGGAGTGCCGGAAGGCGCCCCGGTGGAGCTCGAACTCCGTCTGGAGTCGGTCATGGAAGGGGTGCTTGTCACAGGCACCGCCCGTGCACTGGCCAAGGGGGAGTGCGTAAGGTGTCTGGAGCCGGTCGAGCAGGAGCTCGAAGCGGACTTCCAGGAGATGTTCTCGTACCCTGACGCCGATGACCGGGGCCGTGTGATCACGGAACCGGGCGACGACGCCGAGGACGACGAGGGCACGCTCTCCCTCGAGGACGGCATGTTCGACCTCGAACCCGTGCTGCGGGACGCGGTGGTGCTCGCACTGCCGATGCAGCCGGTGTGCCGGGAAGACTGCCCGGGTCTGTGCTCCGAGTGCGGAGCGCGGCTCGCGGACGACCCGGACCACCACCACGACGCCCTCGACATCCGTTGGGCGGCGTTGCAGGGACTCGCCGGTTCACTCGAAGACGGCGAGAAGGACGAGATGAGTGGCGAGGCGCCCGGTTCGGCGCACGCCAACGAGAAGCAGGAGAAGTAGCCGTGGCTGTTCCGAAGCGGAAGATGTCGCGCAGCAACACGCGCCACCGCCGGTCGCAGTGGAAGGCTGCGGTCCCCACCCTGGTTGCGTGTGAGCGCTGCCACGAGCCCAAGCAGCAGCACATCGCGTGCCCGTCTTGCGGCACTTACAACAAGCGCCAGGTCATCGAGGTCTGAGCGGCTGGTGAGAGGCACTGTGTCCACGCCAAAGAAGGCGGTTGACGCCAAGGCGGATCCAACCGCCGGGAACCCGGCGGACCACGAAGCCTCGTCCCACGCACTTCTGGAAGGGCGGCTCGGCTACCAGGTCGAGTCCGCCCTTCTGGTGCGTGCACTGACCCACCGTTCCTACGCGTACGAGAACGGCGGTCTGCCGACGAACGAGCGGCTGGAGTTCCTCGGGGACTCCGTCCTGGGTCTCGTCGTGACGGACACGCTGTACACCACCCACCCCGACCTGCCCGAAGGCCAGCTGGCCAAGTTGCGGGCCGCGGTGGTCAACTCGCGTGCGCTGGCGGGGGTCGGCCGCGGCCTCGACCTGGGTTCCTTCATCCGGCTCGGCCGTGGTGAAGAGGGCACGGGCGGCCGGGACAAGGCGTCCATCCTCGCCGACACCCTCGAAGCGGTGATCGGCGCGGTCTATCTCGACCAGGGCCTCGGCGCGGCGTCCGAACTGGTGCACCGCCTGTTCGACCCGCTGATCGAGAAGTCCTCCAACCTCGGAGCCGGCCTGGACTGGAAGACCAGCCTCCAGGAGCTCACCGCGACCGAGGGGCTCGGTGTTCCCGAGTACCTGGTCACGGAGACCGGCCCCGATCACGAGAAGACCTTCACCGCTGCCGCCCGCGTCGGAGGCGTCTCGTACGGCACCGGCACCGGCCGCAGCAAGAAGGAGGCGGAGCAGCAGGCCGCGGAGTCCGCATGGCGGGCGATCCAGGCCGCTGCGGACGAGCGCGCCAAGGCCGCGGCGGAAGCCGCGCGGGCCGAGGCCGCCCCGTCCGACGGCGCCGACGAGACGCCGGCCTCCGCCTGACGAACAGGCACGATCCGAGCGTCCGCCCACTTGGGGCGGGCGCTCGGCTCGTGGCGACCCGTGGCCCCGTGCGGTCCGGGCAGGCCCATGACGGGGGTTGCGATGCCAGAGTTGCCCGAGGTCGAGGTCGTACGACGTGGTCTGGAGCGGTGGGTCGCCGAGCGGACCGTCGCCGAGGCCGAGGTGCTGCACCCACGTGCCGTGCGCCGGCATCCGGCGGGCGCCGACGACTTCACCCACCGGCTCAAGGACCACCGGATCGGGATTCCCAGCCGGCGCGGCAAGTATCTGTGGCTGCCGCTGGAGGACACCGGTCAGGCGGTCCTCGCGCATCTCGGGATGAGCGGACAGCTGCTGGTCCAGCCGCACACCGCGCCCGACGAGAAGCACCTCAGGATCCGGGTGCGGTTCGCCGACGCCCTCGACACCGAACTGCGCTTCGTCGACCAGCGCACCTTCGGCGGGCTCTCACTGCACGACACCACCGCCGACGGGCTGCCCGACGTCATCGCGCACATCGCCCGCGATCCCCTCGACCCGCTCTTCGACGACGAGGCCTTCCACCAGAAGCTGCGCCGCAAGCGCACCACCATCAAACGGGCCCTGCTCGACCAGTCGTTGATCAGCGGCGTCGGCAACATCTATGCGGACGAGGCCCTTTGGCGCGCCCGGCTGCACTACGAGCGTCCGACGGCGACCTTCACCCGCCCGCGCACCGCCGAACTCCTGGGCCACACAAGGGATGTGATGAACGCGGCCCTCTCGGTCGGCGGCACCAGCTTCGACAGTCTGTACGTCAACGTGAACGGGGAGTCGGGCTACTTCGACCGGTCCCTCGACGCGTACGGACGGGAGGGGGAGCCGTGCCGGAGGTGCGGTACGCCGATGCGCCGCCGCCCGTGGATGAACCGGTCGAGCTACTTCTGCCCCACGTGCCAGCGGGCGCCGCGCGTCACGCCGTAACGCCGGGCTGCCGCTCGTCGTAGCGGCGGCGGGCGGCGAGGACGTCGTCCATGCTGCTCTCCACACAGTGGATGAGCGTCAGCAGACGCTCCGTCACCTCGCGGCCGAGCGCGGTCAGTTCGTAGTCCACGCGGGGCGGGTTGGTCGGCCGGGCCTCGCGGTGGACCAGGCCGTCGCGCTCCAGGGCCTGGAGTGTCTGGGACAGCATCTTCTCGCTGACGCCGTCGACGCGGCGGCGCAGCTCGTTGAAGCGCAGCGATCCCTCGTACAGCGCGCCCAGGGTGAGTCCGCCCCAGCGGCCCGTCACATGCTCCAGCGTGCGACGCGAGGGACACGCCTTGGCGAACACGTCGTACGGGAGATCCCGCTCCGGCGCGCGCTCCTCGGTGTTGTCCATTCTTCAATCATACCGGCGGAAAGCGCCCACCGACAGATTGCGCTA
The DNA here is from genome assembly GCF_044753385.1 of Streptomyces sp. NPDC088387. NCBI lineage: Bacteria > Bacillati > Actinomycetota > Actinomycetes > Kitasatosporales > Streptomycetaceae > Streptomyces > Streptomyces sp. NPDC088387. The sequence continues at coordinate 118,811 of NZ_JBIVNC010000012.1, forward strand.
ACCGGTGGTTAGTGGGTCGGGTCCGGGGGCCGGGGGGGGGGCCTAGTAGCCGAAGTCCTGGGTCCACCACGGGCCGCCCGCGCCCATGTGGACACCGACGCCCAGGGTCTTGAAGTCGCAGTTCAGTATGTTGGCGCGGTGCCCGGGGCTGTTCATCCAGGCGTTCATCACGGCTGCCGCGTCGGCCTGGCCGCGGGCTATGTTCTCGCCGCCCAGACCGGTGACGCCGGCCTTCGCGGCCCGGTCCCACGGCGAGGCGCCGTCCGGGTCGGTGTGGTCGAAGAAACCGCGTGCGGCCATGTCCTCGCTGAAGTCCTGGGCCAGGTCGGACAGCGCGCTGTTCGCGGCGAGGGCGCTGCAACCGACCTTCGCCCGCTCCTCGTTGACCAGCCGCAGCACCTCGGCGGCGGCCGCGGTCTCCTCGGACACCGTCGCCGGGGCCGAGGTGCGCTCCGCCGGCGACTCGGGGGCGGGGGCCTTCGTGGCCGTACGCGACGGCGTCGGCTCGGTGCTCGGCTTCTTCGACGGAGGAGTGGCCGGCTTCCTGCTCTCGGGCTTCTCGGACTCCGGCTTCTTCTCCGGGGTCTTGCCGGGCGCCGTCGAGGGCGTGGATGCGGAGGCGGTCGGCGAGGTCGAGCGCTCGGTGTCGCGGCTGGTGGACTCCGGGTCGCGGGTCTCCGCGCTGCCGGAGGTGCCGCCCTGCGCGGTCGGTGAGCCGGTCGGGGTGTCGACGGCCTGGATGTCGCCGGCGCCGCTGCCACCGCCGAGCCGGTAGTTCTGGGTGCCGGGGACCACGCCCGCGGCGACCGCGACCGTGCCGATGGCGACCGCGGCGGAGACCCCGAGCAGTCCGGTACGCACCGGACGGGCCACCCGCTTCTTGCGGCGGCGGTGCGTGGACGTGCCGGACGCGCCCCGGTCGCCGCCACCCGTCAGATAACCGTCGCCCGGCAGGACGGCGGTCCCCGCGGCGGGGGTGTAGGCGTCGTCGGTGGCGTAGAGGAAGGCCTCGCTGCGTGCCGTGGTCTCGGCGTAGGCCTCGGGGTTCAGATACGGCGCGATACCGGGCGCCGCGCGGCCGCCCCCGTACGAGTCCCGCGGGCCGTGGCTCCCCGTGGCGGAACCGTGCTGCTGTGTGACCCCCGTGGCGCGGCCCCTGGCGGCGCGTCCGGCGGCGGAGCGTCGGTGGCGTCCCATGTCCTGGCCTTCCTCGTCCGTGCGGTCGACTCGTCCAACGCGGTCAACGCAACTCACTCGATCGAGTGGGTTTCAAATGAGATTCACTGCGTCGGGACGGTACCCCATGGCGCTGGAGGAGGAAGTGTCCTGAGCGACATATGCCGGTTAGGTTGCACTCATGAGCGAGGATGTGCGGCTGGTGGCCTGGGTACGGGGACGCGTCCAAGGTGTGGGTTTCCGCTGGTTCACGCGGGCCAAGGCGCTGGAGATCGGGAGCCTGAGTGGCTTTGCTCTCAATTTGGAGGACGGCCGGGTCCAGGTGGTCGCCGAAGGGCCGCGGACGGGCTGCGAAGGGCTGCTCGACTGGCTCCGCCAGGGCGACACGCCCGGCCGCGTGGAGGGTGTCACCGAGATCTGGGACACACCCCGCGGGGGCTACGACGGCTTCGCGATCCGCTGACCCGGAGACCGCCCGGCCCCGGAAACACGGGGCCGCGGGGGACTTCGGCGGTCGCCGTCGGGGGAAAGTGCCTGGTGATTGACGACAAGCCCTTGCCCTGGCCCGCTCCGCAGGGAAAGATGATCGACACGCCCTCAGCGCCCGCAGCAGCTCTCGCGCCGCCGTTCCAGGCCGCGCACGCCGGGTCGCCCGCCAATACGGGGCGTGATCGTGTTGACCGTCAAACTTTTTGGTGAGACGCTGAAAGCCCCGCGCACCTTAGCTGTTTGGCATGGCAGAACGGCAGAGCAACACTCGGTGTGCCAAGCACCGCGGGTGCGATTCCCTCACGACCCACACCGATTCGGTCGGTCACTCAGTGTGGAGGACCATCCATCATGGCAAAGGCGCTTCTCGGTTACGTCGGCGGCTCCGACCCTCGACTCCTCGCCGAGATGCGACGGCTCCAGCAGCGCGTCCAGGACCTGGAATCCGAGCTCGTACGGATCCAGGAAGAGAACGACGCGCTGACGGCTGCCGCTTCTCACCACGACAGGTTCATGGAGAGCATCGACGCACACCAGGCGGAGCCCGCGCTCACCTGATCACTGCATCGCGGCACGACAGGCAGTGGTTGGGCTGCTCGTACCACCGCTAAGTTGTCAAGAAGTTGCAAGGGACGCTTCGGCGTCCCTTCTTTCTTTCCCCCGGTCCTGCTCCGGTCCCGCTCCGCCCCGTCTTTCTTTCCCCCGTGCATCCTTTCAGGCTCTTTAACGTCTGGTGTGCCCTGCACGTTCAACGGCGAAACCGCGGGTTCATGGAGTGAGACAACCCCGGAAGGTAGAGTCCAGCGGCGTGCACCTCAAGGCCCTGACCCTCCGCGGGTTCAAGTCGTTCGCCTCGGCGACCACGCTCCGGTTCGAGCCGGGCATCACGTGTGTCGTGGGACCGAACGGCTCGGGCAAGTCCAATGTCGTGGACGCGCTCAGCTGGGTCATGGGCGAACAGGGCGCCAAGTCGCTGCGTGGCGGCAAGATGGAGGACGTCATCTTCGCCGGCACCACCGGCCGCCCGCCGCTCGGCCGCGCCGAGGTGTCGCTGACCATCGACAACTCCGACGGCGCGCTCCCCATCGAGTACGCCGAAGTCACCATCACGCGGATCATGTTCCGCAACGGCGGCAGCGAGTACCAGATCAATGGCGACACGTGTCGCCTGCTCGACATCCAGGAGCTGCTCTCCGACTCCGGCATCGGCCGCGAGATGCATGTCATCGTCGGCCAGGGCCAGCTCGACTCCGTACTGCACGCCGATCCGATGGGCCGCCGCGCCTTCATCGAGGAGGCGGCCGGCGTCCTCAAGCACCGCAAGCGCAAGGAGAAGGCGCTCCGCAAGCTGGACGCGATGCAGGCCAACCTCGCGCGGGTGCAGGACCTGACGGACGAACTGCGCCGCCAGTTGAAGCCCCTCGGCCGGCAGGCCGCCGTCGCCCGCCGGGCCGCCGTCATCCAGGCCGACCTCCGCGACGCCCGGCTGCGCCTGCTCGCCGACGACCTGGTGGGCCTGCGTGACGCGCTCACCGCCGAGGTCGCCGACGAGGCCGCGCTCAAGGAGCGCAAGGAGTCCGCCGAGCAGGACCTGAAGAAGGCGCTCCAGCGCGAGGCGCTCCTGGAGGACGAGGTCCGCCGGCTCACCCCGCGGCTCCAGCGCGCCCAGCAGACCTGGTACGAACTGTCCCAGCTGGCCGAGCGGGTACGCGGCACGATCTCACTGGCCGAGGCGCGCGTGAAGAGCGCCACCTCCGCCCCGCCCGAGGAGCGGCGCGGCCGCGACCCCGAGGACATGGAGCGCGAGGCCCACCGGATCCGTGAGCAGGAGGCCGAGTTGGAGGCCGCCCTCGAAGCGGCCCAGCACGCCCTGGACGACACCATCGGCCACCGCGCCGACCTCGAACGCGAACTCGCCCTGGAGGAACGCCGCCTCAAGGACGCCGCCCGCGCGATCGCCGACCGCCGCGAGGGGCTCGCCCGGCTGGGCGGCCAGGTGAACGCGGCCCGTTCGCGCGCCGCCTCCGCCCAGGCTGAGATCGACCGCCTCGCCGCCGCCCGTGACGAGGCGCAGGAACGTGCCGTCGCCGCGCAGGAGGAGTACGAGGCACTCAAGGCCGAGGTCGACGGCCTAGACGCCGGCGACGCCGAACTCGCCGAGCAGCACGACGCCGCCAGGGAGCGGCTCAAGGAGGCGGAGGCCGCCCACGGCGCGGCCCGCGAGGCGGTCACCGCGGTCGAACGCGCCCGCGCCGCGACCCAGGCCCGCCACGAGGCACTCGCCCTCGGCCTGCGCCGCAAGGACGGCACGGGGATACTGCTCGGTGCGAAGGACCGCCTCACCGGACTTCTCGGCCCCGCCGCCGAGTTGCTGACGGTGACCCCGGGCCACGAGGTCGCCCTGGCAGCGGCCTTCGGAGCGGCGGCGGACGCGATCGCGGTGACGTCACCCACAGCGGCGGCGGACGCGATCCGCCTGCTTCGAAAGCAGGACGGCGGCCGAGCGGCCCTACTCCTGGCAGGAACCCCGGAGAACCCCCCGCCACCGGGACCGGCAACGCCGGAGCGCTTGTCACCCACGGGACCGGCGACGCCGGGCGGCTCGTCACCCACGGGACCGGCGACGCCGGAAAGGGGCGCGGGGAACTGCGCGACCAGCCACAACGGCCCCGCAGACGCCACTCCACCCCAACCAGCCCCTACGACCGGCGCCCACCCCGCATCCCACCCCGCATCCCACTACGTCCACGCCCCCACCGACCTCACCCCCGCCATCCACCGCCTCCTCCAGGGCATCGTCGTCGTCGACACCCTCGAAGACGCCGAGGCCCTCGTCTACCGTCGCCCCGACCTCACCGCGGTCACCGCCGAAGGCGACCTCCTCGGCGCCCACTTCGCCCACGGCGGCTCCGCGGGCGCACCGAGCCTCCTGGAGGTACAGGCCTCCGTCGACGAGGCTGCGGCCGAGCTGGAAGAGCTGGCCGTCCGCTGCGACCGACTCACCGAGGCACAGACCACCGCCGCCGAGCACCGCAGGGAATCCGCACGGCTCGTCGAGGAACTCGGCGACCGCCGCCGCGCCGCCGAGCGCGAGAAGTCCTCCGTCGCCCAGCAACTCGGCCGGCTCGCGGGCCAGGCCAGGGGCGCCGCGGGCGAGGCCGAGCGCAGTACGGCCGCCGCCGCCCGCGCCCAGGACGCGCTGGACAAGGCCCTCCAGGACGTCGAGGAACTCGCCGAACGCCTCGCCGTCGCCGAGGAGATGCCGGTCGAGGAGGAACCCGACACCTCCGTACGCGACCGGCTCGCCGCCGACGGTGCCAACGCGCGGCAGACCGAGATGGAGGCCCGCCTCCAGGTCCGTACACACGAGGAACGCGTCAAGGGGCTGGCCGGACGGGCCGACGGACTCGACCGTGCCGCCCGCGCGGAACGCGAGGCACGCGCGCGTGCCGAGCAGCGCCGGGCCCGGCTGCGTCACGAGGCCGCCGTCGCGGAGGCCGTCACCACCGGCGCCCGCCAGCTGCTCGCGCACGTCGAGGTCTCCCTCGGCCGCGCGGACCAGGAACGGGCCGCGGCCGAGGCCGCGAAGGCGCGCCGCGAGCAGGAGCTGACGGCCGCCCGGACCGAGGGCCGCGACCTCAAGGCCGAGCTGGACAAGCTGACGGACTCGGTGCACCGGGGCGAGGTGCTCGGCGCCGAGAAGCGGATGCGGATCGAGCAGCTGGAGACGAAGGCGCTGGAGGAGCTGGGTGTCGAGCCGGAGGGCCTCGTCACCGAGTACGGCCCCCACCAGCTCGTACCGCCGTCCCCGCCCGCCGAGGGCGAGGAGCTGCCGGAGGACCCCGAGCATCCGCGCAACCAGCCGAAGTCGTTTGTCCGCGCCGAGCAGGAGAAGCGGCTCAGGGCCGCCGAGCGGGCGTACCAGCAGCTCGGCAAGGTGAACCCGCTCGCCCTGGAGGAGTTCGCCGCGCTGGAGGAACGTCACAAGTTCCTGAGCGAGCAGCTGGAGGACCTGAAGAAGACCCGGGCCGACCTCCTCCAGGTCGTCAAGGAGGTCGACGAGCGGGTCGAGCAGGTCTTCACGGAGGCGTTCTGGGACACGGCCCGGGAGTTCGAGGGTGTGTTCAGCCGGCTCTTCCCGGGCGGTGAGGGGCGGCTGGTGCTGACCGATCCCGACAACATGCTCACCACCGGTGTGGATGTCGAGGCCCGGCCGCCCGGCAAGAAGGTCAAGCGGTTGTCGCTGCTCTCGGGCGGTGAGCGGTCGCTGACGGCCGTCGCGATGCTGGTGTCGATCTTCAAGGCGCGGCCCAGCCCGTTCTACGTGATGGACGAGGTCGAGGCGGCGCTCGACGACACCAACCTTCAGCGGCTGATCCGGATCATGCAGGAGTTGCAGGAGGCCTCGCAGCTCATCGTGATCACGCATCAGAAGCGGACGATGGAGGTCGCGGACGCGTTGTACGGCGTGTCGATGCAGGGCGATGGTGTGTCGAAGGTGATCAGTCAGCGGTTGCGCTGACGCCGGGTCTGTATCGGATTCGGGTGCGGCGCCGTCGTGGCTGGGCGCAGTTCCCTGCGCCCCCGGGCGACGCCTCCACCGGTTCTTCAAGAAGTGAACGCAAGCCTTACTCGCGTAAAAAAATCTCTTACCAAACCCCCCGTTTGACTTCGGAACCTGAAGGCATAGGGTCTGTAACGTCGTTTTTACCTTCAGGTGTGAGTGGCGCTTCCCTGTGCGCAACTAGTAGCACTTGCCGGTGGCCCGAGGAGTTGAACGTGACCAGCACAGCGCAGGCCCCAGGAGCCGGGACGGCTCATCCCGATCATCTCGGGCACGTCATCTTCATCGCCGCCGCCGCGGCGATGGGCGGATTCCTCTTCGGCTACGACAGTTCCGTGATCAACGGTGCCGTCGAAGCCATCCGGGACCGCTACGACATCGGCTCCGCCGCGCTGGCCCAGGTCATCGCTATCGCGCTGATCGGCTGTGCGATCGGCGCGGCGACCGCCGGCCGGATCGCCGACCGGATCGGCCGTATCCGGTGCATGCAGATCTCCGCCGTGCTGTTCACCATCAGCGCGGTCGGTTCCGCGCTGCCCTTCTCGCTGTACGACCTCGCGTTCTGGCGGGTCATCGGCGGTTTCGCCATCGGTATGGCGTCCGTCATCGGCCCGGCCTACATCGCCGAGGTCGCCCCGCCCGCCTACCGCGGTCGGCTCGGCTCCTTCCAGCAGGCCGCGATCGTCATCGGCATCGCCGTGTCGCAGCTGGTCAACTGGGGTCTGCTGAACGCCGCCGACGGCGACCAGCGCGGCAAGCTGATGGGCCTGGAGGCCTGGCAGGTCATGCTCGGCGTGATGGTGATCCCGGCCGTCCTGTACGGCCTGCTGTCCTTCGCCATCCCCGAGTCCCCGCGCTTCCTGCTCTCCGTCGGCAAGCGTGAGCGCGCCCGCGCGATCCTCGCCGAGGTCGAGGGCGAGCACGCCGGTCTCGACGCCCGGGTGGCCGAGATCGAGCACGCCATGAAGAGCGAGCACAAGTCGGTCTTCAAGGACCTGCTCGGCGGCTCCTTCTTCTTCAAGCCGATCGTCTGGGTCGGTATCGGCCTCTCGGTCTTCCAGCAGTTCGTCGGCATCAACGTCGCGTTCTACTACTCCTCGACGCTGTGGCAGTCGGTCGGCGTCGACCCGTCGGAGTCGTTCTTCTACTCCTTCACGACGTCGATCGTGAACATCATCGGCACCGTGATCGCGATCATCTTTGTGGACCGGATCGGCCGAAAGCCGCTCGCGCTCATCGGCTCGGTCGGCATGGTGGTCGGTCTGGCGCTGGAGGCCTGGGCGTTCTCGTACCACCTGGTCGACGGCAAACTGCCCTCCACACAGGGCTGGGTCGCCCTGGTCGCCGCCCATGTGTTCGTGCTGTTCTTCGCCCTGTCGTGGGGTGTGGTCGTCTGGGTCTTCCTGGGCGAGATGTTCCCGAACCGGATCCGCGCCGCCGCACTGGGCGTCGCCGCCTCCGCGCAGTGGATCGCCAACTGGGCGATCACCGCGAGCTTCCCGTCGCTGGCCGACTGGAACCTCTCCGCGACCTACGTGATCTACACGGTCTTCGCCGCGCTCTCCATCCCGTTCGTCCTCAAGTACGTCAAGGAGACGAAGGGCAAGTCACTGGAGGAGATGGGCTGAGGCCCGCCCTCGGAAGGCGCGACGTGTACTGCCCCGGCTCACGCCCCCAGCCGGGGCAGTACACGTTCGCAGAACAGCTCCAGACTCCGCCGCCCCTCCTCGACCGGCATCCCGCCCACCAGCGGATGCAGTACGAGGCTGTCGAGGCCCAGCGCCACACACTCGTCCGGCGTCACGATCCGGTAGACGCCCTCCGCGCGGAGCTCCGCCACCGTCCCGGCCGCCGAGCGCACCGCGGAACGCACACCGCCCGACTGCCAGGAGGCGTACGTGTGCGCCTCGTGCAGGAAGTGCTCGCCGTGGCGGGACCACGCCTCGTCGGGGTCCTCGGCCAGGTGCAGCAGCGGGATCTCGGCGCCCGGCATCATCGTCCAGCCGTCGGTGCCGTACTCGACGAGCCGCTCCTTGTAGTACGCCTCCAGCTCCGGCAGGTGCGCGCTCGGGAAGAACGGCAGGCCGAACCGTGCCGCCCGGCGCGCGGCCGCCTTGGAGGAGCCGCCGACCAGCAGCAGGGGATGCGGTTCGGTGAACGGGCGCGGGGTGACCCGGACCGTGCGGCCGCGGTATACGAACTCCTCGCCGGTCCACGCCTTCAGCAGCGTCTCCAGCAACTCGTCCTGGAGCCGTCCCCGCCGCTCCCAGTCCACGCCGAACTGCGCGTACTCCTGCGGCCGGTACCCGATCCCGGCGACCGTCACCAGCCGTCCGCCGCTGAGCAGATCCAGTACGGCGATGTCCTCGGCCAGCCGCAGCGGATCGTGCAGGGGGCCGATGATCGCGGAGACGGTGACCGAGATGCGCCGGGTGGCGCCGAGCACCGCGCCGGCGAAGGTGAACGGCGAGGACATCCAGTTGTTCTCGGCGCCGTGGTGCTCCTCGGTCTGCACCATCGTGACGCCGCGCTCGTCGGCGTAGGCCGCCATCTCCAGGGCCGCCCGGTAGCGGGCGCCGAGCGCGGCCGGGGTGGCGCCGGGTGCGACGAGGTTGAACCGTACGACCGAGACGGACATGGGGCGTCCCCCTTCACCTGGGACGGGGCTCCGGCGAAGGGGGACGGTAGCTGACGGGGCGTCAGATGGCCAGAGACGCGGACCGCTCCCGTACGGCCGGCTTCGGCAGTACGGCGTAGAGCAGGCCCGAGACGACGATCGTGGCCGTCCAGCCGAGGCCGTACTCGCCGACGGGGTTGTTCGAGGCGAGCGGGCCGGTGAACCAGTCGGACGTGGTGAACAGCAGGCCCGTCACCAGGCCCAGCGCCCAGGCGGTGACCGCGGCCGGGCCGAAGCCGCCCCGGTACCAGTAGGCGCTGGTGCGGCCCGTGTCGAGCAGGGCGTCGGCGTCGTAGTGCGTGCGGCGCAGCATGTCCACGCCGAACACGCCGACCCACGCCGAGAACGCCACCGCCAGCAGCGACAGGAAGGCGATGAAGGACCCCATGAAGCTCGTCGCGACCAGCATGAGGACGCCGCCGAAGACCAGTGAGATCACCGCGTTGACCGAGACCGCCCAGTGCCGGGGCACCCGGATACCCAGGGTCTGGGCGGTGAAGCCGGCCGAGTACATCGACATGGAGTTGATCAGCAACATGCCGACCAGCGCGATCAGCAGATAGGGCACCGCCAGCCACAGCGGCAGGATCTCCCCGAGGAACGACACCGGGTCCGCCGCCGACGCCAGATCCGGCGTCCCCGACGCCATCACCGCACCCATCAGCACCATCGGGAGCACAACGACCCCCGCGCCGCCGACCGAGTTGCGCACGATCGCCGCCGAGGACGCCGTACGCGGCAGATAGCGCGTGAAGTCGGGGGAGGACGGCACCCAGCTGATACCGCCCGCGGCGATCAGCCCCACCCCCGTGATCATCGCGGCCGTGGAGCCCGCGCCCTGCCCGAAGACCCTGCCCCAGTCCGTCTCGGCGACCAGATAACCGAGCACCAGGAGGGAGAAGCCGCCGAAGAGGTAGGTCGCCCACCTGTTGCACTTCTGCACGGCGTTGATGCCCAGGCCGGAGATCGCGAAGGTCGCGAGTACGAAGAACAGCAGGGTGACCACGACCAGCACGTCGTTGCGGCCCACCCCGAACAGGATGTCCAGCACGGTGAGCACGGCGTACGCGCCGGTCACCGCGTTGATCGTCTCCCAGCCCCAGCGCGCCACCCAGATCAGCGAGCCCGGCAGCAGGTTCCCGCGCTGACCGAACACCGCGCGGGACAGCGTCATCCCGGGCGCGCCCCCGCGCTTCCCGGCGATCCCGATCAGCCCGACCAGTCCGTACGACACGACCGGCGCGGCGACGCCGACGACCAGGGACTGCCAGAAGTTCAGGCCGTACGTCACGGCCAGGCTCGCGCCCATGGTCAGCAGCAGGACGCTGATGTTGGCGGCGACCCAGGTCGGGAACAGCTCACGGGTGCGGGCGGTGCGCTCGGTGTCCGGGACCGGTTCGATACCCCGGGTTTCGAGGCCGCCGTGGGGGTGCGGATCCTCGGGGCCGCCGTGGGGGTGCGGATCTTCGGCGGATATCGCGGGGGAGCCGGGGGCGCCATCGTGTGGGGCGGTGGTGCTCATGGCGAGCCATCGTACGTTAGTCCGACTATGGCCCGAAATCGACCGGGTGCGGGTCGGTGGAACATCCAAGGGGGGCGCGTTCGGACCCATGGCCGATACTGGACGCGTTATGGAAACCGTCATCCTTGTTGTAGTCATCGCCGTGGTCGTGCTCGGCGCGCTGGGCGGACTGATCGTCGGCAGCCGGCGCAAGAAGCCGCTGCCCCCGCCGCCGCCCACGACACCCGACATCACCGCCCCGCCGGCCGAGCCGCACGTCGGCGACGAGGCCGAGACGCCGCGGGACGAACCCCGCCGCACGATCGAGGAGGTGGACCTTCCCGACGGCTCGGCCCCGGCCGGCGTCGCGGAACCGCCCGTAGAAGAGCTCCCGGCGCCCGAGATCGAGGTGCCGGAACCCGCCGCGGGCCGCCTGGTGCGGCTGCGCGCCCGGCTCTCCCGCTCCCAGAACGCGCTCGGCAAGGGCCTGCTCACCCTGCTGTCCCGCGAGCACCTCGACGAGGACACCTGGCAGGAGATCGAGGACACGCTGCTCACCGCGGACGTCGGTGTCCAGCCCACCCAGGAACTCGTCGACCGGCTCCGCGAGCGGGTCCGGGTGCTCGGCACCCGCACCCCCGAGGAGCTGCGCGCCCTGCTGCGCGAGGAGCTGATCACGCTCGTCGACCCCGGGATGGACCGGGTCGTGAAGACCGAGCCCGAGGCGAGCAAGCCCGGCATCGTGATGGTCGTCGGGGTGAACGGCACCGGCAAGACCACCACCACCGGCAAGCTCGCCCGCGTCCTGGTGGCCGACGGCCGCAGTGTGGTGCTCGGCGCCGCCGACACCTTTCGCGCCGCCGCCGCCGACCAGTTGCAGACCTGGGGCGAGCGGGTCGGTGCCTACACCGTGCGCGGTCCCGAGGGCGGTGACCCCGCCTCCGTCGCGTTCGACGCGGTGAAGGAGGGCAAGGAGATGGGGTGCGACGTCGTCCTCATCGACACCGCGGGGCGGCTGCACACCAAGACCGGCCTCATGGACGAGCTGGGCAAGGTCAAGCGGGTCGTGGAGAAGCACGCGCCGCTGGACGAGGTGCTGCTGGTGCTCGACGCCACCACCGGGCAGAACGGCCTGGTGCAGGCCCGTGTCTTCGCCGAGGTCGTCGACATCACCGGCATTGTGCTCACCAAGCTGGACGGCACCGCCAAGGGCGGCATCGTCGTCGCCGTGCAGCGCGAACTCGGAGTGCCGGTCAAGCTCATCGGGCTCGGCGAGGGCGCGGACGACCTGGCGCCGTTCGAACCGGAAGCGTTCGTGGATGCGCTCATCGGAGACTGACCAACCGGAATCGGTACGCGGTGTCGAACGGACACGCGGTAGTGCGGTACGCGGAGCGCCCGCCCCCACGATGTGCTGGGGCGGGCGCTCTGACGTGCGGGTCGGTGCCGTTACGCGCGGGAGCGGTGGGCCACGTAGGCCAGCGTGCCGAGGAGCAGGCGGGCCGCCGGCGGCTTCGTCGCCGAGTCCAGGTCGGGTGAGCGCAGCCAGCGGACCGGGCCGAGGCCGGCCCGGTCGGAGGGCGGCGCCGTGACGGACGTGCCCGGGCCGAGGGCGCGCAGGTCGAGACGGGGGTCGTCCCAGCCCATCCGGTAGAGCAGCGCGGGCAGTTCGGCCGCCGCGCCGGGCGCGACGAAGAAGTGGGCGCGGCCGTCGGGGGTCACGGCGACCGGGCCGAGCGGCAGGCCCATGCGCTCCAGGCGGACCAGCGCGCGGCGCCCGGCGGGCTCCGCCACCTCCAGCACGTCGAACGCCCGGCCGACCGGCAGCATCACCGCGGCGCCCGGGAACTCGCCCCAGGCCTCGGTCACCTGGTCGAGCGTCGCGCCCGCCGGTACCTCCGGCGCGAAGTCCAGCGGATGCGCGCCGGGCGCGGGACAGTCGGCGCGGCCGCAGGAGCACGCGCCCCCGGCGGTCCGGGCGCCCGGGACGACGTCCCAGCCCCAGAGCCCGGTGTACTCGGCCACGGCGGTGCATTCCGACGCCCGGCCGCGGCGGCGCGAGCCGGACCTGATGTCGCGGATCCCCCTGCTGCTGCCGATCGTGAAGCCCATGCCCCCTCCAACGCTGCCCACACACCGGTGGTTACGAGACGAACGCGGAACGTGACCGCTCACCGTTTCCGCTTCCCGATGGCGCCCGTTTCAGGCGGCGGCTTGGTGTGCGGCGGGTGGTGCGCTCGGCTGTACGCGCCCCGGCGCACACCGTTTCGCTCACCCGCGTCCGTCCTATGTCAAGTGAATCGTGAGGAGCCAACCGCGAGTTCATTCGAAGGGGTGGCGAATGGTGGCGTTTCCGGGATCGCCATGGCTGGACGGGTGATCGTAGGATTACTTTGAGTGCACGGAGCCCGGAGGCACATGCGCTTCCGGGTATGCCGGAGGCAAGTCGCTTCCCCGTTCGAAGAGTGACAACTGCCGGACGGGCGGCCGTGTTGACGGGCATTCTGATAGGGCTTGGCGCAGAGAGCGGCAGGCGGTCGGAGGGAATGGGGGCGTTCCAGTGGGCGGCAACGGCGCAGGCGGGGCGAACGCCGACAAGCGTCCCAACGAGCTGCTGGGCTCGTGGTTCGTGCGCAGCGGCTGGTCCAAGGGCGAGCTGGCACGTCAGGTGAACCGCAGGGCGCGCCAGTTGGGCGCCAACCACATCTCCACGGACACCTCCCGGGTGCGCCGCTGGCTGGACGGCGAGAACCCGCGCGAGCCGATCCCCAGGATCCTCTCCGAGCTGTTCTCCGAGCGCTTCGGCTGTGTCGTCTCGGTCGACGACCTCGGGCTGCGCACCGCCCGCCAGACGCCCTCCTCCTCCGGCGTCGACCTGCCCTGGACCGCCCCGCAGACGGTCGCCCTGCTCGGTGAGTTCTCCCGCAGCGACCTGATGCTCGCCCGCCGCGGCTTCCTCGGCACCTCGCTCGCGCTGTCCGCCGGGCCCTCCCTGATCGAGCCCATGCAGCGCTGGCTCGTCCCCGGCCCCACGGCCGCCCGGCAGGACGCCGAACCGATCGCCACCGGCCGGGCCCGCGGCCGGCTCTCCCAGCCCGAGCTGGAGCTGCTGGAGTCCACCGCGGTGATGTTCCGCCGCTGGGACGCCCAGTGCGGCGGCGGACTGCGCCGCAAGGCCGTCGTCGGCCAGCTGCACGAGGTGACGGACCTGCTCCAGGAACCCCAGCCGGAGGCCACCACCCGAAGGCTCTTCCGGGTCGCCGCCGAACTCGCCGAACTGGCGGGCTGGATGAGCTACGACGTGGGGCTCCAGCCCACCGCCCAGAAGTACTTCGTGCTGGCCCTGCACGCCGCGAAGGAGGCCGGCGACCGCCCCCTCGGCTCGTACGTGCTCTCCAGCATGAGCCGCCAGATGATCCACCTCGGCCGCCCCGAGGACGCGCTGGAGCTGATCCACCTCGCGCAGTACGGCAGCCGGGACTGCGCGAGCCCGCGCACCCAGTCGATGCTGTATGCGATGGAGGCCCGTGCCTACGCCAACATGGGCCAGCCCGGCAAGTGCAAGCGTGCGGTGCGGATGGCCGAGGACACCTTCGGCGACGCCGACGAGTGGGACGACCCGGACCCCGACTGGATCCGCTTCTTCTCCGAGGCCGAGCTGTACGGCGAGAACTCCCACTCGTTCCGCGACCTCGCCTACGTCGCCGGCCGCAGCCCCACCTACGCCTCGCTCGCCGAGCCCCTGATGCAGCGCGCGGTCGAGCTGTTCTCCAAGGACGACGAGCACCAGCGGTCGTACGCACTCAATCTGATCGGCATGGCCACCGTGCATCTGCTGCGCCGCGAGCCCGAGCAGAGCACCGCCTTCGCGGAGGAGGCCATGCAGGTGGCCAAGAAGGTGCGTTCCGAGCGCGTCAACACTCGTATCCGAAAGACCGTCGACACCGCCGCCCGGGACTTCGGGGACCTCGCCGAGATCGTCGACCTCACCGGCAAGCTCGCGGTGGAACTGCCGGAGGCCGCCGAGGCGGTCTGACCCACGCGGCGACGAGCCGCACCCCTGAGACCCCGGCCGCGGCCGGCCCTCCCGAACCGCCCGACTCGGCTCCCCCATGCCAGGTCATTCGGAGGACCGACCGCGGCCGGCCTCTTGCCACACCCCGGACATCGCCGAAGGTTGCGCCACGATAACGATCGTCGGGGCCGCGCCGCGGGCAGTTCATCCACCCGTAACACGCACGGTGCCTTCGTCACCGCGGCGAAACAACGAGGGGCTTCGACGGAAACCGCGCTGCGCCAATCTCATGGCGCATAACCGGCCCACCCCTCCAGCCGCAAGGCTTCGCCCGCACGGGGCCGTATCCAACGACGAGGAGACGCCGATGGCACCAGCCATCACGCTTGCGGCGGACGCACCCACACTGTCGTCCGCGAACACAGGCTTCATGCTCATCTGTTCGGCCCTGGTGATGCTGATGACCCCGGGCCTGGCCTTCTTCTACGGAGGCATGGTCCGCGTCAAGAGCACCCTGAACATGCTGATGATGAGCTTCATCAGCCTCGGGATCGTCACCATCCTGTGGGTGCTGTACGGCTTCTCCATGGCCTTCGGTACGGACTCGGGCAGCATCATCGGCTGGTCCTCCGACTACGTCGGCCTCACCGGCGTCGGCATCGGCGACCTCTGGGACGGCTACACCATCCCGGTCTACGTCTTCGCCGTCTTCCAGCTGATGTTCGCGATCATCACGCCCGCCCTGATCAGCGGCGCGCTCGCGGACCGTGTGAAGTTCAGTGCCTGGGCACTGTTCATCGCGCTGTGGGCGACGATCGTGTACTTCCCGGTCGCGCACTGGGTGTGGGGCACCGGCGGCTGGGCCTTCGAGCTCGGCGTGATCGACTTCGCGGGTGGTACGGCGGTGCACATCAACGCCGGTGCCGCGGCGCTCGGCGTGATCCTCGTCATCGGCAAGCGGGTCGGCTTCAAGAAGGACCCGATGCGCCCGCACAGCCTCCCGCTGGTCATGCTGGGCGCCGGTCTCCTCTGGTTCGGCTGGTTCGGCTTCAACGCGGGCTCCTGGCTGGGCAACGACGACGGCGTCGGCGCGCTGATGTTCATCAACACCCAGATCGCCACCGCCGCCGCCATGCTGGCCTGGCTGATCTACGAGAAGATCCGGCACGGCGCGTTCACCACGCTGGGCGCCGCCTCCGGCGCGGTCGCCGGTCTGGTCGCCATCACCCCGGCGGGCGGCGCGGTCGACCCGCTCGGCGCGATCGCCGTCGGCGCGGTCGCCGGTCTGCTGTGCGCGATGGCCGTGGGCCTGAAGTACCGCTTCGGCTATGACGACTCGCTCGACGTCGTCGGTGTCCACCTCGTCGGCGGTGTCGTCGGCTCCCTGCTGATCGGCTTCTTCGCCAGCGGCAAGGGCCAGTCCGACGTCGAGGGCCTGTTCTACGGCGGCGGCCTCGACCAGTTCTGGAAGCAGTGCGCCGGTGTCTTCGCGGTCCTCGGCTACTCGCTGGTGGTCTCCGCGATCCTCGCCTTCGTCCTGGACAAGACGATCGGCATGCGGGTAAGTGAGGACGACGAGATCGCGGGCATCGACCAGGCCGAGCACGCCGAGACCGCGTACGACTTCAGCGGTGCCGGCGGCGGGTCCGCCCGTACCACCTCCGTCCCCGCCCCGGTGGCCGCATCCAAGAAGGTTGACGCATGAAGCTCATCACCGCGGTCGTCAAGCCGCATCGGCTCGACGAGATCAAGGAGGCCCTCCAGGCCTTCGGAGTGCACGGACTGACGGTCACCGAGGCCAGCGGTTACGGTCGGCAGCGGGGCCACACCGAGGTGTACCGCGGTGCCGAGTACACGGTGGACCTGGTCCCGAAGATCCGTATCGAGGTACTGGCCGAGGACGACGACGCCGAGCAGCTGATCGACGTCATCGTCAAGGCCGCCCGCACCGGCAAGATCGGTGACGGCAAGGTCTGGTCGCTCCCGGTCGAGACGGCCGTCCGGGTCCGCACCGGTGAGCGCGGGCCGGACGCGCTCTGACACGTAGAACAGGAGTCGCTGGGTGACGAGTACGGACGTACAGCACGAAGCAGAGGACTCGGGACCCAGCGGCTACGCGGCGGCCCGGCTGCGCCTCCTCGGTGAGGGGGCGCGGTCCGGGCCGCCGCGCCGTTCCGCCCTCGCCGAACTGACGGACGACTGGCTGGCCGGCCTGTTCGACGCGGGCGCCGGCACCCTGCGCGGGGTCTCCCTGGTCGCCGTCGGGGGATACGGCCGGGGGGAGCTCTCCCCGCGCAGCGACCTCGATCTGCTGCTGTTGCACGACGGCGCCGACCCGTCCGCCGTCGCCGCGCTCGCCGACCGGCTCTGGTACCCCGTCTGGGACCTCGGCATCGCCCTCGACCACTCCGTGCGGACACCGGCCGAGGCCCGCAAGACCGCGGGCGAGGATCTGAAGGTCCAACTCGGCCTCCTCGACGCACGTCACCTCGCCGGCGACCTGGGGCTGACCGCGGCCCTGCGGACCACCGTGCTCGCCGACTGGCGCAACCAGGCCCCCAAGCGGCTGCCCGAACTCCAGGAGCTGTGCGCCGAACGCGCGGAGCGCCAGGGCGAGTTGCAGTACCTCCTGGAACCGGACCTCAAGGAGGCGCGCGGCGGACTCCGGGACGCCACCGCGCTGCGGGCCGTCGCCGCGTCCTGGCTGGCCGACGCCCCGCGCGAAGGGCTCGACGACGCCCGGCGCCGGCTGCTCGACGTACGCGACGCACTGCACCTGGCCACCGGACGCGCCACCGACCGGCTCGCCCTCCAGGAGCAGGACCAGGTCGCCGCCGAACTCGGCCTGCTCGACGCCGACACCCTGCTGCGCCAGGTCTACGAGGCCGCGCGGGTCATCTCCTACGCCAGTGACGTGACCTGGCGCGAAGTGGGGCGCGTCCTGCGCTCGCGCGCGGTACGGCCCAGACTGCGCGCCCTGCTGGGCGGCGGTGGCGCGAAACCGCCCGTCGAACGCTCCCCGCTGGCCGAGGGCGTGGTGGAGCAGGACGGCGAGGTGGTGCTCGCCCGCGCCGCCCGACCCGAACGCGACCCCGTCCTCCCGCTGCGCGCCGCGGCCGCCGCCGCACAGGCCGGACTGCCGCTCTCCCTGCACGCCGTACGGCGCATGGCGAGCACCGCACGCCCCCTGCCCACCCCGTGGCCCGCCGAGGCGCGCGAACAACTCGTCACGCTGCTCGGCTCCGGCCATCCGACCGTCGACGTCTGGGAGGCGCTGGAGGCCGAGGGGCTGATCACCCGGCTGCTCCCGGACTGGGAGCGGGTGCGCTGCCGGCCGCAGCGCAACGCCGTACACATCTGGACCGTCGACCGGCACCTCATCGAGACCGCCGTGCGCGCCTCCGAGTTCACCCGCCGCGTCAGCCGCCCCGACCTGCTGCTGGTCTCCGCCCTGCTGCACGACATCGGCAAGGGCTGGCCCGGCGACCACTCGGTGGCCGGCGAGATCATCGCCCGCGACGTGGCCGCCCGGATCGGCTTCGACCGCGCGGACGTCGCCGTCGTCGCCACCCTCGTCCGGCATCACCTGCTGCTCGTCGAGACCGCGACCCGACGCGACCTGGAGGACCCGGCCACCGTGCGCGCGGTCGCCGAGGCCGTCGGCTCGCAGAGCACGCTGGAGCTGCTGCACGCGCTCACCGAGGCCGACGCGCTGGCCACCGGCCCGGCCGCCTGGTCGTCGTGGCGCGCCTCGCTGGTCACCGAACTGGTCGGCAGGGTCTCGGCCGTGCTCGCGGGGGACGCGCCCGACGCCCCGGTGGACGCGGCGCCCACCGCCGAGCAGGAACGGCTCGCCCTGGAGGCCTTCCGCACCTCCGGACCCGTCCTGGCGCTGCGCGCGCAGACCGCGCCGCCCGCCGAGGAACCGGAACCGGACGCCGAGCCCGAGCCGCTCGGCGTCGAGCTGCTGATCGCCGTACCCGACCAGCCGGGTGTGCTGCCCGCCGTGGCCGGGGTGCTCGCGATGCACCGGCTCACCGTGCGCACCGCCGAACTGCGCGCCCTGGAACTGCCCGACGGTGTCGAGGGGGCGGTGCTGCTGCTCGACTGGCGGGTCGCCGCCGAGTACGGCTCCCTGCCGCAGGCCGCCCGGCTCCGCGCCGATCTGGTACGCGCGCTGGACGGCACCCTCGACATCGCGGGCCGGCTCGCCGAGCGGGACGCCGCTTATCCGCGCCGCAGAGGCGTGGTGGCGCCGCCGCCGCGCGTGACCGTGCCCCCGACGGCGTCCCGGCACGCCACCGTCATCGAGGTCCGCGCGCAGGACGCCCCCGGGCTGCTGTTCCGCATCGGACGGGCCCTGGAGGACGCGGGGGTGCGGATGCGCAGCGCACACGTCAGCACGCTCGGCGCGAACGCCGTGGACGCCTTCTACGTCACCGACCGCGACGACGCCCCGCTGCCGGCCGGGGAGGCGACGGCGGTGGCCCGCAAACTGGAGGAGACGCTGCGGGTGTGACGGTGGAGGCGTGACGCGCGTGAGGCATCGCGCGCGTGCGTGCGCGTTCGCCGTGTATGCGCCGTGCGGGTGGGCGGGCCGGGTGTACGCGACGAGCGTGTGCCTGCGTGCCGCGCGGCGGGTGACGTGTGCCCGCCTCCGCGGTGTGCGCGCGTGCGTGCCGTAAGGCGCGTGCGCGGAGTCCCCGTCGCCGGAGGTGCCGGGCGGGGACGAAGGCTTGCGCGGCCGGATACCCTGGAAGACGCTCAGACTGCCCCCGACCCCGAGGACCGACGCCGCCGTGTTCGATACTCTCTCCGATCGCCTCTCAGCGACTTTCAAGAACCTGCGCGGCAAGGGACGGCTCTCCGAAGCGGACATCGACGCCACCGCGCGCGAGATCCGCATCGCCCTCCTCGAAGCGGACGTGGCGCTGCCCGTCGTGCGCAGCTTCATCAAGAACGTCAAGGAGCGCGCGCTCGGGGCGGACGTCTCCAAGGCGCTGAACCCCGCCCAGCAGGTTCTGAAGATCGTCAACGACGAACTGGTCCAGATCCTCGGTGGCGAGACCCGGCGGCTGCGGTTCGCCAAGCAGCCGCCGACCGTGATCATGCTGGCCGGTCTCCAGGGTGCCGGTAAGACCACGCTCGCCGGCAAGCTCGGCCGGTGGCTGAAGGAGCAGGGCCACTCGCCGCTGCTGGTCGCCGCCGACCTCCAGCGCCCCAACGCCGTGAACCAGCTGAGCGTGGTCGCGGAGCGCGCCGGTGTCGCGGTCTTCGCCCCCGAGCCGGGCAACGGCGTCGGTGACCCGGTCAAGGTCGCCAAGGACTCCATCGACTTCGCGAAGTCCCGGGTCCACGACATCGTGATCGTCGACACCGCCGGCCGGCTCGGCATCGACCAGGAGATGATGCAGCAGGCCGCGGACATCCGCGACGCCGTCTCCCCGGACGAGATCCTCTTCGTCGTCGACGCGATGATCGGCCAGGACGCGGTCAACACCGCCGAGTCCTTCCGCGACGGCGTCGGCTTCGACGGTGTGGTGCTCTCCAAGCTCGACGGCGACGCCCGCGGTGGCGCGGCCCTGTCGATCCGGCAGATCACCGGCAAGCCGATCATGTTCGCCTCGAACGGCGAGAAGCTCGAGGACTTCGACGCCTTCCACCCCGACCGGATGGCCTCCCGCATCCTCGACATGGGTGACCTGCTCACCCTGATCGAGCAGGCGGAGAAGACGTTCAGTCAGGAAGAGGCCGAGAAGATGGCCTCCAAGCTGGCGTCCAAGAAGGGCCAGGACTTCACCCTGGACGACTTCCTGGCCCAGATGGAGCAGGTCCGGAAGATGGGCAGCATCTCCAAGCTGCTCGGCATGCTGCCCGGCATGGGCCAGATCAAGGACCAGATCCAGAACCTCGACGAGCGGGACGTCGACCGCACCGCCGCCATCATCAAGTCGATGACACCGGGCGAGCGCCAGGAACCGACGATCATCAACGGCTCGCGCCGCGCCCGTATCGCCAAGGGTTCCGGCGTCGAGGTCAGCGCGGTGAAGAACCTGGTGGAGCGGTTCTTCGAGGCCCGCAAGATGATGAGCCGCATGGCCCAGGGCGGAGGTATGCCCGGCATGCCGGGGATGCCCGGCATGGGTGGCGGCCCCGGCCGGCAGAAGAAGAAGCAGAAGCAGGCCAAGGGCAAGCAGCGCTCGGGCAACCCGATGAAGCGCAAGCAGCAGGAGCTGGACGAGGCGGCCCGCCGCGAGGCCGCCGCCCAGGGGGGCAACGCCTTCGGGGTGCCGGGGCAGCAGGCTCCCCAGGACTTCGAGCTGCCGGACGAGTTCAAGAAGTTCATGGACTGACGGGTCCGGCGCCCGCGGGTGCCGTACGCATGCCCGTGCGGCTTTCCTGTCGTAACGTCCCGATATGAGCAATGCCGCGCCGCCGCGCAAGTCGCCCGACCAGCCCTGGCGAACCGAGGGCGCTCCCGAGAAGGAGCCGTCCTCGCCGTCACCCGGTGGGCGACGGATGCGCGGCGGCTGGTGGGGTCTGATCCTCACCGCGCTGGTCGTGTATCTGATCGCCAACCTGGTGCTGTCGTTCTTCAACGACGGTGACGAGCCGACGATCTCCTACACCGCGTTCAGCAAGCAGGTCGGCGACGGCAACGTCAGCAAGATCTACTCGACGGGTGACGCGATCCAGGGCCAGCTGAAGAAGGCCCAGGACAACCCGGACGGCGACGGCAAGTACACGAAGTTCAAGACCCAGCGCCCGGAGTTCGCCGACGACCGGCTCTGGGAGCAGCTCACCAAGAACAACGTCACCGTCACGGCGGAACCCGTCGTCCAGCAGCGCAGCTTCCTGTCCAACCTGCTGATCTCGCTGGCCCCGATGCTGCTGCTCGTGGTCCTGTGGATCTTCATTGCGCGGCGGATGTCACAGGGGCTCGGCGGAGCGGGTGGCGTGTTCGGCCGCAAGGAGCCGCCCAAGCCGTTCGCGCTGGAGCCGGGGGAGAAGCGCACCACGTTCGAGGACGTGGCCGGAATCGACGAGGTCGAAGGTGAGCTCAACGACGTCGTCGACTTCCTGAAGAACCCGGACGCCTATCGCCGGATGGGCGCCAAGATGCCGCGCGGTGTGCTGCTCTCCGGCCCGCCCGGCACCGGCAAGACCCTCCTCGCGCGGGCGGTCGCCGGCGAGGCGGGGGTGCCCTTCTTCTCCGCGTCCGCCTCGGAGTTCATCGAGATGATCGTGGGTGTCGGCGCCTCCCGCGTGCGGGAGCTCTTCGCCGAGGCCCGCAAGGTCGCCCCTTCGATCATCTTCATCGACGAGATCGACACCATCGGGCGGGCCCGCGGCGCCGGGGCCGGCATGGGCGGCCACGACGAGCGCGAGCAGACCCTGAACCAGATCCTCACCGAGATGGACGGCTTCTCCGGCTCCGAGGGGGTGGTCGTGATCGCCGCGACCAACCGCGCGGACGTCCTGGACTCCGCCCTCACCCGCCCCGGCCGCTTCGACCGCGTCGTCACGGTCTCCCCGCCCGACCGCGGCGGCCGCAGGGCCATCCTGGAGATCCACACCAGGCAGATCCCGCTCGACCCGGACGTGAACCTCGCCCAGCTCGCCCGGACGACCCCCGGCATGACCGGCGCCGAACTGGCCAACCTCGCCAACGAGGCCGCCCTGCTCGCCGTCAAACGCGGCCAGGACAAGGTGACCCAGGCCAACCTCTCCGAAGCCCTGGAGAAGGTCCAGCTCGGCGCGGAACGCCCCCTGGTGATGCCCGAGGAGGAACGCCGGCGCACCGCCTACCACGAGAGCGGACACGCGCTCCTCGGCATGCTCCAGCCCGGCGCCGACCCCGTCCGCAAGATCACCATCGTCCCGCGCGGACGCGCACTCGGCGTCACCCTCTCGACGCCGGAATCGGACAAGTACGCGTACACCGAGGAGTATCTGCGCGGCCGGATCATCGGCGCACTCGGCGGCATGGCCGCCGAACACGTCGTCTACGGAGTCGTCACCACCGGCTCGGAGAACGACCTGGAACAGGTCACCGGCATCGCGCGCGGCATGGTCGCCCGCTGGGGCATGAGCCCCGAGGTCGGCCGTCTCTCCGCCCTCCCGAACGACGCCCAGCAGGCCTACGGACTCGCCGCCGCGCCCCAGACCCTCGACGCGATCGACAGCGAGATGCGCCGCATCGTCGACGAGTGCTACGAGGAGGCGTGCCGCAAACTGCGCGACCACCGCGGCCAGCTGGACGAACTCGCCGCAGCGCTCCTGGAACACGAGACGCTGGAGGAGCCGGACGCGTACCGGATCGCCGGCGTCACCCGGCTGACGAAGGAGACGGACGACTAGCGCCTGTCCGGCGGCTCAGGCCGGAGGGCGCCCGTCGCCTCCGGCGCGAACTAGCGCACGCGCGCGACGAGATACCGGAACACGTTCGGCATCCACACCGTCCCGTCGTGCCGCCGGTACGGGTGCAGCGCCTCCGTCAGCTCCTTGTCGACCTGAGCCTGGTCCGTCGCCGTGATCGCCGCGTCGAACAGGCCGGTGGACAGCAGACCGCGCAGGGCGCTGTCCAGGCCGGCGTACCCGAAGGGACACGCGACCCGGCCGGAGCCGTCCGGTTCGAGTCCCGCCCGCGCGGCGACCTCCTCCAGGTCGTCACGCCGCGCGGCGCGCCAACTCGCCGGGCCCCGCAGCGGATCGGCCAGTTTCTCGGCCACCCGCAGCACCGACGAGGTGGCACACCGCTCCGGCGGTCCCCAGCCGGCCAGCACGACCGGCGTCCCGCGCGCGGCCAGTGGCGCCGCCGCGCGGAGGGACGCGCCGAGCCGCTCGCCGTCACCCGCGAGGGCGCCGACCGGCTCGAAGGCGGTCACCAGGTTGTACGGAGATGTCCCGGAGTCGTGGGCGTCCTCGGGCCCGCCCGCCACGAGCCGGGCGTGCGCACGCGCGCGTGCGCCCCACGGCTGCGGCACGAGCCGCTCCCGCGCGAGAGCCAGGCGCTCGGCGGAGGACGGTTCGACACCGGTGACCGAGGCGCCTCTGGCGGCCGCCATCACCAGGGCCAGCCCGCTGCCGCAGCCGAGGCCGAGCAGCCGCGTGGCCGAACCCACTTCCAGTCGCTCGTAGACGGCCTCGTAGAGCGGCACCAGCATCCGCTCCTGGATCTCCGACCAGTCACGCGCGCGTGCACCGAGGTCCGCGCGGAACGCAGGTCCCGCGTGAGCCGGGTGCTGCCGCACGAGCGTAGGTGTCATGTAATGCGCCCCATTTCGCAGAGAGTTTCCGCTGTGCCGGATTGCGTGGCCCCCGTGCCGTGCGCTCGCACTCCCCCCGTATGCCAGGAAACTCCGGGCTCGCGACCGCGTCCAGGGGTCTGGGGGGCCCGCTTGCCCCCAGCCCGGCCACTTGGCGAGATTTCACATCCCGGCAACCTGGGACCCCGTACGACGTCGCCCGCGCGGCGATTGGCCGGAACGCGGCGCCGACGGCGACAGCCTGTCGCGGAGCCCCCCAAGCGGAGGCGGAACCGGTCGGCGCTCTTCGGCGTCGAAGCCCGGGAAGCCGTTCCGGCCAAGGTCGGCGACGCCGTGACCGGCCGCGCGGGCGGGCCGCCGGGTGTCCGGCGGACGGGGGGCGGGGCGGTGTCTTGCACCGATGGCGAGGGCGGTAACGTCTGCGTCGTCGCGCGCCCCGACGCCGTAGTGCCGGGCGGAGCGAACAGGCGGCCGAAACGCCCCTTGCGCATCCGCCGACCGCAGCCCCCCGGCGGGCTTACCCCGCCTACGCGCGGGATCGTAGTGCGGACTACGCACCAGCTTGGTATGGACTGCGAGGCTTCTCCGCAGATCAGCGCACCCGCCCTCGTCGCGACGCATCAGCGGCAACTGACGGGTACGTGCAAATTATTTGGGATGCCCCGGAATAGGAACACAGCGGGACCCCGGCTCGTTGTCATTACGTGAGCACGACACCACCTGTTCTCGCCGCAGAGCTGGCACAGGCGTGGGCCGACATTCAGCGGTACCACCCCGAGCTGCCAGATCTAGCCGCGCCCGAGTCCCTGATCGGAGAGTCGTCGTCCGCCTGCGGGCACACACTCTCCTTCGAGCGACTGCTTCACGAGGCAGTCCACGGCATCGCAGCCGCCCGCGGAATCCGCGACACCTCCCGCGCCGGCCGGTACCACAACCGCAGATTCCTCGCGATCGCCGAGGAGCTGGGCCTGGACCACCCCGAGGAGCCGCACCCCAGCAGCGGCTTCTCGCTGGTCACGCTCAACCCCGAGGCCAAGCGTCGGTACCGCTCGACCATCGAGCGGCTCCAGCGCGCCCTCAAGGCACACACCGTCGCGACCGCCTCCGACACCACCCGGTCCTTCAGAGGCCCGGCGGCCCGGCACGGGTCCTCCGGGGGTGGCGTACGGGTCAAGGCGGTCTGCGACTGCGGACGCAACGTCCGTGTCGTTCCGTCTGTCCTGGCGCAGGCGCCGATCGTCTGCGGCGGCTGCGGGAAGCCGTTCCGGATTCCTGAGGTGGTGGGCGCGGGCGTAGCGGGCTGAGCGTCCGGCATCTCGTGGATGCCGGATGCCTCCGGCGGTTCTTCGGTGGGGGCCGGGGGACGTCCGGGGTGTTTTCGGGTGCGGGTGGGCTGTGGCTTGTCGCGCAGTTCCCCGCGCCCCTTATCGGGGTTGCCTGTGCCCGGCACTGAGTTGTTCCCCGGGGTTGCCCGTGTCCGGCGCAGGGGGTAGCGGTGCCTCCCGGTGGACCTCGGGGAGGGGGGTGCGTTGGGTGTGGCACAATGGGTGGCTGTACTCGACAGCCGCACAGGAACCCTCTCGCCTCCGGCTGACGCGTCCATCGGGCACTCGGGTACCGCAACCCCACGCGGCAGTCTCGCCGTGCCCAACCACGTCAAAACCAGGAGAACCCACTCCCGTGGCAGTCAAGATCAAGCTGAAGCGTCTGGGCAAGATCCGTTCGCCTCACTACCGCATCGTCGTCGCCGACTCCCGTACCCGCCGTGACGGCCGGGCCATCGAGGAGATCGGCAAGTACCACCCGACGTACAACCCGTCGGTGATGGAGGTCGACGCCGATCGCGTGGCCTACTGGCTGGGTGTCGGCGCGCAGCCGACCGAGCCCGTGCTCGCCATCCTCAAGAAGACCGGCGACTGGCAGAAGTTCAAGGGCGAGCCCGCCCCGGCTCCGCTGCTCGTCGCGGAGCCCAAGTCCACCCGTCCGTCGTTCGAGGCTCTCGGCGGCGACGAAGACGGCAAGGGCGAGGCGATCACCCAGAAGAAGAAGTCGGAGAAGAAGGACGAGGCCGCCGCTGCGTCTTCTTCGTCTGAGCCGACCGAGGCCTGAGCATGCTTGAGGAGGCTCTCGAGCACCTCGTGAAGGGCATCGTCGACAACCCCGACGACGTGCAGGTCGCCTCGCGCAACCTGCGCCGCGGACGTGTGCTCGAGGTCCGGGTCCACCCGGACGACCTCGGCAAGGTGATCGGCCGCAACGGCCGCACCGCACGCGCTCTGCGCACCGTCGTCGGCGCCATCGGCGGCCGTGGTGTCCGTGTCGACCTCGTCGACGTGGACCACGTCCGCTGACGTCGGACCGCCGCGTTCCGCGCGGCTGACGTCTTACGCAGCACCGGCTCGGGCCGGGGAGGGCCATCGGGCCGTCCCCGGCCCGTCGTCGTACGACAGCGGGTCAAGGAACGTGACAGGAGATCCAGGAAAGTGCAGCTCGTAGTCGCACGGATCGGCCGCGCCCACGGCATCAAGGGCGAGGTCACCGTGGAGGTACGTACCGACGAACCGGAGCTCCGGCTCGCCCCCGGTGCTGTCCTGGCCACCGACCCGGCCGCCACCGGCCCGCTCACCATCGAGACCGGCCGGGTGCACAGCGGCCGTCTCCTGCTGCGCTTCGCGGGCGTACGGGACCGCAGCGGCGCCGAGGCGCTGCGCAACACCCTGCTGATCGCCGAGATCGACCCGGAAGAGCTGCCCGACGGCGAGGACGAGTACTACGACCACCAGCTGATGGACCTGGACGTCGTCACCAGGGACGGCGTCGAGGTCGGCCGGATCACCGAGATCTCGCACCTGCCCTCGCAGGACCTGTTCATCGTGGAGCGGCCCGACGGCAGCGAGGTCCTGATCCCGTTCGTCGAGGAGATCGTCGCGGAGATCGACCTGGAGGAGCAGAAGGCGGTCATCACGCCTCCGCCCGGCCTGATCGACGACCGCGCGGAGATCGCCTCCAGCCGGGACGAGTCCGACGGGGACGGTTCCGGCGGGGGCGAGTCGTGATGCGCCTCGACGTCGTCACGATCTTCCCCGAGTACCTCGACCCGCTGAACGTCTCCCTGGTCGGCAAGGCACGCGCGCGGGGCCGGCTCAACGTCCAGGTGCACGACCTGCGCGGCTGGACCTACGACCGCCACAACACCGTCGACGACACGCCCTACGGCGGCGGCCCCGGCATGGTGATGAAGACCGACCCCTGGGGCGAGGCCCTCGACACCGTCCTCGCCGACGGCTACGAGAGCGGCTCGCGCGCGCCGGCCCTCGTCGTGCCGACGCCCAGCGGCCGCCCCTTCACCCAGGAACTGGCCGTCGAACTCTCCGAGCAGCCCTGGCTGATCTTCACACCGGCCCGCTACGAGGGCATCGACCGGCGGGTCGTCGACGAGTACGCGACCCGGATGCCGGTCCACGAGGTGTCCATCGGCGACTACGTGCTCGCCGGCGGCGAGGCGGCCGTACTCGTCATCACCGAGGCCGTCGCCCGGCTGCTGCCCGGCGTCCTCGGCAACGCCGAGTCCCACCGCGACGACTCCTTCGCGCCCGGCGCCATGGCCAACCTCCTGGAGGGGCCCGTCTACACCAAGCCGCCGGAGTGGCGCGGACGTGACATTCCCGACGTGCTGCTCAGCGGGCACCACGGGAAGATCGCCCGCTGGCGCCGCGACGAGGCGCTGCGGCGTACGACACTCCACCGGCCCGACCTGATCGAGCGCTGCGAGCCCAAGGCCTTCGACAAGAAGGACCGCGAGATGCTCTCCATCCTCGGCTGGTCACCGGACCCGGAGGGCGAGCGGTACGGCCGATTTTGGCGCAGGACCGACGACGTGGAAGAATAGGCGGCTGTTGTGCGCCCGTCCGGCGTGCGCCCCTGCCACAGGGGGACACGACGCCCGCCTCGACCGGCACAGCACTCATACCGAACACCTAGATGCCGTTGATGACCTGTGGCATCAGCGAGGAAAGCAGACGAAATGTCTCACCTGCTCGACACCGTCGACTCCGCGTCGCTGCGGACCGACGTTCCCGCCTTCCGTCCGGGCGACACGGTCAACGTGCACGTCCGCGTCATCGAGGGCAACCGCTCCCGTGTGCAGCAGTTCAAGGGCGTCGTGATCCGCCGCCAGGGTTCCGGTGTGCGCGAGACCTTCACGGTCCGCAAGGTCTCCTTCTCCGTCGGCGTCGAGCGCACCTTCCCGGTGCACACCCCGATCGTGGAGAAGATCGAGCTCGTCACCCGTGGTGACGTCCGCCGCGCGAAGCTGTACTACCTGCGCGACCTGCGCGGCAAGGCCGCGAAGATCAAGGAGAAGCGCGAGAACTGATCTCGCGCGGGCGTTCATGGCGGGGCCGGATAGCATCTGGCCCCGATGGACACCGAAGCACGGCAGACGGAGCGCGACCGCTCCTCCAGCCCCTCCGAAGCCGGGAACACCCCGGAGACCGAGGGACCGGAGGACCGGTCGCGTTTCTCGTTGGTGTCGTGGATCTCCGAGTGGCTGCCCGGCGGCCGGATCACCCTGACCGCGCTGGTCTGCCTGGTGTTCCTGCTGCTCCTGAACGCCTTCGTGGTACGGCCGTTCGAGATTCCCAGCGGATCCATGGAACCCGGATTGAGGATCGGGGACCGCGTTCTCGTAAATAAGTTGGCGTACCGTTTTGGTTCCGGGCCGGAGCGGGGCGACGTCGTGGTGTTCGACGGCACCGGCTACTTCGGGGACGCCGACTACATCAAGCGCGTCGTGGGCGTAGGGGGAGACCGCGTGGTCTGCTGCGACAAGGACGGGAGGGTCCAGGTGAACGGCCGGTCGGTCGACGAGTCGGAGTTCCTGCACCCCGGCGACGGCCCGTCCACGGTGCCGTTCGACGTCGTCGTGCCCGACGGCACCCTGTTCGTCCTCGGCGACCACCGCGCCGACTCCAGCGACTCCCGCGACCATCTGGGCTCACCCGGCGGCGGCATGATCCCCGTAGACGCCGTCGTCGGCCGCGCCGACTGGATCGTCTGGCCCGCCGGCCACTGGAGCCATCTGCAACGCCCCGACGCCTACGCGCGCGTGCCCGCCCCGGACGGTGCCCATGGGTAACCGCGGACGGCCGCGCGGAGTCTCCAGCAGCGCCGCCGAGAACCTGCTGCCCACCGGCAGCCGGCGCGCGTTCGTCGCGGCCGACGGCCGCTCCCGCGCGGAGCGACGCAAACTGCAACGCAAGGTCAAGCGGCGCAGACGGCGTTCGGCCATCAAGGAGATACCGCTCCTCGCCGGTGTGGCCGTCCTCATAGCCCTGGTCCTGAAGACGTTCCTGGTCCAGGCCTTCGTGATTCCGTCGGGCTCCATGGAGCAGACGATCCAGATCGGCGACCGGGTCCTGGTCGACAAGTTCACCCCCTGGTTCGGCTCCAAGCCGCAGCGCGGCGACGTTGTCGTCTTCAAGGACCCCGGCGGCTGGCTCCAGGACGAACAGCCCACGCAGCAGAAGGACGACCCCGTCGTCGTCAAGCAGGTCAAGGAGGTGCTGACCTTCATCGGCCTGCTGCCCTCGGAGAACGAGAAGGACCTCATCAAGCGGGTCGTCGGTGTCGGCGGCGACCGCGTCAAGTGCTGCGACTCCCAGGGCCGGGTGACCGTCAACGGCGTACCGCTGACCGAGAGCGACTACCTCTATCCCGGGAACCCACCCTCCGAAACCCCATTCGACATCACCGTCCCCCAGGGCCGGTTGTGGGTGATGGGCGACCACCGCTCCAACTCCGCCGACTCGCGCGCCCACCAGGACCAGGACGGTGGCACGGTCTCCGAGGAGGAGGTCGTCGGGCGGGCCATGGTCATCGCGTGGCCCTTCAACCACTGGACGTCGCTGGACGAACCGAAAACATACGCTTCCTTGACCGACTCAACGCCCGGGGCGACCGCGGCTCCCCCGCTGTCGCATAGGGTTGCCCCCGGCGATCCGTACCCACTGGATCGCGCTATCGGTCCGAACGCAATGATCCAGCTCCCGACCCCTGCGGAACTCCCGCTCGTTATGGGAGTGGTGGGCCTGCGCCGCGCATGGGGCAGGCGGCGGCACAGAGTGAGGAGTTGGCGTGGGGGATGTGGCGGTTGGCGCACGATCCGGACACGACGGCGAGGAGCACCACGAGCGCCCCGTGGAAGCGGACGCCCAGGCCGACGACGCCGTGACCTCCGGGAGTTCCCGGAGTGAGGACGGCGTGACCCCGGAATCGCCCGGTCCCACGGGCCCGTCGGGCCCCTCCGGTCCGACGGCCGGTGACGGGGAGCCGGGCGACAGCGCGCCGGCGCCGAAGAAGCCCCGCTCCTTCTGGAAGGAGCTGCCGATCCTGATCGGTATCGCGCTGGTCCTGGCGCTGCTGATCAAGACGTTCCTCGTGCAGGCCTTCTCGATCCCGTCCGACTCGATGCAGAACACCCTTCAGCAGGGTGACCGGGTGCTGGTCGACAAGCTCACCCCGTGGTTCGGTTCCGAGCCGGAGCGCGGCGAGGTCGTCGTCTTCCACGACCCGGACAACTGGCTGGCGGGCGAGCCGGCCGCCGACCCCAACGCCCTTCAGACCTTCCTCAGCTGGATCGGCCTGATGCCGTCCGCGGAGGAGAAGGACCTCATCAAGCGGGTCGTCGGCGTCGGCGGCGACACCGTCTCGTGCGAGGGCACCGGCCCGCTGATGGTCAACGGCCAGGCGCTCAACGAGCCGTACGTCTACCCGGGCAACACCCCGTGCAGCCAGGACGACCAGGGCGGCCAGTTCACGGTCAAGGTCCCCAAGGGCTTCATCTGGGTCATGGGCGACCACCGGCAGAACTCGCGGGACTCCCGCTACAACACCGCCGACAAGAACCACGGCATGGTCCCGGTGGACGAGGTCGTCGGGCGGGCCGTCGTCAAGGCGTGGCCGATCAACCGCTGGGGCACGCTGCCCGTGCCGGACACCTTCGACCAGCCCGGTCTCGGCGACCAGTCGAACGCGGCCGCGGGCCTGGTCAACGCGCCGAACGCGCTGGCCCTCGCCGGAGCCGCCCCGATCGTGCTGTGGCGCCGCCGCCGGCTCACCACCGCCGGTACGCGGGGCGCGGGCGTGACGCCCACTGACCGCCCCTGACAAACCCGGCCCCCCGCGCGCGGGGCCGCACACCCACCCGGCCCGGGTCCCCGTCGTCCTACGGGGGTCCGGGCCGCGTCGTGTGCCGGTGTACGGGCGTGATGCGCGGGCCGGGTCTCGTACGGGGCCGGGCGGCCGTGCCGTCGGACGGGGGCCCGGGGCGTCGTACGCGCTCGTGAAGTCCTTGTGGAGCCTTGACTCCCGGCGGCCCCGGAAGGGCTGACCGGGTCTGGTACCGCCGGGTAGGGTGCGGATCCATGGGTGGCGAGAGCACAACACGTACGGCCCCGGCCGGCGCCGCGGGCACCGGAGCGGCGGGTGGCCGGACCGGGCAGATACTCTCCGGGCTGGCCGTGGGGCTCGGCCTGGTGCTGTTCCTCGGCGGATTCGCCTGGGGAGCGGTGGTCTACCGGCCGTACACCGTGCCCACCTCCTCGATGTCGCCGACCATCGGCGTGGGCGACCGGGTGCTGGCGGAGCGGGTCGACGGCGCGGACGTACGCCGCGGTGACGTCGTCGTCTTCAAGGACACCACCTGGGCCGACTCGCCCGTCGTCAAGCGTGTCGTGGCCGTCGGCGGAGACACCGTCGCCTGCTGCACGGACGGCAGGCTCACGGTCAACGGCAAGGAGATCGACGAGCCGTATCTGCCCGAGGGCGAGTCCGCGGAGGCGTCGGACTTCCCGACCGTCACCGTGCCCGACGGACGGATCTTCCTGCTCGGCGACGAGCGGCAGGGCTCCCTGGACTCCACGGCCCACCTCGCCGACGCCGCGAGCGGCACGGTCGCGCTCGGCGCCGTCGACGCGCGCGTGGACGCCGTGGTGTGGCCCATGGACGGCATGCTGGAACGCCCCACCGGTTTCGAGGCGCTCGGCACCCTGTCCGACCCGGGCCCGTTGCGTACGGTCGTGGCACTGATCGTCGCCGGGGTCGTGCTGATCCTCGGTGGCGCCGCCTACGGGCCGCTGGCCAAGCGGGCGGGCGCGCGGGCCGCGCGGCGCGGGACGGAGCCGGCCGGTGTCGGCTGAACCGGCCGCCGAGGACACCTACCGGGGAGGGCTGCGCAAGGTCGCCCGCGTGGTGCTGCTCGACCCGCAGGACCGGATTCTGCTGCTGCACGGCCATGAGCCGGACGATCCCGCCGACGACTGGTGGTTCACACCGGGCGGGGGCGTCGAGGGTGACGAGAGCCGCGAGCAGGCCGCGCTGCGGGAGCTCGCCGAGGAGACCGGGATCACACGGGTCGAGCTGGGGCCGGCGCTGTGGCGCCGCAGATGCTCCTTCCCGTTCGCCGGACGGAGGTGGGACCAGGACGAGTGGTACTACCTGGCACGCACGGCACAGACCACGACCGGGGCCCTCGCGCTCACCGAGCTGGAGCGGCGCAGCGTCGTCGGAGCCAGGTGGTGGACGTGTCGGGAACTGACCCGGACACATGAGACGGTGTATCCGACCAGACTCGCCGAGCTGCTGCGCAGACTGCTCGACGAAGGTCCCCCGCCCAGGCCCGAGATCCTTGACACGGAAATCGTCTAGAGGCTCGTGGGACTGGCGCACAATGGTGGGATCGCACGGCTGAAGGGGAACATGCCATGAGCGCCGAGGACCTCGAGAAGTACGAGACCGAGATGGAGCTGAAGCTCTACCGGGAGTACCGCGATGTCGTCGGTCTGTTCAAATACGTGATCGAGACCGAGCGGCGTTTCTACCTGACCAATGACTACGAGATGCAGGTGCACTCGGTCCAGGGTGAGGTGTTCTTCGAGGTGTCCATGGCGGATGCCTGGGTGTGGGACATGTACCGGCCGGCTCGCTTTGTGAAGCAGGTCCGGGTGCTCACGTTCAAGGACGTGAACATCGAGGAGCTGAACAAGAGCGATCTGGAGCTGCCGGGCGGCTGAAGCGAGCCCGGGTCTCACCTGGACGGGTGACGGGGTTTTCCACAACCGGTGAGTAACCAACCAAGATCCACTTCTTGGTGGTGGATGCGTGACGGTTGGCGCCTGAGGAGGTGCCGACATGAACGCACGAGACGCACTCGGCAGGTACGGCGAGGAGCTGGCCGCCCGACGGCTGGCCGAGACCGGTATGACGGTCCTGGAGCGCAACTGGCGCTGTGGCAGGACCGGAGAGATCGACATCGTGGCACGGGACGGAGACGTCCTGGTCGTCTGCGAGGTCAAGACCCGCAGGGCGGGATCCTTCGAGCATCCGATGGCCGCGGTGACGCCGGTCAAGGCGGAGCGGCTGCGGAGCCTCGCCGAGCGCTGGACCCAGGAGCACGGGGGAGCGCCGCCCGGCGGGGTCCGGATCGACCTGATCGGTGTGGTGCTGCCCGACCGGGGCGCGGCCGTGGTCGAGCACGCGCGGGGGGTGGCCTGAGATGGGCTTCGCGCGTACGTGCTCCGTGGCCCTCGTCGGTGTCGAGGGTGTGGTCGTCGAGGTCCAGGCCGACCTCGAACCGGGCGTCGCCGCGTTCACCCTGGTGGGGCTGCCCGACAAGAGCCTGACCGAGAGCCGGGACCGGGTCCGGGCGGCGGTGGTGAACTCCGGGGCCGCCTGGCCGCAGAAGAAACTCACCGTCGGGCTCAGCCCGGCGTCCGTACCCAAGGGCGGTTCCGGCTTCGACCTGGCCGTCGCCTGCGCGGTGCTGGGCGCCGCCGAGGTGATCGACCCCCGGGTGCTGGCCGACATCGTGATGATCGGCGAGGTCGGCCTCGACGGCCGTGTCCGGCCGGTACGGGGCATCCTGCCGGCCGTCCTGGCCGCCGCCGACGCGGGCTACGAACAGGTCGTGGTCCCCGAGTGCGCCGCCGCGGAGGCCTCC
This sequence comes from Streptomyces sp. NPDC088387, assembly GCF_044753385.1. Lineage (NCBI taxonomy): Bacteria > Bacillati > Actinomycetota > Actinomycetes > Kitasatosporales > Streptomycetaceae > Streptomyces > Streptomyces sp. NPDC088387. Next base: position 152,499 of record NZ_JBIVNC010000012.1, read on the forward strand.
CTCGTGCCCGGCGTCTCCGTCCTCGGGGTGCGCAGCCTGCGGCAGCTGATCGCCGTGCTCACGGACGGTCCCGTGCCCGACGAGCAGCCCGACGAGGTGGGCCGTCCCGACCCGATGCTCGCCGGACTGCGCGTGCCGGGCACCGGCTCCGCCACCGGCATGCACAGCCTCGGCGCCGCACTCCACGACGTGGGGCACGACCTGTCCGACGTGGTGGGCCAGATGGCGGCGCGTACGGCGGTGGAGGTCTCCGCGGCCGGCCGCCACCACCTGTTCCTCGAAGGTCCGCCGGGCGCCGGCAAGACGATGCTCGCGGAGCGGCTGCCGGCGATCCTGCCGCCGCTCCAGCGGGAGGAGTCGCTGGAGGTCACGGCCGTGCACTCGGTGGCGGGACTGCTGCCCGCGGGCAAGCCGCTGATCGACGCTGCTCCCTACTGCGCCCCGCACCACTCGGCCACCATGCAGGCGCTCGTCGGCGGTGGCCCCGGGGTCGCCCGGCCCGGTGCCGTGTCGCTCTCGCACCGGGGTGTGCTCTTTCTGGACGAGGCGCCGGAGTTCAGCGGGCGGGCGCTCGACGCGCTGCGGCAGCCGCTGGAGGCCGGACACGTGGTGATCGCGCGCAGCGCGGGTGTGGTGCGGTTCCCCGCCCGGTTCCTGATGGTGCTGGCCGCCAACCCGTGCCCGTGCGGGCGGTTCTCGCGGACGGACGAGTTGTGCGACTGCACGCCGTCCGCGATCCGCCGCTACCAGGCACGGCTCTCCGGGCCCCTGCTCGACCGGGTCGACCTGCGCGTCGAGGTCGACCGCGTCACCCGCGCGGAGCTGTCCGACTTCGCCGCACGCGGCGAGTCCTCGGCCACAGTCGCCGACCGGGTCCGCGCGGCACGCGAACGGGCCGCGGCCCGGCTGGCCGGCACACCCTGGCTCACCAACAGCGAGGTGCCGGGACGGGAGCTGCGCACCCGCTGGCACCCCGAGAGCGGCGCGATGAACGAGGCGGAGCGCCATCTGGAGCGGGGTGCGCTGACCGCGCGGGGCATCGACCGGGTGCTGCGGGTCGCCTGGACCGTCGCGGACCTGGTCGGCCACGCCCGCCCCACCACAACGGACGTCGCCGTCGCCCTACAGCTCCGCACCGGCGTCCCGCGCGGCGCGCCCATGGCACTGGGGGCACTGACGTGAGGGGCGGGGGAGGGGTGGACGACGGTCCCGGTGAGGGGTCGGACGAGGGTCCGGGGGGCGCGGTTGGCGGTGGCTCGGGCGGAGCCCCACCCTCTGATGCCGGCGAGGGTCGGGCCGATGACGGCCCGGTTGTTGGTGGCGCCCCGCGGGCTGATGGGGGTGGCGGTTCGTCGGCTGATGGTGCCGCGTCCACTGATGGGGGTGGCGGTTCGTCGGCCGGTGGCGTCACGCGGACTGACGTGGGCGGTGGCCCGCCTGCTGGTGGCGTCCCGCGGGCTGTCGGCGGTGGGGATTCGTCGGGCCGTGGCACCTGGGCCCTTGGCGATCTCCGGGCCGGTATAGGCGATCCCTACCCCGGTACGGGGGCCGAGTCGTCGGACCGTGACCTTCTCGATCGGGTTCTTCTTACTCGGGTCATTGAGCCCGGGGACGAGGTCGGGGGGCGGTGGGTGCGGGAGTTCGGGGTGCGGGAGGTCGCCCGGCGGCTGCGGGGCGAGGGGGCCGTGCTGCCGGGTGTGAGCGGCAAGCGCTGGGGTGGGCTGCGGGCCCGCGCCGCGCAGGCCGAGCCGGCCCGGGACCTCGCGGTGGCCCGGGACGCCGGGGTGCGGTTCGTGTGCCCGGGGACGGGCGAGTGGCCGGGGCAGCTGGACGACCTCGGCGACGCCAGGCCACTGGGACTGTGGGTGCGCGGGCGCCCCAGCCTGCGGATGTGGGCGCTCAGATCCGTCGCGGTCGTGGGCGCGCGGGCCTGCACCGCCTACGGCGCCCACATGGCCGCGACCCTCGCCGCCGGCCTCGCCGAACGCGGCTGGGTCGTCGTCTCCGGCGGCGCCTACGGGGTCGACGGCGCCGCCCACCGGGGCGCCCTCGGCGCGGGCGGGGCCACGGTCGCCGTACTGGCCTGCGGTGTCGACCGCCCCTATCCGCGCGGGCACACCGAGTTGATCTCCAGGATCGCCCAACAGGGGCTGGTGGTCGGGGAGTTGCCGCCGGGTGATCATCCGACACCGAGCAGGTTCATCCTGCGGAACCGGGTGATCGCCGCGCTCACCCGGGGCACGGTGGTCGTCGAGGCCGCGTACCGCAGCGGTTCGCTGGTGACGGCCCGCGCCGCGCAGCGGTTGGGCCGTCACACGATAGGGGTGCCCGGCCCGGCGACCAGCGCGCTCTCGGCTGGGGTGCACGAACTGCTCCGCGCGGACGCCGTCCTGGTCACCGATGCCGCCGAGGTCGTCGAACTGGTCGGCGGTATGGGCGAGCTGGCCCCGGACCGGCGGGGACCGGTGCTGCCGCGCGACCTGCTGGAGCCGGCCGCCCGGCGGGTCCTCGCGGCGCTGCCCGCGCGCCGGTCCGCCCCGGCCGCCGAGATCGCGCGCGGCGCCCAGACCACCGAGGACGACACGATCGCGAGACTGTACGAACTCAGAGCACTTGGTTACGTCGAACGACACGGCGACGGCTGGAAGTTGACACGCCAGGCGATGATCTCGGTCCGCGGCGGTCCGAGCGGGTGCTGACCGAGTGTGTTCGGCCGTCCGGGGGAATGTGTAAATCCTGCGGGAAACAGCGCAGTTGACCCGAAGATGCGATCACGCAGAGCCATCGAGGTGACCCTCGGGGATGCCCGCCGGACCGGCCCCCGGCCCGGTCCGGCGGCCCACCTTCGCGCACTGCGACTGTCCGATCACGCTACGCTCACGAGGATCCGGTCCAGGCCGGTGCCCCGCCAGACGCACGACACCCCCAGGAATCCCGCAGGAACCCCGCACCACACTCCGCACCGCACCCGCACCCACCGCACACTTCACGGCAGAACGGCACAAGGCGACGAATGCCCCAGCACACCTCCGGGTCCGACCGGGCGGCGATCCCCCCAGCCGCCCGTGACGGTGGCAGCATGCGGCCGCCCGCTCCCTCGACGCTCGACGAACTCTGGCGCTCGTACAAGGCGACGGGGGACGAGCGGCTGCGGGAGCAGCTGATCCTGCACTACTCGCCGCTGGTGAAGTACGTGGCGGGCCGGGTGAGCGTCGGTCTGCCGCCCAATGTCGAGCAGGCGGACTTCGTGTCGTCGGGGGTGTTCGGGCTGATCGACGCGATCGAGAAGTTCGACATCGACCGGGAGATCAAGTTCGAGACGTACGCGATCACCCGCATCCGGGGCGCGATGATCGACGAGCTGCGGGCCCTGGACTGGATCCCGCGCTCGGTGCGGCAGAAGGCGCGGAACGTGGAGCGGGCGTACGCGACGCTGGAGGCGCGGCTGCGGCGCACGCCGAGCGAGTCGGAGGTGGCCGGCGAGCTGGGTATCGCGGTGGACGAACTGCATGCGGTGTTCAGCCAGTTGTCGCTGGCCAACGTGGTGGCGCTGGAGGAGTTGCTGCACGTCGGGGGCGAGAGCGGCGGCGACCGGCTGAGCCTGATGGACACCCTGGAGGACACCGCCGCGGACAACCCCGTGGAGGTGGCCGAGGACCGGGAGCTGCGGCGGTTCCTGGCGCGGGCGATCAACACCCTGCCCGAGCGGGAGAAGACCGTGGTGATGCTCTACTACTACGAGGGTCTGACGCTGGCCGAGATCGGCAACGTCCTCGGGGTCACGGAGAGCCGGGTCAGCCAGATCCACACCAAGTCGGTCCTCCAGTTGCGGGCGAAACTGGCCGGATTCGGCCGCTGAGCCGCACGGGGCCCGAGGTCCCGGCGGATGCCCCCGCCGCATTCCGGGCGAGCTGTGTCACTGCCCAACCGCGGGGTCCGTCCGTAAAGTGGTTGACGTGCCAAGGATTCGAGCGGCCTCCGTGGCCGAGCACCGGTCGATGCAGCGAGCCGCCCTGCTGGACGCGGCCCGCTCCCTGCTGTCCGAGGGCGGTACGGAGGCGCTGACCTTCCCGGCCCTCGCCGAGCGCACGGGCCTCGCGCGCTCCTCGGTGTACGAGTACTTCCGGTCGCGGGCGGCCGTGGTCGAGGAGCTGTGCGAGGTCGACTTCCCCGTCTGGGCGGCGGAGGTCGAGTCGGCGATGGCCGCGGCGGACGGGGCCGAGGCGAAGGTCGAGGCGTACGTCCGCAAGCAGCTGGAGCTGGTGGGCGACCGGCGCCACCGGGCCGTGGTCGCCATCTCCGCGAGCGAGTTGGACGCCGGCGCCCGGGAGAAGATCCGGGCCGCGCACGGCGGACTGGTGGCGATGATCGGCGAGGCCCTGACCGCGATGGGCCACGCGGAGCCCCGGCTCGCGGCGATGCTGCTCCAGGGTGTGGTGGACGCGGCGGTCCGCAGGATCGAACTGGGAGCGGCGGAGGAACCGGGCGCGATCACCGAGGCGGCCGTGGGGATGGCGTTGCGGGGGGTCGCGGGCTGAGGCCCCGGGCCGTGTCCGCGAAGGCCCGTCCGCCCACGGCGTGCACGACCCGGGCGGCACGGGCGACCCGGGCGGCGCGGGCGGCGCGGGGGAGCGGTACGCCGTACACCGGCAGGAGGCGCGACGGCGCTCGCCTCAGCAGGTGCGCGGGAAGCAGCGACAAGGGGTTGAGGTAAGCGCCGGCCCGGCGCAGACCCCAGTGCACGCATGTTCCCGTCCCTCCCGTCCCGACCGCGCAGTGTGAGGGGCCGCCGGACTCGACGACGCCCAGGACCGCGCCCGCGCCGACCTCGTCGCCCTTGCGCACCGACGCCCGCACCGGCTCGTAGGTGGTGCGCAGGGGCGGTTCGCCGGTGCCGGTCAGTGCCACGGAGACGACGCCCTTGCCGGCGACCCGGCCCGCGTAGAGGACCCGTCCCGCGGCCACCGACCGGACCGGTTCACCGGGGGCCGCCGCCAGGTCGACGCCGCGGTGTCCCCTGCCGTACGGCGTCAGGGGCGGGTCCCAGCCCCGGAGCACGCGAGGCCGCTCCCCGACGGGCCAGACGCTGCCGAGCACCGGGACCGCAGGGACCGCCGGGTCGCCCGGACCGCGGGCCGGTGCCATGGCGCGGGCCGCCCAGGAGGGCAGGGCCGACATCAGCGCCAACGCCAGGACCAGGCACAACAGGGGTGCGGGCAGCCGTCGTAGAGATCGTTTCATGGCCTCACCGTGCCGCAGCCGGGGCGATCTTGGCGTGGAACTGTGGGCTACTCACGGGTTGTGGACAACGGCGTCATCCGGTGCCTCGTGGGTCCCGTACACTTCTGATGGCGATCCGGGTCACCGGGTCGACTTCGCACGCCCCGACACGGCGGCCGGAAACGGTCCCTGTCAGCGCCCCTCGGTCCTTAGTGGCACGGCGCATGCGGGCGTCAGGCGCGGAAGCCGTCCGGCATCCGCGGCAACCGAGAACCAAGGAGAACACGGCCATGGCCGTCGTCACGATGCGGGAGCTGCTGGAAAGCGGCGTCCACTTCGGTCACCAGACCCGTCGTTGGAACCCGAAGATGAAGCGGTTCATCTTCACGGAGCGCAACGGCATCTACATCATCGACCTGCTCCAGTCGCTGTCGTACATCGACCGCGCCTACGAGTTCGTCAAGGAGACCGTCGCCCACGGCGGCACGGTCATGTTCGTCGGCACGAAGAAGCAGGCGCAGGAGGCCATCGCCGAGCAGGCGACCCGCGTCGGCATGCCCTTCGTCAACCAGCGCTGGCTGGGCGGCATGCTCACCAACTTCTCGACCGTCTACAAGCGCCTCCAGCGCCTCAAGGAGCTCGAGCAGATCGACTTCGAGGATGTGGCCGCGTCCGGCCTCACCAAGAAGGAGCTGCTCGTCCTCTCCCGCGAGAAGGCCAAGCTGGAGAAGACCCTCGGCGGTATCCGCGAGATGCAGAAGGTGCCCAGCGCCGTCTGGATCGTGGACACCAAGAAGGAGCACATCGCGGTTGGTGAGGCCCGGAAGCTGAACATCCCGGTCGTCGCGATCCTCGACACCAACTGCGACCCCGACGAGGTCGACTACAAGATCCCGGGCAACGACGACGCGATCCGCTCCGTCACCCTGCTCACCCGCGTGATCGCGGACGCGGTCGCCGAGGGCCTCATCTCCCGTTCCCGTGTCGCCACCGGCGACAAGGGCGAGAAGGCCGCCGGCGAGCCGCTGGCCGAGTGGGAGCGCGACCTGCTCGAGGGCGAGAAGAAGGCCGACGAGGCCGCTCCGGCCGCCGACGCCGCCGCTGCCGAGGAGGCCCCCGCCGCGGAGGCGCCCGCCGCCGACGCTCCGGCCACCGAGGAGGCTCCGGCCCCCGAGGCCGCCGTCACCGAGGAGACCCCGGCCGCCGAGGCGCCCGCCGCCGAGGGCGAGCAGGCCTGACCCTCCGGGTCGCAGGGCCGCAGGCCCGGCCCTCCGGGGACGGACCGCAGAGCTGGAAGTGACGGCGGGTGGCGCCGAACGCGCCACCCGCCGTTCACCCACAGCCAGTAGATCTGCGGGCACCGCAGATCTCCGCAGCCCGCGGATCTTCGAGCCCGCCGGTCTTCGCAGCGAGAGGATCCGCGCCCACGGGGATCCTCGTAGCCCGTAGATCTTCGGCGGTCTCTCGCACAAGCCGCGAGCGCGCCGCCGACTTCGAGACTTCGAACTCCGAGAAGAGATTTACAGATCATGGCGAACTACACCGCCGCCGACGTCAAGAAGCTCCGTGAGCTCACGGGCGCCGGCATGATGGACTGCAAGAAGGCGCTGGACGAGGCCGACGGCAACGTCGAGCAGGCCGTCGAGGCGCTCCGTATCAAGGGCCAGAAGGGCGTCGCCAAGCGCGAGGGCCGCTCCGCCGAGAACGGCGCCGTGGTCTCGATCATCGCCGACGACAACTCCTCCGGTGTCCTTGTCGAGCTGAAGTGCGAGACGGACTTCGTCGCCAAGGGCGAGAAGTTCCAGGCCGTCGCCCAGACGATCGCCGAGCACGTCGCCAAGACCTCCTTCGCCGACCTGGCGGCCCTGCTCGCCTCCGAGATCGAGGCCGGCAAGACCGTCCAGGCGTACGTCGACGAGGCCAACGCCAACCTCGGCGAGAAGATCGTCCTGGAGCGCTTCGCGCAGTACGCCGACGGCTACGTCGCCGCGTACATGCACCGCACGATGCCCGACCTGCCGCCGCAGATCGGTGTCCTCGTCGAGCTGGACAAGCCGAACGCCGAGATCGCCAAGGGCGTCGCCCAGCACATCGCCGCCTTCGCGCCGAAGTACCTGGCCAAGGATGAGATCCCGGCCGACATCGTCGAGGCCGAGCGCCGCATCGCCGAGGAGACCACCCGCGCCGAGGGCAAGCCCGAGGCCGCGATCGCCAAGATCGTCGAGGGTCGCCTCAACGGCTTCTTCAAGGACGCGACGCTGCTGGGCCAGCCGTACGCGCTCGACAACAAGAAGTCCGTCCAGAAGGTTCTGGACGAGGCCGGTGTCACCCTGAAGCGCTTCACGCGTATCAAGGTCGGCATCTGAGTCCGTACCGCGATCGACGCGCGAGCCCCGGCGGAACCCCGCTAGGGTCGAACGCAGTCGTCCGCGCCCCGCGCGCACTGCGTCCCGCACGCGCGCGTGGCGGACGGCAGCAGATCTGACGAGGAGGCCATTGCCGCGCATGGGATACACACCCCCCACCGGCAATGGCCTTCTTCGTATGTGCAACACGTGAAAGAGGCGGGATCTCCATGACCACCAAGGCCCAGAAGAGCGACGACGGCAAAGTACGCGGCCGGTTTCTGCTGAAGCTGTCCGGAGAGGCCTTCTCCGGCGGCGGGGGCCTGGGCGTGGACCCGGACGTGGTGCACGCCATCGCCCGTGAGATCGCGGCCGTCGTCCGCGGCGGCGCGCAGATCGCGGTCGTCATCGGCGGCGGCAACTTCTTCCGCGGCGCCGAACTCCAGCAGCGCGGCATGGACCGCGCCCGCTCCGACTACATGGGCATGCTCGGCACCGTGATGAACTGCCTCGCCCTCCAGGACTTCCTGGAGAAGGAGGGCATCCAGTCCCGGGTGCAGACCGCCATCACCATGGGGCAGGTCGCCGAGCCGTACATCCCGCTGCGGGCCGTGCGCCACCTGGAGAAGGGCCGCGTCGTCATCTTCGGCGCCGGTATGGGCATGCCGTACTTCTCCACCGACACCACCGCCGCGCAGCGCGCCCTGGAGATCGACGCCGAGGCGCTGCTGATGGGCAAGAACGGTGTGGACGGGGTCTACGACTCCGACCCGAAGACGAACCCGGACGCCGTCAAGTTCGACTCCCTCGGCTACGGCGAGGTCATCACCCGCGATCTCAAGGTCGCCGACGCCACGGCCGTCACGCTGTGCCGCGACAACAAGCTTCCGATCCTCGTCTTCGAGCTTGTGACGGAGGGCAATATCGCGCGTGCCGTCAAGGGTGAGAAGATCGGCACGCTGGTGGGTGACCAGGACAGCCGGGTCTAGGCCGGGGGATGGACAATGTCCTGCCGGTCGGGAACCGTGCAGGAAGAAGACGCGACGCAGCCGGCCGTTCATATGCATCGCATATGCAGCCGGGCCACTCAAAGACACGCAGGAGCAAGTGGTGATCGAAGAGACCCTCCTCGAAGCCGAGGAGAAGATGGAGAAGGCCGTCGTGGTCGCCAAGGAGGACTTCGCCGCGATCCGCACCGGCCGTGCGCACCCGGCGATGTTCAACAAGATCGTGGCCGACTACTACGGCGCGCCGACGCCGATCAACCAGCTGGCTTCGTTCTCCGTGCCGGAGCCGCGGATGGCGGTCGTCACCCCGTTCGACAAGACCGCCATGCGCAACATCGAGCAGGCGATCCGCGACTCCGACCTGGGGGTCAACCCCAGCAACGACGGCAATATCATCCGGGTGGTGTTCCCCGAGCTGACCGAGGAGCGCCGGCGCGACTACATCAAGGTCGCCAAGGCCAAGGGCGAGGACGCCAAGGTGTCCATCCGCTCGGTCCGGCGCAAGGCCAAGGACGCCATCGACAAGCTGATCAAGGACGGCGAGGTCGGCGAGGACGAGGGCCGTCGTGCGGAGAAGGAACTCGACGACACCACCGCGAAGTACGTCGCCCAGGTGGACGAGCTCCTCAAGCACAAGGAAGCGGAGCTGCTAGAGGTCTGATGAACGACTCTTCCTGGGGGGCGCCGCCACAAGCCGGGCATACCGGGTACTGGGGGCCCACCGAGCATGGACCTGTCCAGGGGGCTGCCCCGGCGGGTCCCGCGTACGATGCGCACCAAGCGCAGCAGACTCGCCCCATGCCCATCGTGCCCGACCTGCCCGCATTCGGCGGAGACCAGGATGAGGACCGGAGGACCGCTCGGCCGGGCGGCCCTCTGTTCCGCGACGAGACGTTCCGTGACGATACGTTCCGCGACGAGACCCCGTCGGCGCCCCGTGCGGCGGTGCCGCAGAATCCGGAGCCCATGCACCACGCCCCGCAACCGGCGCCCGCACCGCAGAAGAAGAGCGCGGGCCGGGACCTGGGTGCGGCCATAGGGGTCGGCGTCGGGCTCGGCGCGGTGATCGTCGCCTCGCTGTTCGTCGTCAAGGCCGTCTTCGTCGGTGTGGTCGCGGTCGCCGTGGTCGTCGGACTGTGGGAACTGACCCGGCGGCTCGACGAACGCAAGGGCATCAAGGCGCCGCTGGTACCGCTCGCGGTCGGTGGCGCTGGGATGGTCGTCGCCGGGTACGTGCGGGGTGCCGAGGGTGCCTGGGTCGCCATGGCGCTGACCGCGCTCGCGGTCCTGGTCTGGCGGATGACCGAACCGCCGGAGGGCTATCTCAAGGACGTCACCGCCGGGGTCTTCGCGGCCTTCTACGTGCCGTTCCTGGCCACGTTCGTCGCGATGATGCTCACCGCCGACGACGGTCCGCAGCGCGTGATCACCTTCCTGATGCTGACGGTGGTCAGCGACACCGGCGCGTACGCCATCGGCTGGCGTTTCGGCCGGCACAAGCTGGCGCCCCGGATCAGCCCCGGCAAGACCCGCGAGGGACTGCTCGGCGCGGTCACCTTCGCGATGGCGGCCGGCGCGCTGTGCATGGAGTTCCTGATCGACGACGGCACCTGGTGGCAGGGCCTGCTCCTGGGCCTCGCGGTCGCCGCCAGTGCCACGCTGGGCGACCTGGGCGAGTCGATGATCAAGCGGGACCTCGGCATCAAGGACATGGGCACGCTGCTGCCGGGTCACGGCGGCATCATGGACCGCCTGGACTCCCTGCTGCCGACGGCACCCGTGGTCTGGCTGCTGATGGTGGTCTTCGTCGGCTCGGGCTGAACCTCCGCGTATCCGGTGCGGATCCACCCCTTCCGACCCGTGCACGGCCGCGTCACAACGCGGCGGTCACGGGAGCGGGAGGGGTGGCTGCGTCCGGGGCCCCGCGCCGGCCCGTCCGTCCCGCAGGTCGCGGTACAGGAACCACGCCGTGCCCACGACGACCACCCCGCACACCGACGGTACGACCGGCCAGGGGACCCCCGTCCACACGGAACCGAGGCCCACCACACCGCAGCTGACGCCCGCGACGATGAGCAGCACCTTGCCGTACGGCCGCCAGGTGAAGTGCCCGGGGTGCGTGGGCCGTGCCACCCGCACGCCGCCGAAGAGCAGCCCGAGGGCCGCCAGCAGCCACAGGAACGTGCCGATCGCGGCCACCATCTGGAGTTCGTCGCGGGGTTCCTCGGCTGTGCTCTGCCGCAGGTTCCCCTGCGCGATCACCATCACGTCCCCGTCCCAGACGGTCCCGGTGACCCGCTCGCCCTTCTCCAGCCCGCTCAGCACCGGCCCCGGGTCACCGAAGGACGACTCCATCCGCGTGTAGGGCCCGGGTCCGGTCAGGACCGCCGCCCGGTTCTTCCGCTTGTTCGTCACGCTCTCCACGGTGAGGGTGACGTCCCGCAGACAGTCCTCCACCGCCGACGCCTCACTGCCGGCGGGACACTTCCCGGCCGCCGAGTAGTCCCGGTACCGGGCGGCGTCGCCGGGCAGCCAGGTCGTGAAGACGGAGAACCCGGCGAAGGCGGCGACCACGGCCAGCCCGACCAGCACCGCCCCACCCACCCGGTTCCACCCGCCCCACCCGGCCCTGCCGTCCCCCGTCCCCACCCTCACACGCACTCCCCACCGAAGCCGAGTGGCCAGTCTCACCCGCCGACGATCACGCGAGCAAGGAGACCGAACGGGAGCCGGAGGCTCTGCGAGGACGGCGGCCGTCTTCTCGTTGAAGGGGGCATCAGGCCCTTGGTACTGCCCACATGGCGCTCACCAGGATGAGAGCAGGCAGAACAAGGGCTGCCTCGCTCATCGTGTAGACCAGCCCGAGAGGCAGCTCCAGCTGGTCGTGGGGGATGCCCACGAAGGTCGCGCTGAGCGCCGCGAGGATCGCGCTGATCATCAACGTGAACCACGCACAGACCGTGACGTGTCGATTCGGCCAGCTCGGCACGGAACCCGAGGGCGTCGGAGAAACCCGCTTGCGCCAGAAATACCACAAGGCGACAACGAGACCTGCGAGTGTTCCCCAGATCATCCAATCCGCCCACCAGGCTGCGGAACGCTCGGTCCATGTGTTGTGAAATCCGACGGATGACACAGCGAGCATCGCCGTGGCGAAAATCGCTGCCACGAGAATAAGTCCGCGAAAGAAGCGCACCTCTCCGTCGCTATTTCGGTCGTACGCCAGGAGCAGCCATGCCAGTGCGGTGATGACCACCGGTGCGGCAGCACCCAGAATCGCGCCGGCGAACAGTTGCTCGATAGATGCTCTTTTGCAGACCAGCTCGCCCGCCGTCAGCGCGTACAGGTAGGCGGCGAGGGCCAGCGCGAAGAAGCTGGGCAGCAGCAGACGGAGACCGCGCGAAGCGTCGGCGTCTTTGCCTGCCGCGTTCTTCTGGCCAATGACCATGACAACGCCGGAGAAAACGAAGCCGGCGAAGATACCGCAGAAGGCGCTGAGTGCTTCCGCGGACCCGATGGGATTCCAGTCCCCCGGCCCGTTCGCACATATGTCCGGTGTGAATTTCGCGGATAAGTTCACGGCGAGTGACATCATGGGCTGAGACGGTGTCAGCGGATCTTGAATGGTGTCACCGTTTTGGTCCTTTCTTGGCTCGACGGAATGCGGTGCCTTTGGGTGCGAGTGTGTGATCGAGGCCGGCGGCACGTCCGTGCGGGTCCGTCTGCGGGCCGTCGGAAGAGAGCCGGCGACGACCGGAGACGGCCACTGCGCACAGCTCGGGGCTCAGATCACCTGATCCGATCTGCGACACTGGTACGGCTATGCCTAAGCCCGGAGAACTCACATTCGTCGCCCCCCGCGGAGTCAAGAAGCCGCCGCGGCATCTTGCTGATCTCACGCCAGCCGAGCGCAAGGACGCCGTGGCCGAGGTCGGGGAGAAGCCGTTCCGTGCCAAGCAGCTCTCGCAGCACTACTTCGCGCGGTACGCGCACGACCCGGAGCAGTGGACCGACATCCCGGCCGGCTCGCGTGAGCGGCTGCGGGAGGCGCTGCTGCCGGACCTGATGACCGTCGTACGGCATCTGTCGACGGACGAGGGTGCCACGCGCAAGACGCTGTGGCGGCTGTTCGACGGGACGCTCGTCGAGTCGGTGCTGATGCGGTACCCGGACCGGGTCACCATGTGCATCAGCTCGCAGGCCGGGTGCGGGATGAACTGCCCGTTCTGCGCCACCGGACAGGCCGGGCTCGACCGGAACCTGTCGACCGCCGAGATCGTCCACCAGATCGTCGACGGGATGCGGGCGCTCAGGGACGGCGAGGTGCCCGGCGGGCCCGCGCGGCTGTCGAACATCGTGTTCATGGGCATGGGCGAGCCCCTCGCCAACTACAAGCGGGTCGTTGGCGCCATCCGCGCCCTGACCGACCCCGCACCCGACGGCGGCGGGCTCTCGCAGCGCGGGATCACCGTCTCGACCGTGGGTCTCGTCCCGGCGATCAACCGGTTCTCCGACGAGGGCTTCAAGTGCCGCCTCGCGATCTCGCTGCACGCCCCCGACGACGAGCTGCGCGACACCCTCGTACCGGTCAACACCCGGTGGAAGGTGCGCGAGGTGCTGGACGCCGGGTTCGCGTACGCCGACCGGTCCGGGCGGCGGCTGTCCATCGAGTACGCGCTGATCCGGGACATCAACGACCAGGCATGGCGCGCCGACCGGCTCGGGCGGATGCTCAAGGGCCGGCCCGTGCACGTCAACCTCATCCCGCTGAACCCGACGCCGGGCTCCAAGTGGACCGCGTCCCGGCCCGAGGACGAGAAGGCGTTCGTCGAGGCCATCGCCGCCCACGGCGTGCCGGTCACCGTCCGGGACACCCGAGGTCAGGAGATCGACGGGGCGTGCGGTCAGCTCGCGGCCACCGAGCGGTAGTCTGACCGACGTCGGTACAGCGTCATCAGGACAACTTCATATCCCATTTTCCGACAGGGGAGCGCCACAGCGCTGAGAGTGCGGCCGCCGCAGGACAGGCGGGCCGCAGACCCTCTGAACCTCGCCCAGGTCATTCTGGGTAGGAAGTTCGGTTTCCTTCATGAGAAGCACCAAGCACTGCCTTGCCCTGGCCGCCGGCCTGGGCCTCCTCACGCTGTCCGCGTGCGGATCCGGCTCCGACTCCGGCAGCGGCGGGGATTCCAAAACCGTCACGCTCGTCAGCCACAACTCCTGGGCCGTCTCCAAGAGCGTCCTCGCCGACTTCGAGAAGAAGTCCGGCTACCGGGTCAAGGTCCTGGAGGACGGCGACGCCGGCCAGGCCGTCAACAAGGCGATCCTCACCAAGGACAACCCGCAGGGCGACGTCTTCTTCGGCGTCGACAACACCCTCCTCTCCCGCGCCCTCGACAACGGGCTCTTCCAGCCGTACGAGGCCAAGGGCTCCGACCTGGTGCTGCCCGAGTACCGGGCCGACGAGAGCAAGCACCGGGTCACGCCCGTCGACACCGGCGACATCTGCGTCAACTACGACAAGGCCTACTTCAGCGAGCACAGGCTGGAGCCGCCGAAGACGTTCGACGACCTCACCAAGCCCGCGTACAAGAACCTGCTCGTCACCGAGAACGCCTCCACCTCCTCGCCCGGCCTGGGCTTTCTGCTCGGAACCGCCGCCAGGTACGGCGACGACGGCTGGCAGGACTACTGGAAGAAGCTCACGGCCAACGGCGTGAAGGTCGTCGACAGCTGGGAGCAGGCCTACAACGAGGAGTTCTCCGGGTCCGCCGGCGGCAAGAAGGCCAAGGGCGACCGGCCGCTGGTGGTGTCGTACGCCTCCTCGCCGCCCGTCGAGGTCGTCTACGCCGATCCGCAGCCCACGACCGCCCCCACCGGCGTCGCCGACGGCACCTGCTTCCGCCAGGTCGAGTACGCGGGACTGCTGAGCAACGCGAGGAACACCGAGGGCGGCAAGGCGCTCCTTGACTTCCTGCTCACCAAGGAGTTCCAGGACGACATGCCGCTGAACATGTTCGTCTACCCGGTGCGCGAGGCCGCCCAGGTCCCGGAGGTCTTCGCCAAGTACGGCCCCCAGGCGAAGGATCCCGAGACCATGGACCCGGCGAAGATCGCCGACCACCGTGACGACTGGGTCAAGTCGTGGACGTCGCTCGTACTGAAGTAGGCAGGCGCCGCGGGGGCGCGGCGCGGCTCGGGCTGATGGCCCTGCCCGTCGCGTTCTTCGGCGTCTTCTTCGCCTACCCGGTCGCCGCGATCCTCGGCCGGGGCCTGCACGTCGACGGCGGCTGGCGGTTCGGACGGCTGTGGGACGTGCTCGGGCAGTCGGACATCCGGCACGTGCTGTGGTTCACCACCTGGCAGGCGCTGGCCTCGACCGCGCTGACCCTGCTGATCGCCCTGCCCGGCGCCTACGTCTTCGCCCGCCTCGACTTCCCCGGCAAGCAGGTGCTGCGCGCGGTCGTGACCGTGCCGTTCGTGCTGCCGACGGTCGTCGTCGGTACGGCGTTCCTGGCACTGGTCGGCCGCGGCGGACTCCTCGACGAGCTGTGGGGCGTACGCCTCGACACCACCGTGTGGGCGATCCTGCTCGCGCACGTCTTCTTCAACTACGCGGTCGTCGTACGGACCGTGGGCGGCCTCTGGTCCCAGCTCGACCCGCGGCAGGAGGAGGCGGCACGCATGCTGGGCGCGTCCTCGCTGCGGGCCTGGCGGAAGGTCACACTCCCGGCGCTCGGACCGGCCGTGGCCGCCGCCGCGCTGATGGTCTTCCTGTTCACCTTCACCTCGTTCGGTGTGGTGCAGATCCTCGGCGGGCCCACCTTCTCCACCCTGGAGGTGGAGATCTACCGGCAGACGTCCGAGATCTTCGACCTGTCCACGGCGGCCGTCCTCACCCTGGTGCAGTTCGCGGCCGTGGGCGCGATCCTCGCCGTGCACGCCTGGACGGTACGGCGGCGGGAGAGCGCGCTGCGGCTGGTCGACCCGGCGACCACGGCCCGGCGCCCGCGCGGGGCCGGACAGTGGGGACTGCTGGCCGGCGTCCTGGCCGTCATCGCCGTACTCCTGCTGCTGCCCCTCGCCGTGCTGGTACGGCGGTCCCTCGACGCCCCCGACTTCGGCTACTACCGGGCGCTGGCCTCGGACGACTCCGGGGTGTTCCTCGTCCCGCCGATCGACGCGGTCGGCAACTCGCTCGCCTACGCCGTTGTCGCCACCGCCATCGCCGTACTGGTCGGCGGGCTCGCCGCGGCGGCGCTCACCCGGCGGGACGCGGGACCCTTCGTGCGCGGGTTCGACGCGCTGCTGATGCTGCCGCTCGGGGTCTCCGCGGTGACCGTCGGCTTCGGCTTCCTGATCGCGCTGGACGAGCCGCCGCTGGATCTGCGCTCCACCTGGATCCTGGTGCCGCTCGCGCAGGCGCTGGTGGGGGTCCCGTTCGTCGTACGGACCATGCTGCCGGTGCTGCGGGCGGTGGACGCGCGGCTGCGGGAGGCCGCGGCCGTGCTCGGCGCGTCGCCGTGGCGGGTGTGGCGGGAGGTCGATCTGCCGCTGGTACGGCGGGCGTTGCTGGTGGCGGCCGGGTTCGCGTTCGCGGTGTCGCTGGGCGAGTTCGGCGCGACCGTGTTCATCGCGCGGCCCGACAACCCGACGCTGCCGGTCGCCGTGGCCAAGCTGATCGGGCGGCCCGGCGAGCTCAACTACGGCCAGGCGATGGCCCTTTCGACGATTCTGATGGTGGTGTGCGCGGTGGCGCTGCTGGTCCTCGAACGGCTGCGGACCGACCGGACCGGGGAGTTCTAGCGATGCTGCTGACCCTTGAGGGCGCGACGGTCCGCCTCGGCGGGCGGAACGTGCTGGACGCCGTCGACCTCGATGTCGCCGAGCACGAGATCGTGTGTGTGCTCGGGCCGAGCGGCAGCGGCAAGTCGACGCTGCTGCGGTCGGTCGCGGGACTCCAGGCACTGGACGCCGGGCGGGTGCGGCTCGACGGCCGGGACCAGTCGGGGGTGCCCGCGCACCGGCGGGAGATCGGGCTGATGTTCCAGGACCACCAGCTCTTCCCGCAGCGGGACGTGGGCGGCAACGTCGCCTTCGGGCCGCGGATGCGCGGCGCCTCGCGCGACGAACAGCAGGCGCGGGTACGGGAGTTGCTGGAGCTGGTCGGTCTGCCGGGCGCCGCGCGCCGGGCGGTCGGCTCGCTCTCCGGGGGCGAGCAGCAGCGGGTCGCGCTGGCCCGCGCGCTCGCGCCGAGCCCCCGGCTGCTGATGCTGGACGAGCCGCTCGGGCAGCTCGACCGGTCCCTGCGGGAACGGCTGGTGGTCGAACTGCGGGAGCTGTTCGGGCGGTTGGGGACGACCGTGCTGGCGGTGACACACGACCAGGGCGAGGCGTTCGCGCTGGCCGACCGGGTCGTGGTGATGCGGGACGGCCGGATCGCGCAGTCCGGCACCCCGCTCGACGTGTGGCAGCGGCCCGTCGACGCGTTCGTGGCGCGCTTCCTCGGCTTCGACAACGTCGTGCGGGCCACGGTGAGCGGACAGGCCGCCGACACCGCGTGGGGCAAGCTGCCGGTGCCCGTGGGCGCACCCCAGGGCACCTGGGACGTCCTCGTACGGCCCGCCGGGGTACGGCTCGTCGCCGCCGACGAGGGGCTGCGCTGCATGGTGACCGCGCGCACCTTCAAGGGCACCCATGTCGCCGTGCACCTCCAGCCCGAGGACGCGCCCCGGCTGGAGGCGGCGTGCGCGCTGCGGGACGCGCCCGAGGTGGGGGACGTGGTCGGGGTCGCCTTCGACACGGCGGAAATCGTGGTGCTCGGCTGAACCGGCCGCCGTAGCCTGCGGGGCATGACTCTCCTCGCACATGAGCGCTACTGCGATGAAATCGCCCACCAGGTGGGGCAGTTGCGGGCCGTGGTGACGTCCGGCGCCGATCTGTCCGGCAGGGTGCCGACGTGTCCCGACTGGTCCCTGGAGTACCTCGTGCGGCACACCGGCGGGGCGCTGCGCTGGGTCGACGAGATGGTGCGCACACGGGCGCAGGAGGAGCTTCCGCTCGACCGGGTGCCCGAGGTGACGGGGCCCGTCGCCCAGGGGGACGCGGCGGCGCTGGACGGGTGGCTCGCGGAGACCGGGGAGCGGGTGGTCGCGAGTCTGCGGGAGGCGGGGGCCGAGACCGCTGTGTGGAGCTGGGCCGGGATCCCCACGTCCGGGTTCTGGGCGCGGCGGATGACACACGAGCTGACCGTGCACCGGGCGGACGCGACGCTGGCGGCCGGGTTGCCGTACTCCGTGGCGCCGGAGGTGGCCGCCGACGCGATCGACGAGTGGCTCCAGATCGTGCAGTACGTGCAGCGGGTGATGCCGCACGATGCGGCGAACGAGTTGCGGGGGGACGGGCGGACCATCCATCTGCATGCCACGGATGTGGAGGCGGAGTGGGTGATCGAGCTTGGTGCGGGTGGGGTGGTGTGGCGGCGGGGGCATGAGAAGGCGACGGTGGCTTTGCGCGGGGCGCTTACGGATGTGCTGCTGGCGTTCTATCGGCGGTTGCCGCTGGACGGGGCCGGGGTGGAGGTGCTCGGGGAGCGGGAGCTGCTGGAGTTCTGGCTGGAACGGGCCACTTTCGGCTGACGCCGGAGGGTGCGGCGACCGGGGTGGCAGCTGGAGGCGGGGCGTTGCGCAGCCCGGCCCCTGCGCGGTGCCGCCGCGCCCACCCGTGCCGCCCTGCGGCACGTTTGCCCGCGGCTACGCGGGTGCGGCGGCGGGGGGGGGGGGCTTTCTGGGGGCGCGGGGAACTGCGCGAGCGGCCACGACGGGCCCGCGGCCGAACGATGTCTTTCAGGGGCGCGGGGAACTGCGCGAGCGGCCACGACGGGCCCGCGGCCGACAGCGGACGGCCCGCCCCCGGAAACCCGGGGACGGGCCGCGCTGTGGAACCGTCAGACGTCAGCTGCCGCTGTTGGCGCCCCGGCGGCGGAAGCCGAAGAAGACCGCGCCGCCACCGACGACGACCAGCGCCGCGGCGATACCGGCGATCATCCCGGTGTTGGAGTTGGCGCCGGTCTCGGCGAGGTTGGACTCACCCACGGCCGGCGACGGCGCGTTGCTCACCGTCTCCGCGGGCGCACTGCTGCTCTCGTCCGGCGTCGACGGCGTCGGCTCCGGCGACTCCGACTCGGCCGGCGGGGTGGACTCCTCCGGCGTCGACTCCGACGGGGTCGGCGTCGGGCTCGGGGTGTCCTCCGTCGCGCAGGCGGTGGACGGGGTGGTCAGGTTGGGCTTGATGTCCTCGTCGACCTGGTTGCCGGCCTTGACGTGGATGCGGTACTCCGCGTTGGGCTTCCAGTCCTCGGTGAAGGTGATGGTCACACCTTCACGGGTGCCCTTCACGTCCTGGCTGCCGACGAGCTTCTCGTCGGCGCCGTTGTTCTCGAGGTACACGGTGACCGTCGCGGGAACGCCCGAGGGGTCCTTGTCCGTGACGGTGATGACACCCTTGGTGCCGTCGCAGATGGCTGCGGCGGAGAACTCGCTGATGTTGCACGCGAGCGCGTTGCCGGCGACGCCGAGCGCGAGCGCGGAGGCAGCGGCGGCGACACCGAGGGCACGCACGGAACGACGTGCGTTGCGGCGGGATATGGACACTTTTGTCCTTTACGGGGTGCGTAAATGCGGGGGGTTGAAGGAGCCGGTGTGAAGACGGCACCCTCATGAGGCTCATAGCTTTATAAGCGTCCCGTAAGCATCGTCAATGACTCTGTCCGCTTGGTCCGTCCACTTTCCGATGTCTTTACTCAGTCAAGCGTTTGGTAAGAGTCCGGCCACGACATCTCTCAACTCCCGCCGGACGCGGGCGGAATTCGCGGTGACGTCAGGGCGCCGGACGCAAGTCGCCCAAAGCGCCCGCCGCTTCGGCCACCGAGTCCACCAGCGCGATCCGCGCCGCCATCGACCGCTCGCCGGCGAGCGCCTGGAGCAGCGGCCACGTGGGCAGCTTCTCCGTCCAGTGCGCACGGTTCACGAGCACCATGGGCGTGGGCTCACCCCGCGACTCGTAGTAGTTCGGCGTCGCGTTGTCGAAGATCTCCTGTACGGTCCCGGCGGCGCCCGGCAGGAAGATCACACCGGCCGTGCAGCGGGCCAGCAGGCCGTCCTCGCGGGTGGCGTTGGCGAAGTACTTGGCGATGTGCGCGGCGAAGGCGTTGGGCGGCTCGTGGCCGTAGAACCAGGTCGGGATGCCGACCGAGGGGCCGCCGTCCGGCCAGCGCTCCCGCACCTCGAACGCGGCCCGTGCCCAGTCGGCGATCGACGGCACGAACTTCGGCGTCTTCGCGAGGAGTTGGAGTGCCTCGTCGAGCATCCCGTCCTCGTGCGGGGCGGCGTACGCGCCGAGGTTGGCGGCCTCCATGGCGCCGGGGCCGCCGCCGGTCGCGACGGTCAGGCCGGCGCGGGCCAGCTCACGGCCCAGGTGCGCGGCACCGGCGTACGCCTCCGTGCCGCGGGCCATCGCGTGACCGCCCATGACGCCCACCACCCGCGCGCCGACGAGCAGTTCGTCGAGGGCGTCCGAGATGGCGTCGTCGTGCACGGAGCGCAGCATCGAGGCGAAGACGTCGCCGTCGGACCTGGTCTCCTGGAACCACGCGTAGGACCGCGCGTCCGGCGTCGACTCGTACCCCTCGCCCAGGCCCTCGAACAGCTCGTCCGGGGTGTAGACGAAACCGCGGTACGGGTCGAAGGGGAGGTGGGGTATGGGCGGGAAGACCAGGGCACCGGTGGCCGCGATGCAGGAGGCGGCGCCGGGGTCCATACGGCAGCCCAGGAAGACGGCGCCGGTGGAGTCCAGGGACATCAGCGCCTCCGTACGGTCCGTCAGGTCGACGGCCTGGACACGGAAGTGGGCGAGGCTCCCGTGCGCCGCGACGATCTCGTCGAACTCGGCGAGGGACTCGATCTCGCGGTCGTGCGAAGCGGTGTGGGACGCCCCGTGAAGGGCGGCGGCGTCGGCCGCGGCGGGGGCTGCCAGGTGGGCGGGTGTCTGCTCTGGAGTCGGCTGCACCCGCCCATGCTAGGCATCCCCGGCGCCCGTCACGGTCAGCCTTCCACGGCCGCCGGGTCCATCCAGATGACCTCCCAGGTGTGGCCGTCGAGGTCGTCGAAGTTCCGTCCGTACATGAAGCCGTGGTCCTGGGGCTCGCCGGACGGCGTACCACCCGCGGCGATCGCCTTGTCGACCAGCTCGTCGACCTTCTCGCGGCTCTCGGCGCTCAGCGCGATCAGCACCTCGCTGCTCGTCGTCGCGTCCACGATCTCCTTCTTGGTGAAGGTCGAGTAGAACGGCTTGACGAGCAGCATCGCCACGATGGTGTCGCTGATCACCACGGAGGCGGCGTTCTCGTCGCTGAACTGCGGGTTGAGGCTGTAGCCGAGCTCGGTGAAGAACTTCTTCGAGGCGTCGAGGTCGGACACGGGCAGGTTCACGAAGATCATCTGCTGGTACATGTGCGGTCTCTCCCATTCGGTGATGTGCCGTTCGGTGGGGTAGACCGGGCCCCCGATCGGAACTCATCGCCGACGGCCGATCTTTTTTCGAAGATCTTCGACGGCCGTCGAGCCCGCCACCAAGCCCGGCGTCGAGCCCGCCACCAAGCCCGGCGTCGAGCCCGCCACCGAGCCTGCCGCCGTGCCCGCCCGCTCAGCCCGTCAGTGGCTGGGCCGCCAGCTCGGCCACCACCAGGGTGAGCGGTACGAACAGGGCGAGCAGCGCGCCCGCGCGGAGCGCCGCGGCACTGCGCAGCAGGGTGGCCGGGGCGCCGAGCCGCAGCAGGGCGGCCGTGGTGTCGGCGCGGGCGTGCCGTGCCTCGACGGCGGCCGTGAGCAGCGTGGCGAGGGTGCACCCGGCCACCAGGGCCGAGCCCAGGGTGGTGAGCGGCCCGAAGAGCTGCTGGGCGGAACCGTTCGCGGTGTGCAGCGCGGTCGTCGCGTACGCGGCCGACGCCACCGCGCAGACCACGCCGAGCGGCCGTCCGATCCGGCCGGCTTCCGCCATCAGGACCCGGCCCGCGAGCATCCGCAGAGCGCCGGGCCGCACGGCCTGGAGCAGACGCCCGCACAGGTGGGTGAGGCCGGGCCCGGCGAGCGCGAGCCCCAGCGCGGTCAGCGTCCAGCCGACGAGCACACTGACCGGACCGGCCGCGAGACCGCCGGGCAGCATGGCCGACGGGGAGTCCTTCGAGGCCCGGGTCGCGTACACCTCGACGGCGAGCCCGACGGCGAGCACGGAGATGCCCCACGGCAGCCCTGTGGGGGCCGTGCGCGACGCCGGGAGCAGGGCTCCGTGCTCCGCCGCCACCATGTCGCCCTCCGGCGGTGTGGGCGCCACGCCGTCCGGTTCCCGGTGCGTGCCCGCGGTCACCTCGGCGGTGACCCGGCTGCCCGGCGCCTTGCGCGAGGCGTGCACGGTCCGGGCGCGCCGCCGTTCACGCGGACCGTCACCGGTGGCGGCGTCGGGCCCCTGCGGGGCGGTGGCGTCCGTACGTCCGTGGCGACCGTCGGTGTCCCGTCCGCGGCGCCCGCCCCGGTCACCGGCTCCGGTCCCGTCCGTGACGGCACGACCGTGCCGGTCCGTGTCGCGGGCGTGCCCGGCGCGGGGACCGTCGTTCTCCGGACCCGGGTGCCCGCCGCGGCCCACCGTGGCCGTCCGCTGACGTGGCGCACCCGCCGCGGGGCCCCGCCACCAGCCGGGCCCGGCGCGGAACCCCTGCCGGGTCCGGCCACCGCCCGGTTCCCGCGGCCGCAGGACCAGGGCCGTGGCGAGCGAAGCCGCCGCCGGGACCAGGGCGAGGAGCGTCAGGGCCGCCGGGAGGGGGAGGGGCAGACCGGCGGCGAGCACGTCCTCGGCGGCCCCGTCGAACGGCATCCCCGTCAGATCGCCGCGCAGATGCAGGAAGAACAGCAGCGCCAGCATCGAACCGAGCACGGTCGACAGGGCCGTGGTGGTCGCCGAGATCGCCATCAGCCGGGCCGGCCCGAGGCCGATCGCGGAGAGGCCGGGCCGCGGCCGGGTACCGGGGTCGGTCCGTGCGACGGCGACCGCGAACTGCACGGTCGCGGCCGCCGGCACCAGACACCAGGCCAGCCGCAGCGCGGAACCGCCCGGCGCGTGCGGATGGCTCATCGCGTGGCCCAGCGTGCACAGCAGCAGGAAGCCCGTCCCGCCGGCCGCCGCGGCCACCAGCAGTCGGCGCAGTTGTACGGCGGGCCGGCCGCCGCGGGTCAGACGGAGAGCGAGCACTCGGCCCGGCCCTCCGACTCGGCCACGGGCGGCAGGTGGACCGTGGTCACCCGGCGTCCGTCGAGCAGCGACACCGTGCGGTCGGCGAGCGCCGCGGTCTCGGCGTCGTGCGTGGCCAGCAGCACGGTGATGCCGTGGGAGCGGGCGGCGGTGGTGAGCGTACGCAGCACATGGGCGCGGTCGGCGCGGTGCAGCGGGGCCGTCGGCTCGTCGGCGAAGAGCACCGACGGCGCGGGGGCGAGCGCACGGGCGATGCAGACCCGCTGCCGCTCCGCCTGCTTCAGCTCGTACGGGTGCCGGCGCGCGCACTCGCCGATGTCGAGCCGCTCCAGCCACTCCAGGGCCGCGGTCCTGGCCCGGCGCCGGCTGGTGCCGCGCAGCATCAGCGGCAGGGCGGCGTTCTCCCAGACGTTCAGTTCCGGTACGAGGACGGGGGCGGTGTCGATCCAGCCGAACCGGTCGCGGCGCAGCCGTTCACGGGCGATCGGGCCCATGGTGTGCACGGGGACGCTGTTGAACCAGACCTCGCCCTGCCGGGGCCGGGCCAGTCCGGACAGACAGCGCAGCAAGGACGTCTTGCCGCTGCCGCGCGGGCCGCCGACGGCGAGGATCTCGCCCTCCCGGACGCCGAGCGAGACACCGCACAGCGCGGGGGAGCCGTCGTCGTGGGTGAAGTGCAGGGAGCGTGCCCAGAGCACTTCGTTGTCCGGCGGGGCCTCCATGCGCGTACACCTCAGTTCGGATCGGTGGTTCCTGTGTTTCCCGTGCCTTGTCCCTCGTGCGGGGGAACGAAGGCTGGGCCGATCGGTCACTGGGCACGCTAGGTACTCCCCGGAGCCGGGCCGGACAGCACGCGGCCCCGGGCCGCCGTTTCTCACTCGAACGGACGGCACCGGGGCCGGAGTTGATCATCCAGAAGGAAGATCGGAAACAGCCAGGGGTACGGGGTGGATCAGAGCTTGGTCCACGCCTCCGTGAGGGTGGCGCGCAGGATCTGCTCGATCTCGTCGAAGGTCCCCTGGTCGGAGATGAGCGGCGGGGCGAGCTGGACGACCGGGTCGCCGCGGTCGTCGGCCCGGCAGTACAGGCCGTTGTCGTAGAGCGCCTTGGAGAGGAAGCCGTACAGGACGCGCTCGGTCTCCTCGTCGTTGAAGGACTCCTTGGTGTTCTTGTCCTTCACCAGCTCGATGCCGTAGAAGAAGCCGTTGCCGCGGACGTCGCCGACGATCGGCAGGTCGTGCAGCTTCTCCAGCGTGGAGCGGAACGCCGACTCGTTGTCCAGCACGTGCTGGTTGAGGCTCTCGCGCTCGAACAGGTCGAGGTTGGCGAGGGCGACCGCCGCGGAGACCGGGTGGCCGCCGAAGGTGTAGCCGTGCAGGAAGGTGTTGTCGCCCTTGTAGAACGGCTCGGCGAGCTTGTCGGAGATGATGCAGGCGCCGATCGGGGAGTAGCCCGAGGTCATGCCCTTGGCACAGGTGATCATGTCCGGTACGTAGTCGAACTTGTCGCAGGCGAACATCGTGCCCAGGCGGCCGAAGGCGCAGATGACCTCGTCCGAGACGAGCAGCACGTCGTACTGGTCGCAGATCTCGCGCACCCGCTGGAAGTAGCCGGGGGGCGGCGGGAAGCAGCCGCCCGCGTTCTGCACCGGCTCCAGGAAGACGGCCGCGACCGTCTCCGGGCCCTCGAACAGGATCTGCTGCTCGATCTGGTCGGCGGCCCAGCGGCCGAAGGCCTCCGGGTCGTCGCCGAAGAGCGGGGCGCGGTAGATGTTGGTGTTCGGCACCTTGTGCGCGCCCGGCACGAGCGGCTCGAAGGGGGCCTTGAGGGCCGGCAGGCCGGTGATGGACAGGGCGCCCTGCGGGGTGCCGTGGTAGGCGACCGCGCGGGAGATGACCTTGTACTTGGTCGGCTGGCCCTTGAGCTTGAAGTACTGCTTGGCGAGCTTCCAGGCGGTCTCGACCGCCTCGCCGCCGCCGGTGGTGAAGAAGACCTTGTTCAGGTCGCCCGGCGCGTGCTGCGCGAGCCGCTCGGCCAGCTCCACGGCCTTCGGGTGGGCGTACGACCACACCGGGAAGAACGCCAGCTCCTGCGCCTGCTTGAAGGCGGCCTCGGCGAGTTCGACGCGGCCGTGCCCGGCCTGGACCACGAAGAGACCGGCCAGACCGTCGAGGTAGCGCTTGCCCTTGTCGTCGAAGATGTAGGTGCCCTCGCCCCGCACGATCGTGGGGACGGGCGCGTTCTCGTACGACGACATGCGGGTGAAGTGCATCCACAGGTGGTCGTACGCGCTCTGGCTGAGGTCCTTGGTGCTCACGGTTATCGGGTCCTCACGGGTTATCGGGTTCCCCACATGTAGGTCTGCTTCTTGAGCTTCAGATAGACGAAGCTCTCGGTGGAGCGCACTCCGGGGATGGCCCGGATGCGTTGGTTGATGACGTTCAGCAGGTGGTCGTCGTCCTCGCAGACGATTTCCACCATGAGGTCGAACGAGCCTGCGGTCATCACCACGTACTCGCATTCGGGCATGGCCGTCAGCGCGTCGGCGACGGACTCCACGTCGCCCTCCACGTGGATACCGACCATCGCCTGCCTGCGGAAGCCCACGGTGAGCGGGTCGGTGACGGCGACGATCTGCATCACGCCCTGGTCGAGCAGTTTCTGCACGCGCTGGCGCACGGCCGCCTCGGACAGGCCCACGGCCTTGCCGATCGCGGCGTACGGCCGCCTGCCGTCCTCCTGCAACTGCTCGATGATGGCGAGGGAGACATCGTCCAGAGTGGGACTGCCGTTCCCCGTCCTGGACTGACTGGAGCCCCTGGGCTCTGCGCTGCGACTGGCCACGGACTCACCATGCACGAGGTCTCGACGGTTTCGCAAGGCTTGATCGATGAAATTCGTTGTCTACGAGTTCAAACCTTGCGGATTTCGCAGGTTCGGCGGTGCAGGGGGTGTTGAAATCGTCGGCCTACGGATTAGGGTGGGTGTCTCAGTGATTGGACACCCGAACTTGGAGGGCCGGCAGTGAGCACCGAGCTGCGTCGTCTGCGCAATTTCATCGACGGAGAGTTCCGGGACGCCGCCGACGGACGGACCACCGAGGTGGTGAACCCGGCGACCGGCGAGGCCTACGCGACGGCGCCGCTGTCCGGACAGGCCGACGTCGACGCGGCCATGGCGGCCGCCGCCGCCGCGTTCCCGGCCTGGCGGGACAGTACGCCGGCCGAGCGGCAGCGGGCCCTGCTGAAGATCGCCGACGCGTTCGAGGAGCGCGCCGAGGAACTGATCGCGGCCGAGGTGGAGAACACGGGCAAGCCCATCGGGCTCACCCGCACCGAGGAGATCCCGCCGATGGTGGACCAGATCCGCTTCTTCGCGGGCGCCGCGCGGATGCTGGAGGGCCGCTCGGCCGGTGAGTACATGGAGGGACTGACCTCCATCGTCCGCCGTGAGCCGGTCGGTGTCTGCGCCCAGGTCGCGCCCTGGAACTACCCGATGATGATGGCCGTGTGGAAGTTCGCGCCGGCCCTCGCCGCGGGCAACACGGTCGTACTGAAGCCCTCGGACACGACTCCCGCGTCCACGGTCCTGATCGCCGAGATCATCGGCTCGATCGTGCCCAAGGGCGTTTTCAACGTCATCACCGGCGACCGTGACACCGGCCGTCTGATGGTCGAGCACCCGACGCCGGCGATGGCCTCCATCACCGGTTCCGTGCGGGCCGGCATCTCCGTGGCCGAGTCCGCCGCGAAGGACGTCAAGCGGGTCCACCTGGAGCTGGGCGGCAAGGCGCCGGTCGTCGTCTTCGAGGACACCGACCTCGCCAAGGCCGTCGAGGACATCTCGGTCGCGGGCTTCTTCAACGCCGGACAGGACTGTACGGCCGCCACACGTGTCCTCGTCCACGAGTCGATCCACGACGAGTTCGTGCAGGCGCTCGCGAAGGCCGCCGCGGAGACGAAGACCGGGCAGCCGGACGACGAGGACGTGCTCTACGGTCCGCTGAACAACCCGAACCAGCTCAAGCAGGTCTCCGGCTTCATCGAGCGGCTGCCCGCCCACGCCAAGGTCGAGGCCGGTGGCCACCGGGTCGGTGAGAAGGGGTACTTCTACGCCCCGACCGTCGTGTCCGGGCTGAAGCAGGACGACGAGATCATCCAGAACGAGGTCTTCGGGCCCGTCATCACGGTCCAGTCCTTCACCGACGAGGCGCAGGCCGTCGAGTGGGCGAACGGTGTGGAGTACGCGCTGGCTTCCTCCGTGTGGACGAAGGACCACGGGCGGGCGATGCGGATGTCCAAGGTGCTGGACTTCGGGTGCGTGTGGATCAACACGCATATTCCGCTGGTTGCGGAGATGCCGCATGGCGGGTTCAAGAAGTCGGGGTACGGCAAGGACCTTTCCGCGTACGGGTTTGACGACTACACGCGGGTCAAGCATGTGATGACGTCCCTGGACTGAGGGGCCTCGGGGGCTGGGTGGTGCGGCGTTGTCGACAGGGTGTCCTGAGAGGGGCCCCTTGCTTGACGTTGCGTCGATTGTTCGGCGACCTGGAGCGGCGCATGCTGCGGGGATGTCCTGGTCCATGAACACGTCTGTCCTGTCCCGTCGTTCGGTGTTGCTCGGCCTTGCCGGGGTTGCCGGGTGTGGTGTGCCGGCTGCCTACGTCGCCCCCGGTGACCGGGGCGGTGCCGATCGGTCTTCCCGGGACAAGCGGCTGGTGTTTGCCAACTGGCCCCTGTACATCGACACCGACGACGAGGACTCGAACCGGCGGCCCACGCTGGACGCGTTCGAGAAGCGGAGCGGGATCTCCGTCGACTATGTCGAGGAGATCAACGACAACGACGAGTTCTTCGGGAAGATCAGTCCGTCGCTGATGAACCACCAGCCGACGGACCGCGATCTCATCGTCATCAGTGACTGGATGTGCGCGCGGTTCGTACGGCTGGGCTGGGTGCAGGAGATGGACCGCGCCCGGCAGCCGAACGTGACGCGGTACCTGGACCCGTTGCTGCGGTCGCCCGCCTTCGACCCGGGGCGGAAGTTCACGGTGCCGTGGCAGTCCGGGATCACCGGGATCGCGTACAACCGGCGGCGGCTCGGCCGCGAGATCCGGCACGTGTCCGATCTGTGGGCGAGCGATCTGAAGGGCCGGGTGACGCTGCTGTCCGGGCTGGACGAGGCGTTCGCGCTGCTGATGCAGGGCAACGGCGTCGACGTCACCCGGTGGACGGCGGACGACTTCCACACGGTGTGCGACCAGGTGGACCGGCAGGTCAGGTCGGGCCAGATCCGCCGCTTCACCGGCAACGACTACATCAAGGACCTCTCCAGCGGTGACGTCCTGGCCTGCCAGGCGTACTCCGGTGACGTCATCCAGCTCCAGGCGGACGACCCCGACATCCGGTTCGTCGTTCCCGAGGAGGGTGCCGAACTCTGGTCGGAGTCGCTGATGATCCCCAACCTCGCCGCGCACAAGGCGAACGCCGAGCGGCTCGTCGACCACTACTACGAGCCCGAGGTCGCCGCCGAGTTGGCGGCCTGGGTCAACTACGTCTGTCCCGTGCCGGCCGCCCGCGACGTCCTCGCCTCCTCCGGGGACGAGGAACTCGCCGCGCTCGCCGAGGACCCGCTGATCTTCCCGGACGACAGCATGCGCGAGCGGCTCGCGATCGCCCGCGACATCACGTCGGAGGAGCGGGTCGACTTCGGCAAGCGGTGGAACGCGATCGCGGGGTTGTGAGGCGGGGTCTACGCGTCCGACTCCCGTACCGCGCGCAGGTGGGCGATCGCGTACGGGCGGGAGCCCAGGGTGACGGCGCGGAAGAGGGCGCCGGCCGCGCGGTGGGCGGGGCTGATGCGTTCCATCACCTGGTGTTCGGCGACCAGGCGCCAGCCGGGGGTGAGGGCCGCGAGGCGGCGGCCGTTGGCCGCTCCGGAGCGGAACCTGGCGCCGGTCGCCCTGACGATGGGATGGCGGTCGCTGAGGGCGAGTCGGGGGTGGAAGTAGTCGCCGACGAGTTCCGTGCCGGGGCCGAACGCGGTGCGGCACGAGGACAGGAACGTACGCAGCTCGTCCATGTCGAAGTACATGAGGACGCCTTCGGCGAGTACGAGGACCGGGCGGCCGGCGGTCTCGTCGGTCAGCAGTGCGGTCCAGCCCGGTTCGGTGACCGACACGTCGTAGAGGCGGACCGGGTCTTCGGGCAGCAGTTCGCGGCGGAGCCGGATCACCTCCGGCAGGTCGGCGCCCAGCCACGTGAGGGTTCCGGGGGTGCGGTCGTCGAGCCGCTGGGTGCGGGTGTCGAGTCCGATACCCGCCGAGAGGATCACCCCGTCCGGGTGGCGGGCGGCGAAGTCGACGACCAGGGCGTCGATGGTGGTCGCGCGGTGGATCGAACCCGCCGCGTTGCCCCGGTCGGTGAGGATCTGCCCGGCCCGGTGGCTGGTGCGGGCCAGCAGGTCGGCGGCGAGCGGATCGCGGAACGTGGTTCCGGGGACCAGTTCGGCGGCGTGGGCACGGGCGTGCAGCGGCGTCAGAAGTGTGGCCGGAACTCCGGTGAGGCCGCCTTGGGGCGGTGTGGCGCCCGGGGCGTCATCCATGAACTTAGGTAACCCTAAGTTCATGGGCGGGTCAAGCGTTCCGGGCGCCTTCGCAGGCAGGGCTCCCGACGGTCTCAGGCCCTCTCGCGCTCGTACGCCGCCAGCAGGAACAGCCAGATCTCGCTGACCGTCGGGAACGGGGCGACGGCGTGGCGCAGGCGCTTGAGGGGGACCTGGCCGGCCACGGCGATCGTCGCCGAGTGCAGCAGCTCGCTCACTCCCGGGCCGACGAAGGTCATGCCGAGGAGGGTGTCGTCATCGAGGTCGACGACCATACGCGCGTGCCCGCGGTAGCCGTCGGCGTGCAGGTTGGCGCCCTGCGCCGCGTTGAGGTCGAGGTCCACGACCTGGATACGGTGGCCCGCCTCCGTCGCCTCCTCGGCGGTGATGCCGACCGCGCCGGCCTCCGGGTCGGTGAAGAAGACCTGGGCCACGGCGTGCTGGTCGGCGGTCGTGGCGTGGTCGCCCCAGGGGCCGACGTCCAGCGGGCGCCCGGCGGCCCGTGCGCCGATGGCGTCGCCCGCCGTACGCGCCTGGTACTTGCCCTGATGGGTGAGCAGGGCACGGTGGTTGACGTCACCGAGGGCGTACAGCCAGTCGCCCTCGACGTCCTCGACCAGGCAGGTGGTGTCGACGTCCAGCCAGGTGCCGGGCGCGACGCCGACCGTCTCCAGGCCGATGTCGTCCGTGTTGGGGGTGCGGCCGGTCGCGAACATGACCTCGTCCACCTCCAGCCGGCTCCCGTCGTCCAGCGTCAGCGTCACCGGCCCCTTGGCGTCGGGACGGCTCAGCGCGGTGATCCGTGCGCCGATCAGTACGTCCACGCCGTCCTCGGTGAGGCCTTCGCGGACCAGCTCTCCCGCGAACGGCTCCATGTGCGCGATCAGTCGACGGCGCGCCAGCAGTGTGACCCGGGAGCCCAGTCCCTGTCAGAGCGTGGCCATCTCGACGCCGACGCCTCCACCGCCGACGACGGCGAGCCGGCCGGGCACGGAACGGGAGTCGGTGCCCTGCCTGTTGGTCCAGGGCCGGGCCTCCTCGATACCGGGCAGGTCCGGCAGCGCGGGGCGGCTGCCGGTCGCGACGGCCACCGCGTGCCGGGCGGTGAGCCGCTCCACGGTTCCGTCGCCGCGGGTGACCGTCACCCGCTTCGGGCCGTCGAGGCGACCGTGGCCGCGGTGGAGGACGGCGCCGATGGAGCCGATCCAGTCGGCCTGTCCGCTGTCGTCCCAGCCGGACACGTACCGGTCGCGGCGGGCGAAGACCCGGTCGGTGTCGATCCGTCCGGTGACGGCCTGCCGGGCGCCGTCCACACGGCGGGCGTCGGCCACCGCGATCACCGGTCGCAGCAGCGCCTTGCTGGGGACGCAGGCCCAGTACGAACACTCGCCGCCGACGAGTTCGCGCTCCACCACGGCCACGGTGAGTCCGGCGGCGCGGGCGCGGTCGGCGACGTTCTGACCGACCGGGCCCGCACCCAGCACGATCACGTCGTAGGTGGCGCTGTCCTGGCCGTCTTGGGGTTCCGTCATCGCGCTCTCATTTCCGGACATGGAGATTGGTTGGGTGAACTAATGGTTGCTGAACTAATGGTTGCTCTGTGCTTCTTCCATTAGAACCATCTCGTGGTCCGCCTCGGCTGTCAAATGGATGCGGCGGTCGTAAACCATTAGCTCGGGTACTCTGGGCGTATGACGACCGAGGGTGTGGCCACGACCGCGGTGCTGTTGGGGGAGCCGCTGCCGGTCGAGTTGATGAACACCGTGACCATGGACCGCGCGGGGCGTGCGCAGGACGCGCTCGACAGCGACTCCGGTGCGGCGGTGTGGCTGCGGGCGGTCGCCGGGCGGTTCGCCGAGGCCGGTATGGAGTCCGGTCCGTCGGTCGAGGGAGAGCAGGGGGTCGCGGAGTTGCGCGCCCTGCGTGACGCGCTGCGCATGCTGGCCTCGGCGGCGACCGGCGACCCCCGCCCCCCTGCCCTCCCCGGCGAGCCCGCACGCCCGGCGGCGATCGGCACCCTCAACGCGCTCGCCCGGGCCTGGCCCGAACTCGTCTGGGACGAGGGCGAGTCGCCGTCCCGCGTCTACCGCGGCTCGGGAACCGAGGGGGCCGTACGGCTCATCGCCCACCAGGGCGTCCAGCTCTTCACCGGCCCCGACCGCGAGCGTCTGCGCCCGTGTCTGGCGCCGAACTGCGCGCTGTTCTTCGTCAGGAACCATGCCCGCCGGGAGTGGTGCTCGCCGGTCTGCGGCAACCGGGTCCGCGTGGCCCGGCACTATCGCCGCCACCACGCGTCCCCGGAGAGCTGAGCCGGCGCACGCCGGTGGATCAGTGGCCGTGCGGTGCCTGCTCCTCGCCGTCGTGCGGCGCCTGCTCCTCGCCGCCCTGGGTGGGCTCGGCGGTGGCCGCCCGCTCCCCGGCGCGGACCGTGAATGCCGCCGTGTGGACCTTGCCGTCCGCCTTGAAGTCGAGGAAGAGGCGGTAGTCGCCGGTGCTGGGGGCGACGGCCGTGAACGCCACCTCGGGGCTGCCGGAGACCGTGTCGCCGTGGGCCTCCTCGTGCGGGTGGACGTGCAGATACGCCAGGTCCCCGGCGCGCAGGGCGACCAGATGGCCGTAGGCCCCGAGGTAGGGCTGGAGGTCGGTGACGGGGCGGCCCGCGCGGGTGACGGTGAAGGTCAGTTCGCTCTCCGCGCCCGCCTTCAGGGTGCCGCCCAGCTGCACCTCGTAGCCGTCGACCTTCGCGGTCGCCGACGCCGGGGGCAGGCCCGTCGGTGTGTACGACCCCGAGACCGCCAGGTCCGCGCCCAGGGTGAGGCCCTCCTGCTCGGCGGCCGGCCTGAAGTCGGCGAAGACGCGGTAACCGCCGGGTTCGGGGAGCGTGGCGGTGGTCGACCAGGTGCCGTCGGCCGCGCGGACGGGGTGGAGATGGCGGTACGTCGTCAGGTCGCGCGAGGCGACGATCAGATGCAGCTCCTTCTCGTGCTCGCGGCGGAACTCCGTCACCGCCCGGCCCTGTTCGTCGCGGATCGTGAAACGCAGCTCGGTCGGGTCGCCGGCCCGCACACGCTGGGTGCGCAGGTCGAGGGTGTAGCCGTCCTGGGAGATCTGGAGGCCGCCCGGGGTGAGCGCCGCCTCGGTGGCCCGTCCGCCCGTACCGCCGTGGCCGGAGTCCGTGTGCGCGGCCGGTTCGCGCTCGTCGGCCACCGGGGCGATCGCGTTGCCGACCCCGTACGCGGCGGCGAAGCACGCGGCGAGGGCCGCTCCGAAAGTGCCGATCTTCTGGAGGGGGTTCATCTCTGACTCCTGGGGCCGTGGTCGGTTCCTGGTCTCGGTGGGGTCCGTGGCTCGGTGTGTCCCGGTGGGGTCCGTGACGCCTTGCCTTGGATACCCGTGGGGGGTATATATGAGAGCACCATATACCCCCTCGGGGTATCAAGTGAAGAGCAAGTGGTCGAGGAGGAGCGATGAGCGGTGGAGTCGCCGGAAGTACCGGCACCGCACCTGACGTCGGCGAGGTCGAACTCGCCATAGGCGGGATGACCTGCGCCTCCTGCGCGGCGCGCGTCGAGAAGAAGCTCAACCGGATGGACGGGGTGAGGGCGACCGTCAACTACGCCACCGAGAAGGCGAAGGTGACCTACGGCGAAGGCGTCGCCGTCCCCGACCTGATCGCGACCGTCGAGGCCACCGGCTACACCGCGCGGGAGCCGGAGCCCCCGCGCCCGCGGTCCGCCGCCGGGTCGCACGACGCGGAGCCCACCACCGCCGAGCCCACCGCCGCCGAGCCCGACGGACTGCTCCCGCTGCGGCAGCGGCTCGTCACCGCCGTGGTCCTCGCCGTCCCCGTGATCGCCATGGCGATGATCCCGGCGCTCCAGTTCGAGTACTGGCAGTGGCTGTCCCTGACCCTGGCCGCGCCCGTCGTCACCTACGCCGCCTGGCCCTTCCACCGGGCCGCCTGGACCAACGCCCGGCACGGCGCGGCCACCATGGACACACTGATCTCCGTCGGCACGTCCGCCGCGTTCGTCTGGTCCCTGTGGGCGCTGTTCCTCGGCACCGCCGGCACACCCGGCATGACCCACCCCTTCGAGCTGACCATCGCCCGCGGTGACGGCTCGGGCAACATCTATCTGGAGGCCGCGGCCGGCGTCACCGCGTTCATCCTGGCCGGTCGCTACTTCGAGGCCCGCTCCAAGCGCAAGGCCGGCGCCGCGCTCCGGGCCCTGCTCGAACTCGGCGCCAAGGACGTCACCGTCCTGCGCGACGGACACGAAGTACGGCTCCCCGTGGGCGAGTTGGCCGTCGGTGACCGGTTCCTGGTGCGGCCCGGCGAGAAGATCGCCACCGACGGAACCGTTGTCGAGGGCACCTCGGCCGTGGACGCCTCGATGCTCACCGGCGAGTCCGTGCCCGTGGAGGTGGGCCCCGGCGACGGTGTCACCGGCGCGACCGTCAACGCGGGCGGCCGGCTCGTCGTCGAGGCCGGCCGGGTCGGCGCCGACACCCAACTCGCCCGGATGGCGCGGCTGGTGGAGGACGCGCAGAACGGCAAGGCCGCCGCCCAGCGCCTCGCGGACCGTATCTCCGCCGTGTTCGTCCCCGTCGTCATCGCGCTCGCGCTCGGCACGCTCGGGTTCTGGCTGGGCAACGGCGCCGGGGCCTCCGCCGCGTTCACCGCCGCCGTCGCCGTACTGATCATCGCCTGCCCCTGTGCGCTGGGCCTGGCCACACCCACCGCGCTGATGGTCGGCACCGGTCGCGGCGCCCAGCTCGGCATCCTCATCAAGGGTCCCGAGATACTGGAGTCCACCCGCAGGGTCGACACCGTCGTCCTGGACAAGACCGGCACCGTCACCACCGGCCGGATGACCCTGCTCGCCGTACACACCGCCGCCGGTACCGAGGGCACTGACGGCACCAAGAACACCGACGGCACCAAGAACACCGGCGGCACCAAGAGCACTGACGGCATCGACGGCATCGACGGCACTCACGGCACCGCCGTGCAGGACGTGCTGCGGCTCGCCGGCGCGCTGGAGAACGCCTCCGAACACCCCGTCGCCCAGGCCGTCGCGACCGGCGCGGCCGAGCGGCTCGGCACCCTGCCCGCCCCGGAGGACTTCGCCAACGTGCCCGGACTCGGCGTCCAGGGAGTGGTCGACGGCCACGCGGTCGTCGTGGGCCGTGAACGGCTGCTCGCCGACTGGGCGTTGGAACTCCCGCCCGAGCTGAAGGCGGCGAAGGAACGCGCCGAGGCCGCCGGACGTACGGCCGTCGCCGTGGCCTGGGACGGCGAGGCACGGGCCGTTCTCGAAGTCGCCGACGCCGTCAAGGACACCAGCGCCGAGGCCGTCGCCCGGCTCAGGGCGCTCGGACTGCGCCCGGTACTGCTCACCGGCGACAACCGCGCGGTCGCCGAGTCGGTCGCGGCGGAGGTCGGTATCGACGAGGTGATCGCCGAGGTGCTGCCCGAGGACAAGGTGGCCGTCGTCAAGCGCCTTCAGGGCGAGGGGCGTTCGGTCGCGATGGTCGGCGACGGTGTCAACGACGCGGCCGCCCTCGCCCAGGCCGACCTGGGACTCGCCATGGGCACCGGCACGGACGCCGCGATCGAGGCGGGCGACCTGACCCTGGTCCGCGGTGACCTGCGCGCCGCCGCCGACGCGATCCGGCTGGCCCGCCGGACCCTCGGCACCATCAGGACCAACCTCTTCTGGGCCTTCGCCTACAACGTCGCGGCCCTGCCGCTCGCCGCGGCCGGCCTCCTCAACCCGATGATCGCGGGCGCGGCCATGGCCTTCTCGTCGGTGTTCGTGGTGGCCAACTCCCTGCGGCTGAGGGGCTTCAGGCCCGTCGCCGGCACATCACAGCGCGCCGCGTGACAATGGCGCCCGCACCGGATCAACGGATCACCGGTGCCGGATCGCAGGGGAGGAACCGGGATGAGTGACGAGGTAAGACCGGTGGACCGTATGGTCACGTTCGGGCTGCTGGCGGCGTGGGCGCTGCACGACGTGGAGGAGCTGGCGACCGGCCCGGCCTGGCTCCGCCGGCACGTGCCCGAGCTGCGCGAGCGGTTCCCCGGCGTGCCGGAGCGGGTGTGGCGGCAGGCCGAGGCGGTCGACGGGCGCGAGTTCGCGCTCGCCGTCGGGCTGGTGGGCGCGACCGTCGCCGCCGCGTCGGTGGCCGGCCGGCGCAGCGACGGCCACTCGGCCTTCTACCAGGCGGCGTTGAACGGGTTCGGCCTGCACGGCCTGGTCCACCTGGCGCAGGCCGCCGCGGTCCGCGGCTACACGCCGGGCTCGGTGACCTCACCCCTCCTGGTCGTCCCGTTCACACTCTGGGCCCGCGGCCGCCTGCGCCGCGCCGGAGCACTGCGCCCGACGCGCGCCCGGGACGTGGCCACCGGCCTGCTCACGGCAGCGGTGGTCACAGTGGCGGCCCACACCACGGCACGAAAAATCCTGCACCGGCCCTGAACTGGCCCTGAACCGGCCCCGAACTGCACCCGCGCCGGCCCCGAACCAAGTCGGACCCCACTTTTGAACACGTTCAATTCCAGGCGTACGCTGCCCTCATGAGCGACAGAGCCGCCCTGCTGAAGGGCATCCGCGCCTGGTTGGTGTTCTTCGTCGTCTGCCTGGTGCTCAGCGGCGCCACGGCCTTCCCCCTGGTCCACGAACTCCGCTGGACGGAGGACCTGCTGACCGCGCTGTCCGTGCCGGACCACCTGCCCGCGCTCGCGGACTGGATCACCCACGTCCGGCAGGGCCTCGACACCGTCGACGCCGAGTATCCGTTTGTGCTCTACGGCACCGACTGGCTGGCCTTCGCGCATCTGGTCATCGCGGTCGCGTTCTACGGGCCGTACCGGGATCCGGTCCGCAACATCTGGGTCGTCGAGTTCGGGATGATCGCCTGTGCGGGGATCATCCCGCTCGCCCTGATCTGCGGACCGGTCCGCGGTATCCCTTTCTGGTGGACGGTCGTCGACATGTCGTTCGGTGTCTTCGGAGTGGTCCCGCTCTACGTGCTGCGCCGGAAGATCAAGCGCCTTGAGGCACTCACCGCGCCACCGAGCATCCCGGCGGCAGCCGCGGTCACGGCCTGAACACCGGGACGGCGAAGCGCTCGGCCGCGGGTCCGCCGTCGCCCTTGGCGTCGGTCGAGTTGACCGAGTAGACGACGGTCCGGGACAGGTCCCGGGTCGCGGCGACGGCCGTCGCGTACCCGGGGCGCGAGCCCGACTTGGCCCACACCTCCTGGCCGTACAGCTCCAACCGCTGGAGCGCGATGCCGTAGTGCGCTCCCTCGAAGGGCAGGGTGAACACCTCCCGCAGCAGCGGCCCGGACACGACCCGGCCGCCGATCAGCCCCTTGAGCAGCCGCTCCAGATCCGCGGTCGTCGAGATCAGGTCGCCCGCCGCCCAGCGGTCCGACATGTTCCACTCGGTGACATCGGTCAACTCCCCGTCGATCCAGTCGTATCCGCGGTTGTGCGCTCCGTGGATCCGGGGGTCGGTGCCGGCCGGGAAGGAACTGTCGCGCATCCCCAGCGGGCGGAAGACCTGGACCTTCGCCTGGTGGGCGAAGGTGTCGTCGGTGACCTTCTCGACGAGCAGGCCGAGCACGGTGTAGTGGATGTTGCCGTACGTCTGTGTGTCGCCGGGATCGGCGGCGGGGCCGGCGGCCACCGACGCGGCCACGACCTCGCGCGGGGTCACGGTCTCGAACCGGTGCGGGAAGGTCTCGTCGACGCTCCCGCCGGGCTGCGCGGACCCCGGCTTCAGACCACTGGTGTAGTTCAGCAACTGCCGTACGGTGATGGGCTTGAAGTCCTTGGTGAGGACACCCGGCAGATAGTGCTGGACCGTGCCGTCGAGGCTGATCCGGCCCTCGGCGGCGAGCCGCAGCACGATCGACGCCGTCACCAGCTTCGTCACCGACCCGGCCCGGAACCTGCCCTCCTCCAGCGCCGGCGCCTGCGTCCGTGTGTCCCGCACCCCGCCCGACCCGCTCCAGGCGCACTTCCCCCCGACCCGGACGGTGCCCGCGGTCGCGGTGAGGTCCGGCAGTTCGGCCAGTTCGGCGGTGAGGGTGGCGATGTCCGGCCCGTTCGGCGCGACGGCACAGGGCGTGGGGCGGTCGGTCGTGGCCAGGGCGGGCGCCGCGAGCGGCCCCGCGGCGAGAGCGAGACTCAGGGCGGTGGCGGACAGGACGAAGGCACGGCGTTTTATCGGCATGGGCTGCTCCCGGGGGTCGGCGAACGGTGCGTGATCAGCCTGCGTCCGTGTGCCGTCCCCCGGATCCTCACCGGGGAGGGTGCCGAACCCTGGCGGGACCCTGAGCAACTGGCTTGTAAAATACGGGAGTTGTGAGGGAGTGCCCCTAGGGGCGGGCGTGCGCCCTCAGGGTTCGGGGGCGGCGGCCGTCGCGCAGCGCGCTCAGCACGTCCACCCGGTTCGTCGTGATCGAGTCCACGCCCAGGGCCACCAGGCGGCGCATGGAGCGGCGGGTGTCCGGGGTCCACACGGACAGCAGCATGCCGTCGCGGTGGACGCGGGTCACCAGGTCCCGGTCGACCAGCGTGAAGCGGTAGTTGAGCCAGCGCGGCCGTACCGCCTCCAGGAGCGTCGCCCGCGGCGGCGCGAGCGTCGCCCGGGTCAGCGCGATCTCGGCGCCCGGGTCGGCGCCGCGCACCGCGAGCATCGCCTGCGCGTCCGCCGTGTAGTACACCCGCTCCTGCGCCCCGCACTCACGGACGACGTCCACGATCCGGCGGGCCGCCCGCACCTCGGACAGGCCGGGAAGGTCGAGCATCACCCGGCTGCCCTCCGTCGCCGCGAGTCCCTCGGCGAGCGTCGGCACCCCGCCCTCCGTCAGCTCGCGCACCTCGTCCGCGGAGAGTGCGCGCAGCGGACGGTCGTGCTCCCACAGCCGCTTGAGCGTCTCGTCGTGCAGCAGCACCGGGACGCCGTCCCGGGTGAGCCGTACGTCGGTCTCCACCGCGTCCGCGCCCATTTCGAGCGCGGAACGCAGGGAGACGAGGGTGTTCTCGCGGAACCGGTAGGGGTCGCCGCGATGGGCCACGGCGGTCACGTTCTGCATGGGCCCATTGTGCTGGGCGTGGCTCAGGGCGCGAGCCAGGTGGTGGTGTAGGTGTCGATCTCGTCCTTGATCCTGGCCTTGCCCGCCGCGTCCAGGAAGGACGCCTCGACGGCGTTCTTCGCGAGGTCGGCGATCCCGCGCTCGTCGAGCCGGAGCAGCCGCGCGGCGATCGCGAACTCGCTGTTCAGGTCGGTGCTGAACATCGGCGGATCGTCCGAGTTGACGGTGACCAGGACGCCGGCGCGGGTGAACTCCTTGATGGGGTGCTCGTCGAGCGTGGTCACCGCGCGGGTGGCGATGTTGGACGTCGGGCACACCTCCAGCGCGATCCGGTGCTCGGCGAGATGCGCCAGCAGCTTCTCGTCCTGCGCGGAACTCGTTCCGTGCCCGATCCGCTCGGCCCGCAGATGCGTCAGCGCGTCCCACACGGTCTCGGGGCCCGTGGTCTCACCGGCGTGCGGCACCGAGTGCAGCCCCGCGGCGATCGCCCGGTCGAAGTACGGCTTGAACTGCGGCCGGGGCACCCCGACCTCCGGCCCGCCGAGCCCGAACGAGACCAGGCCCTCCGGGCGCAGCCGGTCGTCCGTCGCCAGCCGTGCCGTCTCCTCGGCGGCCTCCAGACCGGCCTCGCCGGGAATGTCGAAGCACCAGCGCAGTACGGTCCCGAACTCGGCCTCCGCCGCCTTGCGGGCGTCCTCGATGGCGTCCATGAACGCCCGCTCGTCGATCCCGCGCCGGGTCGAGGAGAACGGCGTGACGGTCAGCTCCGCGTAGCGCACCTGCTGGCGGGCGAGCTCCCGGGCCACCTCGAAGGTGAGCAGCCGGACGTCCTCCGGTGTGCGGATCAGGTCGACGACGGACAGGTACACCTCGATGAAGTGCGCGAAGTCCGTGAACGTGAAGTAGTCCGCCAGCGCCTCGGGGTCGGTGGGGACCCTGGAGTCGGGGTGCCGCGCGGCCAGTTCGGACACGATCCGCGGGGAGGCGGAGCCCACGTGGTGCACGTGCAGTTCGGCCTTGGGCAGTCCGGCGATGAAGGCGTGCGGGTCGCGGGCGCCGGGTGCGTTGGTGTGCTCGGTCAAGGGTGCCTCCCCAGGCAGGGCGCCGGGCACTCCCGTGGGGTGCGGCGCGGTGATCGGCTGATCATGTGGCAGGGACATCGTAGGCCGGGAGTGGGGAGAGGCGCGGGGAGGGAACCGGCGGGGCCTTCGGGGCCGTCGTTGCCGACGGAGCGAGTGCGTTCCGGTACCGGCCATCGACCTTTCGGAGCCAGGCCTTAGCATGGCGGGACGAACGACCCAGGGGGACGAGACATGACGGACGCAGCGCAGCCGGACGGGGCGAACGGGGGCGGCTACGATCCCTGGGCGCCGCCCGAGAGCAGGCCGTCCCTGGACAAGGACCAGTCGTCCAACGCCGGGCAGCCGCCGGCGGACACGCCCGTGCCGCCCGCGAGCGCCCCGCGTCCGCCGGGTGTGCACGACCAGGCGACCGTCACCTCGATGCCGGCGGCCAGTTATCCGCCGCCCGACTCGACCCCGTCGGCGGGCTATCCGCAGCCCGGCTCGACAACGCCGGTCAGCGCCTCGCCCTTCGACACGCCCGCCTCCGTACCGCCGCCGCCCGTCGCGCCCGCCGGCCCCGCCCCGGGCGGTATGCCCGGCGGCTATGGCTACCCCGGCTACCCGCAGAGCTACGGCGGCTGGCCCGGCGCCCCGATGCAGCCGCAGAACGGCATGGGCATCGCCGCGATGGTGCTCGGCATCCTGGCCTGCGCCCTGTTCTGCTTCTACGGCGTGGTCTCCGTGATCCTCGGCATCCTGGCCGTCGTCTTCGGCATCAAGGGCCGCAAGCGCGTCGAGCAGGGCATCGCCAACAACCACGGCCAGGCCCAGGCCGGTCTGATCACCGGCATCATCGGCATCGTGCTCGGCCTGGTCGTGCTCGTGCTGCTCGCGGTCGGTATCACCGCCGCCATCAACTCGGACGACGACCCGTACGACGACGACTACTACGGCGCCGCGCAGGGTGCCGCCGTGGTGGTCGCACAGGCCCGCTGACCCTTCTCGACGCCGGGCCGGAAACCTGCGACATTCGTAGCGTCGGCGCCCGCGACCAGCTGGTCCGCGACGCCGGCCGAGCACCGCCGCACCCCGTCCCCGGGCCCCCGTCACGCCGACGTACCCCGCACGCCGCGACACCCCCACGGCCCCCGCCCGACCGCCACCCCGTCACACGGCTCACCGCCCCGACGGGCACGGTCCCGCATCGGTCGCGAAATCCACGCCCATGCCCGTGAACGGGCCCATTACGATGCCTTGTTCCGTCAACGAGGGGAGACCACTCCATGTCCGGTACCAACCCCGGTGGGTTCGGACCGCCGCAGCCGCCGCAGCAGCCGCCCGGTGGGTACGGCACACCGCCGGCCACCCCCGGCTACGGCTACCCGAACCCGGGTCAGCCCTATCCGTCGGCCCCGCCGGTCGGCTACCCCCAGACGCCCGGCTACGGCATGCCGGCCCAGCCGAGCAACGGCATGGGCACCACCGGACTGGTGCTGGGCATCATCGGCGTGGTGTGCAGCGTGACGTTCTTCCTGTGGTTCTTCGGGGTCATCCTCGGCATCCTCGCGATCATCTTCGGCGCCATCGGGCGCGGCCGGGCGAACCGGGGCGAGGCCACCAACAAGGGTGCGGCGACCGCCGGTCTCGTCTGCGGCATCATCGCGACCGTGGTGCTGCCACTGCTGGGTCTCCTGGTGTTCGCCAGCTTCATGAGCGTCGCCTGAGACCGGGGCACACCCCCCGCACGCCGACCGGGGCCGGCCCCACCGCCGGCCCCACCCGGGCCCTGCCCCGCACGCGGGCCCTGCGCCCAGGCCCAACCCCGCGTCCGGGCCTCACCTCGCGCGCAACCGCTCCCGCGCCGCCATCAGCGCGAATCCCAGCAGATTGAGGCCCCGCCACCGCTCGGGATCCTGGGCCGCCGGAGCGTCCGCGGCGAGTCCGATGCCCCAGATCCGGTCGACCGGACTGGCCTCCACCAGCACCCGCGCCCCCGTACCGAGCAGAAACCCACGCAGCTCCGGGTCCGCGCCGAACTTGTGCACACCGCCCTCGACGACGATCGGGAAGCGCTCCCGCTCCCACACGGCGTCGTCGAACCCGCGCACGAGCCGCCCCGCCTTCTTGGCCTCCGCCGGATGCCCCGCGGCCAGCACCCGCTCCGCCGCCGCCGCGTCACCGAACAGCCTGGCCTTCTCGGCCATCATCCAGTGCTCCGCCGTCGCGTACTCCACCCCCGCCACGGTGAACGCCGACGGCCACCACTGACTCAGACAGCTCGCGCCGACCCGTCCGTCCGGCAGTGGCCGGTGGCCCCAGAAGTGCAAGTATTTGACTCGGGAGCCCGCACGGACCTCCCTGACCAGCGCGTCCAAGGTGTGGATCCGCCCTGTGTTCCCCGTGGTCCGCTCCATGCACGCGAGTCTGGCACGCACCACGGACACTCCGTCCTCCGTTTTCCGGACGGACTCGACACCTGGTCGACAGATTCCGTCGCGTAACCAAAAGGCAACAACGGAATCACTTGTTGGCGTCCCGTAGCTCTGTCAGGATCGGCACTCAAATCGAGCTGGAGCTACGCCACCCGGCCCCTCCCAGAAGCGGGGCGAAGGCGGAGGAGAGCGACATGCACAACCCGGGCAAGAGCACCCCGGACCGATTCCCCGCCCAGGAGCGCTTCGCGGACGGCGCGCAGTTCATCGCGGGCCGTCCGGCCAAGGGCACCTCGGGCCGCGACTTCGCGGTCGTCGACCCCGCCACCGGCGAGGAGGTCCTGCGCTACGACCTGGCCGGCCCCGACGACGTGGACGCGGCGGTCGCCGCGGCGAAGGCCGCCTTCCCCGGCTGGTCCGGCGCCACCCCGGGCGAGCGCTCGGACGCCCTGCACCGCTTCGCCGCCGTCCTCGCCGAGCGCGCCGACGACTTCGCGCGCGCCGAATCCCTCCAGTGCGGCAAGCCGCTGAAGCTGACCCGCGAGTTCGACGTCCCGGGCACCATCGACAACACCGCCTTCTTCGCGGGCGCCGCCCGGCACCTCCAGGGCCAGTCCGCCGGCGAGTACTCCGGCGACCACACCTCGTACGTCCGCCGCGAGGCGATCGGTGTGGTCGGCTCCATCGCGCCCTGGAACTATCCGCTCCAGATGGCCGCCTGGAAGATCCTCCCGGCGATCGCCGCGGGCAACACCATCGTGCTGAAGCCCGCCGAGCTGACCCCGCTGACCTCGCTGCTCTTCGCGCAGGCCGCCACCGACGCGGGCATCCCGGACGGTGTGATCAACATCGTCAGCGGAACCGGCAAGGAGGCCGGCGAACACCTCGTGGGCCACCCGGACGTCGTCATGACGTCCTTCACCGGCTCCACCGCCGTCGGCAAGCGGGTCGCCGAGATCGCCACCGCCACCGTCAAGCGGATCCACCTGGAACTCGGCGGCAAGGCACCCTTCGTGGTGTTCGACGACGCCGACCTGGAGGCCGCCGCCAACGGCGCCGTCGCCGGCTCGCTGATCAACACCGGCCAGGACTGCACCGCCGCCACCCGCGCCTACGTACAGCGGCCCCTCTACGACGCGTTCGTCGAGCGCACGGCCGCCCTCATGGCGAGCGTCCGGCTCGGCGACCCGTTCACCGGCGGCACCGACCTCGGGCCGCTGATCTCGCACGCCCAGCGCGACCGGGTCGCCGGATTCGTCGACCGCGCACGGGCCTACGCCCGGGTGGTCACCGGCGGTGAAGTTCCCCTGGGCGATCTGGAGCGCGGCGCGTACTATCGGCCCACTCTCGTCGCGGACGCACCCCAGGACAGCGAGATCGTCCAGTCCGAGATCTTCGGACCGGTCCTCGTGGTCCTGCCGTTCGACAGCGACGACGAGGGGATCCGGCTCGCCAACGACACCCCGTACGGTCTCGCCGCCTCCGCCTGGAGCCGCGACGTCTACCGCGCGAACCGCGCCACCCGCGAGATCAGGGCGGGCTGCGTCTGGGTCAACGACCACATCCCGATCATCAGCGAGATGCCGCACGGCGGCTACAAGGCCTCCGGGTTCGGCAAGGACATGTCCGCGTACTCCTTCGAGGAGTACACCCAGCTCAAGCACGTCATGTTCGACAACACCGCGGTGGCGAGGAAGGACTGGCACCGCACCGTCTTCGGGGACCGCTAGCAGCCCGGCCGCCGACCACGGCCCACCGACCTCCCGAAAGGGCAACACGCGATGGAGCAGTACGAGCCCGACCGCCTGTCTC
This sequence comes from Streptomyces sp. NPDC088387, assembly GCF_044753385.1. Taxonomy (NCBI): domain Bacteria; kingdom Bacillati; phylum Actinomycetota; class Actinomycetes; order Kitasatosporales; family Streptomycetaceae; genus Streptomyces; species Streptomyces sp. NPDC088387. Next base: position 196,400 of record NZ_JBIVNC010000012.1, read on the forward strand.
CGGCCCAGGTGGCCGCCGCGCGGCGCAGCCTCCGCAGCGGGCGGGGCTCCCTCACCCGCCGCTCCCTGCTGCGCGCCTCCGCCGGCGGCGCGCTCACGGTCGGCGGCGTCGCGGCGCTGAGCGCCTGCGGCATCCCCCCGGCGGCGAAGACCGCCGGGGTGTCGTCGGAGGACCACTCGGCCAAGGAGAAGACCGTGAACTTCTCCAACTGGACCGAGTACATGGACGTCGACGAGAGCGGCAAGAAGCGGCCGACCCTCGACACGTTCCGCGAGCGGACCGGCATCTCGGTCAAGTACACCGAGGACATCAACGACAACGTCGAGTTCTTCGGCAAGATCAAGCCGCAGCTCGCGGCGGGCCAGGACACCGGCCGCGACCTGATCTGCGTCACCGACTGGCTCGCCGCCCGGCTGATCCGGTTCGGCTGGGTCCAGAAGCTGGACCCGTCCAACCTGCCGCACGCCTACGCCAACCTGTCCCAGCAGTTCCGCACCCCGGACTGGGACCCGGGCCGGGCGTACTCCTATCCGTGGACCGGCATCTCCACCGTCATCGCCTTCAACCGGAAGGCCCTCGACGGCACCGAGGTGAAGAGCATCTCCGACCTGCTCGACAAGCCCGCACTCAAGGGCCGGGTCGGCTTCCTCTCCGAGATGCGCGACAGCGTCGGGATGACCCTGCTCGACCAGGGCAAGAACCCCGGCAAGTTCACCGACGACGACTTCGACGCGGCCATCGCCCGGATGCAGAAGGCCGTCGACAGGGGGCAGATCCGCCGCTTCACCGGCAACGACTACACCTCCGACCTCGCCAAGGGCGACCTCGCGGCCTGTGTCGCCTGGGCCGGTGACGTCGTACAGCTGAAGGCCGACAACCCGGACGTGGACTTCGTGATCCCCGAAGCGGGCTACATGACGTCGACCGACAACCTGCTCGTGCCCAACAAGGCCCGCCACAAGAGCAACGCCGAGCGGCTCATCGACTACTACTTCGAGCCACAGCCGGCCGCACAGCTCGCCGCGTACATCAACTACGTGTGCCCCGTCGACGGGGTGAAGGCGGCACTCGCCGAGATCGACCCGGACGCGGCGAACAACCCGCTGATCATTCCCGACAAGGAAATGGCCGCCAAGTCTCGCTCCTTCCGCTCCCTGAGCTCGAAGGAAGAGACGGCCTACGAAGAGAAGTTCGCGAAGCTCACAGGGGCGTGACGACGATGACGACAGACAGCGGCGGCGACGTCCGCCTCGCCGGAATCAGCAAGACCTACGGCTCCTTCACCGCCGTACACCCACTCGACCTCACCGTCCCGCAGGGCTCCTTCTTCGCCCTGCTCGGCGCGTCCGGCTGCGGCAAGACCACCACCCTGCGGATGATCGCGGGCCTGGAGGAGCCGACCACCGGCACGGTCCGCCTCGGCGACCAGGACGTGACCCGGCTGCCGCCCTACAAGCGGCCGGTGAACACCGTCTTCCAGTCGTACGCCCTCTTCCCGCACCTCGACATCTTCGAGAACGTCGCCTTCGGCCTGCGCCGGCGCGGCATCAAGTCGGTGAAGAAGCAGGTCGGCGACATGCTCGACCTGGTGCAGCTCGGCGAGCAGGCGCGCAAGAAACCGCACCAGCTCTCCGGCGGCCAGCAGCAGCGCGTCGCGGTCGCCCGCGCCCTCATCAACACCCCCAAGGTGCTGCTCCTCGACGAGCCGCTCGGCGCCCTCGACCTGAAGCTGCGCCGCCAGATGCAGCTGGAGCTCAAGCGCATCCAGACCGAGGTCGGCATCACCTTCGTCCATGTCACGCACGACCAGGAGGAGGCCATGACCATGGCCGACACGGTCGCCGTGATGAACGGCGGACGCGTCGAGCAACTCGGCGCCCCCGCCGACCTGTACGAGAACCCGGGCACCACGTTCGTCGCCAACTTCCTCGGCACGTCCAACCTGATCGAGGCCGAGGTCGACACCAGGTCCGGCGACGACATCGTCCTCAGGGCGGGCGGCGGCAAGCTCACCCTGCCCGCCGACCGCTGCTCGGCCCCCACCACCACGGGCGGCAAGGTCCTGGTCGGTGTCCGCCCCGAGAAGATCTCCCTCACCCACGCGGACGACGCCGGCGAGATCCCCGACGGCCGCAACCGGCTCACCGGGACCATCGCCGACGCCAGCTTCATCGGCGTCTCCACGCAGTACGTCATCGACAGCCCCGCCTGCGCCGAACTCTCCGTCTACGCGCAGAACGTGGACCGCGACACCCGCCTCGTGCCCGGCACCGAGGTCGTCCTGCACTGGAGCCCGGCCCACACCTTCGGCCTCGATGCCGCGCAGTCCATTTTCGATGGACTAGAGGACTCTGCCGGTGTGGAGAAGGTCGAGGAAGAGGTCTGATGGCGGCGACCCTCGCCGAGGCGCCCCCGCCCCTGGCACCCGAGACCCCCGAGAAGCCTCCGCGCAAACGGGGCCGCTGGACGCCGTACTGGCTGCTGCTGCCCGGACTGCTGTGGCTGGTCGTCTTCTTCGCGCTGCCGATGGTCTACCAGGCCTCGACGTCCGTGCAGACCGGCTCGCTGGAGGACGGCTACAAGGTCACCTGGCACTTCGCGACCTACTGGGACGCAGTCGCCGACTACTGGCCGCAGTTCCTGCGCTCGGTGCTCTACGCCGGTTCCGCCACCGTCCTGTGTCTGCTGCTCGGCTATCCGCTGGCCTATCTGATCGCCTTCCGCGCGGGCCGCTGGCGGAACCTGATCATGATCCTGGTGATCGCGCCGTTCTTCACCAGCTTCCTGATCCGCACCCTCGCCTGGAAGACGATCCTCGCGGACGGCGGCCCGGTCGTCGGCGCCCTGAACTCGCTGCACGTCCTGGACGTCACCAGCTGGCTCGGTATCACCGCCGGTGACCGGGTGCTCGCCACCCCGCTCGCGGTGATCTGCGGTCTGACGTACAACTTCCTGCCGTTCATGGTGCTGCCGCTCTACACCTCGCTGGAGCGGATCGACGGGCGACTGCACGAGGCGGCCGGTGATCTGTACGCCCGGCCCTTCACCACCTTCCGCCGGGTCACCTTCCCGCTGTCGATGCCCGGTGTGGTCTCCGGAACACTCCTGACCTTCATCCCGGCGACCGGCGACTACGTCAACGCCGACCTGCTCGGCTCGACCGACACCCGCATGGTCGGAAACGTCATCCAGACGCAGTTCCTGAGAATCCTGGACTATCCGACGGCCGCCGCGCTCTCGTTCGTCCTGATGTTCGCGATTCTCATCATGGTGACGTTCTACATCCGCAAGTCCGGGACGGAGGACCTGGTTTAAATGGCCTTCCTCAACTGGCTGAAACGCCATTTCGTCGTCATCGCCGGGCTCGTCACCCTCGGCTTTCTGCTGCTGCCGAACGTCGTGGTGACGGTCTTCTCGTTCAACAACCCGAAGGGCCGCTTCAACTACGAGTGGCAGGAGTTCTCCACCGAGGCCTGGACCGACCCCTGCGGTGTGGCCGACATGTGCGGATCGCTCTCGCTCAGCCTCCAGATCGCCCTGTGGTCCACCCTCGGCGCCACCCTGCTCGGCACGATGATCGCCTTCGCGCTGGTCCGCTACCGCTTCCGCGCGCGGGGCGCGGTCAACTCGCTGATCTTCCTGCCGATGGCGATGCCCGAGGTGGTCATGGCCGCCTCGCTGCTGACGCTCTTCCTCAACATGGGCATCCAGCTGGGCTTCTGGACCATCCTCATCGCCCACATCATGTTCTGCCTCAGCTTTGTGGTGACCGCGGTCAAGGCCCGCGTCATGTCCATGGACCCGAGGCTCGAACAGGCCGCGCAGGACCTGTACGCCGGACCGTTCCAGACGTTCCTGCGGGTCACCCTGCCGATCGCCGCCCCCGGAATCGCGGCGGGCGCGCTGCTCGCCTTCGCGCTGTCCTTCGACGATTTCATCATCACCAATTTCAACGCGGGTTCGACCGTCACCTTCCCCATGTTCGTCTGGGGCTCGGCACAGCGCGGAACACCCGTTCAGATCAATGTCATCGGTACGGCCATGTTCCTGATCGCCGTACTGTTCGTGCTGGCCGCGATGGTCCTCGGCAACCGCCGGAAGCAAAAGGCATGACCACCGCAATTCTGTAGGGAGTTGAAATCATGGCCCCGAGCGCCATGAGCCGTGGCACCGAATGGACGAAGTCCCTCTCCGAGGCCCAGCCGGTCCCGTATTGGCTGGACGACCCCGGCAGGCCGCACCCCGAGCCCGCGCTGACCGGCGCCGAGACCTGCGACCTGCTGGTGGTCGGCGGCGGCTACAGCGGACTGTGGACGGCACTGATCGCCAAGGAACGCGACCCCGGACGCGATGTCGTCCTGGTCGAGGGCCGCGAGGTGGGCTGGGCCGCCTCGGGCCGCAACGGCGGCTTCTGCGCCGCTTCCCTCACGCACGGCGTCTCCAACGGGCTGACCCGCTGGCCGGACGAGATCCACACCCTGGAGCGGCTGGGCGCCCGGAACCTCGACGAGATCGAGGCCGCGGTCGCCCGGTACGGCATCGACTGCGACTTCGAGCGCACCGGCGAGATCGACGTCGCCACCGAGCCCTACCAGGTGCGTGAACTGCACGACTGGCACAAGGAGCTGGAGCGCGCGGGCCTCGCCGAGGGCCTGGAGCTCCTGGACGCGGCGGCCGTACGGGAACAAGTCGACTCACCGACGTTCCAGGCCGGGCTCTGGGACCGCCGGGGCGTCGCGATGCTGCACCCCGCCAAGCTCGCCTGGGGCCTCAAGCGCGCCTGCCTCGACCTCGGCGTCCGCGTCTACGAGAACACCCCCGCCCTGGACCTGAGGTCCTACGGCGCCGGTATGGCCGTCCGCACCCCGTACGGCCGGATCCGGGCCCGCCGGGTCGCCCTCGGCACCAACATCTTCCCCAACCTGGTCAAGCGTGTGAGGGCCTACACCGTGCCGGTGTACGACTACGCCCTGATGACCGAACCGCTGACCGCCGGCCAACTCGACGCCGTCGGCTGGAAGAAGCGCCAGGGACTCGGCGACTCGGCCAACCAGTTCCACTACTTCCGGCTCTCCGCCGACAACCGGATCCTGTGGGGCGGCTACGACGCGATCTATCCGTACGGCGGCCGGGTGCGCGCCGAGTACGACGACCGCCCCGAGACCTACGCCAAGCTCGCCGGGCACTTCTTCACCTGCTTCCCGCAGCTGGAGGGCGTCCGCTTCAGCCACGCCTGGGGCGGCGCGATCGACACCTGCTCGCGCTTCTCGGCGTTCTTCGGCACCGCCCACCAGGGCAAGGTGGCGTACGCGGCGGGCTACACGGGCCTCGGCGTGGGCGCCACCCGTTTCGGCGCGGACGTGATGCTGGACCTGCTGGCGGGGGAGCGCACCGAGCGCACGGAGCTGGAGATGGTGCGCAGGAAGCCGCTGCCGTTCCCGCCCGAGCCCTTCGCGTGGACCGGCATCGCGCTCACCAAGTGGTCGCTGGCCAGGGCGGACGAGCAGGGCGGCCGGCGCAATCTCTGGCTGCGGACGATGGACCGGCTCGGACTGGGCTTCGACAGCTGAGCCCCGCCCCGCGCGGGCGCCGGGCCGGCCCCGTGTGAGCCGGCTCACTCCAAAGAGGCGGCGGAAGCCGCGTAATGCCTGGCAGGAGACCTCCCTCTCCCTCGTGACGCGAAGGCGTCGGACAACGAGAGGGAGGTCTTCTCATGACAGGGGCGAAGACGGCGGTCGAGTGGCTGGCATCCGTCGCACCGGATCCCGAGGCCTGCCGCTGGGAATGGGAGCGCAACCCCCTGGGGGTCGCGCTGCTGCCGGCGGGCAAGGTCTGGGACGTACTGATCCTGCCGGGCGAACTCGGCTATCCGACCCTCGATGTGCTCACCCGCATCCTCGACCGACCCGGCCCGGTCCTGGTCGACTTCGGCGACGCCCGGATGGGGTTCCTGGTGCCGCCGGGCACCGCGGCCCGCTGGCTGGGCACAGGCATCCGCACGGCCGGAGCCGGCACCTGGATCGTGGTGCCGTATCCGGGCCGGGCGACCGGCGGAGTGCGCTGGCTGGTGCCGCCGGACGGCTCGGGCACCCTCACCGATCCGGCGCTGCTCGAACTCGCGATGCACGAGGCGGCGGCGGGTCTGGCACAGGAGGGGGACGACTAGCGCGGTGACCCCGGATGCGAGAGACCTTGACAAGCGAATTGGTCTGGACCAAATTGTGGACGCTCGCTCCACCCCTCCTCTTCCCCCTGCCCGGAGGCATCCGTGGAACGCTCCCGACGCCCCAGACCGTTCGCACGCCGTGGTCTGCTCGTCCTGATCACCACCGCGGCACTCGCCGCGTCCGGTCTCTCGTCGGCCGCCCGTGCGGCCGACGCCGACCTCGCCCGCAACGGCGGCTTCGAGTCCGGCCTCGACGGCTGGACCTGTACCGCCGGCACCACAGTCAACTCACCCGTACACAGCGGCACTTCGGCACTGAGGGCCACCCCCGCCGGCAGTGACAACGCCCGCTGCTCCCAGACCGTGACGGTACGACCCGACTCGCAGTACACCCTGTCCGGCCAGGTCCAGGGCTCGTACGTCTACCTCGGCGCGAGCGGCACCGGCACCACCGACGTCTCCACCTGGACCCAGTCCGCGCCGAGCTGGCAGCAGCTCAGCACCACCTTCCGCACCGGCCCGAGCACCACCCGGGTCACCATCTACACCCACGGCTGGTACGGCACCCCCGCCTACCACGCCGACGACATCAGACTGGTCGGGCCCGCCGTGGATCCCGGTCAGCCCCCGGCCGTGCCGACCGGGCTCAGGGCCGGCACGGTCACCTCCTCCAGCGTCGCCCTGTCCTGGTCCGCGGTGACCGGCGCCACCGGCTACGCCGTCTACCGGGGCGGAGTCAAGGTCCAGACGGTGAGCGGCACTTCGACCACCGTCACCGGACTCTCCCCCTCGACGGCGTACGGCTTCCAGGTCGCCGCGGTCAACGACGCGGGGGAGTCGGCGCGTTCGGCGACCGTCACCGCCACCACCACGGCCGGCGGCGGCAACGACCCGGTCGAGCTCCCGCCGCACGCCCTGGTCGGCTACCTCCACGCCAGCTTCGCCAACGGCTCCGGCTACACCCGCATGGCCGACGTGCCCGCGAGCTGGGACGTCATCGACCTGGCCTTCGGTGAACCCACCTCGGTCACCTCCGGCGACATCCGCTTCAACCGCTGCCCGGTCACCGAGTGCCCGAACGTCGAGAGCGACGCCGAGTTCAAGGCCGCGATCCAGGCCAAGCAGGCCGCCGGAAAGAAGGTGGTGATCTCCATCGGCGGCCAGAACGGCCAGGTGCAGCTCACCACCACGGCCGCCCGCGACAAGTTCGTCTCCTCGGTCTCGGCCATCATCGACACCTACGGACTCGACGGCCTGGACATCGACTTCGAGGGCCACTCGCTCTCCCTCAACGCCAACGACACCGACTTCAAGAACCCCACCACCCCGGTGATCGTCAACCTCATCTCGGCGCTGAAGACCCTCAAGGCCAAGTACGGCGACGACTTCGTGCTGACCATGGCCCCCGAGACCTTCTTCGTCCAGCTCGGCTACCAGTACTACGGCACCGGCCAGTGGGGCGGCCAGGACCCCCGGGCGGGCGCCTACCTCCCGGTCATCCACGCCATGCGCGACGACCTCACCCTGCTGCACGTCCAGGACTACAACTCCGGCCCGATCATGGGCCTCGACAACCAGTACCACTCCATGGGCGGCGCCGACTTCCACATCGCCATGACCGACATGCTGCTCACCGGCTTCCCGGTCGCCGGCAACCAGAACAACGTCTTCCCGCCGCTGCGCCCCGACCAGATCGCCATCGGCATGCCCGCCTCGGTCAACGCGGGCAACGGTTACGTCGCCCCCGCCGAGGTCACCAAGGCCCTCGACTGCCTCACCAGGAAGACCAACTGCGGTTCCTACACCACCCACGGCACCTGGCCGTCGCTGCGCGGCCTGATGACCTGGTCGATCAACTGGGACCGCTTCTCGAACTGGGAGTTCCAGCGGACGTTCGACGGCTACTTCGGCTGAGCACCCCGACGTAGCCCATGAGCAGGGCGGCGCACAGGCACCAGCTGGCCACGACGTCCAGCGGCCAGTGGTAGCCGCGCCTGACCAGACCGTACGAGACACCGAGCACCGCGGCCGCGCAGCCGAGGACCAGTCCCCGGCGCGCGGCCGTGGTGCGCAGCCACGGCAGAAGCAGCAGGGCGGTACAGCCGTAGGCGATCGCGGCCGTCGCGGTGTGGCCGGACGGGTAGTAGCCGGTGGCCGGCGGCACCACCGGTGTCCCCGGCCGGTCGGTCAGCTCCTTGACCGGCACCACGAGCAGCGGGACCAGCGCCATCAGTACGGCCGCCCCGGCCGCCGGCAGCCACCAGCGGGCCCGCCCCGCCGACCGGGCCCGCCACGCCGCGAAGCCCGCGGCGAGCGCCAGCACGGGCACGGCCACCTGGACGTTGCCCAGGTCCGAGAGGAGTTCGGAGAAGCGGTCCGGCCGGACGAGGGCCCGGCTGAGCCGCTCGTCCAGCCCGATCAGCGGCCCGTCGGCCACCACCTGCCAGGTGATCAGCGCGAACAGCACAACGGGCACCACGGGGAGGACAAGAGGCACGCCGTACAGCTTCGCAGCCGTACGGCGTGCCTCACGCACCGGCCACGCGGGACCGGTCGCCGGTCAGAAGCCGCCCACGCAGGAGAAGCCGCCGCCCGCGCCGTAGCTGCTGTGGGACGTGCCGTGGCCCGAGCCGCGCGACGGACGGGTCGGCTCGTCGCCCGGGATCCTGTTCGGTGCCGTCCAGTGGGACGTCGTGGCCAGCGCCCACCAGTCGTCGAACGAGCCGCGCCGGTCCTCCACCGTGCACTCCCGCATCACCTTCGTGCGCGCCCGCTGGTCCCAGTGGCACCGCAGCCGCGCGGGCCTGACCTCCTTCGACAGATCCAGCAGCTGTTTCTCCAGCGCGGCGGCGGTCAGCGGCTCCTCCGAGCCGCGCACCCGGTCGCCGGACACGGTGAAGGCGGGCTGGACGTCGTGACGGTGTATCCACACCGCACGGGTGCCGCCGCGCGAGGTGAGCACCCAGCACCACAACGGCTTCGCCGCCACCGTCCGGTAGCGGCTGCCCTGCTCCTTGCGCAGGCGCTCGGCCCGCTCGGCCCGCTCCCGCGCCTCACGGGCCAACTCCTCCTGTCTGCGCCGCCGTTCGAGCCGCTCGGCGGTCCGCCGCCGCTCGATCTCCTCGATCACCGGCCGGTAGTCGCGGACCGCGGCCTCCAGCACCTCCCGGCAGTGCGCCGTGGCCCGCTCCCGGCGCTCACGGCCACCCGGCAGAAACCTGTTCCGCCAGTTCGCCCGGACCGCCTCACGCTCCCGCTCCGCCGCGACGACGATCTCCCGGAACCGCCGCGTGGCCACCAGCCACGCCATGTGCTCGTCCGGCGTCGCCCGTACCGACTCCGAGTGGTCCCACCTGACCGGCTGCCGGTCCCCACCGGTCAGCCGGGAGAACATCGCGTCGGCCGGTTCCCCGAAACTTCCGTCGAGCTGACGCACCAAACCCCGCAGAACTACGCGACCGGTCGTGGACATCACTGACTCCCTCCCGACAAGGGCATGGCCACCAGAATCGGGTCCTGGCGGCCCGCCGGGAAGAGGGCGTACCGGGGACGGAGCAGGCAGGCCCCACATGTCTGGACCAGTGGCGGCCGAAAAGCGACGGGACGCCGGCGGACGCGTTCGCGGACACGCGGAAGGGCCGGCACAAGGGGGGGTGTGTGCCGGCCCTTCATGGGCGTGCCGTCCGGGAAGACCGCCGTGAGCCGCTCGCGCGGGCTGACGGTGGCGGTCCGAGTCGGCCGTCCGGATCGGAACGTCGCGCGCCCCGGGGGGTTTGGGGCGGGCGACCGTCCGATCGTGAGGAGATCCCGGGGCCGAGGCTCCGGTTGTGTGCGCGAGGCACGACCAGGTCGAAGCTGGGGAGGCCCCGGCCTGGAACCGCTCACAGTCCCCTGCGAGCGGGTGTATCTCTCATCTGCGTAGAACCTACGGCAGGGGGTGCGGCGAGGACACCCCGATCGGCGTCCCGCCATCCACCTCGCACACGTTCTTCACACGCTCTGACCCCGGCCGCCCCGGCACGGCCTCAGATACGGGTGAAGGCCTGCTCCAGGATGTCGAGGCCCTCGTTCAGCAGATCCTCGCCGATCACCAGCGGCGGCAGGAAGCGCAGCACGTTGCCGTAGGTGCCACAGGTCAGGACCAGCAGGCCCTCGGCGTGGCAGGCCTTGGCCAGCGCGCCCGTGGCCTCGGGGTTCGGCTCCTTGGTGGTGCGGTCCTTGACCAGCTCGATCGCGATCATCGCGCCGCGGCCGCGGATCTCGCCGACGATGTCGTACTTCTCGGCCATGGCGGTGAGCCGGGCCTTCATCACGGCCTCGATGTTCTTCGCCCGGGCGTTGAGGTCCAGCTCCTTCATGGTCTCGATGGCACCGAGAGCACCGGCGCAGGCCACCGGGTTGCCGCCGTAGGTGCCGCCGAGGCCGCCGGAGTGCGGGGCGTCCATGATCTCGGCGCGACCGGTGACCGCGGCCAGCGGCAGACCGCCGGCGATGCCCTTGGCGGTGGTGATGAGGTCCGGGACGATGCCCTCGTCCTCACACGCGAACCACTGGCCGGTACGGCAGAAGCCGGACTGGATCTCGTCGGCGACGAAGACGATGCCGTTGTCGTTCGCGTACTGCACGATCTCCGGCAGGAAGCCCTTGGCCGGCTCGATGAAACCGCCCTCGCCGAGCACCGGCTCGATGATGATCGCGGCCACGTTGTCGGCGCCGACCTGCTTGTTGATCATGTCGATGGCCTGCTTGGCGGCCTCCGGCCCGGCGTTCTCGGCGCCGGTCGGCCAGCGGTAGCCGTAGGCCACCGGGACCCGGTACACCTCGGGCGCGAACGGGCCGAAGCCGTGCTTGTACGGCATGTTCTTCGCGGTCAGCGCCATCGTGAGGTTCGTCCGGCCGTGGTAGCCGTGGTCGAAGACGACGACGGCCTGCCGCTTGGTGTACGCACGGGCGATCTTGACGGCGTTCTCGACGGCCTCGGCGCCGGAGTTGAACAGCGCGGTCTTCTTGGCGTGGTCGCCCGGCGTCAGCTCCGCGAGCGCCTCGGCGACCGCCACATAGCCCTCGTACGGCGTGACCATAAAACAGGTGTGGGTGAAGTCGGCGAGCTGCGCGGCCGCCCGGCGTACGACGGCCTCGGCGGAGGCGCCCACGGAGGTCACGGCGATACCGGAACCGAAGTCGATCAGCCGGTTGCCGTCGACGTCCTCGATGATGCCGCCGCCCGCACGCGCGGCGAACACCGGCAGCACGGAGCCCACACCCTGGGCGACCGCGGCGGTACGGCGGGCCTGAAGCTCCTGCGACTTCGGGCCGGGGATGGCGGTGACGACGCGGCGCTCCTGCGGAAGTGCGGTCATGGGGGCTCCCTGATGATCTTGCGAACCGGAGATGTCCGGGTGGGCGTCTTTCGGACGCTTGTGGTCTTTTCTCGCAGGCTAGGGGCGGCGACGATACGTGGGCATGCTCCATGTGGGCGTTTTCCGTCCGGCGGGTTGTCCGCCGTGGAGTGTCGCAGGCCGCAACGCATCCGTGCGGGCCCGGCCGCGTAAGCGGTGAACTCCCTTGTCGGGGGCGTTAGATTGACCGCTGACGGTGGTCGGGACGGCTGGTCGAGGGGCGAGGTCGATGGACAGCGACGGGACGCAGGACGCGCGGGGTACGCATGCGAATCCCGTACCGCGCCCGGCGGTACCGCCCAGTGCGCCCAGTGCGCCCGGTGCGCCCGGTGCGCCCGGTGCGCCCGGTGCTTCCGGTGTGCAAGGGCCGCCGGGGGTGCCGCCCTTCCCGGCCCAGGCACCGGGCCCGTACGGCACACCGCCGCCCATGCCCCCCACCGCTCCCGCCGGCCCGCCCGGCTCGTCGGCCGTCGCCGACTGGCTCGACACGCCCCGGCCCGAGGTCCGGCCCGGGATCTGGCGGTTCGGGCACCGGCCGGCCGACCCGGACCACACACCCGAGCGGCTCGCGCCCATCACGGTCGTCGGGCTGCTGATCCCGCTCGCGGTCGCGCTGGTCCTGTGGTCGCTGTGGCGGCAGGGCGGCCTGCCCTACCAGTTCGCGCCGCTGCGGCTGTTCACACCGGACGACTGGTGGTGGGGCGGCACGATCGCCTCACCCCGCGGCATGGAGGGCAGCGAGGCCCGCGTCGTCTACGACGGTGTCTTCTTCGCCGTACTCCTCTACTCCATGGGCAGGCTCGGCAGCTGGCCCGAGGTGATCCGCCACTACATCGCGCGCCGCCCGCAGCCCGCGCGCGCCCTCCTCGCCCTGCTCGCCGCGCTCGTGGTCCTGAGCTTCGTCTTCCCGGACGCCTTCCCGCTCGTCGGCTGGGACGCGGTGCCGGTCGTCGCCCCGCTGTTCTCCCTGATCGTGCTGGTCTCCGGCGGCTACGACCTGTTCACGTCCGAGCTCTTCGTCGACAGCATGTACGGGCTCATCACCCTGCTCGTCGTCTGGCCGTTCGCCCTGATCGGCGACTGGCCCGGCCACGCCCGCACTCTGCTCGCCGCCCGCCGCGCACAGCGGGACCGGCCGGACCCCGGGCCCGTCGACCGGCCGCGCTCCCAGTGGCCCGAGCTCCGCCACGCCGGACAGCACCAGGCGGCCGACCTGCTCACCACCGAGGTCCTCACCGGCCGGATGAACGACGTGGACTGCGCCCGCGTCGACCGCGCCTGGGCCCACGCCCGGCACGACGGCACCGGCCCGGCCGCCTTCACCGACACCGTCCTCCAGCGGGCCGCGGCCGCCTGGGCCCACCCGTCCGGCGCCCGCGACCTGCCCTCCCGCACCGCCCGCCACGACCTGCTGGCCGGCCAGGTGCGCATCGGGCAGTGGGTCACCGCCGACCACACCCCGGACGCCTACCACAACGCGGGAGCCGCGCTCGGCCCCGACGTCCTCGCCACCTCGCTGCTCGTCGTCGGCCCGTCCGGCGCCGGAAAGACCCGCAGGCTGATCGAGCCGCTCGTCGAGTCGCTCGCCCTGACCGCCCTGACCGGCGCCGCGTCGGTCGTCGCGGTCTCCGCCGCCGGCACCCGGATCGGTCCGGACTCCTCCTACGACGTCGTCGTCCGCGTCGGCGACCCCGCCTCCGTGCACGACCTGGACCCCTACGCCGAGACCGACGACCCCGACGAGGCCGCCGGGATCCTCGCCGAGGCGCTCGTCGGGGACGTCGAGTCCGTCGGCAACCAGAGCGCCGCCACCGCCCTCGCCCAGCTCCTCGGCCCCTACCGGGCCGTTCACGGCCGCTTCCCCTCGCTGCCCGTGCTGCGCGAGCTCCTGGAGGGCGAGCCCGCGGCCCTCACCGCGCTGCGGGACGCGCTCGGCGGCGACGGGCACCACGTGATGCGGCGCGAACTGGAGGCGCGGATCCGGCAGAGCGGCACCGCCGCCGACGTCGGCCCCGCGCTCGCCGACCGGCTGGCGCTGCTCGACCGGCCGGTGTTCGCCGACTTCTTCGGCGGAGGCTCGGCCGCCGGCGGTGCCGGCACGGCCCGCCCGTTCTCCCTGCGGGCCGTCGCCCATCACCCGCTCCGGGTCCGCATCGACCTGCCCGAACGCGGCCACGAGGAGGCGTCCCGGCTGATCGCGCGGCTGGTCCTCGCCCAGTTCGGCGCGGTCGTCCGCGACACCCGCCGCCCGCACTTCGCCTGCCTCGTCCTCGACGACGCCACCGGCACGGTCACCGCCGAGTCCGTACGCCGTGTCCAGCGGCTGCGCTCGCAGAACGCCGGGGTGGTGCTCGCCCTGCGCACCATCGGCGACGTGCCCGAGGCCCTGCACGGGCCGCTCCTCGGGGCCGTCGGCTGCCGGATGGCGTTCTCCGGCGTGACCACCTGGGACGGCGGCCGGTTCGCGCAGGCCTGGGGCACCGAATGGGTCGAGACCCGCGAGGTCGCCAAGCACACCGTCTTCGCCGACCAGCCCATGACCCGGGCCATCCACGCCCTGCGCAAGCTCGTCACCGGCAAGGCCGTCACCACCGACGCCGTCACCGTCCGCCAGGTCGAACGCGAACGCTGGTCCGCCTCCGAACTGGCCCACGACCTGCCGCCCGGCCACGCCGTGCTCTCCCTGACGGACGTCCACGGCGAGCACGCCCCGCCGTCCCTGGTGGAGCTGCGCGGCTGACGGACCGCGCAGGCGTGCCCCGCGGTGACTTCCGGACATCCGGGAACGAATGCGCCCCGCGATCGTACGGTGAGGCAGAATCGACACAGGCCGTTCATACGCGACGGCCAAAGGATCACCGGGATCTCCGATCCCGTCCGACGATTCCCGCCGACTCGTCCCGTCGCCCCCGTCCTGCCGACCTGCCGACCTGAAGGTCCCATGCCCCCCACGCTCGCCTCGCTCGTCCACCACTCCGCGCTCAACCTGACCGTGCGGGCCGGCGGGGACCGGCTGGACGTGCCCGTCCGCTGGGCGCACACGAGCGAACTCGCCGACCCCGTCCCGTACATGGAGGGCGGCGAGCTGCTCCTGGTCACCGCGCTCAAGCTGAACGCCGAGGACCCGGACGCCATGGACCGCTATGTCCGGCGGCTGGCCGGCGCCGGGGTCGTCGGGCTCGGCTTCGCGGTCGGCGTCAACTACGAGGACATCCCCAAGGCGCTGGTCGACGCCGCCGAGCGGGAGGACCTGCCGCTCCTCGAGGTGCCGCGCCGCACGCCGTTCCTCGCGATCGTCAAGGCGGTGTCGGCGGCCATCGCCGCGGACCAGTACCGGGCGGTCACCGACGGCTTCGCCGCCCAGCGCGAACTGACCAGACAGACCCTGTCCGACGGCCCCGAGGGGCTGCTCGCCGCACTCGCCGCGCAGGTCGACGGCTGGGCCGCGCTCTACGACGCCTCCGGCGCCGTCGTCGCCCTGGCACCGGAGTGGGCGAACCGCAGGGCCGCCCGGCTGATCCCCGACGTGGAACGGCTGCGCGACCGCCCGGCCCCGGCCAGCGCCGTCGTCGGCGGCCCCGACCACGAGGACCGCGTCGAACTGCACTCCATCGGCACCGGGCGCCGGCCGCGCGCCGCCCTCGCCGTCGGCACGGCCGCCGCCCTCGGCACCGCCGAGCGCTACGCCGTGCACTCGGCGATCGCCCTGCTCACCCTCACCGCGGAACGCTCCCGCTCGCTGCACGCCGCCGAACAGCGCATCGGTACGGCCGTGCTGCGGATGCTGCTCGCGGGCGAGCCGGACCACGCGCGGGCCGTCGCCGGGGACCTCTACGGCGAGCTGCTCGACGCGCCCTTCCGGGTCCTGGTCGCCGAGGGCACGACCGCGCTCGACTCCCACACCGAGCTCCTGGAGTCCGCCGCCGCCCGCTCCGGCGAGGCGGTCCTCGTGGTCCGGGAGGGGGACCGGCTCGTGGCGCTGGCGGCGGACGGGGGAGCGGCGGTGGGGGCGTGCGCGGAGTACGCGTCCGCGGGGGAGGAGGGCGACCTGGTCGTCGGTCTGTCGGCGCCGGCCGGTCCGATGGGCGCGGGGGCCGCCTACAAGCAGGCGGAGCAGGCCCTGTCGGTGGCGCGGCGCCGGGGGCGCCTGCTGGTGGAGCACGAACAACTGGCGGCGGGTTCGGTGGTGCCGCTGCTGGCGGACGACGCGGTGCGGGCGTTCGCGGACGGGTTGCTGCGGGCGCTGCGCGAGCATGACGCGACGGGGCGGGGTGACCTGGTCGAGTCGCTCCGGGCGTGGCTCTCCCGCCACGGTCAGTGGGACGCGGCGGCGGCCGACCTCGGCGTCCACCGCCACACCCTCCGCTACCGCATGCGCCGCGTGGAGGAAATCCTGGGCCGCTCCCTCGACGACCCAGACGCCCGAATGGAACTCTGGCTGGCCCTGAAGGCAACGCCCCCGGAGTAGGGGTGCGGGTCGGGGGGCGTTGCGCACCCCGGCGCCGCCGTGGTGCCGCCGCGCCCACCCGTGCCACCCAGCGGCACGACTGCCCGCGGCTGGGTGGGGAGGGGGAGGGCGTTTACTTTAGGGGCGCGGGGAACGGCGCGAACACCCCCCACCGGTCCGCGCCCGAACGACGACCTTTTCAGGGGCGCGGGGAACTGCGCGAACACCCCCCACGCACCCGCGCCCTACGACAAACCGTCGCGCCCCCACCCCCCACCCCACCCAAACGGACAACCACCAACACCCCCGCCCACCCCTACCGTGGGAAATCCACACGCACACCCCAACCGCGGAAGGGGCCGGGGCCACATGACCTCCACCCACGCCTTCTGGCTCGCCGGCCGACAGGCCACCGGCGAGGACACCCTCGACGTCACCTCCCCGTGGGACGGCCGCACCGTAGGCACGGTCAGCCTCCCCACCGAGGCCCAGGTCGAGGAGGCCGTAGCCACCGCCCACGCCGTCCGCGAGGACTTCGCCGCCACCCCCGCCCACGTCCGCGCCGCCGCCCTCGACCACGTGAGCCGCCGCCTGGCAGCCCGTACGGACGAGATCGCGCACCTCATCTCCGCCGAGAACGGCAAGCCCCTCAAGTGGGCCAAGGGCGAGGTCGGCCGCGCCGTCTCGGTGTTCCGCTTCGCCGCCGAGGAGGCCCGCCGCTTCAACGGCGGCGACGCCCAGCGCCTCGACACGGACGCCGGCGGCCAGGGCCGCCTCGCCCTGACCCGCCGCTTCCCGAAGGGCGTCGTCCTCGGCATCGCGCCCTTCAACTTCCCGCTCAACCTGTGCGCCCACAAGATCGCCCCGGCGATCGCCGCCGGCGCCCCGATCATCCTCAAGCCGGCCCCGGCGACCCCGCTCTCCGGCCTGATCCTGGGTGAGCTGCTCGCCGAGACCGAGGGCCTCCCGGCCGGCTCCTGGTCGATCCTCCCGGTCCCGAACGACCGGATGCCGGCCCTGGTCCAGGACGAGCGCCTCCCGGTCATCTCCTTCACGGGTTCCGAGAAGGTCGGCTACGCGATCATGGACTCGGTGCCCCGCAAGCACTGCACCCTGGAGCTGGGCGGCAACGGCGCGGCCGTCGTGCTCGCCGACTACGCCTCCGAGGAGGACCTCGACTGGGCCGCGACCCGCATCGCGACTTTCTCGAACTACCAGGGCGGCCAGTCCTGCATCTCGGTCCAGCGTGTGATCGCCGACGCGTCCGTCTACGACCGGCTGCTGCCGAAGATCGTCGCCGCCGTCGAGGCCCAGGTCACCGGCGACCCCTCCGACGCCACCACCGACGTCGGCCCGCTGGTCAGCGAGGACGCCGCGAAGCGTGTGGAGTCCTGGGTCGACGAGGCGGTCCGCGCCGGCGCCCAGCTCCTCACGGGCGGCAAGCGCGACGGCGCGACCTACGCGCCGACGGTCCTCACCGACGTACCGGCGGACACCACCCTCGCCTGCGAGGAGGTCTTCGGACCGGTCATGTCGGTGCAGCGGGTGGACGGCGAGACGGCCGCGTTCGCGGCGGCCAACAACTCCAAGTACGGCCTCCAGGCAGGGGTGTTCACCCACGACGTCCAGACCGCGTTCCGCGCCCACCGCGCCCTGGAGGTCGGCGGCGTGATCATCGGCGACGTCCCGTCCTACCGCGCCGACCAGATGCCGTACGGCGGCGCCAAGCTCTCCGGCGTCGGCCGCGAGGGCGTGCGGTTCGCGATGGACGACTACACCTACGAGCGTGTCCTGGTCCTCACGGGCCTGGCCCTCTGAGGCCTGCCTCGCCAGGACCGTGGCGGACCAACGGCCGGAGCCCACTGTGCGGGGGCTCCGGCCGTCGCCGTACCACCGCCGGGCGCCGGCTGGACACGGGCACGCATTCCGTCCACATCGGCCGAACGGCCGCGCGCGGGGTGGTGGCCTCGCCCGGGATCGGGTACATACGATCGGGTAGCACCCGTCGGTAACCAAATGGACCAAGATCCCGATTCGCGGCGAGGTGAGCGTCATGTCCGCAGCCCCCACCCAGCCCACCGTCTCCGAGCGTGAGGCCCGTCAGGTGGCCGAGGCGGCTCGCGAGCAGGACTGGCGCAAGCCCAGCTTCGCCAAGGAACTCTTCCTCGGCCGGTTCCGGCTCGACCTCATCCACCCGCACCCGCTCCCGGCCGACGAGGACGCCCGGCGCGGCGAGCAGTTCCTCGCCCAGCTCCGCGAGTTCTGCGAGACCCGGATCGACTCGGCGCGGATCGAGCGCGACGCCCGTATCCCGGACGACGTCATCAGCGGGCTCAAGGAGCTCGGCGCGCTCGGCATGAAGATCGACACCAAGTACGGCGGCCTCGGCCTGACCCAGGTCTACTACAACAAGGCCCTCGCCCTGATCGGCTCGGCCAGCCCGGCACTCGGCGCACTGCTCTCCGCCCACCAGTCGATCGGCGTACCGCAGCCGCTGAAGCAGTTCGGCACGCAGGAGCAGAAGGACACCTTCCTGCCGCGCTGCGCCCGTACCGACATCTCGGCCTTCCTGCTCACCGAGCCCGACGTCGGATCCGACCCGGCCCGCCTCGCCACCACCGCCGTACGCGACGGCGACGACTACGTCCTCGACGGGGTCAAGCTCTGGACCACCAACGGTGTGGTCGCCGACCTCCTCGTCGTCATGGCCCGGGTGCCGAAGTCCGAGGGCCACAAGGGCGGCATCACCGCGTTCGTCGTCGAAGCCGGCTCCGAGGGCATCACCGTGGAGAACCGCAACGCGTTCATGGGCCTGCGCGGCCTGGAGAACGGCGTGACACGCTTCCACCAGGTGCGGGTCCCGGCCGCGAACCGGATCGGCCCCGAGGGCTCCGGCCTGAAGATCGCCCTCACCACCCTCAACACCGGCCGCCTCTCGCTGCCCGCGATGTGCGTCGGCGCCGGCAAGTGGTGTCTGAAGATCGCCCGTGAGTGGTCCGCGGCGCGTGAGCAGTGGGGCAAGCCGGTCGCGCTGCACGAGGCCGTCGGCTCGAAGATCAGCTTCATCGCGGCCACCACCTTCGCCCTGGAGGCCGTACTCGACCTGTCCTCCCAGATGGCCGACGAGGACCGCAACGACATCCGTATCGAGGCCGCCCTCGCCAAGCTCTACGGCTCCGAGATGGCCTGCCTCATGGCCGACGAACTCGTCCAGATCCGCGGCGGCCGAGGCTTCGAGACCGCCGACTCCCTCGCGGCCCGCGGCGAACGCGCGGTCCCGGCCGAACAGATCCTGCGCGACCTGCGGATCAACCGCATCTTCGAGGGCTCCACCGAGATCATGCACCTGCTGATCGCCCGCGAGGCCGTCGACGCCCACCTCTCGGTCGCCGGCGACCTCATCGACCCCGACAAGTCCCTCCAGGACAAGGCGAAGGCGGGTGCGCAGGCCGGCGTCTTCTACGCCAAGTGGCTGCCGAAACTGGTCGCGGGACCGGGCCAGATCCCGTCGTCCTACGGCGAGTTCAAGCAGGGCATCGACCTGTCGGCGCATCTGCGGTTCGTCGAACGCACCTCACGCAAGCTGGCCCGCTCCACGTTCTACGCGATGTCCCGCTGGCAGGGCCGGATGGAGACCAAGCAGGGCTTCCTGGGCCGGATCGTCGACATCGGCGCCGAACTCTTCGCGATGAGCGCGGCCTGCGTACGCGCCGAACTCCTGCGCAGCCAGGGCCACAACGGCCGCGAGGCCTACCAACTCGCCGACGTCTTCTGCCACCAGTCCCGCATCCGCGTGGAAGAGCTCTTCGGCCGCCTCTGGACCAACACCGACGCCCTCGACCACAGGGTGGTCAAGGGCGTCCTGTCCGGCGACTACACGTGGCTGGAGGAGGGCATCGTGGATCCCTCGGGAGAGGGCCCGTGGATCGCAGACGCGACCCCGGGCCCTTCCAAGGCGGAGAACGTCCACAGGCGACTTACCTAGACGACTTACCTAGCGGAAACGCCGCCTACAGCCACAACGAACCCGCGCCCAACATCGAACCGGTCAGCACCACTTGTCGCTGGGGTCCCTGGTCGTCCAGGAACACGTATCCACCTTGGACCCGTTGGCCTTGGTCAGATACGCCGTGTCACTGGTGTTGTTCCACACGTACCACCCACGATCCTGGTACTTGTTCGTGGACGTGTCGCTCCCGGACCCGGTCCGCACCCGCATCGTCTTCCCCGCCCCGATCTTCACGTTGGAGAACACGTACCGGTGGTTCGCCTTGTCCTTCAGGACCCACCCCTTCAGTGAGATCGCGGAGCGGCTGGTGTTCTTGATCTCCACCCACTCACCGTTGAGGCTGGTGTTGGACCCCCTGTCCGAGCCGGGGCTGTCGAACCAGACGTGGCGCAGGATCACACCACCGGCCGCCTCGGCCGGAGAGGCCAGCACGGTGCCGGTCAGCGCGACCGCACCCGCCAGCGCGAGCGAGGTCGTGGGCAGCGTCAGAGCAGCGCGTATGCGCATGGAGAAATCCCCCCAAGGATGTCGTCCGAAGACCTGCGACGGCCGGTGCTCCACCGGCCGCGCTTGAAGTGTTATCACACGATCTTCACCGGTACTTCACAAAGGGGGATTTCACCTCAACCGGTGACGGGAGCCGACAAGCCGGCCCCGGAGGGGAACTCCCTGTCCTGCCCGGCACCGGATGCGGCAACAATGGGGGGATGAGCGACAGTCCAGCCCTCCGAGGGCGCGGGCCGGAAACCCCGTCCGCCCCGCGACACCAAGCCGGCGGCGCCCTCGCCGACCCGCACCGCGTCTACGACCCCGTCGTCGGAGACGGTCCGAAGGACGTGGTGATCCTCGGCTCCACCGGCTCGATCGGCACCCAGGCCATCGACCTCGTGCTGCGCCACCCCGACCGCTTCCGGGTCACCGCGCTCTCCGCCAACGGCACCCGCGCGGCCCTCCTCGCCGACCAGGCCCACCTGCTGCGGGCCGGGACCGTCGCGGTCGCCCGCGAGGACGCCGTACCGGCGCTGCGCGAGGCCCTGACCGCCCGCTACGGCGCCGGCGAGCCGCTGCCCCGGATCCTCGCCGGTCCCGACGCGGCCACCGAGGTCGCCGCCTCCGCCTGCCACACCGTGCTCAACGGCATCACCGGCTCCATCGGACTCGCCCCGACCCTCGCTGCCCTGGAGGCGGGCCGCACGCTCGCGCTCGCCAACAAGGAGTCGCTCATCGTGGGCGGCCCGCTGGTCAAGGCGCTCGCCAAGCCGGGCCAGATCATCCCGGTCGACTCCGAGCACGCGGCGCTCTTCCAGGCCCTCGCCGCCGGCACCCGAGCCGACGTGCGCAAGCTGGTGGTCACCGCGTCCGGCGGCCCCTTCCGCGGCCGGAGCCGCGCCGAGCTGTCCGACGTCACCGTCGAGGACGCGCTCGCCCACCCCACCTGGGCCATGGGCCCGGTGATCACGATCAACTCCGCGACCCTCGTCAACAAGGGCCTGGAAGTCATCGAGGCACACCTGCTCTACGACATTCCCTTCGACCGCATTGAGGTCGTCGTGCACCCGCAGTCGTATGTCCACTCGATGGTTGAGTTCACCGACGGATCCACACTCGCCCAGGCGACGCCCCCCGACATGCGCGGGCCCATCGCCATCGGTCTCGGCTGGCCGGAACGCATCCCCGACGCGGCCCCCGCGTTCGACTGGAGCAAGGCCTCGACCTGGGAGTTCTTCCCCCTCGACAACGAGGCCTTCCCCTCGGTGAACCTCGCCCGGCACGTCGGCGAGCTCGCGGGCACCGCTCCGGCGGTGTTCAATGCCGCCAACGAGGAGTGTGTGGAGGCCTTCCGCAAGGGGGCCCTGCCCTTCAACGGCATCATGGAGACCGTCACGCGGGTCGTGGAGGAACACGGCGCCCCGCGTACGGGAACTTCGCTGACCGTGTCGGACGTCCTCGAAGCGGAGACCTGGGCACGCGCCCGGGCCCGGGAACTTACGGCACAGACGGCCACCGCGGAGGCGCGTGCATGACGACCCTGATGATGATCCTCGGCATAGTCGTGTTCGCGGTCGGACTCCTGATCTCGATCGCCTGGCACGAGCTCGGGCACCTCTCCACGGCCAAACTCTTCGGCATCCGCGTGCCCCAGTACATGGTGGGCTTCGGACCGACCCTCTTCTCCCGCCAGAAGGGCGACACCGAGTACGGCGTCAAGGCCATCCCCTTCGGCGGCTACATCCGCATGATCGGCATGTTCCCGCCCGGCCCCGACGGCAAGGTGGAGGCCCGCTCCACCTCCCCGTGGCGCGGCATGATCGAGGACGCCCGCTCGGCCGCCTTCGAGGAGCTCAAGCCCGGCGACGAGAACCGCCTCTTCTACACGCGCAAGCCGTGGAAGCGCGTCATCGTGATGTTCGCCGGCCCGTTCATGAACCTGATCCTGGCGGTCGCGCTCTTCCTCACCGTCCTGATGGGCTTCGGCATCTCGCAGCAGACCACCACGGTCAGCTCGGTCTCCCAGTGCGTCATCGCGCAGAGCGAGAACCGTGACACCTGCAAGGACACCGACGCGGCCTCACCCGCCGCGGCGGCCGGACTGAAGGCCGGCGACAAGATCGTCGCCTTCGGCGGGGTCCGCACGGACGACTGGAACAAGCTGTCGGACCTGATCCGCGCCAACCCCGGCGAGAAGGTCCCGGTCGTCGTCGACCGCGACGGCAAGGAGGTCACCCTCCAGGCGACCATCGCCACCAACCAGGTCGCCAAGAAGGACTCCAGCGGCCAGATCGTCGAGGGCGAGTACGTCAGCGCCGGCTTCCTCGGCTTCAGCGCGGCCACCGGCATCGTCCGGCAGGACTTCGGCGACTCGGTGGTCTGGATGGGCGACCGCGTCGGCGACGCCGTCGACTCGCTCGCCGCACTGCCCTCCAAGATCCCCGCCCTGTGGGACGCGGCCTTCGGCGACGGACCGCGCGAGGCGGACTCCCCGATGGGCGTGGTCGGCGCGGCCCGCGTCGGCGGTGAGATCTTCACCCTGGACATCCCGCCCACCCAGCAGCTGGCCATGGCCCTGATGCTGGTCGCGGGCTTCAACCTCTCCCTGTTCCTGTTCAACATGCTTCCGCTGCTGCCGCTCGACGGCGGCCACATCGCGGGCGCGCTGTGGGAGTCGCTGCGCCGGAACCTGGCCCGGGTGCTGCGCCGCCCTGACCCCGGCCCGTTCGACGTGGCGAAGCTGATGCCGGTTGCCTATGTGGTCGCCGGGATCTTCGTCTGCTTCACCGTGCTCGTCCTGATCGCGGACGTCGTCAACCCGGTCAGAATCTCCTAGTCATACGGCGTTCACGGCGGCCGGGCAGCAGGTGCTGTCCGGCCGCCATCCATTGGGTGGGTTTACCTCGGCGATGTGCTTGCCGCGCGGCGCGTGGCGTAATCTCGAGGCCTGGAGCCCGCTGCTTCACGGGACCGGATCTTGATCCACGACTTGGGGTTGCACAGCAGATGACTGCGATTTCTCTCGGCATGCCGTCCGTTCCGCTCAAGCTCGCCGAGCGCCGCGTGAGCCGGCAGATCCAGGTCGGAACGGTGGCGGTCGGCGGCGACGCCCCGGTGTCCGTGCAGTCGATGACCACGACCCGTACGTCCGACATCGGCTCCACGCTCCAGCAGATCGCCGAGCTCACCGCGTCCGGCTGCCAGATCGTGCGGGTGGCCTGTCCGACGCAGGACGACGCGGACGCCCTGTCGACCATCGCCCGTAAGTCGCAGATCCCGGTGATCGCGGACATCCACTTCCAGCCGAAGTACGTGTTCGCGGCGATCGAGGCGGGCTGTGCGGCGGTCCGGGTGAACCCGGGCAACATCAAGCAGTTCGACGACAAGGTCAAGGAGATTGCGGCGGCCGCGAAGGACCACGGCACGCCGATCCGGATCGGGGTCAACGCCGGGTCGCTGGACCGTCGGCTGCTCCAGAAGTACGGCAAGGCGACCCCCGAGGCCCTCGTCGAGTCGGCCCTGTGGGAGGCCTCGCTCTTCGAGGAGCACGGGTTCCGCGACATCAAGATCTCGGTGAAGCACAACGACCCGGTCGTGATGATCGAGGCGTACCGGCAGCTCGCCGCGCAGTCCGACTACCCCCTGCACCTCGGCGTCACCGAGGCCGGACCGGCCTTCCAGGGCACGATCAAGTCGGCCGTCGCCTTCGGTGCGCTCCTCTCCCAGGGCATCGGCGACACCATCCGCGTCTCCCTGTCGGCCCCGCCGGCCGAGGAGGTCAAGGTCGGCCTTCAGATCCTGGAGTCCCTCGGTCTCAAGGAGCGCGGCCTGGAGATCGTCTCCTGCCCGTCCTGCGGGCGCGCCCAGGTCGACGTCTACAAGCTGGCCGAGGAGGTCACCGCGGGCCTTGAGGGCATGGAGGTCCCGCTGCGCGTGGCCGTCATGGGCTGTGTGGTGAACGGTCCGGGCGAGGCCCGCGAGGCCGACCTCGGTGTCGCCTCCGGCAACGGCAAGGGGCAGATCTTCGTCAAGGGCGAGGTCATCAAGACCGTCCCCGAGTCGAAGATCGTGGAGACCCTCATCGAGGAGGCCCTGAAGCTGGCCGAGCAGATGGCGGACGCCGGCGCGGAATCCGGCGAGCCCACGGTCTCGGTGGCCGGCTGACCCAGTCCGCCCTCCAGGCCCGCGGGGCGCGACGCGAACACCCTCCCGTCCCGAGCGACGCTCACGCCACCCACCCACCCAGGGGCGCGGGGAACTGCGCGCCCAGCCCCCACGGTCCCGCACCCGACAACGATGCCCGGCAGGGGGGTGCGGGTGGGGGGCGTTGCGCAGCCCGGCGAGACGGGGTGCCGCCGCGCCCACCCTCCCCCACTCTCGGCTTCGCTCGAGCGGGGGGACCCCCATCGCCCTGCGGCACGCCTGCCCGCGGCTACGGCAACTTTTCGGCGGACGCGAGCCGCAAGGCTTTTAGGGGCGCGGGGAACTGCGCGACCAGCCCCCACCGGCCCGCGGCCGAGCGACGCCACCAGCCCCACCGGCCCGCACCCGCAAACGGAACCGCGTACCCCACCCCCGTGGGCGACATGACCGACCGGCACCGGAAAGCACGCATCACGAAAAGCGGGGCGGCAAGCCAAAGCTTCCGCAGGTACAGTGCGGAGATCGGCAGATCCCACTGTGAGGCACCCGCCACGTGTTGACCCAGACCACCTCCCGGGTCCTCGAACCGAGCGACCTGGACGCCGCGCTCGCCGTCCTGCACCGCGAGCCCGTAGCCAACGCCTTCGTGACCTCCCGGGTACAGATCGCCGGCCTCGACCCGTGGCGCCTCGGCGGCGAGATGTGGGGCTGGTACGAGGACGGCATGCTGACGTCCCTCTGCTACGCGGGCGCCAACCTCGTCCCCATCTGCGCCACCCCCCGCGCCGTACGCGCCTTCGCCGACCGCGCCCGCCGGGCCGGCCGCCGCTGCTCCTCGATCGTCGGCCCCTCCGACGCGACCGCCGCCCTGTGGCGGCTGCTGGAGCCGAGCTGGGGCCCGGCCCGCGAGGTCCGCTCCCACCAGCCGCTCATGGTCACCGACCGGATGTCCGACACCGTCGCCCCGGACCCGTACGTCCGCCGCGTCCGCAAGGACGAGATGGAGGCGATCATGCCGGCCTGCGTGGCGATGTTCACCGAGGAGGTCGGCGTCTCCCCGCTGGCCGGCGACGGCGGCCTGCTGTACCAGGCCCGGGTCGCCGAACTCGTCGGATCCGGCCGCTCCTTCGCCCGCCTCGACGAGGACGGCAGGGTCGTCTTCAAGGCCGAGATCGGCGCCGCGACGGACCGCGCGTGCCAGATCCAGGGCGTCTGGGTGGCCCCCGAGTACCGCGGCATGGGCATGGCCGCACCCGGCATGGCCGCGGTCCTGCGCTACGCGCTGGCGGACGTCGCCCCGGTGGTCAGCCTCTACGTGAACGACTACAACACCGCTGCGCGCAGGACCTACTTGAGGGTCGGCTTCCAGGAAGTGGGCGCCTTCATGAGCGTCCTGTTCTGAGTCGACCATCCACCGTTACCCCCCTGTAGGCTCCCCGTCATGCTTCGCGACACCGTGATCAGTCCCCTCGACCTGTCCGCACACGTCGACGAAGCACTGGCTGTCCAAGCCGTGGCCTTTGGCCTCGGCCCGGAGGAGGTCGCGGTCCGCCGCCAGATCGTCCTGCGGCACATGACGTACCCCGGAGCCCGCTCCCTCGGCGCCACCGTCGACGGACATCTCGTCGGGTTCGTCTACGGCATGCCCA
The DNA here is from genome assembly GCF_044753385.1 of Streptomyces sp. NPDC088387. Classification (NCBI taxonomy): domain Bacteria; kingdom Bacillati; phylum Actinomycetota; class Actinomycetes; order Kitasatosporales; family Streptomycetaceae; genus Streptomyces; species Streptomyces sp. NPDC088387. Next base: position 222,702 of record NZ_JBIVNC010000012.1, read on the forward strand.
ACGACCGTATGCACTGGTGGTCGACCGTCGTGGAGCCCTACCTCCGCGCCCAGCAGCAGGACCAGTGGCTCGACGACGCGTTCGTCATCACCGAGCTCCACGTCCACCCGGGCTACCAGAACCGCGGCATCGGCCGCTCCCTGATCACCGGCATCACCGACACCGCCGCCGAACCCCGCTCGATCCTCTCCGCGATCGACGCCGACAGCCCGGCCCGCGGCCTGTACCACTCACTCGGCTACCAGGACCTGGCCCGCCAGGTCCACTTCCCCAGCGCCCCCAAGCCGTACGCGGTGATGGGCGCCCCGCTCCCGCTGCGCCGTTAACCGATTTCCACCGGCCCGTCCCACCCGGCTAACCTCCTTGCCATCATCCTTACCCGGCAGGAGTACGAGAACCATGGCGAACGCACCGGTCCAGCGCATGTCCCAGTTGATGGCGAAGACCCTGCGCGACGACCCGGCGGACGCCGAGGTCCTCAGCCACAAACTGCTCGTGCGCGCCGGGTACGTCCGCCGCACCGCCGCCGGCGTGTGGAGCTGGCTGCCCCTCGGCAAGAAGGTCCTCGCCAACGTGGAGCGGATCGTCCGCGAGGAGATGGACGCCATCGGCGCCCAGGAGGTACTCCTCCCCGCCCTGCTGCCCCGTGAGCCCTACGAGGCCACCGGCCGCTGGGACGAGTACGGCGCCGAGCTGTTCCGCCTCAAGGACCGCCGCGGCGGCGACTATCTGCTCGGCCCCACCCACGAGGAGATCTTCACCCTCCTCGTGAAGGACCAGGCGTCCTCCTACAAGGACCTGCCGGTCATCCTGTACCAGATCCAGACCAAGTTCCGTGACGAGGCCCGCCCCCGCGCCGGCATCCTGCGCGGCCGCGAGTTCCTGATGAAGGACTCGTACTCCTTCGACGTCTCCGACGAGGGCCTCGCCGAGTCGTACGCGCTGCACCGCCAGGCGTACCAGAAGGTGTACGACCGCCTCGGCCTCGACTACCGCATCTGCGCCGCGACCGCGGGCGCGATGGGCGGCTCGAAGTCCGAGGAGTTCCTCGCGCCCGCCGAGGCCGGCGAGGACCTCTTCGCGGACTGCCCGAACTGCGACTTCGCCGCCAACACCGAGGCCATCGGCTACGCCCTCACGCCGGTCGACGGCTCGGCCGTCCCCGCCGCCGAGGACATCGACACCCCCGACACCCCGACCATCGAGACCCTCGCCGCCTCGCTCGGCGTCCCGGCCTCCGCCACCCTGAAGAACCTGCTGGTCAAGGTGGACGGCGAGATCATCGCCGTGGGTGTGCCCGGCGACCGCGAGGTCGACCTCGGCAAGGTCGAGGCGCACTTCGCGCCGGCCGCCGTCGAACTGGTCACCGCCGAGGACTTCACCGGCCGCCCCGACCTCGTCCGCGGCTATGTCGGACCGCAGGGCCTGGGCAAGGTGAAGTACGTCGCCGACCCGCGTGTGGCGCCGGGCACCGCGTGGATCACGGGCGCCAACAAGGCGGACACCCACGCCAGGAACGTGGTCGCGGGCCGCGACTTCGAGGTCGACGAGTACGTCGACGTCGTGGTCGTCGTCGACGGCGACCCCTGCCCCAACTGCGGCACCGGCCTCAAGCTGGACCGCGCCATCGAGATCGGCCACATCTTCCAGCTGGGCCGCAAGTACGCCGACGCCCTCAAGCTCGACGTCCTCGGCCAGAACGGCAAGCCGGTCCGCGTGACCATGGGCTCCTACGGCATCGGCGTCTCCCGCGCGGTCGCCGCCCTCGCCGAGCAGACCGCCGACGACAAGGGCCTGTGCTGGCCCGCCGAGGTCGCCCCCGCCGACGTCCACGTGGTCGCCGCCGGCAAGGCCCTCCAGACCGAGCTGGCCCTCGACGTCTCCGAGAAGCTGGCGGCGGCCGGCGTCCGCGTCCTGGTCGACGACCGCGCGGGCGTCTCGCCGGGCGTCAAGTTCACCGACTCCGAACTGATCGGCGTACCCCAGATCCTCGTCGCCGGCCGCCGCGCGGCCGAAGGCGTCCTCGAACTCAAGGACCGCCGCACGGGCGAACGCGAGGAACTCCCGGCAGCAGAAGCAATCGCCCGCCTGACGCCCTGACAGCAACTCTCGAACGCCGGGCGGGCACTTCCGGCCCGTCCGGCTTGGCGGGGGCGGAACCTGTCGACGCCGGGCGGGCATTCTCAGCCCGTCCGGCGTTTGAGGACGAGGCCCTTTCGGGGCCGATACCGGTGGCCGCAACGCCTCACAGCCAGGAGGCGAACTCCAGCAACAGTTCCGAGTCGGACGCGCGCCCCACACGAAGGGCCCGCACCCCCGACTCCACCGCCCGGAACAACACCCACCCCCGCAACCGCTCCTGATCCACCTCCAGCGACTCGGCAAGCCGCTTCACCCGCCGCCGGGCGATCGCCGCCCCCGACGGACTCGCGATCAGGTCCTCCACCCGGTCACGGACCAGCCGCGCCAGGTCAAAGGCACACTCACCGACCACCGGGTCGGGCCCGACCGCGAGCCACGGCACCCGCTCCGCACCCAGCACCTTGCTCTGCCGGAACGTGCCGTGCAGCAACCGCGCCTCCGGCGGCGCCGCCAGCAACTCCTCCCGGGCCCCGAGCGCCGCGTCCACCAGCGGCACCAGCGCCGCGTCGGCGTCCGCGCCCGCCCGCATCGCCACCGCCTGCCGCCCGGTCCGCTCGGCGACGGTCTCGAACGTGTACCCCGACGGCGGCTCGACCCACAGCCGCCGCAACGTTCCGGCGGCCTCCAAGAGCGCCTTCGCCTCCGGCAGCGACCGCACGGACACATCCGGATGCAGCCGCTCGAGCAGCAGCGCCCCGTCCACCGCCCCCGCGTCGAGCAGCTGTACGGCACCCAGACCGCCCCAGTGCGCCAGCGCCGCCCGCTCGCCCTCGGGACGGGCCCGCGGCGGGGCCAGCTTCAGCACGGCGGGGGTGCCGTCGGCGCGCCGCACCAGCACGACCAGGCTGCTGCGCCCACCCGGGACCTGCACCCGTTCCACGGTCAACTCGCGTAGCGCGACGGCCTGTTGCGCCGCCTCGGGCAGCTTCTCCAGCCAGTCGGCACCGTCGGGTGCCGTCTCGCCCAGCGCCCGGATCAGCCGCTGCGGCGGTGCGAAAGCCATACGCGAGTCGTTCCCTTCCCGTACACGTCACCCGTCCGGAGCGTCAGGGACTCGGGGACTCCGAGGCCGCCGAGGTCGCCGACGCGGCGCCCGCCCGCTCGGCGAGACCAGGGAAGGCTACGCTGCCGCCGCGCCAGCGCACCGCCCGCACCGCCGCCTCCCGCAACGCCTCCGCGGCCGTACCGCGCAGCCCGCCCTCGGCGGCGCGCACCAGGTCGGAGTAGACCCCCGCCACCCGGTCCTCCAGCTCGGCGGCCAGTTGCACGGCCGTGCCCGACTCGGCCACCGGGAACGGCAGCGCGTACCCGGCGGCCGCGGCCACCGGCCTGCCGCCCCGGTCCCGCACCTGCCGCTCCAGCGCGTCGCGCCGTGCCCGATGGGCGTCGTAGGCCGCGCGGGCGGCGTCGCGGTGCTCCTCAGCGATCTTCCCGCCGACGACCCCGTAGCCGTAGACGGCGGCGTGCTCGGCCGCCAGCGCCTTCTGGAGGGCGGTCAGCTCCGCCTGCTTCGCCTCGCTCATGCCTTGCCCTCCGTCAGCAGATACGCGTGCGCCGCCCCGGCCGCCGCCACGGAGGCCAGCAGCCGGGCCAGTTCGCCCGGCACGTCGAGCAGCTGCTTGGCCCGGCGGTCGGCGAGGGTGCGCTCGGCGCCGGCGAGCGCGGCGAGGGCGCTCTTCTCGTCCCCGGGTGCCTCCCCGGTCGGGTCGGCGGAGGCACCGGGCGAGGCGCCCGACGGGGACGGCGACGGTGACGTGGTGTTCCGTGTCACGGCGAACGCCTTCTCGTGCCGTACGACCTCGTCGCGGAGCGGGCGCAGCCGCTCGGTCAGCGCCGGGTGGGCGGCGAGGACGGCGTCGTAGCGCTCGGCCAGCGCCCGGCTGTCGCGTGCCGCCCGTTCGCGGGCCCGGTCGGCGGCGTCGGTGGTCTCCGACGTACCACCGGAGTCGTCGGAGGTGCAGCCCGCCAGCAGGAGCGTTCCCGCGGCCGTGGCGAGCAGGGTTCTTCTGCGCGGCCCGGAGCGGGTGCGCGGAGGGAGGGGGAACGGCACGGCAGGCGTCCTCGGCAGGCTCGTACGAACAAAGAGGCGGTTTTGGCGGCACGCAGGTGATCACGGTACCCGCGTGGGGGCCCGCCGCCCGTCACCGGCACCGCCCGGTCTCCCACGGGTACCGCGCGGTTGCGGGTGGACGGCAACACGTCCTGGGACCGGATACCCTTTGACCAGACACGCGACCTTCCCACAACAGCACACGCGGCCGAGGAGTCACCCGGATGAGCACCACCCAGAGCGAGAGGCTGCGAGAACTGCTGGAACCGCTCGTCACCTCCCAGGATCTGGATCTCGAAGAGATCGCCGTGGACTCCGTCGGACGCAAGCGGGTGCTGCGTGTCGTCGTCGATTCCGACACCGGGGCGGACCTGGACCAGATCGCCGATGTGAGCCGCGCGCTCTCGGCGAAGCTGGACGAGACGGACGCGATGGGCGAGGGCGAGTACACCCTCGAGGTCGGCACCCCGGGCGCGGAGCGCCCCCTCACCGAGCAGCGGCACTACGTGCGCGCCACCGGCCGGCTGGCCAGGTTCCAGCTCGCCGACGGCGACGAACTGGTGGCCAGGATCCTGACCGTCGACGACGAGGGTGTCGACACCGAGGTACCGGGGGTCAAGGGCCGCAAGGCCACGGCGCGCAGGCTCTCCTTCGCGGAGATCGCCAAGGCGCGCGTCCAGGTCGAGTTCGGCCGCAAGGACAAGAAGGACGAGAAGGACATGACGGAAGAGGAGGAGGCGTAGCCGTGGACATCGACATGAGTGCCCTGCGGGGCTTGGTGCGGGAGAAAGAGATCTCCTTCGACCTGCTGGTCCAGGCGATCGAGGCGGCCCTCCTCATCGCCTACCACCGGACCGAGGGAAGCCGCCGGCACGCGCGCGTGGAGCTCGACCGGGAGACCGGCCACGTGACGGTGTGGGCGAAGGAGGACCCCGAGGATCTGGAGGAGGGCCAGGAGGCCCGCGAGTTCGACGACACCCCGTCCGGGTTCGGCCGGATCGCCGCGACCACCGCCAAGCAGGTCATCCTCCAGCGGCTGCGCGACGCCGAGGACGACGCGACGCTCGGTGAGTACGCGGGGCGTGAGGGCGACATCGTGACCGGTGTGGTCCAGCAGGGCCGCGACCCGAAGAACGTGCTGGTCGACATCGGCCGGCTGGAAGCGATCCTGCCGGTGCAGGAGCAGGTCCCCGGTGAGACGTACGGACACGGCCTGCGGCTGCGCTCGTACGTGGTCCGGGTGGCCAAGGGGGTGCGCGGCCCGTCCGTGACGCTCTCGCGCACGCATCCCAATCTGGTGAAGAAACTGTTCGCGCTGGAGGTGCCGGAGATCGCCGACGGGTCCGTCGAGATCGCCGCGATCGCCCGCGAGGCCGGCCACCGCACCAAGATCGCGGTCCGCTCCACCCGGTCCGGGCTGAACGCCAAGGGCGCCTGCATCGGCCCCATGGGCGGCCGGGTGCGCAACGTGATGGGCGAGCTGAACGGCGAGAAGATCGACATCGTCGACTGGTCGGACGACCCGGCCGAGATGGTGGCGAACGCGCTGTCACCCGCCCGGGTGTCCAAGGTGGAGGTCGTGGACCTCGCCGCCCGCTCCGCACGGGTGACCGTGCCCGACTACCAGCTGTCGCTGGCGATCGGCAAGGAGGGGCAGAACGCCCGTCTCGCGGCCCGTCTCACGGGCTGGCGGATCGACATCCGTCCGGACACCGAGCAGCCGTCCGAACAGGACTCACCCGCACGTGAGGAATAGATCCAAGCCGCAGGTGGGTTGGATCACGACAACAGCCGTTCGATTCTTGCCCCGAAGGGGTGAGGTCGGTGCGGGGAGGTAGACTGAGGAGTGTCTGGCCGGACGCGAGCCCGCGCATGCCCTGAACGCACCTGTGTGGGGTGCAGGCAGCGAGCGGCCAAGATCGAACTGCTGCGCATCGTGGCGGTCGAGGGCGCATGCGTCCCCGATCATCGCGGTACGCTGCCCGGCCGGGGTGCGTATGTACACCCCGCCCTGGTCTGTCTCGACCAGGCGGTACGCCGCCGGGCGTTCACCAGGGCGCTGCGTGCCCCGGAGGCGCTCGACACAAAGGCGTTGCGCCAGTACGTCGAGCAGTCGGACAGTTGCTGAGCAGGCAACACCGTAAGAAGCGTCGCGCGGAACCCCCGCGTGGCCCTGGTACCCCGCGAGTTGGAAGTAGGTCGAGATTGCGATGAGCACTCGATGAGCACGCGATGAGTACGCCCATGAAGTAGCGACGGTCCGGACGCACCCGGACCTAAAAGGAGCGAAGTGGCTAAGGTCCGGGTATACGAACTCGCCAAGGAGTTCGGGGTCGAGAGCAAGGTCGTCATGGCCAAGCTCCAAGAACTCGGTGAATTCGTCCGTTCGGCGTCTTCGACCATCGAAGCGCCCGTAGTACGCAAGCTGACAGACGCCTTCCAGCAGGGCAGTGGCAACGGCAAGCCTGCCCCGCGCAAGGCGGCTCCCAAGCCCGGCGCGCCCTCTCCGGCGCCGTCGGCACGTCCGGCCGCACCGCGGCCGGCCGCACCCAAGCCGGCCGCGGCCCAGCCGCCGGCCGCCCCTGTGGCACCGGCCGCCCCCGCGGCGCCGGTGGCCCCCGCATCGACGCCGGCCCCCGCGGGCCAGCGCCCCCCCACTCCGGGCCCGCGGCCCGCGCCGCGTCCGGCGCCCGCCGCCCCGGAGTTCACCGCACCGCCGGCCGCCGCCGCCTCGTCGGCACCGGCCGCTCCGGCCAACCCGGCCGCACCCCGCCAGGGCTCCGGCCCCCGTCCGGGCGCCCCGCGTCCGAACACCCGTCCGGCCGGTCCCGGCCAGGGCGGTCAGGGTCAGGGTCAGGGTGGCCAGGGCCAGGGCGGTCAGGGTCGTCCGAGCCAGGGCGCGCCGCGTCCCGGTGGTCAGGCTCCGCGTTCCGGTGCCCGTCCGTCCGGCCCGCGTCCCGGCAACAACCCGTTCACGTCCGGCGGCAACGCCGGAATGGCCCGTCCGCAGTCGCCGCGTCCGCAGGGCTCCCGCCCGGGTGGTCCCGGCGCGCCCGGCGGTGCCCCCCGTCCCCAGGCGCCCGGCGCCCAGGGCGGCGGTCCGCGTCCGCAGGCTCCGGGCGGCTCCCGTCCGAGCCCCGGCGGCATGCCCCGCCCGCAGGGCGGCGGCCCGCGGCCCGGCGGCGGTTCCGCCGGTCCCCGTCCGAACCCCGGCATGATGCCGCAGCGTCCGGCTGCCGGCCCGCGTCCCGGTGGCGGTGGCCCCGGCGGCCGCGGTCCCGGTGGTGGCGGTCGTCCCGGCGGCGGTGGCGGCGGCGGTCGTCCCGGTGGCGGTGGCGGCGGCTTCGCCGGTCGTCCCGGTGGCGGCGGTGGCGGTGGCGGCTTCGCCGGCCGTCCCGGCGGTCCCGGTGGCGGTGGCGGTGGCGGCGGCTTCGCCGGTCGTCCGGGTGGTCCCGGCGGTGGCGGCGGCGGTCGTCCCGGCTTCGGTGGCCGTCCCGGCGGTCCCGGTGGCCGCGGTGGCACGCAGGGCGCCTTCGGCCGTCCCGGCGGTCCCGCGCGTCGCGGTCGCAAGTCGAAGCGGCAGAGGCGCCAGGAGTACGAGGCCATGCAGGCCCCGTCGGTCGGCGGTGTGATGCTGCCTCGCGGCAACGGCGAGTCCATTCGCCTGTCGCGCGGTGCGTCCCTCACCGACTTCGCGGAGAAGATCAACGCCAACCCGGCGTCGCTCGTCGCGGTCATGATGAACCTCGGCGAGATGGTCACGGCCACCCAGTCCGTCTCCGACGAGACGCTGGAGCTCCTCGCGGGCGAGATGAACTACACGGTTCAGATCGTCAGCCCCGAGGAGGAGGACCGCGAGCTGCTCGAGTCGTTCGACATCGAGTTCGGCGAGGACGAGGGCGGCGAGGAGGACCTCGTGGTCCGTCCGCCGGTCGTCACCGTCATGGGTCACGTCGACCACGGAAAGACCCGGCTGCTCGACGCCATCCGCAAGACGAACGTCATCGCGGGCGAGGCCGGCGGCATCACCCAGCACATCGGTGCCTACCAGGTCGCGACCGAGGTCAACGACGAAGAGCGCAAGATCACCTTCATCGACACCCCGGGTCACGAGGCGTTCACCGCCATGCGTGCCCGTGGTGCCCGGTCGACGGACATCGCGATCCTCGTCGTCGCGGCCAACGACGGCGTCATGCCGCAGACGGTCGAGGCGCTCAACCACGCCAAGGCGGCCGACGTCCCGATCGTCGTCGCGGTCAACAAGATCGACGTCGAGGGCGCCGACCCGACCAAGGTGCGCGGTCAGCTCACCGAGTTCGGGCTGGTGGCCGAGGAGTACGGCGGCGAGACCATGTTCGTCGACATCTCCGCCAAGCAGGGGCTGAACATCGACTCCCTGCTGGAGGCCGTGGTCCTCACGGCCGACGCCTCGCTCGACCTGCGGGCCAACCCGAACCAGGACGCGCAGGGCATCGCGATCGAGTCCCGTCTCGACAAGGGCCGCGGTGCCGTCTCCACGGTCCTCGTCCAGCGAGGCACCCTGCGGGTCGGCGACACCATGGTCGTGGGCGACGCCTACGGCCGGGTCCGCGCCATGCTCGACGACAACGGCAGCAACGTCGCCGAGGCGGGTCCGTCCACGCCGGTCCAGGTGTTGGGTCTCACCAACGTCCCCGGTGCGGGCGACAACTTCCTCGTCGTCGACGAGGACCGCACGGCCCGCCAGATCGCCGAGAAGCGTGCGGCGCGCGAGCGCAACGCGGCCTTCGCCAAGCGCACGCGCCGTGTCTCGCTGGAGGACCTGGACAAGGTGCTCAAGGCCGGCGAGGTCCAGCAGCTGAACCTGATCATCAAGGGTGACGCTTCTGGTTCCGTCGAGGCCCTCGAGTCGTCCCTGCTCCAGCTGGACGTCGGCGAAGAGGTCGACATCCGCGTCCTGCACCGCGGTGTCGGTGCGGTCACGGAGTCGGACATCGACCTGGCCATGGGCTCGGACGCCATCGTGATCGGCTTCAACGTCCGCGCGGCAGGCCGTGCGGCGCAGATGGCCGAGCGCGAGGGCGTGGACGTCCGGTACTACTCGGTCATCTACCAGGCGATCGAGGAGATCGAGGCGGCCCTGAAGGGCATGCTGAAGCCGGAGTACGAGGAGGTCGAGCTCGGTACGGCGGAGATCCGCGAGGTCTTCAAGTCGTCCAAGCTGGGCAGCATCGCGGGTGTTCTCATCCGCTCCGGCGAGGTCAAGCGCAACACCAAGGCGCGTCTGGTCCGCGACGGCAAGGTCATCGCGGAGAACCTCAACATCGAGGGTCTGCGTCGCTTCAAGGACGACGTCACCGAGATCCGCGAAGGGTTCGAGGGCGGTATCAACCTCGGCAACTTCAACGACATCAAGGTCGACGACGTCATCGCGACGTACGAGATGCGCGAGAAGCCGCGGGTGTAACCCGCGCGCTGTCCGAGTGCCGGGGTTCGGGGGCTGCCGCCCCCGGACCCCCGCTTCGGCCCTGAACGGGCCTCGTCCTCAAACGCCGGACGGGCTGGATGGGGCTGGGCGGAGCCCGGTCCTACAGGGGCGCGGGGAACTGCGCGACCAGCCCCCACCGGCCCGCACTCGCGGTACCACCCCAGCCTGAACGGCGCTGGGGCGAAACCCGTTAGAGCCCCCGGCAAGGGCGCGGTACCGTTCTTGGTGTCCCGCCCGTCCAGAGGCGCGCGGGCCACCGATCCCGGACCGGCGGGTGAACCGGCTGCATACATGTATGTGGGGACGCTGTCCTTCGACCTCCTCCTCGGCGACGTGCACTCGCTGAAGGAGAAGCGCTCCGTCGTCCGCCCGATCGTCGCCGAGCTCCAGCGGAAGTACGCGGTGAGCGCGGCCGAGGTGGACCATCTGGACCTTCACCGCAGGGCCGTCGTAGGCCTCGCGGTGGTCTCCGGCGACGCGGGGCACGTGACCGACGTACTGGACCGGTGCGAGCGGCTGGTCGCCGCCCGCCCGGAGGTGGAACTGCTCTCGGTGAGACGCCGTTTCCACGGCGACGACGACTGACCAGAGAACACAGATCAGGAAAGAACGGGAGACGGACCAGTGGCCGACAACGCGCGCGCCAAGAGGCTGGCGGACCTCATCCGAGAGGTGGTGGCCCAGAAGCTACAGCGTGGGATCAAGGACCCGCGGCTCGGCTCGCACGTCACCATCACGGACACCCGGGTCACGGGTGACCTGCGGGAGGCGACCGTCTTCTACACCGTGTACGGGGACGACGAGGAGCGGGCGGCGGCCGCCGCCGGCCTGGAGAGCGCCAAGGGCGTCCTGCGCTCCGAGGTGGGCCGGGCGGCCGGCGTGAAGTTCACGCCGACCCTGGCCTTCGTCGCCGACGCCCTGCCAGACACCGCGAAGACCATCGAGGACCTCCTCGACAAGGCCCGCCAGTCCGACGAGCAGGTGCGCCAGGCGTCGTCCGGCGCGGCCTACGCCGGAGAGGCCGACCCGTACAAGAAGCCCGGTGACGACGAGGACGACGCCGCCGAATGACCCAGAAGCACACCACGCCCGACGGCCTTGTCATCGTCGACAAGCCGTCGGGCTTCACTTCGCACGACGTGGTCGCCAAGATGCGCGGCATCGCCAAAACGCGCCGCGTCGGCCACGCCGGCACCCTCGACCCGATGGCGACGGGTGTCCTCGTCCTCGGTGTCGAGAAGGCCACCAAGCTGCTCGGGCACCTCGCGCTGACCGAGAAGGAGTACCTGGGCACGATCCGCCTGGGCCAGACGACCGTCACGGACGATGCCGAGGGCGAGATCACGGGGTCGGTCGACGCCTCGAAGGTCACCCGGGAAGCGGTCGACGCCGGGATCGCGAAGCTGTCCGGCGACATCATGCAGGTGCCGTCCAAGGTCAGCGCCATCAAGATCAACGGCGTGCGGTCGTACAAACGGGCCCGTGAGGGCGAGGAGTTCGAGATCCCCGCCCGCCCGGTCACCGTCTCGTCCTTCGCGGTCCACGACGTCCGGGACGCCGTCGCCGAGGACGGCACCCCCGTACTCGACCTGGTCGTCTCGGTGGTCTGCTCCTCCGGCACCTACATCCGCGCCCTCGCCCGCGACCTGGGCGCCGGCCTCGGCGTCGGCGGCCATCTCACGGCGCTGCGCCGGACCCGCGTCGGACCGTACAAGCTGGACGCGGCGCGCACGCTCGACCAGCTCCAGGAGGAGCTGACCGTGATGCCGATCGGCGAGGCGGCCGCCGCCGCGTTCCCGCGCTGGGACGTGGACCTGCGGCGGGCCAGACTGCTCACCAACGGTGTGCGGCTCGACATGCCCGAGGAGTACGCGGGCGCCGGGACGGTCGCCGTCTTCGGGCCCGAGGGCGGCTTCCTCGCCTTGGTGGAGGACCAGCGGGGCAAGGCCAAGAGCCTGGCCGTCTTCGGCTGACCCCACCTCCCGGTTCTGCCCGTGGAGCGGCGGTCACGGGGCCTGCTCGCCCGCCGCTCCACGGTCCCCCTCGGTTCCCCCACCCCTAGGGTGTGTCCACGGGCCCGGTTCTATTCACCCGTTCAGGCGGGCGCTCGGAGTGAACCGAGGGAGTGTATGGGGGCGCGTTCGTCGCGCACTGTGTTCAGCTGATCACCGTCCGCCTACCGTCGTACGGAGGTACGTGCGCGGGCGGGGAGGTTCGGCGATGGCGGGACGGGCCGGTCGTACCCACCGTGGTGACGACGACGGGACACCCGGGGCGGTGGACGGGCCGGCGCTCGTGCGGATCCACGACCTCGCCGGGCGCCCGCGCGGGGTCGGATTCGCCGCCGACCACCAGGGCACCCTGATCACCAGCCACGAGGCCGTCGACGGACTGCGCAGACTGGTGCTGCGGACCGCCGACGCCCGCGACCGGGTCGTCACCGCCGACGAGATCACCCCGCTGCCCGACCGCGGCCTGGCACTCGTCCGCGCCGAAGGGCTCGGCGTCGACCCCCTGCCCGTCACCGCGCGGGACCGGACCGAGACCGGCAGCTATGTGCGGCTCGCCGCCGGCTGCTGGCGCGAGGCCCGCGTCCTCGGCGTGGCCGACGCCACCTACACGGCCACCGACCGCTTCCATCTCCTCGGCGGCGCCCTGGAGTTGGCGATCGGCACCGCCGGGCGCGACGCCCTGCGGCTGGGCGGCGGCGCGGCCGGCGGCCCGGTGCTCGACGTTACGACCGGAGCCGTCGTCGCCGTCGTCGGCACCGCACTGACCGCGGGACCACGCGACAGCGGCTTCGCCGTCCCGCTGCGCCCCGCCACCGCCGGCCCGCTCGCCGACCTCCTCGCCCGCAACGCCGCGACCGTCCCCGCCTACGGCGCCGACCTCAACCTCGCCGGCGTCCTCCAGCTCACCGCCACCTCCGTCGGCTCCGACGGCCCACCCGCCGCCCGCGCCGCACACCCCACCGTCGTCCAGGTCGAACGGGCCGCCACCGCACGGCAGTTCGCCGCCTTCACCGCGAGCCGCGCCGACGTCCTCGCCCTCGTCGGACCACCGGGCAGCGGCCGTACGACGGAACTCGCGGCGCTCGCCGCCCGCCGCGGCAGCGGACCCGAACCCGCCCCGACGCTCTGGCTGCGCGGCGCCGACCTGGGCGCCTCCGACGTCTCCGTCGCCGACGCCGCCAGCCGCGCGCTCACCCGCGCCGCCCGGATCGTCACCGCCTCCCGCCCCGAACTGCCCGGCGGCCTCGGTGACTTGACCCCCGAACGTCTCGCCCACCTCGCCCGTGCGGCCGGCCGCCCCCTGCTGCTCCTCCTCGACGGCCCCGAGGAGATGCCCCCGGTCCTCGCCCACCGCCTGCACAACTGGACGCAGGGCACGGCCCGTTGGCTGCGGGAGACCGGCGCGCGGATGGTGGTGGGGTGCCGGGAGGAGTACTGGGAGCGGGCGGGGGAGGGGTTCGCCCCGGAGGCGCTGCACGACGCGCGCGACACGGTTGGCGCGGCCGGGCTGCCGCCGTGCGTGCCGCTCGGTGATCTCACCGACGAGGAGGCGCGCGAGGCCCGTCTCCGCTACGGCGTCCCGGACGACGCCCTCGTCGCCGCCGAGGCCCGGCATCCCCTGACCCTGCGGCTGCTGTCGGAGGTGCGGGCGGCGCTGGGCGAGGCCGGGAAGGGTGATGCCGGGCAGGGTGACGCGGTGCAGGGTGATGCCGGGCAGGGTGAGGGACGGGCCGGCGGTTCCGGCGTCCCGCAAGGGAGGGCGCTCGACCGGCACGACGTGTTCGCCGCGCATCTCGACCTGATGTGCCTGCGGATCGCCGAGCGGATCGCCGACGAGAACGGGCTGGGCGGGACCGCCGTACGCCGGCTCGCCGCCAAGGTCGCCGGGCAGGTGCACGAGGCCGCCCGGAGCAGTCTCGGACCGGGACAGGGGGAGCTGGACCGCAAGGCGTTCGAGACCGTCTTCCCCTGGGGGCCCGCGCCCCGACGGCTCGGCCGCGGCACCGGATGGGCGTCGGCCGTACTCACCGAGGGCCTGCTCGTCCCCGCGGGCGGCGGCTACCGCTTCGCCCACGAGGAGCTCGCCGACTGGCTCCAGGGCACCCACCTCGACCTCGACGAGGCGCTGCGCGCCCTCGTCCACCGGCACGCGCCGCCGCACCCCCTGCCGGTCCCGCACCACCGCATCGGCCCGGTCGTCCAGGCCCTGCTGCTCGTCGCCCGCCAGCACGGTCCCGCACAACTCGTCCCGCGTCTGGCGGAGTTGGTGCACGCGCTGGACGCCGACCCGGACTCCTGGTGGGCAGCCCGACTGCTCGGCGAGGTGCTGCGCCGGGTGCCCGACGGCACGCCCTATCTCCGGGTGCTGCGGCTGCTGGCCGACCGGCTCGCCGCATGGCGCGGCCAACACCCTTACGGGGCGCGAGAGTTCGGGCCCGGCTTCTGGACGGGGCTGCCCGTGGCCGTGGGGGAGCGGCTGGATCTGCTGCGCCGGCTGATGCTCGCCGACCCGGCGCCGGGCGAGGGCGGCGGGCCCCGGTACCTGGACGCCGTCGCCGCGCTGCTGGTCGCCGACCCCGTGGCCGTACAGCCGCATCTCACGCGCTGGTTCGCCGACGAGCGGGCGCTGCCCGCGACCCCGCACGCCACCGTGGCCACGGCCGCGCAGGCGCTGCTGCACACCCACCGGCACCGGGCCCTCGACGACCTCACGGACGCGCTCGCCGACCGGGCGCATCCGTATGCCGAGGAACTCCTCGCCGCACTCGCGGAGGAGGAGCCGTCCGCGCTCTGCCGGGCCGTGGACCGCTGGGCGCACGATCCGCGGCCCGCGCGGCACGAGGCGGCGATGACGTTCGGGCCGCGCGTCGCGCCCCACGCGCACTCCGCCGCCGACCGCGACCTGCTGCGCTACGCGGCCCTCGCCGTACTCGCCACCGCGGCCGACGCCCCGCTGCACGGCGCCGCGCTCGGCATGCTCGTCCGCGACCCCCGCAGCCGCGCCCGGCATCTGCCGAAGGCCCTCGCGCGGTTCGGCGCCGGTGATCCACGGCTGCCGCCGAGCGCGCTGGTGACCGCGCTCAACACCCATCCCGAGCCGGTACTGGAGGCGTTCCGCGCCCGGATGATGTCCGGCGGCCCGGTCACCATGGACGCCTCCGGCGCCGGGGAGGCGCTGCGCACACTCGCCGACGTCACCCCGCCCGCGCTGGCCCCCCGGGTCGCCGTGCTGGTGCGGGAGGCGATCGGGGAGCGGCCGGAGTGGGCGGAGCCGGTGGCGGCGTACGTCGACCGTCGGCTCGACGAGGGGCCGGACGCCAGAGCCGTACTGTTTCCGCTGGTCACGGGGTTGCTGGACGGAGGGCCCGAGCGGATGCGGGCCGGGCTCGCCGGGGTGCTGGCGGGGCCGGGTGCGCCCGCGTCGCGGGCCGCGCGGGACGAACTGCGGGAGTTTCTGCTGACCCATGAGCGGGAGCCGGCGGTGCTGGACGCACTGCTGCGGGGTGCGGTGCCGCACGGCGGGGCGGGGTTGGGCGGCGGTGCGAGGTTGGGAGGCGGAGCGGAGTTGGGCGGGCAGGGAGGGGCGCGAGGGCAGGGAGGGAGCGGAGGCCTGGGCGGGCACGGGGGACTGGACGGGCGCGGAGGAGTGGACGGGCGCGGCGGGCTTGGTGGGCTGGTGTGGCGGATCGGTGGTCTTCTTGTCCGTACGCCGGAGGGGGCGGCCCGTTTCGACCGGGCGCTTGTCGACCTGGGCCGTCATGTGCCGGGCTTCGCCGCGCTGGTCGCCGGGTGGCTGACGGAGTCGCCGGAGGAGTGGGCGGCCGTGGTGGGACCCAGCACCCGGCGGATGATCGAGAACCTGGCGGGGACGCGGGTACCGGCGTGAGCGAGGCCCCGGGACCGGGTCCGGGGCGGGGCCGCGGGGACCTTCCGGGCCCTTGGCGGGGCCGGGTCGGCGTGCGCCCTGTCACAGCCTGGATGCCGATGCGGGGCCGGGGCACCCGGCATGGCACCCTTAGACCTGCATGAGAAGCATCCGTATAGGGCAGACACGGGTTCGAGGAGCGGTCACAGTGCAGCGCTGGCGTGGCTTGGAGGACATCCCCCAGGACTGGGGGCGCAGCGTCGTCACCATCGGTTCCTACGACGGGGTGCACCGCGGCCACCAGCTGATCATCCGGCATGCCGTGGAGCGCGCGCGCAAGCTGGGCGTCCCCGCCGTCGTGGTCACCTTCGACCCGCACCCCAGCGAGGTCGTCCGCCCCGGCAGCCACCCGCCGCTGCTCGCCCCGCACCACCACCGCGCCGAACTGATGGCCGAGCTGGGTGTGGACGCGCTGCTCATCCTCCCCTTCACCACCGAGTTCTCGAAGCTGTCGCCGGCCGACTTCGTCGTCAAGGTCCTGGTCGACAAGCTGCACGCCAAGGCGGTCGTCGAGGGCCCCAACTTCCGCTTCGGCCACAAGGCCGCGGGCAACGTCGAGTTCCTCGCCGAACAGGGCAAGGTCTACGACTTCGAGGTCGAGGTCGTCGACCTGTTCGTGACCGGCGAGGCGGGCGGCGGACAGCCCTTCTCCTCCACCCTCACCCGGCGCCTGGTAGCCGAGGGAGACGTGGCCGGCGCCGGCGAGATCCTCGGCCGCCCCCACCGCGTCGAGGGTGTGGTCGTACGCGGCGCGCAGCGCGGTCGCGAGCTGGGGTTCCCGACCGCCAACGTCGAGACGCTGCCGCACACCGCCATCCCCGCCGACGGCGTCTACGCGGGCTGGCTGCACGCACAGGGCGAGGCCATGCCGGCCGCGATCTCCGTCGGCACCAACCCGCAGTTCGAGGGCACCGAGCGCACGGTGGAGGCGTACGCCATCGACCGCGTGGGGCTCGATCTGTACGGCCTTCATGTCGCCGTCGACTTCCTGGCCTACGTGCGTGGGCAGGCGAAGTTCGACACGCTCGACGCGCTGCTTGTGCAGATGGCGGCGGACGTGAAGCAGTGCCGGGAGCTGGTGGCCGAGGCGGAGGCCCGGCGGGGGCAGTAGCCCTCAGGGTTCTGACGGAAAGGGCGGCCGGTGCCTGATGGCATCGGCCGCCCTTTGTCGTTGGCGGGTGGTTATTGCTGTGGGGGTGCCGGCGGCGGGGCCTGGCCGTCGTTGGGCTGGGGCTGCTGGGGCGCCTGCTGCGGGGGCTGGGGCGGGTGTGCGGGGTTCGCGGGGTGCGGTGGCTGAGCCTGCTGGCCGGGGTGGGGTGCCTGGCCGGGCTGTCCGGGCTGTCCCGGTTGCGGGTAGCCGGGCTGGGCGCCGGGCTGCTGGTAGAAGGAGGGCGGCGGGCCCGGTTGGCCCGGCTGCACCGGCGGCTGTCCCGGCTGCCCGGGCTGGCCGTAGGGCTGGCCCGGGTGGGCCTGCTGGTGGCCGGGGTACGGGGGCTGACCCGGTTGCCCCGGTTGCACCTGCTGACCGGGCTGGGGGTAGCCGGGCTGCGGGTAACCAGGCATGGGCTGGCCGGGCATGGGCTGCCCCGGCACGGGCTGGCCCGGGATCTGCTGCCCCGGCACTGGCGGCTGCCCCGGATACTGCTGCTGGCCCGGCAGCGGCGGTGCCACCACCGGCGGCGGGTTGCCGTCGCTGGTCCACAGGCCGTGCATCTGCTGGTGGCGTACGAAGTCCTCGGCGACCATGGCCGCGAGGTTGAAGTACGCCTCGCGCACCTTCGGCCGCATCATGTCGAGGTCGACCTCGGCACCGGCGGAGAGATGCTCGTCGAAGGGCACCACGACCACACCGCGGCAGCGCGTCTCGAAGTGCGCCACGATGTCGTCGACCTTGATCATCTTGCCGGTCTCGCGGACCCCGGAGATGACCGTGAGGGACCGTGACACCAGGTCCTGGTACCCGTGCGCCGACAGCCAGTCCAGTGTGGTGCTCGCACTGCTCGCCCCGTCCACCGACGGCGTCGAGATGATGATGAGCTGGTCGGCGAGGTCGAGTACACCGCGCATCGCGCTGTAGAGCAGACCGGTGCCGGAGTCGGTGAGGATGATCGGGTACTGGTTGCCCAGCACGTCGATCGCGCGCCGGTAGTCCTCGTCGTTGAACGTCGTCGAGACCGCCGGGTCCACGTCGTTCGCGATGATCTCCAGGCCGGAGGAGGCCTGGGAGGTGAACCGCCGGATGTCCATGTACGAGTTGAGGTACGGGATCGCCTGGACCAGGTCCCGGATCGTCGCCCCGGTCTCCCGGCGCACCCGGCGGCCGAGCGTGCCCGCGTCCGGGTTGGCGTCGATCGCCAGGATCTTGTCCTGCCGCTCGGTCGCCAGCGTGGAACCCAGCGCGGTCGTTGTGGTCGTCTTGCCGACGCCGCCCTTGAGGCTGATCACGGCGATGCGGTAGCAGGACAGCACCGGCGTACGGATCAGCTGGAGCTTCTGCTGCCGCTCCGCCTCCTCCTTCTTCGCGCCGAGCTTGAACCGCGAGACGGCCGCCGCTGGACGACTGCTCTTCGCCTTCTGCCGCTTGTTGTTCAGCAGCCGGTCCGACGACAGCTCCACGGCCGCGGTGTAACCGAGCGGCGCGGCACCGGGGTTGGTCGGCTGCCGCTGGTCGTGCTGGAGCGGCTGCGGCCAGGCGGCACCGGTACGGGGGTCGACGGGGGGCTGGGGGTGGGGCTGGCCCTGTGGGTGCGGTTGCCCCTGTGGGTGGGGCTGCGGCTGACCGGGGGCCTGTGCTTGTCCGGGCACCTGCGGCTGTCCGGGCACGTTCGGCTGCCCCGGTACCGGCGGCTGGCCCTGCGGGTGCTGGGCGTTCGGGGGCTGCGGGAAGCCGTATCCACCCTGGGGGTTCGGGGGTGCCGGTTGCTGGGGGAAGCCGTAGCCGCCGCCCTGCGGGGTGGGAGGTGCGGGCTGCTGCGGGAAGCCGTAGCCGCCTTGCGGGTCGGGGGCGGGGGGAGTGCCCGGGTGCTGGGGCTGCGGCTGGGCGGGCTGACCCGGCTGGCCCGGGTGTTGTGGGAAGCCGTAGCCGCCCTGGGGGGGTTCAGCGCCCTGGGGGTTCGGGGGCGTGGGCGTCGGGGCGGCGCCCGGGGGCTGCGGGGGCGCCTGGACGGGCTGGCCCGGGTGCGCCGGGTGCTGGGGGAAGCCGTAGCCGCCCTGGGGGTTGGGGGGCGCGGGCTGCTGCGGGAAGCCGTAGCCGCCCTGGTGGGGTTGCGGTTGCGGTTGCGGCTGTCCGGGTGCCGCGGCCGCCGGCTGGGGCTGGCCCGGTGCCGGGTTCGGCTGTGGCGGCTGTACGGGCCACTCCGCCGCGGTGGCGGGGGCCGACGGCTGGTACGACGGGGGCAGCGGCGGTACGCCGCTCTCCGGCGCCGGCGGGGGAGTTGTCCAGCCGGGCGTCTCGCCCTGCGCGGGCGCGGCGGCGGCCGGACCACGGGGGTCGGTCGCCACGGGCTCGGCGTCGGGGGTGGCGGGCGCCGGGTCGTCGCCGTCGGGCGCTGGGGGTGCGGTGGGAGCCTCGTCCTGGGACGCGGTGTTGGTCTCGGGGGTGGTGTCGTCGGATGCCTCGGTGGGCTCCGACGGCTCGGCCGCATCCGCTGCTTCGGGAGTCTCGGGGGCAGCGGACGCTTCCGGAGCAGGGGGCGCTTCGGGAAGCGGGGGCGCCGAGTCGCCGCCGTTGTTGCTGTCCTCGCCGGGGTCCGAGGCGGGCGCGTTGGCCTCCGCCTGGGTCTCCTCGGTCGCGGCTCCGGCGTCGGACGCGGGGTTGCTCTCCCCGGTCTCCCCGGTCTCGCCGGACGCGCCGTCCGCCGCGGTCTCCGCCTCGGGCTTGTCGTCCTCGCCCTCGGTGGCCGGAGGCTGGGACGTGTCCGTGGCCGGGGTCTGGGCCCCCGCCAGCTCCGTCATCTCACGCCTGAGCGCGGCGGCCGAGAACTTCATCGTGGCGCCGCTCTCCAGATCACCGTTGTCCGGCTCGGGCGCCCCGGACATCCAGGCCGGCGGCAGCCCGCCCGGCTGCTGCGCCTGCGGCTCGAACCCGCTGCCCTCCGGAAGCCTCGGCACCTCGCCGGGGGGCGCGGACGGCAGCGGAGGAGGCGTGGTGAAGGGGCTGCCTCCTGGCGGCGTGTGGGACGGCGGACCCACGGGCGGAGTGCTGTGCGGCGTACCGGCCGCCGGAGTGTGCGGCGGAGTGCCACCGGGCGGGGTGTGCGGAGGCGTGCCCGCGGGCGGTGTGCTCCCGGGGAAGCCCTGACCGGGCCCACCGGCACCGACACCGGCAGCCGGAGGCGCAGCCGCAGCCGCACCCGCAGCGGGATCCGCGGCGACACCAGGCCCCGCACCGGGTCCCGCACCCGCAGCACCCGTACCCCCCGGCCCGCCGCCGGGACCGTACGCCCCCGGTTGCTGCTGCCCGGTCGCCGGACCGCCCGTCGGGCCGCCCGCCGCGTTCTGCGTGTACCAGGCGGGTGGTGCGTAGTCGATGGTGAACTCGCCCGTCATCTCCACGGAGGCGTCCGTATCGGGCTGGTCATCGTCGGGCGACGCCCAGCCCCCGCGGATCCCGTCCCGATCGCTGGTCACAATTCCTCCTGCTGTGGTCGAGCACCGTCATGCCGTGCTGGGGCGACCATTGCTGTCGTCCGAATCACCGCGCCGTCCCCCGGGGTCTCCCCGGAACGCGCATCTCCCGTTGACGGGTACTCGCGACGTGCCCCACCCCAGCCTAATCATGAAAGGGACGGCCACGGCAGGCCCGCCCGTCCCCAGGTGCCCGTACGGCGCTCCACCTCGCGCTCGCCACGGCCGGGACGGACGTAACAGACATCGAACCGTGACGAACGGCGTGCTGTCCGTATGCCAAATCGCGGTGATTTGGGTGTTATTGGTCATCGGGCGCGGCCGAGTGGCCCCGCGTGTCAGTCCATCCGCCGGGCCACGCCCAGCAGTCCGATCTCGGCGTCCGTCGGCTGGGTCATCACGTACTGCCGGTCCCGCTCGGTACACCACAGGGTGACGCCGTCGGCGAGGGTGGGCAGCGACTCGTACTCGGGGCGGGGCAGGCCTATGACGCGGCCGATCTCCGTCGCCTCGTCGGGCGACACCCGCTGCACACCCACCAGACGTGCCTGCCGCATCAACCGGGGCGCCACCGGGCTGAGATACGGCAGCAGCGTGATGACCGACTGCCAGGGCGCCGACACCACACGGCCGCGCGGCGGGCGCATACCGCAGTCCCGGATCACCAGCACCGGTCCGCCGGCCGACGCGCCGAGCGGCGGCACCCGGCCCACGTCGTGCACGGTCATCCCCGACTGGCCGCCACCCACCGCCTGGACCACCTGCGTCCAGTGCGCCGCGCGGCCGGTCTCGACGGCGACCCGGGCGCCGGTGGCCGCGGCCCGCAGGGCGAGCACCTGGGCCGTCCACAGTCCGCCGATGAGCAGGATGTCGTAGGGCGTGGGGCGGTTCACCCCGAGGACGGCCGGGTGGCCCTCCGCGTTGACGCCGACCACCACGCCGTCGTCGCCGATGGGCAGCGAGAGGGCGTCGAGCTGGTCGGCCCGCAGGGAGTGCCGCGGGTGCCGGGGGCCGAGCAGGCCGAAGCCGGTGCGCAGACGTTCCGCGAGGCCGGGGCCCTGCTGGGCGTCGGGGCCCATGGGGGACGTACGCGACGAAGCGGGTGAACTCGTCATGGTCATCAGCGGGCACCTCCGAGCGGCAGCGTGGCGAGGACACCGGGCAGCTGTTCACGGTCCAGGCGGGCGAGGCCGGTGCGCAACTGCCGTGCCGCACGCTCCAGATCACGTCGGGACGTCGCGAGCTCGCTGCTGCTGCGGCCGGTGATCCGCACATGGCCGGTGACCGAGACGTCCCGCTGCTCGCCGCCGGCCAGCGTCAGGCTGAACGTCGTCGCCAGCGCGGGTACCGCCGTCAACTGGGCGATCAGCTGGGGCAGTCCGATGCCGTTGCCACCGAGCGGGGGCCAGCGGCGGACCCAGTACGTGGTGTGCCGGCGGTTGTCGCAGCGCCAGCTGCGGCTCGACTCCTCCGTACGCCGCCGGGGCGCGTCGCTCTGGCCGGCCTGAGCGGTGACCATCGGGTTGGCGCAGGCCGAGGTGGCGATCGCGGAGGTGACCTCCTCCTCCGTGAGCACGTTCACCCGGAATCCGGCGCCGGTCAGCCGGCTCGACAGATGCTCCGCCGACCGCACCAGGCACTTCTGTGTACCGACCAGACCGCCACCGCGCGCGGCCACGGCCTCCGGGCACAGCTCGGGGTCCAGCTTGAGCGCGATCCACATGATGCGGACGGCGGGGGAGGCGGTCTGGGCCTGAAGCTGGGTGTAGTTGGTCACCACGACCGACTGCTGCGGCAGATGCGGCGCGGGCGCCGGCTGCGTGTGCACCACGATCTGCGCGGACTCCAGCCGGATGCCGTCGACGTCGAGGGCGTCCCGCACCAGGCCGACGGGCAGCGGTCTGCGGCTGCGCTCCGCGCGCAGCGCACCGGCGTCGGCCTCCACCTGGAGCAGCACGGTGAGGAAGCCGCCGTCGCCGACCATGCCCACGGGCCGCCGGTCGTCGCCCCGGCTGTAGCTGTACGTACGCAGGCTCTGGTCGCACTCGACGGCGGGCGCGAGACCGGCGTCGGTACCGGGCGGAACCGGGGTGCCGGCCGCGCGGCGGCGCCGGGTCCGCAGCGCCTGCACACCGCCCAGCCACTCGGGGAGCGAGCGCCCCCGGCGTCGTACCAGAGCGAGGACCACGAGGAGCGCGGCGACGGCGGCGGCCGGGATCATCGCGTACGTGCCGATCAGCCAGCCGCACACGACCAGCGCCGCGGCCAGCTCCAGCAGCACCAGCCGCTGGACGGCGAACGAGCCGCCGCGGCCCGAGCGCGACCGCGGATGCGGGGTCACGCTGCTGGTCTGCGACGTGGTGTGCGGCGCGACGGGCGCCGGGCCGACGGTGCCGGGCCCGCCCACGCCGGGTCCACCCGCGCCGTCCGTTCGCGACCTCGACTGCGACCGTGATTGCGATCGCGACCGGATCCGCGGTGCGGAAGCCATCACTCAAAAACCCCCGAACTCTCCCGAAATCCCTCGCGCACAGGTCCCTTCAAGCCCTGAGCACCCTACCCGTGCCACATGCGCGGTCCCACAACAGGCATAGTAGGGGCCGGGTCTGACAACTGAGGCAGCAGAAGGCAACCGAGGGCGGGGGACGGATCTTCACGGGTCCCCCCATGGCTCCGCACGGGGAGAGAGCGGACACAGATGGCATCA
Organism: Streptomyces sp. NPDC088387; assembly: GCF_044753385.1. NCBI lineage: Bacteria > Bacillati > Actinomycetota > Actinomycetes > Kitasatosporales > Streptomycetaceae > Streptomyces > Streptomyces sp. NPDC088387. The sequence goes on from NZ_JBIVNC010000012.1 coordinate 245,631, forward strand.
CGGCGCGACGAACTCAACGCCTACACCTTCGCGAAGCGCCGCACACTCGCGTCGTTCCTGCGACCGTCCCCCTCCGGTTCGGAGGAGGGAGCGCCGAAGCCGCTCAGCGCGGTCTGGCCCGGCGTCGTCGTGGGCATCGTGATCCTGGCGGTGTTCGGCGCGATCGGCCTGTTCAGCCCCACGGCACCCAAGGGCTGGGACACCCCGGGCGAACACGTGATCGTCGCGAGCGACTCGACCACGCGGTACGTCGTACTGGAGACCGGCGGCGACAAGCAGCTGCACCCCGTGCTCAACATGGCCTCCGCCAAGCTGCTCCTCGACCCCAGCAAGAACAGCATCATCACCGTCGACGAGAAGGTCCTCGACAGCGGCAAGCCGCCGCACGGCACCACCATCGGCATCCCGTACGCCCCCGACCGCCTCCCGTCCGACGCCGAGGCGGAGAAGGCCAAGCGCTGGGCGGTGTGCGAGCGCCCCGGCGAGGGCGGCCGGGCCATCCAGAAGGCGGCGTTCGTCCTCGCCGAGAAGGAGTGGGACCTGACCGAGGGCCGCAACAGGCTCACGGGCGGCGACCTGATGTACGTCGTGGGCCCGGACGGCAGGACCCAGTACGTCGTGGACGCGCGCGGATCCGCGTACGAGATCTCCGACTCGCGGAACAACGAACTCCTCAAGGCCCTCGACACCCAGGGCCGCGAACCGCAGCGTGTCTCCCAGGACTGGCTCGACACCCTGCACAAGGGCGACCCGCTGGAGATCCCGAAGATCGAGGGCACCCCGGGCGAGCCGGCCGGTGCCTCGGACAGCCTCGGCGAGTACGACAAGGTCGGCATGGTCATCAGGGCCTTCGAGGGCCGGCGGATGCAGTACTACGTCGTACAGCCCGGCGAGGTGTCCCGTATCTCCGAGTTCACCGCGACCCTGCTCCTCAACAGCACCGCGCTGGTCGCCGTCGGTCAGGCGGGCGAGGCCCAGCAGGTCAGCCCGGGTGCGGTGGTCGACAGCGGCACGTTCGGCGCGGAGGGCAACTGGCCCGAGTACAAGCCGCGGATGGTCAACGAGACCGGCTCCGCGACCGGCCGCAACGCCGTCTGCAACGTCCTGCGCTCGGTCGACGCCAAGTCCGGTACGACGACCCTGTCCACCTGGGTCGGCACCAACTTCCCCGCACAGCTGCCCACCGGCTCCTCCAGCGCGTACGTCACACCCGGATCCGGCCAGCTGTACCGCCAGTTCAAGGGCACGGAGACCGCGGCGGGCAGCGTCTTCCTGGTCACCGACACCGGCCTGCGCTACGCGATGCAGTCCAACAGCGACAGCACCACCGACGACGAGGGCATCGGCACCTCCAAGGAACGGCGCGAGCAGGAGCTGAACGAGGCCAGGATCGCCCAGACCCGGCTCGGCTACGAGAAGATCGGCCCGACGCCGATTCCGGCCGAGTGGTCGACGTTCCTGCCGACCGGACCCCGCCTCTCGGAGGCGGCGGCACGGCAGCCGCAGGGTTCGTAGCCACGCCTCGGAGGAAAGCGAACTCATGCTGAACACAAGCGAGATGGCGCGGTCCGGCGGTCGTGGTGTGGCGGCCCTGCTCGCCACAGCCGCCCTGCTCGTCCTTCCCGCGCCCATGGCGACGGCGGACGAGGGCCAGTGCACCTTCCCGTCGGACCCGTACGAGGGTCTGCCCTGGGCGCTGCAACGCGTCAACCTCGACGAGCTGTGGGCCCAGTCGAAGGGCAAGGACGTCCAGGTGGCCGTCATCGACACCGGTGTGGACATCAAGAACCCGCAGCTGAAGCCAGCGGTCGACGCGTCCAAGGGCAAGAACCTCCTGCCGGCGAAGAACAAGGAGGGCGAGAAGATCGACCGCGGTGCCGCCAACGGCACGACGGACACGGTCGGTCACGGCACGCGCGTGGCGGGCATCATCGCGGCGCGCCCCGCCAAGGGCACGGGATTCGTGGGCCTGGCCCCCGAGTCGACGATCATCCCGATCAAGCAGAACGACGCGGAGGGCAACGGCACGGCGGCCACGCTCGCCACGGCGATCAACGAGGCCGTGGCCGAGGGCGCGGACGTCATCAACATCTCCCAGGACACGGCGAACGCGGTGCGCCCGGACGACAGTCTGGAGGCGGCGGTGAAGTCGGCGCTGGCGGAGGGGGTGGTGGTCGTGGCCTCGGCAGGCAACGACGGCCTCGGCGGCAACACGAAGACCACCTACCCGGCGTCGTACGACGGTGTCCTGGCGGTCGCCTCGTCGGACCGCAACAACGAACGGGCCTCGTTCTCCCAGTCCGGCGAGTTCGTGGGGGTGGCGGCGCCGGGCGTCGACATGATCTCCACGGTTCCGGGCGGCGGCCACTGCCCCGACAACGGCACCAGCTTCTCGGCGCCGTACGTGGCGGCGGTGGCGGCCCTGCTGAAGTCCAAGTACCCGAAGTGGACGGCACAGCAGGTGGTGGCCCAGATCGAGCAGACCGCGGAACGCTCCATCCCCGGCCACGACCGCCTCGTCGGCTGGGGTGTCATCGACCCGGTCCGCGCCCTCACGGACGTCGACCCGGAGAACCCCGTGGAGTCCCCCCAGCCGGAGAACGGCGTCGCCAAGGGCGAGCCCCCGTCGGTGGCCCCGGTCCACTTCGGCGAATCAGCACAGGAACGCAACACCCGCCTGGGCACGTATGTGGTGGTGGGGGGCCTGGTGCTGGTGGCGGGGTTGAGCGGGACGGCGGTGGCTTTGCGGGATTCTCGGAGGCGGCGGGGTGGGGCTGAGCTGCGGGGGCAGAGATGACGCCGCGGGGCCCGCGAGCCGGGCACGAGCAGCGGAACTGCGAGGGGCGACGACGGTGACGGTGTTCAGTTTCGCCCTGGCGGCGGTGATGCTGGCCGCGGCGTGCATTCCTGCGGACCGGGTACGGGGGTGGCGCGAGAGCGTGAACCCTTCGGCACCGGAGCTACCGGACTCGGCGTTCGTCGTCGCCCGGATCGTTTTTGTGGTGATGGCGGGATTGGTGGTCTACGCGACCATCAACGTCATGCGTCTCTCGAACTGATCCGGGCGGGACGTGGTCAGTGGGCGGCGGCGGACGGAGCGTTGCCGCTCCGAGCCTCTTCAACACGCTTCGCGAGCATCGCGGCGTACTGCGTCATCGCGGCCTCTGATGTCGTGATGCCGGAGCCGGCTTCGCTGACCGTCAGCATGATGACGTTGCCGACGCGCACCTGAGTAATCGTGCTCTTCGAGCCCTCGGCGAACGACGTACCGACGCCCGACACCGCGTCACGCTGCTCGCCGATCTTCCCGGGATCGAAATTCTGTGCCTCGGGAATCCGACTCTTTATGCAGACCTTGCTGCAATTCTTGGGGCCCTCGTAGCAGCGGGACAGGCCCATTTCCTTGGCCTTGCTCATTGATTGGGCGATCGGCTCTATTGCCACTTTCCAACCGGGTAGAGCCTTTGTGCCCGGCAGCACGGCCTGGACCTGCCGGGTGTCGAGTGCGCTCGCCTTTTCCGAATCCGCGCCGCAGCCGGCCAGAAGGCTCAGGGAGGCGAGACCAGCCGCCAGGGCTCGATTCCGGCTACGGGATGGTGTGTGCGTCGAACGAGCCACTCTCAACTCGTTATGTCGGGCCGTTGCGGGCGGATCAGCGGCACGTTCCGGAACCTTCGAGGGCTTGCGTATAGGCGGAAATCAGCGCCGCTGTCGCTTCCGCGTCGTCCACGCCGTCCCCATAGACCTGAACGGATGTGAAGAACGTGTGGTCGGGATGATCGGCGTTGGAGCAGGACGTCACCCGCCGCAACGCTCCGGTGCCGGAGTAGAGGACCGAGTCGTCGTCCGCTGGCTCAGCCGAATCCAGCTCGGGAATCGAGTCGGCCACGTCGGTCATACGGTCGGTCCCCTTTTCCCACCACATCTGGCTGGCGATCAGGGCGGCCTTGCCGTCGATGTTCACCTGGCAGCGCGTTCGGCTGGGCACGGGGTTCTTCTCCTCAACGCTGATTGACGTGCCGGCCGGCAGCAGCTCCGAGACCAGATCCTGGTCTACCGAAACACCACACAGTGCCTCGGGGACGTCGTACTCTTTCGACCCGTCGGACGCTGAGCAGCCGACAAGCGTACCCACCACGGACGCCAGAGCCGCAGCCTGCATGAGGCTTCGAGTAATCACCTGGAAAGCCTCCGGACCGCTGGAGCTCGTCCTGGCGAGTTGTACATCTCTTCATACACGGGTGATGCCTTGCCTGTTGGTGACCCACTCACGGTGGAAGGCATGTCGCACTTGGCCTGCGCATGGGCGAACGTGGCCGCACCCTTGGCCAGCTCAATCAGGCTGGACCGGGTCTCGCTGCTGCCCGACTCTCCCTGTTCCTTCAGCTGCACGACAACGCTGAGGTTGTACTGTCCGCCCGGAATCTTCCCCTCGGACGAGCACGGCACGAAGACGGCAGCCACCGATGAGGACGCGACCCCTTCCGCTCTAGCCTCGAAGGACGTCAGCCGGCCAGAACCGTCGGCATACTGCTCGACCTCGCCGCTGACCCAGCTCTGAACCGACTCCGCGCGCATCATCTGGGTTCGCGCAGTCATGAGCTCTTTGTCGCCACCGGTGACAGAGCAATCCGAGCTGTATCCATCATCGCCGTCATCCACGCGAAGGGTTACGTCGTCGTCGAAGGCGTACGACGACTCCTCTGGCAGGACAGATTTGAGTGCGGAGACAGACTGCCCGGATTGGCCCAGTGACGCACATACTGCGTTCTGTCGGATCTCGCCCACTGCGCTGTCGAACGGTGGGAGATTGAACAGGTAGGCCGCTCCTGCCAGGAGGACCACAGCTACGGCGACGCCAACAGCGATCGGTACTCTTGTCCAGGTTATTTTCACGCCACGTTGCCTTAGCTGCAGACCTCAGATGATTTCACGGCCTGGGTGTATTTTTCAATGAGCCGCTTCATCGCATCAAGATCGCGGTGGTCTGAACCAGACCCCTGAATTGCTGTATACAACACCTGACCCTTATGTGCGTTGCTTTGACAGTCGACAACCTTACCGAAGGCTTGGTAGTCAGAGTAGACGTAATTTCCGTCGTCAGTCTGGTGATCGGGATCGTCTAACGTCATACCTCGAGAAAATTCGACTACGGTCATGTCGTCCCACCACTCTTGGGCAGTCTGGACGACTAGCTTGCTATCTACGGAGATGGCGCACTTGGTGGAGTCTCGAGAATCCGAGGTGGTTTTGGTGGTCAGCTTCTTACCTGGAGGAAGAAAAGCGGAAAGATCGTCCGCGTCGATGGGTGTCCCGCATGCCGACTTGGGAACTGCGAACTCACGTTTGGCCTCATTTTCAGTGCACCCTGGGAGGACGACCAGGGCGGTAATGGTGCCGAGAACGGCAATTGCACCAGAAGAATATGTCACGGTTCGCTCACCAGATATGTGATTTTAGCCAAATGTTGTGATGCTACCCTGGGCCTCCGACGCAACGACAGTTTGGACTCCTGCGGAAATTACATTCATGTTCTGGGCGACGGAGTGAAGGGCTCTGATGAGGCAATCACGGGGCTCCGTCCTTACACTCATCCGAGCGCTGAACTTCATTGATGTAAGCTTCAATAAGCTGCTTCATGGCGTCGGAGTCTCTGTGTTTCGATCCTTGGGCCTGAACGGCAACATAAAGCTCCTGTTTTTTGTCAACGCAAGTGCGAGTCTTACCGAAGGCCTCATTCCCCGTATACCGGATTTGGCCGTCGTCGTCTGAATGTTCCAACTTCTCAAGTGTCAAACCAGCCGCAAAGTAGGCCGTGTCTTTTCCTTCCTCAATCCACGCCTGCGTTGTGGTCACCGCGAGTGTTTTGTCGACAACCATGTCGCAGCTCTTAATTCCTGAGCCGTCACTGTCACTCATGGATACCTTGCGTCCCGGAGGAAGGAATGGTTCCAAGGCATCCGCGTCAACAGCAGTTCCGCACAGCTTCTGAGGTGTTGCGTACTCGCGTTTTTCCTCTTCATTACTGCAGCTGGACAGTGCAAAAGTGAGTGCAACGCTGGTGACGCACACAGATGTAATGCGCCACCTGTGAGATGTGTTCTGAGGCACGGAATTTCTCCAAAATGGTGACCCTGTTGGCGGTAGCATTAGTCGCCCGCAATAATTCCAGGGGCCTGACCCTCCAGAATATTGCGCGAATTTAGATAGCCCTGCCGCGCAGATTCCCGAGCCGTGGATCCGATGTCCCCGGCGTCCAGATGGTATTTATCGGCCGCATTGCGCGCCGCTTCCTCGGAAACTTTGATGTTCTGTTGCCAACCTTCGTTCCAGACTTTGCCACCCGTCTTTTGGGCATCCGACACGGCGTTACCTTCTGCGTCTTTGAACACCGATTCCAAAACCATGCCGGATACGGTGCCCGCGGCCCCGCCGGCGACCGCGCCGACCCAAGGTGTGGCAACAAAGGAGGTCCCGACACCGACGACGGTGCCGACGGTCCCCGAGATGAAGTTCTTCTTCTGCGCGACCGAGTGCGCGTATTCCTTGTCCTTTTCGGAAGCCTCGTCACCAATGTACTCTTGAGCACCAAGCCGCAGAGTTCCGGAGATTTCCCCCGATCTTGAAGCAATGGGCTCGACGAGCCTCTCGTAGTCGTCGGAGACGCGCAGTTCATTGGGCAGGTCCGGGTTGAGGTGGTACTCCATGAGCCTCCCCATGTAGTCTTTCTGGCCCACTTCAACGGCGGCAAAGCCTTCTGGGTTCTGTCCAACAGCGAACAGCAACTGGCTTACGGAAGTGTGATCGAGCTCCGCCTCTGTTCCGGCAACCGGATACAGGCTCATGATTTCTTGCCACGCTTCGGATTTTGGATCCCTGTCAACGTCGCTGACCGACCGGTTGATGTCTGGCAGATATTCAGAGGTGATCTGGCCGATGCTGTCGGACATGTAACTGTTGTCCGTCAAACGCGTGGGATCGTCCGCGATCGATTCAACCAGGCTCTCCATGAGCTTGGCCTGCTCGGCGTTGTGCGCAGGAGTGTCAGCGGTTGGCATTTCACCTGCCGGGTGTCCGGTCGTGGCTGCCTCCAGCGCCAGGGCCAAATTGTTCTGCCCCGTGTGAAGGTCGTCGCCCTTGAGGTTGCTCTCCTGGGGCCATTCCCGCTCCTCGAAGAGGTACTGGAAGTTGGAGAGCGTTACCTTGCCGTTCTTTCCGTTGCCGTCCGTGTCCCGCTCGAACGGGTTGTTCGGATCGTCCTTGGAGACGTACTCCTGGTTCAGGAAGTCCGTGGCCGCGTCTGGGCTGTTGGAGAGGCCCTTTAGGAATCCGGTCAAGGGGTCGGACCCGCTGTCCTCACCGATCTGGTTGAGCCACGGATCCATGGGTTTGTGCTGCCACGACAAATTGTCGTGCTCACCATTGCCCGTCAGTTTCCGCTCGGTGTCCATGAGCTTGTTCCCATAGTCCTTCAGGAACTGGTCGTCGTAGTCACCGGTCCGCATCAGGTTGCTCATGACCTGGAAGCCCATGGGGCCGCCGACGTTGTTGCCGTAGACTGGCTTTTCGCCGATGTCGATCATCATGCGCTTCCAGTCGGCCATGGCGCCGGAATCACTCTGGGTGGCGTTGGCCAGCGTCAGGCCGAGGTTGCGCTGCAGATCGTCGAACTGTTCCTGACGCTCTTGCCCGAGTTCGTAGTTCCCTGTGCGGGGATCATTGACCCCGGCCCAGAACGCAAGCGTCTTCTCGGGGCCGAGAGTCGTGGCGAACTTCTCGGCGAACAGATCGTCGTTCGCGTACTCCTTGAGCCCCTTGTTGAGACGGTCGAACTCTTCGACAGTCAGGTCCTTGGGGTTCTTCCTGGCCAGATTGGCCAGGCTCTCGGCCTGCTTCAGTGCCTCGCTCGCCGTGTCCCGGTCCTTGTAGCTCGCATCGGCGAAACCGAGCTGGCTCTGGTCGGCGATGGCCTTCAGGACTTTCTGGGCCGAGTCGTCGCTCTCGGTCGCCTTGTCCAGGATTCCCTGGATCCGGTCACGGAGACCGGTGATCTCGGTCTTGCTGTCCTGGTCCTTCTGCGCCCGCCCCTCCGGCGGCCCACTGGAGGTGACGGTGAATCCGCCCTCGTACCCGATGACCTGGAGACTCTGCTTGCGGCCGCTCTCAATGGCTTCCGTGAGCTGCTGGTGGTAGTTCTTCAGCTCGCCGCGGGTGTCGTCGAGGATTCTGTGAATTGTCGTGGCCTGGGTGTGCGCGTCGGTGAACTCGCCGGCCGTTTTGCCGATGAACTCCTTGGTCACCTGGGCGTTCACACCGGCCCAGTCCGCCTTGTTGGCGGCCTGGTGGAGTTCGTCCTCGGCATTCTTCTTCAGGGTCTCCAGGTGCTTGACCAGGGTCGACCAGTCCGAGACGGCTTCGTCGAGCAGTGAGAAGTTGGCGTTGCGCAGAGCGTCGAGGTCCATGCGTCTTTGTCCCTAGATATGGCGAGAGGTGGCTGAGTGAGTCCGCGAGTTCGCGCCGGTCCGGGCGCCGGGACGAGTGACGTCGCCGTGCGCCGCGTACTTCGCCGCTACCCCTCCTCCTTGGCGTTCTTGCCATAAATGGGGTTGTCCTTGCCCGGCTGGCCGACCCGCTCGTCGAAGCCGGAGTCGAGCGCGTCGATGCTGCTCATCTGCCGCACGATGTAGCCCTCGTCGCCGGCGTGAACGTTCTTGGTGACCTGGAGGTGGTTGGTGATCTGCGCGCAGGCGTCCATCAGCGACTTGAGCTGCTGATCCCACCTGTTCGACACATGCTGGAGACCGCCCCCGAGGGCAAAACCCTGCTTCGACAGGTCACCGGCCGCCGAGTCGCTGCTGGGGATGGCGACGCGCGCCTTGTCCCACAGCGCGTTGTACAGGTCGTGCGCAGACTTGCTGATCTTCGTCAGCGAGGCGTTCGCGACTTTCAGATCGCCGTAGTAGCTCGGCGAGTTGTCGCCGGGATCGAGCTGGTTCAGCCGCATCTGCGTGGACTGCCGCTCGGCGGCCTCGGCCTTGAGCTGTTCCCACTCGTCCCATGCCATGCGTGTAGCTCATCCCCCTCGTGCGTGACCGCGCACACGTGTGACTCCGCGCGAGCGCGGTGTGCCTTTCCGTGCTGTGGATGCAGCCAACGTAGCAAGCCGCCCTGAGAGGACTCCCAGGTCAGAGTGGGTTTGCCGCGTTTGTCCAGTGTGAAGATTCGGAGGATTAGGGTGATAAGCGGGACTGCTGCGGCATCAATCTGGCCGGATCGCGGCTGTTTGCGGCCGACTCGCCGAGGGTTGCTTCTTTCCCGTGCTTCGAGCCGGCGCACTAAACGGAGCGGGGCCCCTTGTGCGCTTCCGCCGGGCCCCTAGGACTCCCTCGTGCACGGCTCCGACTTCTCCAACGCCGCCGTGTACCCCGAGATCAGGTCCCTCATCGCTGCCTCGTCCTGTCGTCCGGGTTCCAGGACCTTGACCAGAGTGCTGATGTCCTCCGCCACCACTCCGGCGCCGCCGCACTTCACCACGGAGACGGCAGCCGCCGCGGAATACGCGATCGTGCCGTCGTCCGCCGTCTTCGGATCGGCCACGGACGCCCGGGACCGCAGGATGTCCCGCGCCGAACCACCCGTCTCGATGCGCTCGCCGGTGAGCGTAAGGACCATCTCGTGATCGTCCACGGCGACCTTGCAGAGCACCGACCCGTCCGCCTGGTTCCCCTCGTCGTCCACGGAGAGGTCCTTGCCGGAAGAGGGGAGGAGCTGGGACAGGGCGTCAGCCGGTACGGCGACCCCGCAGAGCGCCTTCGGCACGCTGAACTCCTGCTTCGGCTCGTCCGACGAGCAAGCTGTCGCCACCAGCGCGACGGCACACAGGGAGGCGCCACCCAGCGCGAACCTCTTGCTTCTCAATTTCCGTCACTCTCCGAATTCCACTGCGCGCCGTCCGAGTGGCTGATCCCGGCCGCCGTACGGGCGGCACGCTTGAGGTCCTCACCCGTCTGCCAGTCGATGTCGTGATTATTGACGAGCGCGCGGAACACGGCGTCCTCCGCCGACCGAATGGCCTGCGAACGCCCACCGGAGTACTCGTTCCCGGCCTTGGCCTCCGCCTCGGTAGTCGTGTCCTGCTGGATGCTCTTCATGATGGAGTCCTGGATGTCCTCGGACGCCCAGCCGAGCAGGGTTCCGGCAACCGGCACCCGCTGCCCGACGGCGTCGACGCCCATGCCGAGAATCCGGTCCACCCACTTCTGCTTGTCCGCCGCGGACTCGTTGAACTCGGTATCCGCGGCGGTGTGGTACTTGTAAATCGCGTCCGCGCGGGAGTCGCTCATGATGCCCGCCATGGCCGCGCCGGGCGCGATCGCGTCACGTACGCGTCCGTCCAGCGACGCGCCCGAGACGCCCTCCGCGTTGATGACGCGATCCACGACATCCGCCGTGTACGCCTGCTGCGCGGTCGTGATGGCCGCATAGGCGTCGGGGTCCTGACCCACCTCGCCCAGGAACTGCTGCACGTTCCCGGGATTCAGATTCGCGCTCGACCCGAACGTGGGGAACATGTCGCTGGACGACCCCTCCTCGTACATGGCCCGCTGGAAGTCGCCCATGTACTCGGCCGTGATGTCACCGAGGCTGCCGCGCATGCCGTAGAGGGGTCCGCTGGAACCGTCGACGTCACCGTTCTCGTTGTGCCGGATGAGTTCCGGGTGGGCGCCGAACTTCTCGACGATGTCCCGCACGAGGCCGGCACGTGCCTCGGTGTGCCGGACGGCGTCACCGGTGTCGTCACTGTCGTACGGCCGCCCCGTCGTCGCCGCCTCCAGAGCGTGGCCGAGCGCCTCGGGACCGTAGGCCAGGGCCCGCTTGCTCTTGTCCTCGTCGGCCAGGATGTTCGTGTCGTTCGTGTCGATGGTCCACTCGAAGTCCTTGTCGGTGAAGACATCGAGGTAGGAGCTGAAGCCGGTGTTCCCGTCCTTCTTGACCGTGCCGTCCTCGTTGTACGCGGTCGGCGGCTGGGTGAAGAACTTCTCCGACGCCTCCGGGCTGTGCCCCAGAGCCTCCAACACGCTGTTCAACGGGTCATTGCCAGTGCCGAGCTGCCCGGAGGGATTGAACCCGTAGGTGTCCGGGTTGCCCGCGGGCTTGTTCGACAGGAAGCGGAAGGCGTCGTCCTTGTGCAGCTGGGTGACGTGCTCCGCGATGGGCGTCAGGAACCGGGCATCGTAGTTGCCGTAGCGGAGCAGGCCACCGAGGACCTGATAGCCGTACGGCTTGTTCATCTGTCCCGGCTGCCAGCCGATCGACTGCGTGCCGAGGCGGCGGAAGTCCGAGCCCCAGCTCGCCGGCAGGTGGTGCTTGTGGTCCGGGTCCGTGGCGTTCGCCAGTGTGTAGCCCATGACCTTCTGTAGATCCTGAACGGCGTTGAGCCGTGTCTTCGTCGCCTCGGAGTCGGTACCGTCGATCGACATCTCGGCGTAGAACTGAAGCGTCTTCTCCGGGCCGCCGAGCCCCTGGTAGAACTCGGTCGCGAACTCCCCGTCCTTCTCGGAGGAGTTGAACCGCAGCAGCCGGTTGAGTTCCTGGAGTTCGGCGTCGGACATCTGATCACCCTTGCGGGCGATTTCCACGGCACGCTCGACCTCGGCGTCGTTCAGCGACTCGTAGGAGCTGTGACCGGCGTTGTGCGCGTCGTTGCCGTGGCTCTTGCCGAGGGCCCGCGCGACCGTGGAGTCGATCTCGGCGGCGTGGGACAGGATCCGCCTGATCCGGTCCTCCAGCTCCCGCTTGGCGTCGAGCTGCGCCTGAGTGCGCTCGTCCGTGTCGCCCCGGACGTGCGGGAAGTAGCAACGGATCGTGCCGTCGCCGAGGTCCTCGACGCGGACGCCCATCGTGGCCGCGTCCACGTCGACGGCCTGCTTGAGCTGCTTCTGGAGGGCGACGAGCTCCGTGTGCCCGTCCTCCAGCACCTGGTAGATGCTGTTCGCCTCGGTGTGGAGATCCGATATCTCCTTGGTCGTCTTCGTGATGAAGTCACGGGTCACCGTGGCGTTGACACCGCCCCACTGGGCTGTGTCGGACTTGGCCTTCATGCCCTTGCGGGCGTTCTCCGCCGACGTCTTGAGACCTTCTACGGTCTTCTTCCAGTCCGCCACCGACGTGCCGAGCTTGCCCAGGTCGACCTCGACGAGGTCGGTCAATGTGAGAGCCACCGGAGAATCGCCTACTTGAAGTACTCGTTGAGCTGGGACACGGGTATGGCGGAGCCGTCGCGCCCGCGAACGACCGCGCCGATCTGCGCGTCGTCCTCCGAGTGGCGCTTCTGGCTGTAGTCCAGGTGGTTCGAGATGTGCGCGCAGGCCTGGAGCACGGACTTGACCTGTGACGTCCAGACGTTGACGGTCGTCTCCAGCGCGGCGCCCGTCTGGAAGCCGTGGGACTTCAGCGTGGCCGCGGCCTGCATCGTGGTGCCGGCCCCGTCCTTGTTGGCACCCGCCCCCGCGATGTCGGCCCCCTTGCGGAGCTCGTCGTAGAGCAGATAGGCGTCATGCCCTACGGCACCCAGGTCGTCCTGGCGCACCACGAGATCCCCGCCGCCGCCCCCACCACCCTCCGCGGGCAGCTGATTGAGGCGCATTTGCGTAGTACGCCGCTCAGCGGCCTCGGATTTGAGGTGCTCCCACTCGTCCCATGCCATGCGCAGGACCTTCCCCCGTGTCCGTCTGCCCTCTGGTGTCTTACCGCCCCCTGAGCAGCAGGGGCGAGCGCAAGCACGCTAGCAACCTTGTGTGTAGTTGACATGTGTCATCGAGCAGTCGATGTGCGCTCGTGCGTGGAAGTCCGGTGAAGATCACGGATTCTCTCTGACGGCACCGCCGGGCCGCGAGTCCCATGGGCACGCTGGTGGTGACCGCGTGGCCCCGAGCGCGCCGGACGCAAACCGGCGAACCGGGCATTTTGTGGTCTCTGGTGCAGGGTTGTAACTGAATTGGCGCACGCCCCGGTTGGAGTCGTTGAGCACGTTGTCTAGAGTGGTAAAGACGTTGTTAGGTGCGGCTCGGTTTGCGATCGTGTGGCTGGCGGATGATCCAGCCACGGTGGGCCGCGACGGGTGGATGCAACGCGTAACGGGGAAACGGGGAGGAGCGTCGTGCTTCCGGCGGACATGGGTGGAGGCGGGGCCGCGGACCTTCAGGTCAGCGGTGAGTTGCTCAGTGATTTTGTGTCGAGGGTCGACGCGGTGCTCCGCGATCTTGAGGGGTCGGCTGGTAACCCCACCAACGTGGGGGCGCAGACGATCAAGCAGACGTCTCTGAGCAGTGGGGGAGCCGGTGGCTTCGTCGAGGCCACCAATCTGTACACCCAGTACAACATCGTGCACGAACAGCTCACGTCGCTGTCCAAGACGCTGCATTTGCAGATTGAGGCCATAGCGATCGCTGTCAAGGGTGCGAAGGACGGGTTCGACGCACTCGAAGAGTCCGAGCGGCGCAGGTACTGGCAGATCCGGGTGCAGATCGACGAGACCCAGGGCTCGGTGAAGACGGTTCACAAGTCCGAAGAGACTTCCGGAATGGGGGGCTGAGGATGTCCGGCGACGAGCACAAGGCGGATCTGGAGCGCGCCTCCAACCAGAACTCCTTCGCGGACGTGGCCCGTGTCGTGGAGAACACCGGAGGCGGTGGGCTGTTCACCCGCCTCGTGACTGATCCACTGCGTGCGGTGGTCGGAGCCACCGGCCAGGGGAAGGCCGTATTCGGAAGCACGGACTTCGACGCGAAGAACCTCGATCTGAACCAGATGGTGGACCTGGTCGAGCAGACGAATCCTGAGGACCTGGAGTCGTCTGGCAAGGCCCTGTGGGACGCGCGTGACGCCATCAAGGCGGCGGCGGAGGAACTCGACGGTCGTATCACCAAGCTCTCGTGGAAGGGCACGGCCGGGAACGACTTCCGTACGTACGGCGCCCAGCTCGTCACCAGTACCCGCGAGCTGAGTGACTTCGCGGGGAGCGCCGGTGACCAGATCACGGCGGCTGCCATGGGCCTGGCGTCCGTGCGGAGCAGCATGCCTCCTCGCGACCCCCAGAACAGGAAGCGTCCCGAGAGCTTCACTGCGGTCGAGAAGACGGCGGACGACAAGGAGTACACGGCCGCGCTGAAGGTGGAGAAGGATCGCCAGGAGGCGATCAACCAGATGAACCGCCTGGCCTCTTACTACGCCGTGTCCAGCCAGCAGCTCGAAGTGCTTCAGGCCAAGCCGCCGACGTTCCCGAACGTGCCCAATGTCGGGGTACCGGAGCCCAAGAAATGGAGCACCGTTTCCGAGGAATCGGACCCCACCGTTCGGACGGAGCAGTACCAGCCGCCGCAGCAGGGCAGGGAGCAGACCGGCACGACGGACCCGACTCCGCCACGGCAGACCGATATCGACGGTGCGGTCACCCGCCCCGGCGACCCCATCCGGAGGGACCCAGCAGTCCCGGACGTCAACACGGACCTCAACACCGTCGGGACGCTGCCGCCGAACACGACCATGCCCACCACCGGTCCGACGTCGCCGGTGACCGGGAACCCGCCGATCACCGGCCAGACGGGCGGTCCGTTCCCGACCCCCGTTGCGCCGCTGCCGAACGGCTTCAACAAGAACACCGGGGGAGCGAACGGTCAGCGCACCCCCATCTCCGCACAGGGGCGTGCGCGGTCCGGCATGGTCGACCCGGTGACGGGACGGACGAACGGTCCCGGCGCCACGAACCAGGCAGGCAGGCCGTCCGCGACCGGCGCCACCAACCCCATGGGCCGCTCCAACCCGACCGCTTCCGGTTCGGCGTCGGGTCGGCCCACCGGGACCGGGCCGGGCGGCAGGCCGTACCCCATGGGCGGCCAAGGCGTCACGGGCGGTACGCCGCGTGCCGGCGGCACCCAGGGACCACGGAACTCGGGCACCCCTGCCACCGGCGCGGGCCGAGCCAACGGTGTTGTGGGGGGCCGTCCGGCAACCCAGGGCGCCACGCCGCAGCGGAGCGGTGGGGCAAAGCCTCCCCGCGGCACGGTGATCGGCGCGAGCACACCTCCGGGGTCTCGTCCTCCGACCGGACAGACGAGTCAGCGCGGAGTCTTCGGCGCTTCCCAGCCCGGCAGCAGGCCTCGTACCGGGACCGGTCGCCCGGGTGGTCGCCCCAACCAGACGGTGACCGGCAACCCGACGGGTCGCAACTCGCCCACCGGAGCCGAGCGGAACGGCATGACCCGCGGAGGCGCCGGTCTCGTACGCGGCCCGGGCCGCAACCGGCGTGACGACGACCGCGACCGCGACGACGACAGGAACGGCGAGGAGACGCGTCGCCCGGATGCGTCGTCGGACTGCGATGAGACGCAACTCCCCAACGGGCCGCGGCGCGACGTGCCCCCGGCCGTCAACTGAGCACTAGCGAGGACTAACCAAGCCATGACGTCAGGGACCAGCCGACGGACCGAGCAGTCAGTGCTCCTTCGGTCGCCGTGGGGCAGGCGCGTACGTGCAGCGGGTGCGTTCGTCGGCGCCCTGGTCACCGTCAGTGCCGTGAATCTGCCCAGCGCCGCCGCCGACGCCCAGGCGGATCAGTGGTACTTGGCCGAGATGCAGGCCGAGAAGATGTGGAAGGTCAGCACGGGGGAGGGGGTCAAAGTCGCGGTCATCGACAGCGGGGTGAACGCGAACACGTCTTCCCTGAAGGGACAGGTCCTGGCTGACGAGGTTCCGGAGTCGGTTGCCTACCACGCCACGAAGGATTTCTCCGGCCACGGTACGGGCATGGCGGAGCTGATCGCCGGTACGGGCGCGGGAGGCGGCGTGCGAGGACTTGCACCCGGCGCCAAGATCGTCCCGTACCGGGTGTCGCTGGAAGGTCTGTCGGAGAAGGACCCGGAGTACGCGCAGACGCCGGATCCGCACGAGGCGCTCCGGGCGGCCGCTGACACCGACGCGAAGATCATCAACATCTCCTTCGGTGGAATGGCCGACGAGGAGGACAAGGAGGCCGTCAGGTACGCGGCCTCCAAGGGCAAGCTCGTGATTGCGGCCGTCGGCAACGAGTCCTACACGTCCCTTCCGGCCGCCTATCCCT
Source organism: Streptomyces sp. NPDC088387 (assembly GCF_044753385.1). Classification (NCBI taxonomy): domain Bacteria; kingdom Bacillati; phylum Actinomycetota; class Actinomycetes; order Kitasatosporales; family Streptomycetaceae; genus Streptomyces; species Streptomyces sp. NPDC088387. Next base: position 261,748 of record NZ_JBIVNC010000012.1, read on the forward strand.
ATGTCCTCGGAATCGGTTCTGTAGACCAGTCGTTCGAGGTTTCGAAGTTCTCGCCGGGCGGCTACGCAGATCTCATGGCGCCTGGTGAGTCCATCCCTGCCTGGTGCGACGAGACATTCAAGTCGTACTGCAAGCACGACGGCACCAGTGGGTCAACCGCGATCGCCTCGGGCGCCGCAGCCCTGGTCTGGTCCGCGCACCCCGACTGGACGGTCAACCAGGTCACCCGTGCCCTCATCGACACAGCGAGCCGCGGCTGGCCCAAGGATGAGCCCAGCAAGTTCGCCGGGTATGGCTTCATTCGCCCGCGCGTGGTGCTGGAAGACCCCAACTACGACGCGGGGGCGCCCAACGTCGATCCGCTCGCGAAGGACAACAGGGGCGATCTCCTGGCCAAGTCGGGGGAGAAGAACGCGGCACCCTCATCCCCCGCCGCTTCTGCATCAGCCCCGTCACAGGCCCCTGAAAAGGGTTCAACCGGCGGCACTTCGGCGGCAGGATCAACCGCGGAGGCGTCCAGTGACAGCAACACCCTCTGGATCGCCCTGGGCGCCGCCGCCGCGGTCGTCGTGATCGGTGGGGCCGGCGTCGCCGTGACGCGGGCACGACGCGCGAGGTGACGTACGTCGCCGACCAGCTGCCCGAGCCGTCCACGTAGCCATGTGCCGGTCAGGCAAGGGCTCAAGAGCGCGCTCGCTTCGCTTAGGCGGGCGTGCGGGACAAGAGAAGAAAAAAGACAGAGGAAGGGCAGGTCACCATGGGTACTCCGAGCCAGAAGCTCGAAGATGCCGCAGTCGTCCAACTCCAGAAGCAGATGTTCGAGAAGTACGAGGGCATCCGCAAGCGGGTGCACAGTCTTCAGGGCGTCATCGACGGACTCGAAGGCCAGTGGCAGGGTATCGGCCGCGCCGAGTTCGACAAGAAGCAGTACGAGATCAACGAGTCCCTCAAGGGCATCGGCACCATCCTCGGTGAGGTCATGGAAGCCATGACCACCGCGCGCAACATCAAGGACACCAAGGAAGACGAGGTGCGCGCGTCCGTCAACCGCATCAGCCTCACCGACGGTGCCCCGACGGTTCAGCCGTCCGCCTTCAACTCCATGTGAGACGACCCGAGCTGACGACTTCGGTTCAGCACAGCGGCGGTTGCCGCACAGCATCCGGTCTGTTCCACAGCCCGGCACACACGAGCGAGACGAGGTAGACAATGCGCAACGGCGAGGGGCTTTCCGTCACTTATGACGGGCTCGACTTCGCGGCCACGAAGATCGGTAACGAGGCCAAGCAGCTTGAGCAGGACTTGCAGGAACTCCGCGCGCTGGTCGAGCGGAGCCGTGAGTACTGGGCCGGTTCGGCTCAGGACCAGTTCGGCGAGAAGCTGCGCCGCTGGGACAAGGAAGCCAACGACATCCACACGGCGCTGACCGGCATCGGCCACGTCGTGGGCCAGTCGGGTGGTACGTACATGGAAGGCGACAAGAAGGCCGCCAGCTACTTCCTGTAAGCACCGCGGTTCTCAGAAGCAACTCCAGGGTGGGCGCGCGCGGGAGGCGCCCACCCTGCTTTTGTGTCCGCGGACAGGTGATCGACCGCGCGCCTCGGAATCGCTGTACAGACCCAGGGTGGCCGCAGCGCACCCGTCCGCCGGGGGACTCCAGGTGCGCTCGTGAGCTGTGCCGTGTACGTCGGCCCGCTCACCGCCCCTCCGGCACCAACCCCACCTGAACCAACGGCTTCCCCCGCTTGCGCGATACGAAGATCCCCCGCCCCGGCGGCATCGGCCGGGGCCGTACGCTGCCGATGAGTTCGCCCTCGTTGGGGTCGCCGGCGAGGACCACGCCCTGCGCGCCGAGTTCCTTCATCCGCTGCATGAACGGCTCGTAGCCGGCGCGGCCGGCGCCTGCCGTGGAGCGGGCGATGATGAAGCGGACGCCGACATCGCGGGCGAAGGGCAGGAGTTCCGTGAGGCCGGCCAGGGGGTTGCCCTGGGACGTCGAGACCAGGTCGTAGTCGTCGATGACCACGTACACCGTCGGACCCTGCCACCAACTGCGGTCGCGCAGCTGCTCCGGCGTGACGTCCGCCGTCGGGGTGCGGCGCTGCATCAGGTCGACCAGGGCGTCCATGTGGTGCTGCATCTGGTTCGACATCGGGATGTACTCGGCCAGGTGCGAGGTCGGCGTCATGCCGAGCAGCGAGCGCCGGTTGTCGACGACGAAAAGCTTGCAGTCGTTGCCGTCGTAGCGCTCGGTGAGACGCTGGATCAGCAGCTTGACCATGTTGGACTTGCCGGACTCGCTCTCGCCGTAGACCAGGAAGAACGGGTCCTGGTCGAAGTCGACGAAGACCGGCTCCAGGTTCTCCTCGTCGAGGGCGAACGCGACGCCGCGGTTCGGGAAACGGTCGCCCGGCGGCAGCTGTGTCGCCGGGAACTCGCGCGGCAGCAGCCGTACTTCGGGCGCGCCGGGCAGGGTCCAGTGCCGGGTGACCTCGGCCGCCAGCGCCTGGGCCGCCTCGGCCAGGTCGGTGTCGGAGGACAGACCGTCGATACGCGGCACCGCCGCCATGAAGTGCTGCTTCTGCGGGGTCTGGCCGCGGCCCGGCACACCCGTGGGGACGTTCGCCGCGACCTTGCGGTCGAACTCCGAGTCCATCGGGTCACCGAGGCGCAGTTCGAGCCGGTTCATCAGGTGGTCCTTGAGGTTCGAGCGGACCTCCATGGACCGGGACGCGGTCAGGATGACGTGGATGCCGTAACCGAGGCCCCGCGCGGCGATGTCGAGCACAAACGGCTCCAACGCCTCGTAGTCCGAGCGGAAGTTGCCCCAGCCGTCGATGACCAGGAAGACATCGCCCCACGGCTGGTCCGTCACCGAGATGTCGCCCCGCGCGCGGCGGGTGCGGAACTCCGCGATGGACGAGATGCCCGCCGTACGGAAGTACTCCTCGCGGCGGGTCAGGATGCCGTACACCTCCGCGGCCGTACGGCGGACCTTCTCCGGGTCGAGGCGCGAGGCCACGCCGCCCACGTGCGGCAGGCCCGCGACGGACGCGAGGCCGCCACCGCCGAAGTCCAGTGCGTAGAACTGCACTTCGTGCGGGGTGTGGGTGAGCGCGAAGGAGGCGATGATCGAACGGGCGAGCGTCGACTTGCCGGACTGCGGGCCGCCCAGGATCTGCATATGGCCGGCCGCGCCGCCGAAGTCCGTCCAGAGCGGGTCGCGGCGCTGCTCGTACGGCTTGTCGACAAGGCCGACCGGGATGACCAGCCGGCCCGCGCCCTCGTAGCCGGGCTGGGTGAGTCCGCGGCCCTGGACCGCGGCCAGGCCGGGCAGCAGCGAGTCGAGCGACGGCGGGCTGTCCAGCGGCGGCAGCCACACCTGGTGGGCCGCCGGACCCTGCGCCTCAAGCCGCCGCACGATGACGTCGAGCACGGTGTCCGCGAGGGCGTCGTCCCGCCGCTCGGGCTCCTCCTCCTGCCGCTGCTGCGGCACCGGCGCGTACTGCACGGGCACCTGCGACGCCGTGAACAGGACCGGCCGGCGGTCCACCGGCAGCGCACCGCCGTACGACGCGGCCTGCTGGGCGCTGGTGCGGTACACGCCGGAGACGTACGCCGCCTTGAAGCGGAGCATCTCGTCCGTGCCGTACTTCAGGAAGCCGGAACCCGGGACGTTCGGCAGCTCGTAGGCGTCCGGGACGCCGATCGCCGCGCGGGACTCGGCCGCCGAGAACGTACGCAGACCGATCCGGTACGAGAGGTAGGTCTCCAGGCCGCGCAGCCGGCCCTCCTCCAGGCGCTGCGAGGCCAGCAGGAGGTGCACGCCCAGGGAGCGGCCGATGCGGCCGATCTGGACGAACATGTCGATGAAGTCCGGCTTGGCGGTGAGGAGTTCGCTGAACTCGTCGATGACGAGGACGAGGGACGGCAGCGGCTGGAGCGGGGCGCCGGCCGCGCGGGCCTTCTCGTAGTCGTGCATGTTGGCGTAGTTGCCCGCGTCGCGGAGCATCTCCTGGCGGCGGTTGAGCTCACCGCGGATGGAGTCGCCCATCCGGTCGACGAGAGTCAGGTCGTCCGCGAGGTTGGTGATCACGGCCGCGACGTGCGGCATCTGGGCCATGCCCGCGAAGGTCGCACCGCCCTTGAAGTCCGCGAGGACGAAGTTCAGCGTCTCCGAGGAGTGCGTCACGGCGAGACCGAGGACCAGCGTGCGCAGCAGCTCCGACTTGCCGGAACCGGTGGCGCCGACACACAGGCCGTGCGGGCCCATGCCCTCCTGTGCCGCCTCCTTCAGGTCGAGCATCACGGGCCGGCCGTCCTCGCCGACACCGATCGGCACGCGCAGCCGCTCGGACTGCGAACGCGGCCGCCAGGTGCGGCGTGTCTCCACGGAGGCCGCGTCGCCCAGGTTCAGCAGATCGGTGAACTCCAGGTTGGCGAGCAGCGGCTCGTCGTCGTCACCGCCGGACGCCACCCGCAGGGGCGCCAGCTGCCGGGCCAGCGCCTCGGCGCCCTCGTACGACAACACGTCCGGCGTGCCCTCGTAGACCATGCCGTGCGCCGACTCCAGGCGCAGCTCGCGCGGGTGCACCACGACGGAGAGGTCGCCGCGCCCGGCGGTGAGCTCGCCGGGGACGACTTCGAGGACGGTGACGCCCTGGAGGCCCTCGGGGCTGGCCAGGAGCGAGGTCGGCGGCAGCGAGACACCGTCGAGGACGACCACGACCTGCGGCTGCTCGGGGACCGGCGCGCCGTCGGGGTGGAAGCGCGGGCGGCCCTGGAGGCGGGCGCCCAGCAGCTCCTCCAGTTCGAGCGGGTTGGTGGTGATCAGGCGCAGGCTGCCCGCGCCGTCCGCCGCCGTGCTCGCCTGCACGTGGGGCAGCCACTTCGCCCACTCCCACTCACGGGTCGACTCGCGCCCGGTCGCCACCGCGATGACGAGGTCCTCGGGGGACTGCAACGAGGCGAGGGAGGCGATGACCGCGCGGGCGGCACCGCGCACGGTGACGGGCTCCCCGCTGATCGTCACGTGGTAGAAGGCGCGCAGCGAGACCGCCATCGGCAGGTCCTCGATCGTGGCGTGTGTCGCCAGGAAGCGCTGCATCGCGCCCGTGGTGAGCGGTTCCAGCTGGTCCACCGGCGCGCTCTGCGGCGGGATCAGGGGGGTGGCAAGGGACTGCGGGCCGAGTCCGACCCGCACCTGGCCGAAGTCGTCGTCGCCGGTGCGACGCTCCCAGACGCGGCTGCCCTCGGCGACCAGCGCCCACAGTTGCTCGGGCGAAGGGTGGAGGTAGTACTGCGCGTCGCGCTGGGCCTTCGCGGTCTCCTGCGCGTCGTGGCGGGTCTGCGAGAGATAGCGGAGGTAGTCGCGGCGCATGTCGGCCATCTGACCCTGGTTGCCCCGGCGGTAGCGGATCAGCATCGCGATGCCCATGGCGATCGTCGACGCGATCATCACCATGCCCATGATCTTCATAAAGGGCTGGGCCTGCGGATTGAAGAAGAACACCACCGAGCCGCCCATGCCGAGCATGGGCAGCAGCTGCATCATGGCGCCTTCCTGCTGCCCGCGCGGCAGCTCCGGCGGCGGCTGGAGCACGACCTCGCTCGTGGGCACTTCCTTCGGCAGCGCCCGAGGTGGGCGCTTGACGACGATGTGGCTCACTTCGCACCAATTCCCTTGCCGAACCGATCCGTTCCGTCCACCGCCCCGTGTCCGGCGAACGTCGATCGCGCAGCGCGATCCTACTGACACCCACTGACAATGGCGGGCGGTAGGGTGCCCGTGAGACGTGTGAGCAGTTGCGAATCGGGCCGGAAAAAACGGGCAATCCGCAACGTTCGATACGGGCGCTCCCCGCCCGCTCCCGGGCACCGTGGCGTATTTGACCGGCACGGCGGACGGCAGGGCGCCGCGTACAGCAACGTACACAGGATCGTTACAGGCGGTCGCGCGCACCGATGCCGAACTCGGCGCCGTGATCGTCGTCTCCATCGACGAGGGGGAACAGCAGGTGAGCATGACGGCCTCCGCGCCGGCCGGCGCGACCGGCGGAACGGGCACCGGAGCCCCTTCGGGGGCGGGTACCGGATTCGGGTTCTGCCGGGTCACCATCGTGGCCCCCGACAGCCGTATCGACGTGGCACTGCCCGACGACGTACCGGTCGCCGACCTCTACCCCGAGATCCTGCGGCTCTCCCAGCAGAGCCCCACTGAGGGCGCCCCGGTCGGCTACCACCTCGTCCGCCGCGACGGCACCGTCCTCGACGGCTCCCGGTCCTTCGCCGCCCAGCGCATCCTCGACGGAGAGCTGCTGACCCTGCGCCCGTTCGCCGAGTCGCTGCCCCCGGCCGTCTTCGACGACGTGTCCGAGGCCGTCGCCCGCGCGGTCACCCAGGACACCACGCTGTGGAACGGCACGCTGACCCGCGCGGCCGGCCTCGTCGCCGGCGGCGTCCTGCCCGCCCTGCTCGCCTTCGTGGCCTGGAGCTCCCAGATCCGCCACGACATGCACACCCTCCAGGGCATCCTGGCCGCCGTCACCGGCCTGCTCCTGGTCACCATCGCCTCGGTACGCGCGCGGGTGTACGACGACCGCGGCTCGGCCGTCGCGCTGGGACTCGGCGCGCTGCCCAACATGGCCGTGGCGGGCTCCGGACTCCTGCCGCTGTCCGACGGAGAGGGCATCGGACAGCTACAGTTCCTGCTCGCCTGCGCGGCCGTCCTGGTCGCCTCCGTGCTGCTCACACTGCTGTCGCCGGGCGGCGACAGCCCGTTCGTGGCGTTCGTCTTCGCGTCCACGATCGGCCTGATCACCACGTTCATCGCGATGCTGACGCACCTCAAGCCCATCGAGACGGCCGCCGTGTGCGCCCCGCTCGCGGTCTGCGCGCTGGCCTTCCTGCCCGGCCTCTCGATGCGCTTCGCGCGGCTGCCCATCGGCTTCGAGCCGCCCAACCCCGCCCGCGGCTACGGCACCGACGAGGCCGCCGACCAGGAGCCCGTCGACGCCGAGCGCATCGTCGCCCAGGCCCGCCGCGGCCACGAACTCCTCGTCGGCCTCGTCGGGGGCTGCGCCCTCGTCACCGTCGGCGCGGCGATCGTGCTGAGCTTCTCCAGCAACGTGTGGGCGCAACTGCTCGCCCTGGCGACCGGTATCGCGATGCTGATGCGGGCCCACCTCTTCCGCTACACCGCACAGGTGGCCGCCACACTCGCCGCCGGTCTCGCGGCCCTGGTCTTCCTCGGCCTCGGACTCGCCCTGAACCCGCCCGCCGAGTACCTGCGCGACGCCTTCGCCGGCGACACCACGGCCCTCGACATCCGCTCGGTCTGGCTCGCCGCCGCCCTGGGCGCGGCCACCGCCCTCGTGACCGCGATCGGCCTGATCTCCCCGCGCCGCGGAGTGACGCCCTTCTGGGGCCGCTTCATGGAGATCGCCGAGAGCTTCGTCCTGCTGACCCTGGTACCGCTGGCCCTGGCCGTGTTCGACGTCTACGCGTCCGCGCGGTCGATGACAGGGAACTGAGCCGAGCGGACGGCCCGACCGGGGCGCCGGTCGGGCCGGTCGGGCCGGTCAATGGACGAGCCGGTGAGGGGCGGGGTCGCGCAATCGTGCCCGCGCGGTGGTGGGTTTCCGTCGGCCACCGGGCGTGTCGGTGCACCGCGGCCCGCTCCGGATGGTTGCACTCCGGCCCACTCCGGACGGATGCGGCCCGAAGCACGCCGGGCGGCCTTTCACGACGCCGCCCGGCCGGGCCTACTCCGCGCCCATCCGCAGGGCGCCCTCACCGACGTATGACCACCGCACAACGGTGACGTACGACGGCTCCCGCGCGCCCGCCCGTACGAACGCACGCTCTTGGCGCACCTACTTGTGCCGCACGCGCGTGCTCACGCCCGCCCGCCCGCGCGCGTACCTGCACGCGCGCCCCCTGTGAAGCAGCCCAACCCCCTGAAACGCCGCCCCCCAACCCCCGAAGAAAGGCCCCCAGCGTGAGCTTCGGCCCGCCACATTCCCTGTACACCGAGTCCACCCGGGCGGCCGAGGGCCGACGCACCCGGCTCCGGACGCGGCTGCTCGGCGCCGCGGCGGCCGTACTGCTCGTGGTGGGCGGCGTGGGCGGCTGGCTGATCGCCGCGGACGACGACCCACCGCCCGCAGCCGAGCCGGCGCCCGTCGCGCAGAGCCCGGACGAGGTCAGGGAGACCGTCGAGAAGGTCCCCGCCTCTCCCGAGGGCCGGCTGATGGTGATGCAGCGCGAGGCGGGCCTGGAGAAGTTCAAGGACGGCGACCAGCGCTACGCGCCCGGCACCTGGGCCACCGGCAAGGTCTTCGCCAAGGGCATGGCCGACAAGGTCATGGGCTTCGAGATCGGAGCGGACTCGGACGATCCGGCGTGGACCCTGGAGCTGGGCGGCCACATATGCGCCACCACCAAGCACGTGACGGCCGACGGCCGTACCGCGGTCGTGGTGCAGCCCAAGAAGCCCGAGGGCGATGTCACCGAGGGCGTCTGCGACAAGGTCGTGTTCTTCGACATCGACACCGGCAAGAAGCTGTGGCAGGCCACCATGCCGTCGGCCCGTTCGGCCTTCGTCACGAACACCAACCTGACCCTCACGAGCGGTGTCGTCGCCGTGGCCTGGGGCCAGGGCTCGATCGCGTACGACATGAAGAACGGCCGCCAGCTCTGGAACGGCAACACCGCCTCCAGCTGCGAGGACGAGGGTTTCGCCGGGGGGCGCGCGCTGCTGGCCCTGCTCGGCTGCGGTGAGGGCACCGACGCGACGTACCAGGTGCAGAAGCTCGACCCACGCACCGGCAAGGCGGAGTGGACGTACAAGGTCGCCCGGGGGATCCAGGCCGTCTACCTCCCGTCCTCCGACCCGCCCGTGCTGGCCGTCGCGGCGGGGGACCTCACGGTGACCGACCTGATCACCCTGGACGCCGCCGGCAAGCACCGGGCCACCATCGCGATGGCGGACAGCTACGACCCCAAGTGCGGTGAGCGGTACTTCAGTTCGCCGTACTTCGGGGTGGTGGAGTACTGCGACGGGATGGCCGTGGGCCAGGACCGGCTGTTCGTCGCCACCAAGGACGAGTCCGACATCGACCAGCCGGCGAACTGGATCGTGGCCTTCGACGCGGCCACGGGCCGGACGGACGGCAAGTTCGAGGGACGCCCGTACCAGCCGGTCCATCCGATCCGGACCAACGGCGACGAGCTCCTCATCTTCCGGGGGAGCCTCAGCGAGTACGAACCGGCGGCCGTCGTCAGCTGGAACCCGAGCACCGACAAGGAGACGCCCTACCTGCTGTTCAACCTTCCGCAGGACGACCTCGGCAAGCTCGGCGACCTGGAGTGGTCCGACATCGTGGTCGAAAAGGGCCGGGTCTTCTTCTCAAGGCGGCAGCTCTCGGCGGACAGCGAGGATCCCAAGGCGGCGGTCCTGGCCTCGGTCGGACTGGGAAGCTTCGGGCTCCGCCACTGAGGGACACGGGCGTCGAGCGAACGCTCAACAAGAGCAATCGAACGCTCAACAAGAGAGGGCGGCACACGCGTGCCGCCCTTTTCCCTGCCACAGCCCCCGCGCGGCAGCGTTCACGCCCCCGCGCGGCCAGCGCCCCTCACTCCCGCGCAAGCCCCCCGTTGTGCGGCGCCGGCTCCAGGTCGAACTCCCCGTCCCGGGCTCCCAGCACAAACGCCCGCCACTCGGCCTCCGTGTAGCGCAGCACGGTGTCCGGATCCAGGGAGGACCGCATCGCCACGGCACCCTCGGGCAGGTACGCGATCTCGACGCGCTCCTCCTGCTCCTCGGTGCCCGGCGCGCTGTGCCACTCCACGCCGGAGATGTCGAGCGCGTACAGCTCGTCGCGCTCCCGCTCCTTGCGCGCCTTGACGTCCTCGTTCACTTCCTCCGCCATGGCGAAGCGACCCCTTCCCGACGTACCGATGTTCCCGGCGCTCACCCTAGTGGCCGCACCGGGGCCGCCGGAGAAGTTCGGCCGACCGTGGTAAGGGGCGTCGTCGCCTGCTGGTACTCTGGGTGACGGCCGTTTGTGTACGCACCCCCGGAGCACTGCCTCCGGCAGTCGCGCCCAGCGGACCCCCGCCTTCCGAGTTACGGAAGCTCCCCCGAGAAAGAGACCGGGGGCACTCGGTGGCCACTCACAGACTACGAGGAGTACGCGTGTCGCTCGACGCCGCTACGAAGAAGCAGATCATGACCGAGTTCGGTACCAAGGAGGGCGACACCGGCTCCCCCGAGGTCCAGGTGGCGATGCTCTCCCGTCGCATCTCGGACCTGACCGAGCACCTCAAGACGCACAAGCACGACCACCACTCGCGTCGCGGCCTGCTGATCCTGGTCGGTCAGCGCCGCCGCCTGTTGCAGTACCTGGCGAAGAAGGACATCCAGCGCTTCCGTGCGCTGGTCGACCGCCTCGGCATCCGTCGCGGTGCGGCGGGCGCCAAGTAGGACGCCACGGAGGGAGCGGTTCCCACGATCAGGGGAGCCGCTCCCTTTGCCGTACACATGGCTTGCCGTACACACCGGGACGTCGCCGTCCGCACGGAAACGTGCGCGGTGTCAGTGCCGCTTTGTAGTGTGTTGGCACAACGCAATACGTACGAACACAGCGTGATACGGCGTACCCGTTCGGGTATGGCGACATCACAAAGACGAACGAGGAGAAGCGCACCTCGCCGCCGCCGGTCCTCGGTAGTGGCCCCCGGGGAAAGTGACACCCGGGTGCTTCGATCGAAGACCGGCCCGCACCAGACGGCGCGCTTCTCCGCAACCGTCCCCCTGCCACACGGGTGAGGAGGGACGAAGACGAGGAGAAAACACTAGTGGAGAACGAGACCCACTACGCCGAGGCCGTTATCGACAACGGCACGTTCGGCACCCGCACCATCCGCTTCGAGACGGGCCGCCTGGCCAAGCAGGCCGCCGGCTCCGCCGTGGCGTACCTGGACGACGACACCATGGTGCTGTCGGCCACCACCGCCTCCAAGAACCCCAAGGACCAGCTCGACTTCTTCCCCCTGACGGTGGACGTCGAGGAGCGGATGTACGCCGCCGGCAAGATCCCCGGCAGCTTCTTCCGCCGTGAGGGCCGGCCCTCCGAGGACGCGATCCTCACCTGCCGCCTCATCGACCGCCCGCTGCGCCCGTCCTTCAAGAAGGGCCTGCGCAACGAGATCCAGGTCGTCGCCACGATCATGGCGCTCAACCCCGACCACCTGTACGACGTCGTGGCGATCAACGCCGCCTCCGCGTCCACCCAGCTGGCCGGCCTGCCCTTCTCCGGCCCGATCGGCGGCGTCCGCGTCGCGCTGATCCGTGGCCAGTGGGTCGCCTTCCCGACGCACACCGAGCTCGAGGACGCCGTCTTCGACATGGTCGTCGCGGGCCGCGCCCTGGAGGACGGCGATGTCGCGATCATGATGGTCGAGGCCGAGGCCACCGAGAAGACCATCAAGCTCGTCGAGGGCGGCGCCGAGGCGCCGACCGAGGAGCTCGTCGCCGCCGGTCTGGACGCCGCGAAGCCCTTCATCAAGGTGCTCTGCAAGGCCCAGGCCGACCTCGCCGCGAAGGCCGCCAAGCCGACCGGCGAGTTCCCGATCTTCCTCGACTACCAGGACGACGTCCTGGAGGCGCTCTCCGCCGCCGTCCGCCCGGAGCTCGCCTCCGCGCTGACCATCGCCGCCAAGCAGGAGCGCGAGTCCGAGCTGGACCGCGTCAAGGCGCTCGCCGCCGAGAAGCTCCTGCCGGAGTTCGAGGGCCGCGAGAAGGAGATCTCCGCCGCGTACCGCTCGCTCACCAAGCAGCTGGTCCGCGAGCGCGTGATCAAGGAGAAGAAGCGCATCGACGGCCGCGGTGTCACCGACATCCGCACCCTGGCCGCCGAGGTCGAGGCCATCCCGCGCGTGCACGGCTCCGCGGTGTTCGAGCGTGGCGAGACCCAGATCCTGGGCGTCACCACCCTCAACATGCTCCGCATGGAGCAGCAGCTGGACACCCTCTCCCCGGTGACCCGCAAGCGTTACATGCACAACTACAACTTCCCGCCGTACTCCACCGGTGAGACCGGCCGCGTCGGCTCCCCGAAGCGCCGCGAGATCGGCCACGGCGCCCTCGCCGAGCGCGCCCTCGTGCCGGTCCTGCCGACGCGCGAGGAGTTCCCCTACGCGATCCGCCAGGTCTCCGAGGCGCTGAGCTCCAACGGCTCGACGTCCATGGGCTCGGTCTGCGCGTCCACCATGTCGCTGCTGAACGCCGGTGTGCCGCTGAAGGCCCCCGTCGCCGGTATCGCCATGGGTCTGATCTCGCAGGAGATCGACGGCGAGACGCACTACGTCACCCTCACCGACATCCTCGGTGCGGAGGACGCCTTCGGCGACATGGACTTCAAGGTCGCCGGCACCAAGGAGTTCGTGACCGCCCTCCAGCTCGACACCAAGCTGGACGGCATCCCGGCCTCCGTCCTGGCCGCCGCCCTCAAGCAGGCCCGTGACGCCCGCCTCCACATCCTCGACGTGATGATGGAAGCGATCGACACGCCGGACGAGATGTCCCCCAACGCGCCGCGGATCATCACCGTGAAGATCCCGGTCGACAAGATCGGCGAGGTCATCGGCCCCAAGGGCAAGATGATCAACCAGATCCAGGAGGACACCGGCGCCGAGATCACGATCGAGGACGACGGCACGATCTACATCGGTGCCGCCGACGGCCCGGCCGCCGAGGCCGCCCGTACGACGATCAACGGCATCGCCAACCCGACGATGCCCGAGGTCGGCGAGCGCTACCTGGGTACGGTCGTGAAGACCACCACCTTCGGTGCCTTCGTCTCCCTGCTCCCCGGCAAGGACGGTCTGCTGCACATCTCGCAGATCCGCAAGCTCGCCGGCGGCAAGCGCGTGGAGAACGTCGAGGACGTCCTCGGCGTGGGCCAGAAGGTTCAGGTCGAGATCGCCGAGATCGACTCCCGCGGCAAGCTCTCCCTGATCCCCGTGATCGAGGGCGAAGAGGGCTCCTCCGACGACGACAAGAAGGACGACGCCGACCAGTGACGTCCCGTAGCTCCAAGGCGACGGCCCGCACCTCTTCGGAGGCGCGGGCCGTCGCCCGTACCCAAACCCTCATCCAGGGCGCCAACGGCATCGGTACGGTCCGCAAGACCACCCTCCCGGGCGGTCTCCGTGTGGTCACCGAGACCCTGCCGTCGGTGCGCTCCGCCACCTTCGGCATCTGGGCGCACGTCGGCTCCCGCGACGAGACCCCGTCGCTGAACGGCGCCACCCACTACCTGGAGCACCTGCTCTTCAAGGGCACCGCCCGGCGCAGCGCCCTCGACATCTCCTCCGCGCTCGACGCGGTGGGCGGCGAGATGAACGCGTTCACGGCCAAGGAGTACACGTGCTACTACGCGCGCGTGCTCGACACCGACCTGCCCCTGGCCATCGACGTCGTCAGTGACATGCTCACCGGCTCGCTCATCCTCGAAGAGGACGTCAACGTCGAACGCGGCGCGATCCTCGAAGAGATCGCCATGACCGAGGACGACCCGGGCGACTGTGTGCACGACCTGTTCGCGCACACGATGTTCGGCGACAACCCCCTCGGCCGCCCGGTCCTCGGCACGGTCGACACGGTCAACGCCCTCACCGCCGAGCGCATCCGCCGCTTCTACAAGAAGCACTACGACCCGACCCACCTGGTCGTCGCGTGCGCCGGCAACGTCGACCACAACAAGGTCGTACGACAGGTCCGCGCGGCCTTCGAGAAGTCGGGCGCCCTCAAGGACACGGCCGCCGACCCCATCGCCCCGCGCGACGGCCGGCGCGCCATCCGCACCACGGGCCGTGTCGAACTGGTCGGCCGCAAGACCGAGCAGGCACACGTCGTCCTCGGTATGCCGGGACTGGCCCGCACGGACGAGCGCCGCTGGGCGCTGGGGGTGCTGAACACGGCCCTCGGCGGCGGCATGTCGTCCCGCCTCTTCCAGGAGGTCCGCGAGAAGCGCGGCCTGGCCTACAGCGTCTACTCGTACACCTCGGGCTTCGCCGACTGCGGCCTGTTCGGCGTCTATGCCGGCTGCCGCCCCTCCCAGGTGCACGACGTGCTGAAGATCTGCCGCGACGAACTCGACCACGTGGCCGAACACGGCCTGACCGACGAGGAGATCGGCCGCGCCATCGGCCAGCTGCGCGGCTCCACGGTCCTCGGCCTGGAGGACACCGGCGCGCTGATGAACCGTATCGGCAAGAGCGAGCTGTGCTGGGGCGAGCAGATGTCCGTGGACGACATGCTGCTGCGGATCGCCTCGGTCACCCCGGACGAGGTCCGCGCGGTCGCCCGCGACATCCTGGGACAGCGGCCGTCCCTGTCGGTCATCGGCCCGCTCAAGGACAAGCAGGCAGCCCGGCTGCACGACGCCGTCGCCTGAATCCCGTATCCGGTAAGGAAACAAGAAGATGAGCAAGCTGCGTGTGGCGGTCCTCGGTGCCAAGGGCCGGATCGGTTCGGAGGCGGTACGGGCGGTCGAGGCCGCACAGGACATGGAGCTGGTCGCCGCTCTCGGCCGGGGCGACACCCTGGAGGTCCTCACGTCGTCCGGCGCCCAGGTCGCCGTCGAACTGACCACGCCCGACTCGGTGATGGACAACCTCGACTTCTGCGTCCGCCACGGCATCCACGCCGTCGTCGGTACGACGGGCTGGACCGACGAGCGCCTCGCGCGGCTGCGCTCCTGGCTGGAGCAGTCGCCCGAGACCGGTGTGCTCATCGCGCCCAACTTCTCCATCGGGGCCGTACTGACGATGAAGTTCGCGCAGATCGCCGCGCCCTACTTCGAGTCCGTCGAGGTCGTCGAGCTCCACCACCCGAACAAGGTGGACGCCCCCAGCGGCACGGCCACACGCACCGCACAGCTCATCGCCGAGGCCCGGGCCAGGGCCGGCTCGGCCCCGGCGCCGGACGCCACCACGACCGCACTGGACGGCGCCCGCGGTGCCAGCGTCGACGGCGTCCCGGTGCACGCGATCCGGCTGCGCGGTCTGCTGGCCCACCAGGAGGTACTGCTCGGCGGCGAGGGCGAGACGCTGACCGTCCGCCACGACTCGCTGCACCACAGCAGCTTTATGCCCGGCATCCTGCTGGGCGCCCGCCGCGTGGTGGGCACCCCGGGCCTGACGTTCGGCCTGGAACACTTCCTGGACCTGAGCTGAGCCGTACGACGTCATGCGCGCGAAGCTCTCCTACGCCCTCACCGCGGCCGTCCTGGTCTTCTACTTCGTCCTGGTCGGCAGCCGGGGCGTCCTGCTGATCCGGGCCGGCACCCTGCTCACCGTCACCTTCGGCGTGGCGGTGCTGATCCTGCCGGTCATCGGGGTGTGGTTCCTGTGGAAGAACACCCAGTTCGTCCGCAAGGCCAACGCCCTCGCCGCGAAGCTCGACGCCGAGGGCGGACTGCCCGTCGACGAGCTCAGGCGACTGCCGAGCGGCCGGGTCGACCGTGACTCGGCCGACGAGATCTTCGCCCGCCGCAAGGCCGAGACGGAGGACGCGCCGGACGACTGGCGCTCCTGGTTCCGGCTCGCCGTCGCCTACCACGACGCCCGTGACACCCCACGGGCCCGCAAGGCGATGCAGCGGGCGATCGCACTCCACGAGGGCCCACGCTGAGCGCGCGCCCTGTCCGGCGATGAGCACGGCCGTCAGACGACACGAGCCGTGAGGCGACACGAGCCGTCAAGCGACACGAAGGGGCCCGGTCCGACCAAGCGGACCGGGCCCCTTCCCGTTCGACGACCGCGCGTTGCTCAGCGCTTCGCGGGCTCGGGCTTGTGCCCGTACTCGTCCGCCCACACCTCGACCGAGTCCGCCGCACGGTCGAAGGCCTCGACCCGCGCGAGGAAGTCGGCGTTGTGCGTGGTCAGCAGCGTCGGCGCGTCCTCGGCGGACCGGTCCTGCCGTACGAGCACCAGGGCCTGGCCCTGCACCGTGCGGGGCAGGCCCAGCCAGCGCACCGGCTGCTGCACCGTGCGCACGGCCACGATGCGGTCCCACGGGACCGTACGCGTGGCGACGAACCGCACCTGGCGCAGTCCCCGGGCGCTGACCCACACGCCGGAGCGCAGCAGGCGCAGAGCCGCGGCGATGATCGCAAGCGCGATGCCGAAGACCACTCCGGCGCCGGAGATGGTGCCCGTGAGGGCGATGATGACCGCGGCGAAGAGCACGAACGACGCGAGCAGCAGACCGGTCGCGGCCAGGCCGACCCGCCAGGGCCCGGGGCGGTAGGGCCGACGCCAACGATCGCGATCGTCGAACGGCAGGGCGACATCGTCCGTCGCGTCGAATTCACGATCGGCCGTCAGGAAGGGCAGGGGCACGGCTGGTCCTCACTCATCCATGCATGGGCTGTGCCCGGTGAGGCTATCGATACGTGTCCCGGCCCACCACCCTCGGGGGGCCAGTGGGGGTGCCGCCCACACCATTCGGCCGGTGGGGGAGGGGTCAGGGGTGGCTCAACGGCCGTCCGTCGCCTGCGACTGCTGGCTCGGCGCGGACGAGTGGTCGAGCTCCAGCGCCGGCATCCCGAGGACCAGCGATCCGGCGAGCGCCGCGATGATCGTGGCCCCCAGCAGCCAGCGCCCGGCTATCTGCCCGGCACTCGCGCGCGGGCGGGGCGGGGGAGGGACATTGCTGCGGAACTTCTCCGCCTCGGCGACGAAGGCGAAGGGAACGGGCTCACGCCGGCGGAACATGGGCGGTGCTTCTCCTCTCGGGGCTTGCATCTCACGGGCCTGTGGCGCACGGGCTCTCATGAGGTCGAACACGCAACTCTCATCAGTACAGACGCACGATCGGCGCACAAAGTGCCCGCAATCACCGAATTGGCAGAAGTTCGTTGAAGTTCACCGATGTTGGGCGCAGATGTCGTGGACCGGCACCGAACGCCCCGTTGTCAGTGCCGCGCCGTAGAGTGGGCGCCGCCCGTCAGACGTGGATGGAAGGACCCTCCGAGCCGTGACCGACACCCCCGCCGACGCCCCCCAGGACACCCCGGACCTCAAGCCGAGCTTCCGCGGCGATGTCACCGTCGAGCTGGTCAAGCACACCGCGTCGGACGCCGACGTGCTCTTCGCCGCGCGCGTATCGACCGTGGGCGAGCAGTCCCTGGAGGAGCTGGGCAAGGACCCGCAGCGTTCCAAGGGTCTGATCAACTACCTGATGCGGGACCGGCACGGCAGCCCGTTCGAGCACAACTCGATGACGTTCCTGATCAGCGCCCCGATCTTCGTCTTCCGCGAGTTCATGCGACACCGCGTGGGCTGGTCGTACAACGAGGAGAGCGGCAGGTACAGGGAGCTCCAGCCCGTCTTCTACGTCCCCGACGAGTCCCGCAAGCTGGTCCAGGAGGGCCGTCCGGGCAAGTACCGCTTCGTCGAGGGCACGCAGACCCAGCAGGAGCTGGTCGGCCGCGTCATGGAGGACTCGTACCGCAGGTCCTACGAGGCCTATCAGGAGATGCTCGCCGCCGGTGTCGCCCGCGAGGTCGCCCGCGCGGTGCTGCCCGTCGGCCTGTTCTCCTCGATGTACGCGACGTGCAACGCCCGCTCGCTGATGCACTTCCTCGGGTTGCGCACCCAGCACGAGCTGGCGAAGGTGCCGTCGTTCCCGCAGCGCGAGATCGAGATGGTCGGCGAGCGGATGGAGGCCGAGTGGGCCGCGCTCATGCCGCTCACCCACGACGCCTTCAACGCCAACGGCCGCGTCGCACCGTAGGGACGCACGGTCTGCACTGATGGCCCATTGACCCGGCACAGATGTACGGATCAGCCTCACGAAGTGTCCGTATTGCGGCATTTAGAGAAGTTCATCTAGCCTGATCAAACGGACCCGGCACTGCTTGAACCCCCGAGCAGGCAGTGCCGGGCTCCACCTTTGTCATGACACTTCCGACACCCCAAGGGCAGACCGCGCCTTGAGCAACGAGTAGCGTGTAACCCATGGCTCCGACCTCCACTCCGCAGACCCCCTTCGGGCGGGTCCTCACCGCCATGGTCACGCCGTTCACGGCGGACGGCGCACTTGACCTCGACGGCGCACAGCGGCTCGCCACCCACCTGGTGGACGCAGGCAACGACGGCCTGATCATCAACGGCACCACCGGTGAATCCCCCACCACCAGTGACGCGGAGAAAACGGACCTCGTACGAGCCGTACTGGAGGCGGTCGGCGACCGCGCCCACATCGTGGCAGGCGTCGGCACCAACGACACCCGCCACAGCACCGAGCTGGCCCGCGCCGCCGAGCGCACCGGCGCACACGGCCTGCTGGTCGTCACGCCGTACTACAACAAGCCCCCGCAGGAAGGCCTCTACCGGCACTTCAAGGCAGTCGCCGACGCCGCCGGACTCCCGGTGATGCTCTACGACATCCCCGGCCGCAGCGGCGTCCCGATCAACACCGAGACACTCGTCCGGCTCGCCGAGCACCCGCGCATCGTCGCCAACAAGGACGCCAAGGGCGACCTCGGCCGCGCCAGCTGGGCCATCGCCCAGTCCGGCCTCGCCTGGTACTCGGGCGACGACATGCTCAACCTGCCGCTGCTCTCCGTGGGTGCGGTCGGCTTCGTCTCCGTCGTCGGCCACGTCGTCACACCCGAGCTGCGCCAGCTCGTCGAGGCGTACACCAGCGGTGACGTCCAGAAGGCGACCGAGATCCACCAGAAGCTGCTCGCCGTCTACACCGGCATGTTCCGCACCCAGGGCGTCATGACCACCAAGGCCGCGCTGACCTTGCAGGGACTGCCCGCCGGACCGCTGCGCGCACCGATGGTCGAGTGCACACCCGAAGAGATCGAGCAGCTCAAGATCGATCTTGCTGCCGGCGGGGTACAGCTCTGACATCGGACTTCGCGAGGCCAACGCCTCGCACCACCAGCTTCACAACTGAATAGACGGGCCACCGGTGCCCGCAACGAACACTGACAACGACAACTGCGTCTTGCACGAACGTCACGCGCGCCACGTGCCTCACCGGTACGTGGCGTGCGTGGTGAGGAGAGTCTTTTGAGTCATCCGCATCCTGAACTCGGCTCGCCCCCGCCGCTTCCCGAAGGCGGCCTGCGGGTCACCCCACTCGGCGGCCTCGGCGAGATCGGCCGCAACATGACGGTCTTCGAATACGGCGGCCGCCTGCTGATCGTCGACTGCGGAGTGCTCTTCCCCGAGGAGGAGCAGCCCGGAATCGACCTGATCCTGCCGGACTTCTCGTCGATCCGTGACCGTCTCGACGACATCGAGGGCATCGTCCTCACGCACGGTCACGAGGACCACATCGGTGGTGTCCCCTTCCTCCTGCGGGAGAAGGCGGACATCCCCCTGATCGGCTCCAAGCTCACCCTCGCCCTGATCGAGGCCAAGCTCCAGGAGCACCGCATCCGCCCGTACACCCTCGAAGTCGCCGAGGGGCACCGCGAGCGGATCGGCCCCTTCGACTGCGAGTTCGTCGCGGTCAACCACTCCATCCCGGACGCGCTGGCGGTCGCCATCCGCACACCGGCCGGCATGGCGGTGCACACCGGCGACTTCAAGATGGACCAGCTTCCGCTGGACGGCCGGCTGACGGACCTGCACGCGTTCGCACGCCTGAGCGAGGAAGGCATCGACCTTCTCCTCTCGGACTCGACGAACGCCGAGGTCCCGGGCTTTGTCCCGCCCGAGCGCGAGATCTCCAACGTGCTGCGCCAGGTCTTCGGCAGCGCCAGCAAGCGGATCATCGTGGCGAGTTTCGCCAGCCACGTCCACCGCATCCAGCAGATCCTGGACGCGGCCCACGAGTATGGCCGCAGGGTCGCCTTCGTCGGCCGTTCGATGGTCCGCAACATGGGCATCGCGCGGGATCTCGGCTATCTGAAGGTCCCGCCGGGCCTGGTCGTCGACGTCAAGACGCTCGACGACCTCCCGGACCACCAGATCGTGCTGGTCTGCACGGGGTCCCAGGGCGAGCCGATGGCGGCCCTGTCCCGGATGGCCAACCGCGACCACCAGATCCGGATCGTCGACGGCGACACGGTGATCCTGGCGTCGTCCCTGATCCCCGGCAACGAGAACGCGGTCTACCGCGTGATCAACGGCCTGACCCGCTGGGGCGCCAACGTCGTCCACAAGGGCAACGCCAAGGTGCACGTCTCCGGCCACGCGTCGGCGGGCGAGCTCCTGTACTTCTACAACATCTGCAAGCCACGGAACCTGATGCCGGTCCACGGCGAATGGCGCCACCTGCGGGCCAACGCCGAGCTGGGCGCCCTGACCGGCGTCCCGCACGACCAGATCGTCATCGCCGAGGACGGCGTCGCCGTCGACCTCATCCAGGGCAAGGCCAGGATCTCCGGCAAGGTGCAGGCGGGTTACGTCTACGTCGACGGTCTCTCCGTCGGTGACGTGGGCGAGCCGGCGCTGAAGGACCGCAAGATCCTCGGCGACGAGGGCATCATCTCGGTCTTCGTGGTCCTCGACTCCTCCACCGGAAAGATCACCGCGGGCCCGCACGTCCAGGCCCGCGGCTCGGGCATCGAGGACTCGGCCTTCGCCGACGTCCTCCCGAGGATCACCGAAACGCTGGAACGCTCGGCCCAGGACGGCGTCGTCGAACCCCACCAGATGCAGCAGCTCATCCGCCGCACGCTGGGCAAGTGGGTCTCGGACACCTATCGCCGCAGGCCGATGATCCTGCCGGTGGTCGTGGAGGTCTGACGGACCGCCACGGCTCCGGCCGTGCCACGTAGGAGCGGGCCGCCTCGATTTGCATCGAGGCGGCCCGCTCCAGTAGGTTTACGGCTCCACCTCGACGGGAACCCGGACACTTCGCGTGCCTGGACCAAGTGCCCCGAAGGGGTGGGGAATTCCGACTCAGAACCTCTGATAAAGTCGGAACCGCCGGAAAGGGAAACGCGAGAGCGAGAACCTGGAAAGCACCGAGGAAATCGGATCGGGAAACGGTCTGATAGAGTCGGAAACGCAAGACCGAAGGGAAGCCCGGAGGAAAGCCCGAGAGGGTGAGTACAAAGGAAGCGTCCGTTCCTTGAGAACTCAAC
>NZ_JBIVNC010000013.1:0-251165 GCF_044753385.1 Streptomyces sp. NPDC088387
ATGGTGAAGGTTCGTCAGGCGACCACCGGCCCGACGGAGACCGGCCCGGCCACCACCGGCAAGGGTCTGCGTACCCGCGGTGTCGCCCCGAAGCGTGCCGCTGCCGATCCCGGTACCGCGGTTGAGGTCGAGGTCAAGAACCCGGCCGCCGCCCGTGAAGTCGGTGTGCAGGGTGTGCTGTTCACCGCGGCTGCGGCCGACGACAATCTGGCACCCGCTGCTTCGGGTTCGGTGGACCTGGAGCTGGACTACACGTCCATCAAGGACACCTACGGCGGCGACTGGGGTTCGCGGCTTCGTCTGTACCGCTTGCCGGCGTGTGCGCTGACCACGCCGGAGCTGGAGAAGTGTCGCACGCGCACTGCGTTGCCGGGTGCGAACGATCCGGCGGCGAAGAAGGTGACCGGCACGGCCGACCTGGCGGCGGCGCCTGCGGTGTTCGCGGCGGCGGCAGCGGCTTCCGGTCCCGGTGGCAGTCACGAGGCGACTTCGCTGTCGCCCACCGGTTCCTGGATGGCGGGTTCGTCTTCCGGCGGCTTCGCGTGGACGTATCCGGTCGAGGCGCCCGAGGTTCCCGGTGGCCCGCAGCCCGAGGTCGAACTCTCCTATTCCTCGCAGGCGGTGGACGGTCGTACGGCTTCGACGAACGCGCAGTCGTCGTGGATTGCCGAGGGCTGGGACTACGAGCCCGGCTTCATCGAGCGGCGTTACCGTTCGTGCTCGGACGACAAGGCGGTCATCAAGGACGACGACGGCACGGAGCTCAAGCCGAACAACACCGGTGACAGCGGTGACCTGTGCTGGGGCTCGGATCATGTCGTGATGTCGCTGGGCGGCAACACCACCGAACTCGTGAAGAAGGACGGCACCGAGGAGTGGCGTCCGGCGGATGACGACGGTTCGCGCCTTCAGCGCAAGTCCGGTGCGGCCAACGGTTCCAAGGACGGCGAGTACTGGGTCCTGACGACCACGGACGGCACTCAGTACCACTTCGGTCTGAACAAGCTGCCCGGCGCCCCGGAGGGCACGGTCACCAACTCGGCGCTCACCGTGCCGGTGTTCGGCAACCACCCGGGCGAGCCGTGCCACGCGACGGCGTTCATGGACTCGGACTGCAAGCAGGCCTACCGGTGGAACCTGGACTACGTCGTCGACCCGCTCGGTGACGCGATGACTCTGTGGTGGACGAAGTGGTCCAACTTCTACGGCCAGAACATGAAGGCCGACCAGCAGGCGTCCTACGACCGCAGCTCGCAGCTCTCGCGTATCGACTACGGTCTGCGCGCCGACAAGCTGTTCGGTGTCCAGCCGGCCGGCCGCGTCGCGTTCACCCTGGCCGAACGCTGCCTCGCCACAGCCTCGTTCGACTGCGCGGAGTCCAAGCGGACCGCGGCCAACGCCAAGAACTGGCCGGACACCCCGCTGGACCAGGAGTGCGCGTCCGGCGCCAAGTGCACCGACAAGTACTCCCCGACGTTCTGGTCCACGAAGCGCCTGACGAAGATCACCACCAGTGTGCTCTCCGGTACCGCGCTGAAGACGGTCGACTCGTGGGCGCTGGAGCAGACCTACCCGGCCACGGGTGACGGCACTTCGCCGGCGCTGTGGCTGGACTCCATCACCCGCACCGGCCACGGCGCGGGCGGCACCGCCGTCATGCCGAAGGTCTCCTTCGCGGGCATCCAGATGGACAACCGCGTCGACAAGGTGGAGGGCCTGCCGCCCTTCTCCCGCCTGCGTGTGCACGCCATCGACACGGAGACCGGCGGGCGTATCGGCGTCACCTATTCGCCGCGTGAGTGCCAGGCGCTGGCTCCGGTGCGGATGCCGTCCTCGCCCGAGTCGAACACCATGCGCTGCTTTCCGCAGTACTGGACGCCCAAGGGCGCGCTGAACCCGGTGAAGGACTGGTTCCACAAGTATCTCGCCACCGAGGTCCGCGAGGAGGACCTGGTCACGGACAGTCCCGCCAAGGTGACCTCGTACGAGTTCCTCGGCGGCGCCGGATGGGCGTACGACGACAGCGAGTTCACCGAGAACAAGCACCGCACGTGGTCGCAGTTCCGCGGATATGAGAAGGTCCGTACCCGTCTCGGCGGGGGCAACGATGTCAAGCAGCTCACCGAGCACCGCTACTTCCGCGGCCTGCACGGCGACAAGCTGCCCTCGGGTACTCGGACCTCCACCGTCACCACCAGTGACGGCACCGGCTACGACGACCTGGGGCATTACCAGGGCCAGTTGCTGGAACAGATCACCTACGCCTCCGACGGCGGGCCGGTCGATTCCGCGACGGTCACCACCCCCTGGGCGGTGAAGACGGCGACGCGTAAGCGGGCCGGGACCACGCCGCTGGAGGCGTGGATGACCCGTCCGGAGACCGTCCGCACCCGCGAACGTGTCAAGGGTGACACCTGGCGCACCTCCACCGAGACCACCACGTACGACAGTTACGGGCTGCCGACACAGGTCGAGGACAAGAGCCCCGGTGGCAAGGTCCGCTGCTCGACGGTCAGTTACGCCCGCAACACGTCGGCGTACCTGATCGAGTCGGAGTCCCGGGAGAAGACCGTCCTGGGCGCCTGCGGCACCACGGGCGGCGAGGTCGTCGAGGACACCCGCACGTTCTACGACAACCTGGCCTTCGGCGCGGCCCCCACCGAGGGACTGCCCACCGAGGTCCAGGAGCTGAACGGCAAGGGCGACGGCTACGTCACGATCGACAAGACGGAGTACGACGTCCACGGCCGCGAGGTCGCGACCTGGGACGCCGACAACCGCAAGACGTGGGTCGAGTACACGCCGAAGACCGTGGCCCGTCCGACCATGCAGGTCTCCACCGATCCGCTTCTCCACACGGAGAAGACGGTGTTCGACGACGTGCGCGGTCTGCCGCTGACCGAGGAGGACACCAACGGCAAAAAGGCCACGATGGAGTACGACCCGCTGGGCCGGCTCCTGAAGGTCTGGGAGATCGACCGCGATCCCGCGACCGAGACACCCACCGCCACCTACGACTACACCATCCGCCGCGACGGACCCACGATCGTCACCACGCGGACACTGAAGGACAACGGCCAGTACGCCACCTCGTACGAGATCCTCGACGGCCTGCTGCGCGAGCGACAGACCCAGGACAAGGCCGTCGGCGACGGCCGGATCATCAACGACACCTTCTACGACAGCGCCGGACGCGTCTCGAAGGTCAACGACGGCTACTACAACACCGCCGCACCCGAACCCAAGCTCCTCCAGGTCGGCGACAACGAAGTCCCCTCCCAGGACCGCACGACCTACGACGGCCTGGGCCAGCCCACCGCCGAGGTCACCTACTACCGCGGCACGGAGAAACTGCGCACCACCACCGAACGCGACGGGGACGTCTCCACGACGACCCCGCCCAAGGGCGACACGATCACGGCGACCTTCGAGGACGCCGAGGGCCGTGTGGAGCGGCTGCGCGAGTACACCGACGAGGCGCGCACCAAGTGGCGCGACACCGTCTACGAGTACGACGACCTCGACAACCTCCGCAAGGTCACCGCACCCGGCGGCGCCGCCACCACCTTCGAGTTCGACAAGCGCGGTCGTCAGACGGCCATCACGGACCCCGACGGCGGCCGCACCGAGCTGAAGTACGACAACGCGGACAACGTGGTCGAGACGATCGACCCGCTCAAGCGCTCCCTGTTCACCACCTACGACGACGGCGGACGTCCGACCACCCTGCGCGAGGGCAGCACCACCGGCCCCAAGCGCATGGAATGGACGTACGACAACCTCGTCAAGGGCCTGCCCACCGCGCAGATCCGCTACGAGAACGGACGCGAGTACCGCGAGGAGGTCACCGCATACGACGACGCCTACCGCGTCAAGAAGTCGCAGACGGTGATCCCCACCGAAGAGACCGGATTGGCCGGCACGTACGAGTACGAGTACTCCTACACGCCGACCGGCAACCTCGCCTGGATCTCGCTCCCGGGTCTCGGCGGACTGGTCACCGAGCGGATCGTCTTCCGTTACAACACGGATGACCTGCCGATCTTCATCGGCGGTGCGTCGACCTATCTCGCGAACGCCCAGTACTCGGCGTTCGGCGAGATCCTCCGCACGGACATGGGCCCGGCCGACAAGCAGGCGTACGGGTCGTACATCTACGACGAGTTCACCCGACGCCTCCAGACGGCCACCTTCGACCGCTCGATCAACCCGGGCCGCATCAGCGAGTCGCGGTACGGGTACGACGAGGCCGGCAACGTCACCAGGATCACCGACGCGCCCGGTGCGGCGGTGGAGGGCAGTGGCGAGACCGACACGCAGTGCTTCGTCTACGACAAGCTCAGGCAGATGACCTCCGCCTGGACGTCGAAGACGAAGGACGAGTGCGCGGCGGCGCCGTCGAAGGAGACGGTCGGGGGTCCGGAGGCGTACTGGCAGTCGTTCCAGTACGACGAGGCGGGCAACCGCAAGCAGCTCGTCGAGCACGACCCGACGGGCGACACCGCGAAGAACGTCACCCGTGACTACGTCTACGGGAAGGCGGGCGTAGGCGGCCCGAACGCACTCGCCGAGGTCAAGTCCACCGGCCCGCAGGGCCAGACGCTGGCCACCTTCGGCTACGACAAGGCCGGCAACACCACCGGACGCCAGCACGGCGGCAACAACCAGACCCTCGAGTACGACATCGAGGGCCAGCTGCGCAAGGTGACCCAGCCGGTGGAGGGCGGCGACACCAAAACCACGTCGTACCTCTACGGAGCGGACGGCGACCGTCTCATCCGTACCGGCGCGGACGGCAGCCGTACGCTCTACCTCGGCGAGGCGGAGCTGACCGTCAACGCGGCCAACACCAGCGCGAAGGCGGAACGCTTCTACCCGCTCCCGGACGGCTCCACGATGGTCCGGGCGACGGGCGGTGTCCGGCAGTTGATGCTGGCCGACCACCACGGCACCTCCCACACGGTGGTGGACATGGTGGATCCGGCGATGGGGGTCACCCGCCGCAAGGCGATGCCGTTCGGTGAGGCGCGTGGGCAGACGCCCACGTCCTGGCCGGGACAGCGTGGCTTCGTCGGTGGAGTCGTCGACGAGGACACGGGGCTGACCCGTCTCGGCGCGCGTGACTACGACCCGGCGACGGGCCGGTTCATCCAGGTCGACCCGATGGTCGACTACGGCCAGCCGGCCACGATGAACCCGTACGCGTACAGCAACAACGCGCCGGCCACGTTCTCGGACCCGTCCGGGGAGTTCTTCCCGATCCTGATCGGTATCGCGGCCCGCATCGCCATCCAGGCGGCGATCCGCGCGGCAGCCCGCCGCGCGGCGATCATCGCGGCCCGCAAGGCGGCCCAGGCGGCGGCCCGCCGCGCCGCGGCCCTCGCCCGCAAGCGTGCCATCGAGGCCGCCAAGCGTGCGGCGGCCAAGGCCCGCCGGGAAGCGGCCCGCAAGGCAGCCGCGGCCAAGCGCGCGGCGGCCAAGCGGGCAGCAGCCCGCGCGGCGGCCAAACGCGCGGCGGCCCGCAGGGCAGCAGCCCAGGCACGCGCCCGCGCGGCGCGTGCGGCGGCGAGGAAGGCGGCGGCCAGGCGGGCAGCGGCCCGCAAGGCGGCGGCACGTCCGAAGCCGCGGGCGAAGCCCCGCTCGCAGCCGAAGCCGCGTCCGAAGCCGCGCCAGGTACAGCGCGCGGTGAAGAAGGTGGCGAAGGAGGTCAGGAACGAGGTCAGGGACTCGGCGAAGGAGGAGGTGCAGAACGAGACCTGCGAGCAGCTCGGCGCCAACAGTTTCGTTCCCGGCACCCATGTCCTGATGGCCGACGGCACCACCAAGCCGATCGAGAAGGTCGAACCCGGCGACAAGGTGGTGGCCACCGACCCCGGGACGGGGAAGACCTCCGTCCAGAGGGCCACGGCGACGATCGTCGGCTCGGGCACCAAGCACCTCGTCCGCGTCACGCTGAAGGTCCACGACGGCTCGGGCACCCGGACGACGACCGTCACCGCCACGGCGGGCCACCCGTTCTGGGTGCCGTCGCTGGGGAGGTGGGTCGACGCAGGTGAGCTGAAGCCGGGCCACTGGGTCAGGTCGCCCGAGGGTGCCTGGATCCAGGTCAGCGCGGTCAAGGCGTGGACGGCGAGGAAGGCGACGGTCCACAACCTGACCGTCACCGACGCGCACACGTACTACGTGCTCGTCGGGTCGGCGCCGGTCCTCGTCCACAACTGCGGTCCGTCGAACCCGGCGTTCAACGACGACCCGTACAACAAGGACAAGGTCGACGCACGGATCATCCCGCAGGAGGTGCACGACACCGTGGACGCGATCGCCACCGGAAGCATCGGCCAGCGCACCACGGGCAGTGCCGCCAACCCCGAGTGGGACTCCTACCAGCGTCGTGGAGGCCGCAACGGCACACCCCGCAGGTACCTGCGCTGGGTGGGCTCGACCGTCTACACCGGCACGGGAGGACCGAACACGATGACCCGGGTTCTGGTCCGTCCCGACGGAGAGATCGGATACATCCTGGGGCACAATTACAACCAGGTCTTCAGCTATCCGTGGCGGAGCCTCCCGCAGGCCTTCACCGGGCGCTCGGGACCAGTGAGAGGTAACCCCTGATGAGCGGCCCGGCGACAGGAACAGACGCGTGGACGGCGGGGCTGGCCGAGGCCGGGCTCGTCGTCCGGGACGGCTGCGGTGACGCGAGCGGGTTCATCCCGCCCGTGGTGACCGGCCAGCTCATGAGTGTGTTGCCGTGGGACGGCCGGTGTGACGCCTGGCTGGAGCACGACGAGCCGGAGCTGCACCGGAAGGCGAACGCCGACTGGTTCCGGCTGGCGGTCGAGGAGGGGCTCTTCCGTACGGAGGATCCCCGGTTCTTCCTCGCCGGCGACACGTCATGGGTCTGCGTGGAGCTGCGGGACGAGTGGGACGTCATGGGGACCGGCGCCGCCGGGCCCCTCGGCAGTGCCCACTGCCGTCCCGAGTTCCGCATGCTCTCCCTCGACGGAAACGTCCTCCTGGGCGGGACCACGAGCCAGTCCGAGATCGGCACGGTCGTATTGAAGGAGCCACACCGAGCCCCGGTGCTGCGCAACTTCGCAGACTGGGTCGCAAGATCGGAGTCGGGCACGCACAACGCGCAGGTCCGGGCCGACGCGCGCCGCTGGCTGGACAGTCACCCCGTGTCGACGGGCTGACCCGAGCAGGCGATTGACGAAGCTCCCGGCCGACAGCCAGTCGGCCGGGAGCTTCGTCGTTGCCGGGCCCCCTCTTCCGAGGAATGCCGTGCACACCCCTTGACCCCGGGAGCCCAACGGCTCTGTAATCGCTGTCGAACCGGTTCGCGAACCGGTTCGACGATCTAGAGGCACGTACTGTCGAGCACCAGGGGTGGCCGTGAACATCGGTGAGATCGCACGACGAGCCGGCGTGTCCCGAAGCACCGTCTCCTACGTGCTCAGCGGCAAGCGTCCCGTCTCGGACGAGGTGCGGGCCCGCGTCGAGCGGGTCATCGAGGAGTCCGGGTACCGGCCAAGCGCCACGGCCCGGGCCCTCGCCCAGGGTTCCACCCGCACGATCGGGCTGGTGATACCCCCGATGGGGAGTCACCTCAGCATCGACCAGCTCCAGTTCGTCGGATCCGTCGCGGAGGCCGCCGCCGATCACGACCACGACGTCCTGCTCTCGCCCAGCGGCCGCGACGAGGTGTTCGACCGGATGCTCGGTGAGCGGCGCGTCGAGGGCGTCATCGTGATGGAGACGCTGCTGCACGACGCCCGCGTCTCACGCCTGCTGCAAGAACCGGTGCCCTTCGTGACCATAGGCCGCACCGGAAGCGAGACCGCGCACGCCTGGGTCGACCTCGACTACGCCGGACTCGTCACCACCGCCGTACGACGCCTCGCCGAACTGGGCCACCGGCGCATCGCCCTCGTCAACCGCCCCCAGGAACTCCTTGACCAGGAGTACGGCCCGGCGTTCCGGGCCCAGGACGCCTTCGACAAGACCGTCGCCGAACTCGGCCTGGGCGGACACCTGGTGTGCTGCGCCGACGACACCCGGGCGGGGGAGGAGTGCGTACGGCGGCTCCTGGCCGACACACCGGAACTGACCGCCCTCGTCTCCATCAACGAACGTTCCCTGTCCGGTGTCGTCCACGGGCTCAAAGCCACCGGACGCACCCTGCCCCGCGACTTCTCCGTCGTCGCCGTCACCTCACAGGCCAACGCCCAGGGCATCGCCCCTGCCGTGGCCGGCGCCGACGTACCCACCGCCGAGATGGGCCGCAGTGCGGTGGAGGCGCTGCTCGCGGCCATCGACGATCCGGCGAAGGCACCCGCGCAGGTGCTGTTGCGGCCGGAACTCATCGAGCGCGCCTCGCTCGGCGCGGCCCCGGTCAGTCGAGCCTGACACCTCCACCACGTCCAACGACCACCACCTCGCCCCGCGATCACGCACCCCGTGATCACGCACCCCGCGATTACGCACACCGCGCGACGGGCCGATCAGTCGTGCCCCACCGCACTCCCTCTCACTTCTCATGCTCTTGGAGCCGCCATGTCCGCATCCGCACGACACCGACGTCTGCGTTCGCTCACCGCGCTGAGCACCCTGATGGCCGTGAGCACCGCCGTCCTCGCGGGGTGTGGTGACAGCGGGTCCTCCTCCGGCGAGTCGGCGGACGGCACGATCACGCTCACGGAGATGGACTACTACAACACCGAGCCGCTGCTGAGCGCGCTGCCCAAGCAGCTCAAGGCGTGTGGTGACGCCGTGGGTGTCACCATCAAGCGCCAGGTCGTCCCGGACCTGAGGACCAAGCTGATGCAACTCGCCGGCAGCCGCGCCATCCCGGACCTCGTGCTCCTCGACAACCCCGACCTCCAGCAGCTCGCGGCGACCGGCGCGCTCGCCGACCTGGGTGCCGCAGGACTCACGACGGACGGGCTTCAGCCCAACATCGTCGAGGCGGGCAAGTATGAAGGAAAGCTGTACGGCGTCGCGCCCGGAGTCAATCAACTCGCGCTCTACTACAACACCGCCATGTTCGAGGAAGCCGGGCTCGAACCGCCCACCACCTGGGACGAACTCAAGGCGGCGGCAGAGGAGTTGACCCAGGGCGACGACGTGCACGGCATCGGCTTCGCCGTGCCCGCCACGGAGGAGGGCAGCTTCCAGTTCGAGTCGTTCTTCTTCAGCGCCGGCGCCTCACTCAAGAAACTCGACTCCCCGCAGAGCGTCTCCGCCCTTCAGCTCCTCGACGACCTCGTCACGGACGGCTCCGCACCCAAGGACGTCCTCAGCTGGACCCAGGCCAACGTGGAGGAGCAGTTCGCCGGCGGAACCCTCGCCATGATGGTCAACGGGCCATGGCAGCTACCGCAGTTGGCGAAGGCCGGTATGAAGGACTTCGGTGTCGTCCCCGTCCCGCCACCGGCCGGCGGGACCTCGTCCGGCGCGCTGGGCGGCGAGGTCTGGGCCGCCGGCAACAACGGGGAGAAGGCACGCAAGGCCGCCGACGTCATCAAGTGCATGGTCGCGAAGGACAAGAGCCTCGCCTGGTCGAAGCTGACCAACTACGTGCCCTCGGACACGGCGGCCGCAACCCAACTCGCCGACGACGTACCGGCGATGAAGACCTTCGTCGACACCATCGGCAACGCCAAGGGACGCACGGCGGAACTCGGCGCCGACTACCCCAAGTACTCACAGGCGCTCTGGACCGCCGTGCAGTCGGCGCTCTCCGGCGAACAGACCCCGGGCGAGGCGCTCGCGGACGCCCAGCGGCAGGCCACCCGATGAGCACCGCCGGGCCGGCCGGCGCCGGGGAGTCCCCGTGACCGCCACCCTCGTCAAGAAGAACCCGCCGACGGCGGACACCCGGACCACCGCCGTCCGAGGGCCACAGCCCAAGCGTGCCAACAGGTTCTCGGGCACCTGGTTCGTCCTCCCCGTAGTCCTCTTCGTCGCCGTCCTCTACCTCTATCCGCTCGTCCGCAACGTGATCCTGTCCTTCCAGGACTACGGCATCGCCTCCCTCTACACCGGCGACGCGAGCTTCAACGGACTCGCGAACTACCGCAGACTCCTCTCCGACCCGGTGTTCCACACCGCGGTCATGAACACCGTGGTGTTCACCCTGGGCTCCCTCTTCTTCCAGTTCACCATCGGCCTCGCCCTCGCCGAGTTCTTCCGCCGCTCGTTCCCCCTGAGCCGTGTACTGCGCTCACTGCTGCTCGTGCCCTGGCTCCTGCCCCTGGTCGTCTCCGGCACGGTCTTCCGCTGGATGCTCGACACCTCCAACGGCGTCGTCAACCAGCTCCTGACCTCCCTGCACCTCGTCCAGGACCCCGTTCCCTGGCTCAACGACCCGACCAACGCCATGATCTCCGTCCTGCTGTGCAACATCTGGATCGGCGTGCCCTTCAACATGGTCATCCTCTACGGCGGACTCCAGTCCGTGCCGGGGGAGTTGTACGAGGCCGCGGCCCTGGACGGCGCCGGGCGCACCCGCCAGTTCTGGCACATCACCCTGCCCCAGCTGCGCCCGGTCATCGCCATCGTGCTGACCCTCGGACTCATCTACACCCTCAAGGTGTTCGACGTCATCTGGGTCATGACCAAGGGCGGCCCCGCCAACGCCACGCACACCGTCACCACGTACGCCTACCAGCTGTCGTTCGGCGGACTGGGCGAGTTCGGCCTGGGAGCGGCCGGCGGGAACGTCCTGATCGTGATCGCCCTGCTGTGCTCACTGGTCTACCTCCGCTCCGCACGCGCCGAGACCGGAGGACACCATGGCCGCTGACCTCACCCACACGCGGCGCGGCACACGCCGCAGGTCCCCGGTGAAGTCGGCCGTGGCGATCGCACTCGTCGCCGTGATGCTCTTCCCGCTCTACTGGATGGTCAACGCCTCCTTCCAGACCAACCAGCAGCTCGCCCGGCGCAGCCCCCACTGGCTGCCCCTGGGCGGCACACTCGGCGGCTACCGCGACGCCTTCGCCCAGCAGGGCGGCCACCTGCTCGCCTCCGTCGTCATCGCGGCCGGCGCCACCGTACTCACCCTGCTGGTCGCCGCACCCGCCGCCTACGCCCTCGCCCTGCTCAGACCACCGGGCAAGGCCGGACTGCTGGGCGTTCTCCTGGTCGTGCAGCTGGTCCCCGGCATCGTCATGGCCAACGCACTGCACCAGATCTTCCAGTCACTCGGCATCCTCGACTCCGCCGCGGCACTCATCCTGGCCGACGCCACCCTCGCTGTGCCCTTCGCCGTCCTGGTCCTGAGGGCCTTTATGGTCTCCGTGCCCCGATCCGTACTCGAAGCCGCCGCGCTCGACGGCGCCGGACGGGTGCGCGCCTTCCTCCACATCGTGCTGCCGATGTCACGCAACTCCCTCATCACAGCAGGGCTGTTCGCGTTCCTCTTCGCCTGGGGCGACTTCCTCTTCGCCACCACGCTCAACCTGAACTCCGACACCTGGCGCCCCATCACCGTCGGCCTCTACGACTACATCGGCGCCGGCACCAACACCACAAGCTGGAACTCCGTGATGGCCACGGCCGTCCTGTCGTCCCTCCCGGCCGCCGTACTCCTCGTGATCGCCCAACGGCACATCGCCGCGGGGATCACGGGCGGCGCGGTCAAGGACTGAGACCAACCACCCCACCGAACCGCCGCCACCCCCCTCGAAAGGGACCCGTGTGACCCTGCCCGACACCACGCCGAGCCGCAACCACACCCCCCTCCACCCACCCGCCGACAACAGCGCGTACGCCTGGCCGACGGAAGTCCTGGAGTACGGGGACGCCGAGCACGTCCTGCGCGTGGAAGCGTGGGGACCCGACAGCGTACGGATCCGGGCGGCCCGGCATATGATCCGCGAGGATCTGCCCGGTGCCCTGAACACACCACCCCCGCCCGTGGCCGTCGAGGTCCACACGGCCGCGGACGGCACGTCGTCCCTCACCGTCGGCACGCTGCGTGTGGAGATGTCGGCGGCCGGCCGGCTCCGCTTCGTCCACAGCACCGACGGACACGAACTGCTGCGCGAGGCCGACGGACACTTCGCGTGGCCCGGCCCGAGGCAGTTCACACCGTCCGTCGGCGGCGGCCACCGCCTGGAACAGCGCTTCGCAGCCCACGACGACGAGCGCTTCTACGGCCTGGGCCAGCACTCCCACGGCCGCCTCGACCACCGCAACATGGTCCTCGACCTCGTCCAGCGCAACGGCGAGGTCACCATCCCCTTCGCTCTCTCCTCACGCGGATACGGCCTGCTCTGGAACCTGCCCGCCGTCGGCCGCGTGGAGTTCGCCGCCAACCAGACCCGCTGGGTCGCCGACTCCGCCGAACAGATCGACTACTGGGTCACCGCCGCCCCCGACCCCGCCGGCATCCTCGCCCACTACGCCGACGCGACCGGACACGCCCCCGTACTGCCCGAGTGGGCGCTCGGCCTGTGGCAGTCCCGCCTGCGCTACCGCGACCAGGCCGAACTCCTCGCCACCGCCCGCGAGTACGACCGAAGGAAGCTGCCCCTGTCCGTCATCGCCGTCGACTACTTCCACTGGCCCCACCTGGGCGACTGGCGTTTCGACCCGGCCGACTGGCCCGACCCCGCCGCCATGGTCGCCGAACTGGAGTCCATGGGCATGCGCCCCCTGCTCTCCGTCTGGCCGTCGGTCAGTGTGCTCAGCGAGAACTACACCACGATGCGAGACGAACG
Source organism: Streptomyces sp. NPDC088387 (assembly GCF_044753385.1). NCBI lineage: Bacteria > Bacillati > Actinomycetota > Actinomycetes > Kitasatosporales > Streptomycetaceae > Streptomyces > Streptomyces sp. NPDC088387. The sequence goes on from NZ_JBIVNC010000013.1 coordinate 12,729, forward strand.
CCTCCTCGTCGGTACCGCGCAGGGGCAGCCGTTCCAGCACGTCTTCCCCGACGCCTCGCTCAACGGCGAACCCCTGCCCGTGGCGTTCTACGACCCGACCGACCCCCGCGCACGCGACTTCCTGTGGAGCCGACTCAAGCGCAACTACCACGACGCCGGATTCCGCGTCTGGTGGCTGGACGCCTGCGAACCAGAGATGTTCCCCGAGCAGTTCGCGCACCTGCGCTACGCCGCCGGGCCCGGACCGGCCGTCGCCAACCTCTACCCGCGCGAACACGTGCGGGGCGTCTACGAACACGCGCGCGCCGAGGGCGACGACGTCCCCGTCAGCCTGGTCCGCTCGGCATGGGCGGGCAGTCAGGCGTACGGCGCCGCCCTGTGGTCGGGGGACATCCCGGCCACGTTCGACGCGCTCGCCGCACAGATCCGCGCGGGCCTGAGCGCCGGACTCAGCGGCATCCCCTGGTGGACCACCGACATCGGCGGCTTCCACGGCGGCGACCCGGACGACCCCGACTACCGCGAACTCCTCGTCCGCTGGTTCCAGTTCGCCGTCTTCTGTCCCCTGCTGCGTATGCACGGCCACCGCGAACCCCGCGAGGGCTTCTCCGCCGGACACAGCGGCGGCCCCAACGAGCTCTGGTCGTACGGAAGTCAGGCCTACGACATTCTCGTCCGCCAGCTGCAACTGCGCGAGGACCTGCGCCCCTACCTGCACGGCCTCGCCGTCGACGCCGCGCACACGGGGACACCGATGATCCGCCCCCTCTTCCTCGGCCACCCGGACGACCCCAGGGCCTGGGAGGTCGAGGACCAACTCCTGTGCGGACCGGACGTGTTGGTCGCGCCCGTGACCCGGCTCGGCGACCGCAGCCGCACGGTCTACCTGCCCGCGGGAAGCGACTGGACCGACGTGGCTACCGGCACGACCCATGCCGGGGGAGTGACGGTCCTGGCCGAGGCCCCGCTCCACCGCATCCCCGTCTTCATCCGCCGGGGAGCCGACCTGGGAGCCGGTCCGGGAGCCGGCCCGGGTGTCGCCTTCCCCCACTGAACAGCGCCCCGGGCCGGACAGCAGTCCGGCCCGCACCGAGCCGCGCGGCCCCACAGCCGCGGTGCAGAAGGGACACGTCATGCACGGACAACGACCGACGAGAACCCACACCACTCCGCACACCAGAACCCGGCCGAGCCGCCGGAGCCGCCTGTTCGCCACCGCCCTCACCCTGGCCCTGGCCACGGGCGGCGGCCTCGCCGCGACCGAACCGGCCGCCGCGGCCGGCCAGAGCGTTGTGGTCGATCTGCGCAACACCCACGGCAGCGCCGCCGGAGTCGGCAGCGGATTCCTCTACGGCCTGAGCGAGAACGGCCAGAGCCCCGACGACAGCCTGCTCGCCCCACTGGCCCCCCGCTCGGCCCGTGGCGGCGGCGCACGCCTGGCCGGCGGCGGCTGGGTCGGCGACGGATACACACCGGGCACCGGCTACCAACGACGCCTCAACTCGGCGCTCGCACAGGCCAGAAGACTCGCCACACCCCCGTACAACGGCACATACGACCTCCTGGTCAGTGACATCTGGGGAGCCGACACCACCCAGCCCGCCTCCACCGTCTACCCCTGCACCGCCGGCAACTGCGACAACTGGCGCACCTTCCTGCGGCGCCTGACCGCCGACGTCAGAGCCTCGGGGATCAAGGTCCGCTACGACATCTGGAACGAACCCGCCGGTGCCTTCTTCCCTCCTGGCTTCAACTCGCCGCAGTACTACCAGATGTGGGACACGGCAGTACGGGAACTGCGCGCCGCCGACCCGTCGACCCCGGTCGTCGGACCCTCCCTCTGGGACTTCAGCCCCAACAACGTGTCCCCGTTCCTCGACCACACCAAGGCCGCGGGCACCGTGCCCGACATCGTCAACTGGCACTTCAGCGGCACCCCCGTGGAAGACGCGGCGACCATGCGGCAACTGCTCGCCTCCAAGGGCCTGACCGCCCGCGAACTCACCATGAACGAGTACCTCCACGCCGACGAGCAGAACGCGGGACACACCGCCTGGTACCTGACCCAGCTCGCCGAGTCCGGCATCCAGTCCGCCTCCCACGCCATCTGGTCCGACTGCTGCGCCTCGGACACCCTCGACGGCATCCTCGTACGCAGTGGCGGCCAACTGCGGCCCACTGGGCAGTGGTGGGTGTACAAGGCGTACGCCGACATGGCCGGCTCGCTGGCCCAGGTGGACACACAGGGTGACCTCGACGCGCTCGCCTCCGTCGACCCGACGGGCCGCCGGGCGACCGTGCTCATCGGGGGCCGCACCAACCAGACCCCGGCAGCCGATCTCGACCTGCGCGGCCTGACGACGGGTGCGCTGTCGGGCGGCTCCGGAGTGACCGTGACCGTCCAGCGCATTCCCGACCAGGGCCCGCTGGAGTCACCGACCCTGGTGAGCACACAGACGGTCCCGGCCGGGACGGACACCGTGCGACTGTCCCTGTCCCTGTCCGGGACCGCGGCCCACGACGCCTTCCTCGTGACCGCCGTCCCCGCACGCTCCGACACGGTCACCGTCGACGCGACCGTCGCCTCGGGCCCGGTCCGCGTGGCCTACGGCACGGGCTGGGGCCGCACCAACGGGGTCCCGGACATGCACGGGCAGACCGCCAACTGGAGCTTCACCCCGGGTTCCACGGCCGTCGTCGGCGCCACCGGCCGACGTATCGCGCTCAAGGCGGTACGGGACAGGGACCAGGGCCGGATGAGGGTCAGCATCGACGGCGGTGTACCCGTCACCGTGGACAACTACGCGGGCACCCGCACCGGCTCCGCCACGGTCTGGACCAGCCCTGCCCTCCCCAACGGCCCCCACACCGTGACCATCACCGTCGCCCCGGACAGAAACCCCGCCAGCACCGGCCACAACATCGCCCTGGACGCCGTCGAAGTACAGCGCTGACAGCGGCGGTTCGCCGGGCAGGTCAGGGGCCTGAACGCCCCTAGCCTGCCTGGCGAGTCCAGACGTAGACCTCGCGTTTTCCCCAAGGTCCGCCTCAGCCGGGCTCGTGGCCCGGTGTTCCCTCGTCCCGGTCCGTGCCGTCGGACACCTCCTGCACCTGGACGGACAGGGTCACCTGGAGGCCGCCGAGTGGGGCGTCGGAGAGGGTGACTCCGCCGCCGTGCAGTTCCGCCTGCTGCTGGACGAGCGCGAGGCCCAGGCCCGAACCCTGGCTCTGGGGTCTTGGGCCGCGGGTGAACCGGTGCATCGCGGCTTCACGCTGGTCGGGCGGGATGCCGGGGCCGTCGTCGGCGACGACGAGGTGCACCTGGGAGTCGTCCCAGGTGAGGGACACCTCGACGTGACCGTGGGGCCGGCGTCCGTGCAACGCCGCGTTGGTGAGGAGGTTGTCCAGCGCGAGCCGCAGCCCGGCGGGCCAGCCATGGACGTACGGGATACCGCCGGACGCTACGGCGAGTTCGTACGTCGTCATGGGGTGTCGGTGCCGGGCGGCCCGCACCGCCTCCGTGAGGAGCGCCGGCAGGTCCACGGTCGTCCGGGCGGGCAGGGCGCGTGAGTCACCGCGGGCGAGGATCTGAAGGCCCTCCAGGAGGGTGGTGATCCGATGGTGCTCGACCGCCATGGCGTCCAGGGCCTCCTGACGCTGGGCGGGAGGCAGGTCGGGGTAGCGGCGCAGGACCTCGAGGTTCATACCGATCGTCGTGAGGGGCGTCCGCAGCTCGTGCCCCGCGTCCGCCGTGAAGCGGCGCGTGGCGTGCATGCTGGTCTGGAGCTGACCGAGCATGCCGTTCAGGGAGGACGACAGATCCGCCACCTCCCGCGGCCGGGAGACGGTGGGCAGCTGCTGCTGCACGTCGCCGGGACGGATCCGCTGGGCGCCGCGACGCAGACGCTCCAGTGGCTGGAGGATGAACCGCGTCACGAGCCAGACACTGCCCCCGGCCACCACGGTGGCCAGGATCGCCACCACCGCCACGACGCCGGTGTTGTCCGTCAGCCGCTGCTCGATGGGGCTCAGGTCCTGCAACAGCTGAAGGCGTTCACCGTCGGCGTCGTCGACGGTCTCGACGGGCTCGACGAGTGAGCGCCAGGACTGTCCGTCCGCCTCGATGGTGCTGAAGCCGTCGGAGGTCGGGACGGGGATGTCGACGGTGGGCTGCTCACCGCGCTGGGCGATGACCTTGCCGTCGGCGACGAGCCGCACAAGCGACTGGCTGCCGGCGAGCAGGCCACCGTAGTCGTCGTTCCCGCGGGTGGCCGCCTGGTCGCCCGTGGAGATCAGTTTGTCGGCGTCCTCCCGGACCTTGTCGGCGCGCTCCACGAGCTGCCGGTCGACATCGGTACGGTCACGGTGGTCGATCCGCTCCACGACGATGAAACCGGCCATGCCGGTCACCACAACGACGAGCAGGGCCACACTCGCGGTGATCTGGGAGCGCAGACTGCGCGGCACGAACCTCATGGCCGCAGGGCGAATCCGACGCCACGGACCGTCTGGAGAATCCGCCTCTCGCCGCCCGCCTCCAGCTTCTTGCGGAGATAGCCGATGAACACGTCCACGACATTGGTGTCGGTCTCCCAGGTGTAGCCCCACACCTGTTCCAGCAGCTGCATACGGCTGAGTACCTGACCCGGACGCCGGGCCAGCGCCATCAACAGGTCGAACTCCCTTGTCGTCAGCCCGAGTTCACGACCTCCGCGCGTCGCCTCCCGACGGGCGGGCTCGATGACCAGACCGTCCAGGACGACCGGCCGCTGCGCACTGTGTTCGTGCAGCCGGACCAGCGCGTGCAGCCGCGCCGCCAGCTCGGTCACCGAGAAGGGTTTGACCACGTAGTCGTCCGCGCCCGCGGCGAGCCCGGCCACCCGGTCGTCGATCTCGTCCCGGGCGGAGAGCATGCACACGGGCAGCGTCCGCCCCTGCATACGCAGCCGCCGCACGGTCTCCACCCCGTTGATGCCCGGCATCACCACGTCGAGCAGCACCACCGACGGCAGCTGCGCCGCCACCGCTTCGAGCCCGGATTCACCGTCCACGGCCTCGCGCACGTCGAAACCCTCCACGGAGAGGCCGAGCCGCAGGGCCTGGCGGACACCCTGGTCGTCGTCCACCACGAGTACGAGTGGCTTTCGCCGGGCCATCTTGCTCACTTTCCGCACCTGGCCGTAGGCACCAGGGCCGGGCACCGTTGGTCGATCGGGTCGGTGAGCCGCACTCCTGCCGCACGGCTCCGCGGCCAGCTTGCCGCACCATTCACAAACTGGATTAAGAACAGCGCGGCGCGTCGCCCCTCGGCTGTCCTGTGCGCGCCCTGTGAGCGTCCTTAAACGGGTCTCAAAAAGCGCTGCCAGCCTTGTCTGCACGCGCCCCCAAGAGCCGTACGTGGAGAGGGCGTCAGAATCCAATTCCGCAGGAGAGAAACGCACATGACCACGACGCTCGAACCAGGCGCTTCGCGCAATGAACCGGTGAGAAGGCAGCATCGCAGAGTGGCACGTGCCGGGTCCCGTGGGTTCGGTCTCGCCGATCTGCTCGGTGCTCTCGGCATTCTCTCGGTCGTCGCGGTGGTCTGCCTGTGGACCATGTTGCAGGGGGTCGCGAGTCTCTGGTCCGGGAAGGGGGCCGGCTCGCTCGGACTGCTCACCGGACTGATATCCGCCGACCTGATGGTGTTGCAGGTGATCCTGCTTGCCCGGATTCCCTGGGTGGAGCAGGCGTGGGGACATGATCTGCTGACGCGACGCCACCGCTGGATCGGCTTCACGTCCTTCTGGTTCCTGATCGCACACATCGTGCTGTTCGTGTACGAGCGCGTGGGGCGCGACCCGGCCGCCGCATGGAGCGCGGTGTGGGAACTGTTCGTCCACGAGTCATGGATGCTTTTCGCCACTGTCGGAACGGTGATGCTGATCCTTGTGGTCGTGACGTCGATCCGCAGGGCACGCGCCCGGCTGCGTTACGAGTCCTGGCATCTGATGCATCTCTACTCGTACCTGGGAATGGTGTTCACCTTTCCGCACATGGTGGAGGGCGGCTCGGACTTCCATGAGACCTGGGCCAAGGCCTACTGGTGGTCCTGGTACGGACTGGCATTCGGGCTGACGCTGATCTATCGGGTCGCCCTGCCGATATGGCGGTCCGTGTACCACCGGCTGTACGTGGAATCGGTGCGGACGGAAACGCCGGGAGTCGCCAGCATCACCCTCGCCGGGCGCCGTCTCGACCGGCTCGGAACGCGGAGCGGGCAGTTCTTCGTGTGGCGGTTCCTCGACGGGCCGGGCTGGATGCGCGGAAATCCGTACACGATCTCGGCGGCCCCCACCGACAGCGGTCTGCGGATCACGATCAAGGTGGCGGGCGACGGGTCGGCCCGGCAACTCCGGCTCAGGCCCGGCACGCGGGCGCTGATCGAGGGGCCCTACGGCACCCTCACCGCACAGCGCCGCCGCCATCCGCACATGGTGATGATCGCCGCGGGAATCGGCATCACACCGATGCGCTCCATTCTTGAGGACGCCCCCTACGCGCCCGGCGAAGTGACGCTGATCTATCGCTACAGCACCCGCGAGCACGCCGTCTTCTCCGACGAACTGATCAGCCTGGCCAGATACCGGGGAATCACCCTGCATTTCCTGCCCGGAAGCCGGCGGGATTCCCATTCGTGGCTCTCGGGCGAGGCGCCACAACTGGGCGACGACGCGACGGCACTCAGGCAACTGTGCCCGCACATCGCGGAAAGCGACGTCTACGCATGCGGACCCCATCAATGGCTCCGCTCGCTCACCAAGGCATGCCGCGGTGCCGGAGTGCGGCGGGACGACCTGCACGTCGAGGAATTCGCCTGGTGACTGGCGTGCACGACCGTGCTGAGCCGCTGCCGGGCCAGTGCCGGGCAGCGCGAAACCAATCGAGAGGACGTATGACATGCGCAGGATCACGATGTGGCTGACCGCCACGGTCGCCGTCACCGCCCTGGTGTTCGCCTACCAGGCCAACGCGAGTGGTGAGGCGGGCAAGGGAGCGGAGACCCAGAACGGGTCGGGGCAGTCGGCCACCGAGCCGGCGCCGTCCGGATCCGCTTCGGCGTCGGCCGACGCAGAGGCCAGGCCGGACGACGGCAAGGGAGCCGAGAATCCGGGCCATCCGGCCAAGTAGTCCCGCCATTCGGCAATCGTGAGGCCCTTGTGCCAGGTCAATTCTTAAAGTGACCTCAAGATTCGCCCATAGTCTTTTTCTTGTCAGGGGCGAAAGGCTCCGGACAAGAAAAGGACAACGCGACGGATTCGCCGTCGCAGATGGAGGAAATCATGGGATTCACCAAGGTCGTTCCGGTCAAGCCCCCGAAGGCCGCCAAGCCCGCGAAGCCCGGCAGGCCGGCCAAGCCCGGGAAGCCGGCCAAGCCGGGCAAGAAGCGCCCCATCAAGTAACCGTCACGTCCTGACGGGACTCGTCCCCGAGGCATGACAATTCCCTGACTCGGACACCGGGGAAGCAGGCCTGCGACACAACCCGTCGCAGGCCTGCACTCAATTCGGAGGAGATTTCTCCTCGGCCGCCCTTTCTTGGCCGCCTTTTCTCGGCTGCCTTTTCTCGAGTACACGCCAGGGAGCGGAAGTGACCCCGTACGACGAGCACCGGACACTGCAACTGCGTCTGCCGCCCGCGCCGGAGGGCAGGGGCCGCCATCGGCGCAACGGGCTGATGCGCCCGCACGGGGGTACGCAGACTCTGCTGGGGCTCCAGGCACAGCCCGCGCCCGTGCTCACCATGCGGCAGGCCTTCCGCCGCTTCTGGCCGCTGACCCAGGGCGACCGCACCTGGCTGGCACTGATCTGCGTCGGCGTGATCGTCGCCGCGATGTGCGAGACCGCGGCGATCCTGCTCTTCGGTCAACTCACCGACGGAGCCCTTCAGAACGGCTCGCTCGCGGAGTTCTGGAAGCCCGCCGGCCTGTGGCTCGCGGTCGCCGTCCTCGGCGCCGCCGCCGGCTACGCGGGCAACTCCCTCGCCGTATGGACCGCCGAACGCTTCGTGATGCGGCTGCGCGCCCGCGTCTTCGCGCACGTGCAGGAGCTGCCGCCCGACTTCTTCGAGCGGCACCGGCAGGGCGACCTGGTGGAACGGCTCACCGGGGACGTCGAGTCGATCGAGGAGATGGTGGTGTCCGGCATCATCGCCGCGGTGTCGGCCGTCTTCAACGTGGTGCTGTTCTCGGTCGCGGCACTGTGGCTGCGCTGGGACCTGGCGCTCGCCACCTTCGCCCTCGCCCCTGTGCTGTGGCTGACGGCCCGCAGGTTCTCGGCCCCCATCAGGGCCGTAGCCCGCGAGGAACGCGTCGCCGACGGCGCCATCACATCGGTGGTCGAGGAGTCACTGGGCAACATCGTCCTCACCCAGGCGTACAACCGCGGGAACGCCGAGGAGAAGCGGCTGGGCCGCGAGGCCAGGGCGTGGATGCGTGCCTCCGTCTCGGGGGCGCGGATGAGCGAACTCTATGAGCAGGCGGTCGAGGTCATAGAGACGGTCTGTGTCCTCGGCGTGATCGGCCTGGGCGCCTGGGAGATCTCCCAGAACCGTATGACGATAGGCCAACTCCTGTCGTTCGCCGCCTTCTTGGGCTATCTGTATCCACCTCTGCGCAGTCTGGGCCAGCTCGGACTGACCGTCACCGCGGCCACCGCCGGGGCGGAACGCCTGCTGGACATCCTGGACACACACCCCGCCGTCACCGACCCACCGGCGGAACACGCCGTGCCGTCCTGGCGTGTCCGCGGAGCCCTCGAACTGGACCACGTGGGCTTCCGCTTCCCGGGCGGTCACGCCCCCGCCCTGAACGACCTGTCCCTCATGGTGCGCCCAGGCGAGTTCGTGGTCGTCACGGGCCCCAGCGGAGCCGGCAAGTCCACCCTCGCGAAACTTCTCCTACGGTTCTACGACCCCGCCACCGGCGACATCCGCCTCGACGGATTCCCCCTGCGCACCCTGCCCCTGGCCTTTCTGCGCGAGAACATCACCCTCCTGCCGCAGCGGACCCTCGTCCTCCACGACACCATCCGCGAGAACATCGCCTGCGGCCGGCCGGGCGCCCTCGACCACGAGATCCAGCAGGCGGCGCACGCGGCGGCGGCCCACGACTTCATCGCCGCCCTGCCCGACGGCTACGACACCCTCATCGACCCACACACCGCCCGGCTCTCCGGCGGCCAGCTCCAACGCATCGCCATCGCCCGCGCCATGCTGCGCGACGCTCCCGTCCTCGTCCTGGACGAGCCCACCACCGGACTGGACGCCCTCGCCGCACGCCGGGTCATCGGCCCCCTGCGCACGCTGATGGCCGGACGCACCACCCTCATGATCACGCACGATCTCCAACTGGTCCCGCGGGCCGACCGCATCGTCGTCCTCGTCGAAGGACAGATCGCGGAGTCCGGCACACACCACGACCTCCTCGCCCGCCAAGGCGTCTACGCCGAGCTGTACGGGACATCGCGGGGAGTCCGGCTCGCGAAGCGCGCCTGCGCCACGGATGGAACGCGGGTCGGTGACATCCCGTAGACCCGGCCCGCGACGAGGCCGCACCTTCCCGACGGGGACACCCCCAACCCCTCCACCAGCAACCGAAGGCAGTCACGTGACCACCGCACCATCCACGCCGCCCGCACCAGCCACGTCATCGATGTCACCCATGGCATACACGTCACCCACGGCATCCACATCGTCCGGGCTCGTGGAATCCCTGACATTCCTGTGGCAGTTCGTGCGGAGCGCGAAGCAGACGGGTGCGGTGGCGCCCAGCGGAGCACAGCGGAGTGAACCCGGCGCGGCGGCTGCGACGAGCTGACCCCGGCGACGGCATGGATGCCGGGGGCCGCCGTTCCGATACGAAGACACCTCGCCCCGCGGTCGATGGGGCGACCGCGGGGCGAGGTGGTTGCTCTGCGGAGAGCCGGTTCAGCAGTCGTAGTCGACCAGGTCGAACGACGCGTAGTGGTCGGCGGTGTAGTAGTCCTCTTCGTTGGCCTGGCCCGTGACGATGCGCTTCGCGCCGCGGGTGGAAGAGCCGGGGGTCTTCACCGTGTACTCGTGGTAGTAGCCGGTCGACCGGCTGGGGAGCAGACGCTCACGGTTCTGGAAGACGGTCCCGTCCTGCGGGAACGGGTACGGCCCGCCCCGTGCGATCAGGTTGAGCGTGTCATGTGCCTGCGACGGCAGGTCGCTGTAGCAAATGCTGCCGAACGCGGTGGGGGCGGCGGTCGCCGTGTTGGCGGAGACGGTGCCGCCCACGAGAAGCGCGGACAGAAGAGCGGCTGCGGCGCCGATTCGGGTGGCGCGTGGGGGGAATCTCATGGGTTCATGATGACGCGCGTAGACAGTGGCATGTCAATGACAACTCGACAGAATTTGCCATTGGCTCCCATGAGTTTTCGGGGAGTTAACGAAGTGAACCGGACTCGCGGGTCTCGAGTCCGGCGCCGTCAGGTCGTCGGTCCGTAGCGTGTGGCGATCGCGGTGGCGCGCTCGTGCAGCGACGTCCGCAACCACTGCGGTTCCAGGGCCTCCGCGTTGGTGGCGAGCTGCCACAGCGCCCACTCCGCGTGCCGGGGATCCTGGAAGGTCACCTCAAGCCGCAACCAGCCGTCGTCGTCGGCCTCCTCTGTGTGTACGGCGAGCGCGGTGCCCACCAGGTCCTCCCGGCGCGCGGGGTCCACCCGCACCTGCACGGTGACCTGTTCGCCGCCGGTCCGGAACCGCGTGCTGCGTTCCTGCCATGCGCGGTCGAGGTCGACCCGGTCCGGTCGCTGCGCGCGCTCGCTGAGTTCCTCGGCGGCCAGCACCCGCGACAGCCGGTAGGTGCGGTCCGCGCCGGACCTCGTGGCCAGCAGATAGCCCCGGTCCCGGACGGTGACCAGGCCGATCGGGTCCACCGTGCGCCACTCGGCCGACCGGCCCGAAGCCGCGTAGCGGATACGCAGTTTGTGCCCGGCGAGCACGGCGCTGCGGACCTGCGACACGATGGTGTCGGGCACCTCCTCGTCGGCCACGCGCCGGGAGAGAAGGTCCGTCTCCGGGTCCATGAGCAGTCGCTCGGCGACACCCGCCGCGGTGCCCCGATGGCTGTCGGGCAGCGCGTCGACCACCTTGAGCATGGCGGAGGCGAGTGCCGAGCCGAGGCCGAGCACTTGGGCGCCGCGTCGTGATCCGGCGACCAGGAGGGCGAGCGCCTCGTCGTGGTTCAGCCCGGTGAGCTCGGTCTGGAAACCGGGCAGCAACGCGAAGCCGCCGTTCCGGCCGCGTTCCGCGTAGACCGGGACGCCGGCTGCCGACAGGGCCTCGATGTCGCGCAGTACGGTCCGCGTGGACACCTCCAGCTCCTGTGCCAGGGCGGTCGCGGACAGCCGACCGCGCTGGCGGAGCAACAGCACCAGCGAGACCAACCGGTCGGCACGCATGCCAAAACCCTAACCGAATACATGACTGAAGGTGTCACGTATTGCTTGGGAGGCTCATGCCCAGTCACTCCACCAGTGACAACACCGCGGTGACAACACCGCGGTGACAGACCCGCAGTGACACCCGATGAAGCGATATGGAGCATGACGTGGCGATGGAGCGAACCGCGATCAACCCGGTGACATGGTCGGCAAAGCTTGGTTTCAACCAGGGTGAGGTCGTCTCCGGACACACACGCACCCTCTACGTCTCGGGGCAGACCGCGATGAGCCCCGACGGCAAACCCCAGCACGACGAGGACATGGCGGCACAACTGACGCTGAGCATCGACAACCTGGAGGCGGTACTCGCCGAGGCCGGCATGTCGCTGGCCAACCTCATCCGCCTCAACGTCTACACCACCGACGTCGATCTGCTCTTCCAGCACTACGGCGGCCTGGCGGCGCGGTTGGGCGCCGCCGGGGTGGCGCCGACCACCACCATGCTCGGCGTGACGCGACTGGCCGTCCCCGGCCAGCTGGTCGAACTGGAGGGGACCGCCGTCGCGTGAGGTACTTGAACGAACCGCCGACTCCTACGACGACGCGAGTTCAGTCGCGGCAGCCGTGGTGCGGGGTTTGTAGACAGTCACCTGTGCACCGTTGACGCGAATGGTGTGGGCCCTGGTGAAATAGTCCGCCAGGACCCGCTCCTTCATCAACTCCGTCTCGGTGATTTCTGCATAACGGCCTTTGGGGTACGTCACCACGAGGATGCGTGCCCTGCTCCGCATCCGTTCGCGAATCTGTGAGGACGGCCATTCCGTGCCGTACAGGCCGTGCGAGACAGCCGGAGTGAGCTTCTGGGTGACGTCGAACATGTCCCTGCTCACCGAAGGATAGGCCAGGGACCACGCACGCAACTTCACGGGCATGTAGAGAATTCCGTCGCCAGGCGCGTACTCCCTGGACAGGGTGACTGCCAGATCGGTGACGTTGTCCGATCGACCTTCCGGCGTCCGTAGCCTGAGTGACTCCGGTATGAGCAGTGCGACGGCCAACGCGACAGCGACCAGCGCCGCTACCCGCAAGCCGCGCCCCAGTTCGGGCACACGATCCAGGACTGTCCCCAGAAGGAGTGCCAGGCCGACGAGGCCGTAGAGCACATAGCGTTCCACGTAGAGAGGTTTGTAAAGGGACATCAGCAGGAGGAGTGCGGTGGGCATGATGAACAGAGGCAGGGCGATCGCCCGGAGACTGAAAGGCACTTCGCGCGAGACCTTGTCGGCGTTCCTTGGCGGAGCGAAGTAGGACAGCGCCATCGCAACGGAAGCCAGTATCGCGAAGCGCCGGTAGTCACCACCGGTCGCACCCTCGATCCATGCGACCTGCTGGGATTGCGCCATCCCCAGAGCAGCAAGGGGTGCGACTCCTGCCACGACCAGAGCCGCTGTGTACGCCCAAGGACGCCGCGCACAACCCGGCACAACGAGCCCGTGCACCACCAGGGCGAGGGCGGCGAACTGATGCAGAATGCACGCCGCCGAAATAAGAGCGCCGTACACGATCCACGGCGTAACCGGACGTCTACGCCCGGTGTTTACCGCACTCACAAGAAAATACGTGGCCCAGACCACCAGTGCGCACACCAGTGAGTACGACCGCCCCTCCTGAGAGTATTTCTGGATGTCCGGCAATACGGCGAAGGACAGACCCGCCAGTATTCCGGCCCGCGTCCCTGCCAAGCGGGCCCCGAGCGCGGTCACCCCTGCCGCAGCCAGCGCACCGGCGAGGGCAGAGGGAAGCCGCAGCACCAGGAGGTCGGTCCCGAAGAGACCGAACAGCACATGCATGAGGAGGTAATAAGCTCCGTGCACGGCGTCGATATTGCCGAGCGTCTCCCACAGGTCCGGCAGGCTCCGGGAAGCCAGGTCGAGCGTCACGGCCTCGTCGTGCCACAGCGTTCCGTCCCTCCGAATCCTCCACATACCGAGAAGGGCGGACAGTGCAACGGGCAGCAGCAAGGGCGCGAATCCCGTGCGTGAGAGCAGAGAGATCCTTTGGCGCAGTGGCGAATTCACCGCGCCAGCGTGCCGGGGTCCTGTTGACCGGACGCTGATCCAACCTGACCGGCCGATCAGGAACGCGGGCCGACGCTGTGCGAGGCTGCACCGCATGCGCATTCTGGTGGTCGAAGACGAGGTGGACCTTGCCCACACCCTGCACACCGGCCTCACCGCCGAGGGCTACAGCGTCGACCTCGCCCATGACGGCCGCCAGGGACTGTGGCTGGCCCGGACCGGCGAATACGCCCTCGTCGTGCTGGATTTGATGCTGCCGGGGCTCAACGGCTACAAGGTCTGCGCCCAGTTGCGCCGGGAGGGCAACGCGACCCCCATCCTGGTCCTCACGGCCAAGGACGGGGACTGGGACCAGACGGAGGCCCTGGACACGGGTGCCGACGACTACCTCGCCAAACCCTTCTCCTACATGGTGCTCGTCGCCCGGCTGCGGGCCCTGGTCAGAAGAGCCGCTGCGGTCGCCCCGCCCGTCCTCGCCGTGGGTGACCTCTCGTTGGACGTCGCCGGCCGGGTCTGCCGCCGGGCCGGCGCCCGAGTCGACCTCACCCCAAGGGAGTTCGCCGTGCTGGAGCTGCTGGCCCGCCGAGCGGGTCAGGCGGTCTCCAAGGCGGACCTGCTCTACCACGCGTGGCCCGACGAAGCCCTCGATCCCAACCTGGTGGAGGCGCGGGTCAGTGCCCTCCGCAAGAAGGTGGACACCGCGTTCGACCGGCAGTCCCTCCAGACCGTACGGGGCACCGGCTACCGACTGGTGGACGACCGTGAACGCGACTGACCGGCGCCGCCGTTGGTGGCCGCGCTCGGTGCGATCCCGCACGGCCCTGGCCGTCGCCGCGACCGCCGCCGTCATCCTGGTCGGCATCGGCTGGTGGGTACACCGCGACGTCTACCACCGGAGCACACAGGTCGCCGAAGAACAAGCCCGGACCCAACTCTCGGCTCTCTGCGAACAGCTGGAACAGGGCGTCGTCCCCAACTCCACAAGCACCGTCCCGTACGAGGTCGTCGCCACCGGCCGACGCACCGCTGTCGCGTCCGGCGGTGCACTGAGACTCGCCTATCCCGGCACCCGTCATGTGATGCCCACCCCGCCGACGACCGGCATGGCCGCGCTGACGCCGCTCACCACCGTCCGCCTGCCGGTGAACCGGAACTACAACCCCAGGGACAAGTTCGACATCGCCGGCGGCACCCAGCGGGTCATGACCTCCGACATCAGAACCGATGAACTCAGCAGCGCCGAAAGAACCGCTCTGGGCGTCGCCGCCGACGCGAAGCTGCGGGTCTATGTCGTGGTACTCCCGCACACGGCGGAGGAGATCACCGCCACCACCCACCGTGTGCTGCTCCGGGCGGGCCTGGTCGGCCTCGTACTGATCGCCGCTGCCGCCTACTTCGCCGTCCGCATCGCGCTGCGACCGGTCGAAGCCATCCGCGTCCTCACCGCCTCCGTCACGGCGAACGACCCCCGCGAACGCGTCACCGTCCCCGCCACGGGACACGAGATCACCGCCCTGGCCACCACCATCAACACCACCCTCGAACGCCTCGACAACGCGGCCGCCCAGCAACGCCGTTTCGTCGCGGACGCCGCCCACGAACTGCGCAGCCCCCTCACCACACTGCTCGCCAGCCTGGAAATCGCGCTCGCCTACCCGGAACGCACCGACTGGCCGGCCGCAGCCACCACCGCCGCACGCCAGACCCGCCGCCTTCAGGCTCTCGCCGAGGATCTGCTGCTTCTCGCCCGCCTCGACACCCGCGCTCCCGCAGCCGACCCCAAGACGGTCGATCTGGCGGCCCTCGCCACCCGGCTGACCGAGCAATACCCGCTCACCGAAGGGCCGTTGACCCTCACCTGCGACAACACCGCCGCCCTGTACGCGCGCGGAAACCCCGACGAGTACGAACGGCTGCTGCGCAACCTCGTCGACAACGCCACCCGGCATGCCACACACCGCATTCAGATCACCGTCCGGAACGAGGGCACCTGGGTCGTCCTCGCCGTGCACGACGACGGACCGGGGGTGCCCACCGAAGACGCCGAGCGTGTTTTCGAACGCTTCGTCCGGCTCGACGACGCTCGCGCCCGCGACCACGGCGGCACCGGCTTGGGCCTCGCCATCGCCCGCGACCTGGCCCACCGCCACGGGGGCACTCTCACCCTCGCGCCCCGGACCCTGGGGGCGTGCTTCCAGCTGCGTGTTCCCCGGGCCTCGGATCCGGTCGAGGAATGACGCATCGCGCTTGAGATGCGGTGCGGGTATGTATGCTGATCTATATATTCAGGCCTTGCGCAACCCGGCGGCATTGCCGATCAGCACGTCCCGCATCGCGTCGAAGGGGGCGGGGCTGTGCAGGGCGCGCGAAGTGACCATCGCGCCCTCGATGCCCGCCACAACCGCGTCGGCCAGCGCGCGTGAGGCGGGCCGTTCGACACCGAAAGCCACGAAGTGGAACGCCAGGCGGTCGATCATCTCCGAGAACGCGCGCCGGCCCGTCTCGCCGATCTCCTCCGAGTCGCGCCCCGCCCCCTCCGTCACCAGCGGCGCGATACCGCAGCCGCGCCCGTAGCCGCTGGCCACCATGCCGTCGCGTCCCATATTGAGGTAGATCTCGATCAGGGCCGTGGCGGAATCCGCCTCCTCGGCGGCGCGGTCGATGATCTCGACCTGCTCGTGCGCATGCGCTTCGGCCGCTTCCACAGCCAGTTGGGCCTTGCCGCCGGGAAAGTGGAAGTACACCGACCCGCGCGGCGCCTCGCTGCGCTTGAGTACGTCGGAGAAGGCGGTCGCGTGATAGCCGCGCTCCCGGATGAGCTCCTTGGCCGCCTGCACCATTTTCCGCCGGGCGTCCGATCGCTGAGCCACCTTGCGACTCCCTCGCAGTTAAGTATGATGACCCACATAGTACCGGACGTCAGTGGCTCAGCCAACAAATGACTCCAGTGGGCATCATCATTCAGGCCCGCTGGCGTTCGGCACGCTGCTGGACCAGCTCCTCCACCGCGCTGGGCAGGGTGGTCTCGAAGTCGATGAGCTTCGCCCAGGTCGGAGTGATGACGATCCGCACCATCCCGTCGTAGAGCGAGCGGACCTCCGCCTCCCACTCGACGCGCTGCTCGGGCGTCATCTCGTAGCTGCCGTTGATCTCGAGGTACTCCTTCGGGATGCCGTCGACGACGTCCAGCTGGGCGCGTCCGCGGATGAGCAGGATCTTCGGCGGATGGACCTCGGTGTCGATGGTCAGGGCGACCATCGGGTTCTCGCGCAGGGCGTGGAGTTTCGGGGCGTTCTTCGTGGTGCACAGGACGATCTCCCTGCCGTTCCAGGCGAACGCGATCGGGATGCTGCGCGGTGTGCCGTCCTTGGCCACGTAAGCCAGGCGGGTCAGGTCGCGGGCCAGCAGCTCCTGGCCGAGCGGGCGGTTCAGAACCTCGGTGATCTCGGTCTGGCGCATGGTGATCGCTCCTTCGTCCGTGTTGTCGAGGGCCGGGTTCCCGGCCGCTCGTAACCCTGGGACGGAGCCGGTTGTGCGTTTTCGACATCGGAACGCACGGAATCTCGAACTTTCTGCGGGATGTGGTGACCGGCAGTCCAGGAGGAGCTTGGCCGGTCTGACGGGGACGGGAACGGTGGCCGGTCGGACGGGAACGGTGGCCGGTCGGACGGGAACGGTGGCCGGTCGGACGGGAACGGTGGCCGGTCGGACCGGGAGGGTGGCCGGTCGGCCGACGCGAGGGCGGCGCGCGTCCTCCTAGCCTCGAATTCGACCGGATACCGGAACCGAAGAGGGGACCTTCGATGGAGCAGCGAGCCACGGGTGAAGCGCACGGACAGGCAGCGGCGGCCGGAGCAGTGGCCGGAGCGACGGTGGAGTTCGACACCGAGGTCGTGATGCTGTTGGTGGCGGCGCTGCGAGGCGCGGTCAAGTTCGAGTCCGCGGCGGTGGGGAGCGAGAACCTGCTGGTCGCGCTGGTGATGGGGGACAGCGACGCGGGTGCTGCGATCGCGCCGGGCATGCGGAAGGCCGGCGGCATCGGCGGGCTGGTCTCAGGACGGGGCGGGCGCGGTTGGGCGAGCGCGGACGAGGTGGACACGGCCGATGCCGACCGAGTGGACGCGGAGGGTGCCGGCCTCGGTGAGGACGCGGGGGAGTCGTACGAGATCACCGCGGCCTGGCGTGAGGCGCGCTGGCGGTTCGGGCTCGGCTCGCGCCGGTCGGCCGAGGTGAGCGGTCGAGAGCTGCCCGGCATGACGGGTGCACTGCGCAAGTGCCTCTTGCTCGCGCTGAAGGCGGCCCGTGCCGAAGGCAGCATCTCCGCGGGTTGCCGCCATGTGGCACGCGCTCTCCTGGAACTGCCGGACAGCCGCGCCCGCGAGGCGCTTGTGGTGGAGCGGCTCGATCTGAACGCCGCGGCCGGCGCCCTCGACACCCTGGACGCAAACGCCGCGGCCGAGGCGAAGGGTTCCGAGTCCTTCGGCGTCACGCTGCTGCGCCGGGCCGGCACGCTCGGCAAGAGCGGCAACCGCCTTACACGCGCACTGACTTGGTGGACTTCCGGATCCGGCGAGTACGGCTCCCCGGTGCTGTTCGCCGTGTCCGTGGAGGCGGGACGGCAGGCGGTACGGTGCGGGCGCGCCGTGGCGGAACCGGTCGACCTTGTGCTCGGAATCCTCGCCCTGGACCGTGCCCTCGCCATTGCCGGGCAGTCCCTGCCCGAGGAACTCGCAGACGTGAACACCGCCGCCGCCCTGCTCAGGAGGCACGGCGCGCGCCAGGACTCGATGGTCCGCTCCGCGAGCGCCACCACGGTGGCCGAGACCACGGATGCGGTACTCCTCTCCGAGTCCGCGGAACAGGCCAAGGCCGTCGCACTCCTCACCGCCGCCGAACAGGGATCGGCGACGGTCGGCACGGTCCATCTCCTCGCCGCACTCCTCGACCAGACCCAGACCCAGACCTCGACCCAGCCCCAGATCCCGACCCCGACCGAGCCCCGGACCCCGACTCCGACCCGGACCGAGACCGCGGCGGGTGCCAAGACGGCAGATCCGGCGGACACGGTCGTCGGTCTGCTGACGGCAGGAGACGTGGACATCGCCGCCCTCCGCGCCGATCTGCCACGACGGCCGGGCGCATGACGACGGGGCCCGCCCGGAGTCGGTATCCCGTCCCGGCGCTAACGTCCCTCCCGGCGAGTCCAAGGTGTCGGAGGCGGAAACGACCATGAGCGAAATACCCGAAGGCGCCGACCGAGGGCGCCTGCCCACCTGGCGCGGGCCGGGCCACGCTGTCCGGTGGACACGCGACGAGACCGTCGCGAGCTGGGCCGCCGTACGAGCCGCCGCGCGCGGCAGCGTCGCCGTTGATGTTGCACTCGGCCTCCTCACCCTGGCCTTTGGGCTGGTTCCGCTGCTCGTGGTGCATCCGCACCGCCCGGTCCTCGCGGTGGCCGAGGCCGTGTGGGCCGCGCTGCTCGTCGTAGGACGGCGGGGCCGCCCCCTCGCCGCGGTTGTCTGCACCGCCCCGCTGCTGGTGGGCGCCAACGTGTGGACGTTGGCCGCGATTCCGCTGATCGTGCTCTCCGCGACCCGCCGCATCGCACCGCCACGGCGTGCCTGGCGTGTGGTGGGCGTGGCAAGCGCGGTGGTCGGCGTGCTCACCGTCGCGCGCGGCGCCTTCAACTGGCAGTCCCTCCCCGGAGAACTGGCCGGCAACGCCGTCTCCATCGTGCTGCTGCTCGTCCTCCCGGCCCTGTCCGGGACGCTGCTGGGCAGACGGCGGCCTCTTGTCGACCTGCTCAGGGAACGCAACGCCTATCTCGAACAGACCCGCACACTGACCGCCACCGCCGCCCGGATGGAGGAGCGCACCCGGATCGCGGGGGAGATGCACGACCTCCTGGGCCACCGACTCAGTCTGATCTCGGTGCACGCCGGAGCGCTGGAACTCGCTGCGGGCCGACAGGCACCCGCCCTCACGGGACAGGCCGAGTTCCTGCGGACGACGGCCGGCACCGCGATGGAGGAGCTGCGCGAGATCCTCGGAGTGCTGCGGCACGCCGACCTCGCGGGCAAGGGCGACGGGGCGGGGGAGCGGGGGACGCACGACGACATCCGCGCGCTGGTCGAACAGTCCCGGCACACGGGCAGCGGGCCCGTCGAACTGGACTGGTCGCTGCCCGACACGGCCGAGGTCGGCGCCCGTACCCGACAGGCCGTCCACCGCGTGGTCCGCGAGGGCCTGACGAACGTACTGAAACACGCTTCCGGCGCGCCCACCCGCGTGGATGTACGGGTGGCGGGCTCGGGGCTGATGGTCAGCGTGGCGAACGGGGCTCCGCGCGAGGGTGCCCGCTCCCAGGGAGGTACCCACAGCGGACTGGCCGGGCTGCACGAGCGGGTCTCCATGCTGGGCGGCACCTTCGATGCGGGGCCCCTGCCCGACGGGGGATTCGTGGTCACGGCCTACCTGCCTTCCGGTGATGTCAACGGCACTTCACTCCCCACCAGCGCCGCCCCCGGGTCCGCGTTCGGGCCCCCGTCCCAGGGCTCCTCTGCCGTTGCTCAGGGCCAGAGAGGCGCCCATGCCCCGGTGCGGGGCGAGGTGTTGACCTGGCCGCGGGTGCTGGGGGCCGGCTGTGCGGCGGTTGCCGTGGTGCTGCCCACGGCGGGGTTCCTGGTCGCACTGCTGGTGGCGGCGGTTCTAAGATGACCGGGTGATCCGAGTTCTGGTGGCCGACGACGAGGCGCTGATGCGTACGGGCATCCGGCTGATCCTGGAGAACGCCGAGGACGTCGAGGTCGTCGCCGAAGCCGGGGACGGCCGGGAGGCAGCGGCGGCCTGCCGCTCCCACGAGGTCGATGTCGCCCTGCTCGACCTCCAGATGCCGGGCACCGACGGAATCGCGGCGGCGCAGGACATCACCCGTCTGTCACCCCGGACTTACGTGGTGATGCTGACCGCGTTCGGTGAGGAGGCGAGCGTCACGCGCGCCCTGCGGGCCGGGGCGAGCGGCTACCTCCTGAAGGACACCGGCCCCAACGACCTGATCCACGCCGTCCGGCAGGCCGCCAAGGGCGAACCGGTCCTGGCTCCCCGGATCACCCGCCAACTCCTCGAACGCCATGTCCGGTCCGGCCACGACACCGAGAACGCCCTGCGCAGGATCGAGGAACTCACCCCGGCCGAACACGATGTGCTGCGACTGCTCGGTACGGGAATGTCCAACGCCGAGATCGCGGACGAGCTGTATATCAGCGCCGGTACGGTCAAGGCGCACATCAGCCGCATCCTCACCCGCACGGGCTGCGCCAACCGGGTCCAGGCGGCCGTGCTGGCGCACGATGCCGGGTTGCTGGGGGAGCGCTGACCCGCCCCGCCGCCTTTCAACTCCCTGACGGACACGGGCTCTTGGCGGCTCAACCGACCCGGTCGTAGACCGCGGCGATCTCCCCGAGCTTGCCGGTCTCCTGGTGGGTGAGCTGCCACTGCGAGGAGGGCAGGCCGTCGTCGAAGAGCCGCGGTCCGCCCCCGGCTATCTCGGGGCAGATCAGCAGGTAGAGCCGGTCGATCCGGTCCGCGGCCAGCAGGGCCTTGATGACGGTGGCGCTGCTGTTGACGAGGATGTCTCCCTCACCGTTCGCCTTGAGTTCGGCGACGACATCGGCGGCGGGTGCGTTCACTATGCGAGTGCGGTCCCACGGTGCCTGGGTCAGGGTGGTCGAGAGGACGACCTTCTCCGTGGTGGTGAGCCACTTCGCGTAGCCGCGGTCGCGGGGGTCGGCGTTCTCGTCGTCGGCGACGGTGGGCCAGAAGCCCAGGAAACCCTCGGCGTTGCGCCGGCCGAGCAGGGCGGTTGTGGCGTCCTGCCAGATGCGGGTGAGGTGGTCCCGGGCGATGTCGGTGATCGCGTACCGGACGATGGAGTTCATGTCTCCCGGACCGCCAGGGCCGTGGTACCGCCCGTCGAGCGTGAGGGCGATGTTCGCGCAGACCTTTCGGCCGCTGGTGTTGGTCATGACTGAATGTCCTTTCCCTGAGCGGGAGTTGTCGTGCCGGTGGGTGGGGTGTTGGTGGCAGTGCTGGTGAGCTTGTCGAGGCTCTGCCCGAAGCCGATCTCGATGCCGGCGATGAAGTCCGCGGAATCGACCGTGCTGTGGGTGATCCGGTAGTCGACGTCGAGGTCGGTGCCGGTGTCGGCGGGACGCAGGTCGAACGTGACGTGGGTGGTGAAGGCGGGGCTGCCGTCCGGTAGCTGGGGCGAGAGGCGGTAGGTAAGACGCTCGCTGGGGAGGGCGTCGTCGACTGTGCCCTCCGCGTATCCGGCGGTCGGGCCGGACCCGTCCGTGTCCTCGCTGTCGCGGTACTCCAGGACGATCCGTCCGCCGGCGAGTGGCTCGAAGACGAGCTCACCGATACGGAGGTCGTCCGGCGTCCACCACTGGGCGAGCAGGTCGGGTTCGGTGAGAAGGCGCCAGACCTGCTCGGGACGTTCGCTCAGCGCGCGGTGGAAGTGGAACGAGCGGCCGTCGGCCCACCCGGCTTCCTGCGCGGCGAGCCGCTCGCCGGCGACGCTGTGCCCGTAACGGTCGTAGGTCTCATGGGACCCACCGACCCGGTCCACGGCATCGGCGAGCCGCCCCAGGACGGCCGCGAGGTCCCGCAGCGGCGTGGAGCGCAGCGCGTAGACCCGGCGCTGCCCGGTCCGCTGGGAGGTGACGACCCCGGCGCGTTCGAGCGTCTGAAGATGCTTCGTCGTCTGCGGCTGCCGCGCCTCCGCAAGCTGGGCGAGCACACCGACCGGCCGGGGCCGCTCGGCCAAGAGACCCACGAGCCGCCAGCGGGCCGGATCGGCCAGCGCGGTGAGAAGTTCGTCCATGACACAAGTATTCTCCACAAAGAATATTCGTGTCAAGGAATATCTTGAGCGGGTGCTGGCTTCGGCTTCTGGGAGGGCCGGCGAACGCGGAAGCCGATCGATGCCTGAAGCGGCGTATCGCCGGGCTAACCTCCAGGGCATGGCTCATCCCAGACGTACCCGCCGGATCATCACGCGGCTTGTTGAAGGACGCGTCTGCGCGTACGACCTGGCCACTGAGGAGTTGGGTGTGCTGTCGCCCGTAATGGTCTGGGGGCCGTCTCTCGGTGACGAAGTCGTCGATCACACCGTTGCCACACACCTTCAGCGCGCGTACTACACCACGCTCGACGCAGTCGTCTGCGTGGCGACGGACGGCGACGAAGTCTGGCGGTACGGCCTTGAGCCGCAGGCCGCGCACCGACGTGGGCACCGGCCCAGTTGTGTCATGTCGTCGGACGAAGGCGTGATCTGGGTCTACCGGCCGGACGCGATGGCGGGCCGTAACCGGCCCGACCAGTGGGTCGCCCTGGACGGCGGATCCGGAGCGGTCGTCGCACAGGTGGATCTGAAGACCGTAGGGCATGGGGGCACGCAATTGCTGCACCAGACAACCGGTCACGTCCTGCTGGACGTGGGAGAAGGACAGGACGGCTCGGTCGTGCACCGCGCGTCACTGACGGACTCCGGGCTGCACCTCTTCGCGTACCCCTGGGACGACCGCTGTCTGATCGACCTGTCGCCCGACGGAAGCCGGTTCATGACCGTGCACCACGGGCAGACCGATATGGCCATCCACGCCTACCCGCACGGCGAGGTGGTGCTCACCCTCGGGCTCGACGACTTCGGGCACGACCCGGATGAGGTCTTTGTGGAGTGGAGCGGCGGCTACTTGAGCCCGGACACCGTCATCGTCACGGTCGCCGGCGAAACCGAGGACGAGCGGGAGTGGTTCCGCCACTACCGTGTCGAAGTAAGCTCCGGCCGGCTCCTGGCGGAACTCGACACACACGCTGACAACCCCTACGACGTGCAGCCCCTCGGCGACAGATCCTGGCTCACCACGGATCCGTCCGGACATCCCATCCGCTGGTCCGATGGATGAGGTTTTCCGGCGCCCCTCTGTTGCGTTGAGCAGTGTCGTGTCCTCAGTCGTCTCGCTGTCCGGCATCCCCCGACTTCCGTCCCCATGCGGTGAGCATGCCGGCTGACAGGGCTGCGCAATCGTCGGAGTCCAGGTAGCGCAGGGCCGTGTCCAGCGTCGTGTTGTCGATCAGGCCGGTGGCCAGCATCGCCGTTCTGCTTCGTTTCCAGGTGTCGGCCCAGAAGCGGCTGATGGGGCTGCCCGGCAGCAAGGGCGGCACATGGACCTCGGCGGCGACGGACAAGAGCCCAGCTCCGCGGAGCAGTTGGGGGTACGACGGCACCCATGAGACGTCGGTGCCGATGGAGGCTTCCAGGCCTTTCCACATCGCACGCATCACCACGTTGTACGGGGTCTCCGGCGTCGCCGCTTGTGTCAGGTCGACTGCGTCGCTGAGTACCAACATGCCGCCCTCCGCTACCAGTTCGGCCAGGGTCGTGATGAGGCGGGTGCGTTCCGGCAGGTGCATCAGGACAAAGCGTGCATGAACGAGGTCGAACTGCCCGGGGGCAAAGCCCGGGGCGGTGATGTCGGCTTCCAGTACGTCGAGTCCCGGCACGGGCCGCTGCGCAAGGAAGCGCACGTCGCGGTCCACGGCGAGCACACTCGTCACCCCGGCCTCCTCCAGGAGCCGGCGCGCGACCGTGCCTGTACCTCCACCCACGTCGAGACAGCGCCATCCCGGACCCACTCCGAGCGCGCGGAAGCGGGCCATCGTGGTGTCGTCGTAGGCCAGGGCGCCGAAGTCGATACGTTCGCCCTCGCCCGCCTGCTCGGGACGGAAGACGGCGTCGCCGTAACGACCGCCCTCCGGGGCCTTTTCGTTCGGAGCGTCTCCGCTCGGAGCGGTACTCACGGTGCCTCCGTGACGACGACGCCGAGGACTTGGGTCCGTACGGGAAGCGGGAGCGGCGGGTTGTGGAGAAGCTGCACGGCCGGGGCCTCCTCATGTGCCGGGGCGGTGCCGGACGGCCCCAGTCGGCCGTGCGTACGGCCGCCGCCGCACTGATCCTGCACCGGCGGCAGCCCACTCGACCGAGGCACGCCGTGGCTGGGCCGATCGGCCCAAGAGTCGGTATTGAAAGCGGATCAGTAGGGTTGGGGTGTTACGGGTGCCGTGCCCGTACGGGGGGAGGATGTTGTGCTGTTCGGGTCGCGGGCCACCTTTGGTCTGGAGTTCCACCTTGAAGGCGACACCTCGCTCCTGCGCGTCGACATCTTCGTCGGCGGGGTCCATGTGAACAGGTGGGACAACGCGTTCTACACGCCGCTGCTGATCAGGTGCCTCGGCGACGAACTCAGGCGCTTTCGTACGCTGACCGTGCCGCCCGAGTGGTTCGGCTCGCCTGTCGAAGCCTTTCGGATGGCCGAGGGCTGGTGGATCGACGACACCTCCATCGGCGACGCACCCGTCCTCGAGGCGGAACTCACGCGCTGTGAGTTCCTTCAGTGGGGCGAATGCACCAACGAGGTAAGGGCGTTCGCCTTTCCCGACGGCGGCGAGATCCACCTCGGGTGCCGAATCCGGGAGGTCAGCAGTGACCCCTCGGACCCCAAAGTCTGGGACGAGCCGACCGTGGTGTCGGTGAACCGGAAGGCGATGATCGAGACGCTCGCACAGGGCCTCGCCGTCGCCGAACGCGAAGAGGCCGCCAAGCGCGCGGCATGGGAAGCCCAGTGAAACGCGCTTGAGCCCTGCCGCCGTGCTGCGGCAGATGCTCAAGCGGTGCCGAGTTCAGGCTGACCGCGATGGGTGAGTGGACGGCATCAGCAGGGGACGAGACTGCCGCGGCTTCCCCTCCGCAGTTGGACGGCAGGTCGGAGTCGAGCACCCAGCCCGCCGTGGCGGTATTGGCATCCACGAGATACGTCGACCTGCGACCGATCGCGTCGACGACATAGCAGTGGTAGTTCGACGGAGATCGTGACCCGCCTGCCCGCCTGCCCGCCTGCCCGCCCGTTCACCGCTCACCTTTCACCCCTCACCTGGCGCCGGTACTCGCCGTGCTCAGCCCCCGCGCCGCATCTGGGCCGCCTTGCGGGCCTCCGCCAACTTGCGGGCCTCCGTGGCCTTTCGGGACTTGTTCCCGGCACCCCGGGCGGTGTCCTTGCTCGTACCGAGGCCTCGGAAAGGGGCGTTGGTGTTCTTGGGGCGCGGAGTGGCGGGCCCGCGGTCCAGCGGTGTACCGGAGGGGGACTTGGCGCCCGTGATGCGGCTCAGCTCCGCCTCGCCCGAGCGCACCTTGGTGACCGTCGCCTCGATGCCGGCCTCGGCCATGACCCGGCTCATCTCGCGACGCTGGCCCGACAGCACCAGGGTGATGACGCTGCCGGACTCGCCGGCCCGGGCCGTACGGCCCGCGCGATGGACGTAGTCCTTGGGATCGGTCGGCGGGTCGACGTTGACCACGAGATCCAGGTCGTCGATGTGCAGGCCGCGGGCCGCGACGTTGGTCGCCACCAGGGTGGTGAGGTGGCCGTTCCTGAACTGTTCCAGCGTGCGGGTGCGCTGCGGCTGGGACTTGCCGCTGTGCAGCGCGCCGGCGTGCACGCCGTTGGACCGCAGATGGCGGGTCAGCAGGTCGACGGAGTGCTTGGTGTCCAGGAACAGCAGGACCCGGCCGTCGCGCGCGGCGATCTCGGTGGTGACGGCGTACCGGTCGGGGCCGTGGACGACGAGAACGTGGTGCTTCATCGTCGTGACCGCACCGGCCGAGGGGTCGACCGAGTGGACGGCCGGGTCGTGCAGGTAGGTGCTGACCAGGTGGTCGACGTCGCGGTCCAGCGTGGCCGAGAACAGCATCCGCTGACCGTCGGGATGCACCTGGTCGAGGACCTCGGTGACCTGCGGCAGGAAGCCCATGTCACACATTTGGTCGGCCTCGTCGAGGACCGTGATCCGCACCTGTCCCAGACGGCAGGCCTTGCGCTCGATCACGTCGTGAAGTCGGCCGGGCGTGGCGACGACGACCTCCGTGCCGTCGCGCAGCGCGGCGATCTGGCGGGAGATCGACACACCGCCGACGACGGTGGCCATCCGCAGCCGGAGTGCCTCCGCGTACGGGGCGAGCGCCTCGGTGACCTGCTGGGCCAGCTCCCGGGTGGGCACCAGGACCAGTGCGAGGGGTTGCTTCGGCTGTGCGCGTCGGCCGGCCAGGCGGGAGAGCAGGGGCAGCCCGAAGGCCAGCGTCTTGCCCGAACCGGTGCGTCCCCGCCCCAAGACGTCGCGGCCCGCGAGGGCGCTCGGCACCGTGGCCGCCTGGATCGGGAAGGGCTCGTGCACATCGAGCTCGGTGAGCTTGCGCAGCACCGCGGCCGGGAGCTCCAGCTCCGCGAAGGACGTGACCGGGGGTGCCGTAGGTGCCGGGGCTGCCGCGGGCGCCGGGCCCTCCGCGGGTGCCCGGCCGGACGGGGGTGCCTGGCCGGACGGGGGAGTGGCGGCCGCGGACGAGGGAGCGGCGGCCGCGGGCTGGGCAGGGTCGCCGTGCGCGGTGCGCGGGCGGTCGGGGCGGCTCATACAAGGCCTTCCGCATAGGGGACGTACCGAGGAAGGCCCGGCAGGAATCGGCGGTCGGCGAACAGCGAAACCAACGAGCGCAGTCGCCAACCGCCACGAACGCGTAAACACATGATGGTAACACAAAGTGACGGTTGGTGCGGCGGCGATGGGGAGATCGGCGCCGCACCGCGCCTCACCGGACAGCGGCTGCCGTGACGACCCTCAGTACCTGGTCCTACTGGCTCGCAGCGGTGGGAACACCGCCGACGGGGTTCCGTCCACGGTGGCTCCGGCGAACTGGAGCATGGGCGCCAGCGTCCGGTTGTTGACGGCCGGGAAGTTCAGTGCGGGCGCCGACACCTCGTCCAGCACCTTGAGGTGGGTGTCGGAGAGCTTCAGGTCCAGGGCGCGCAGATTGGCCTCGAACTGATCCATACGGCGCGCCCCGACCAGGGTCGACGTCACACCCGGGCGGCTCTGCACCCAGGCAAGGGCCACCGCCGCGGCGCTCGCGTCGGCCTCGCGCGCGACGGCGTTGAGGGCGTCGATCACCACGTAGTCGGCCTGGCTGGGGGCGCCGACCAGATGACCCCGGGTGGTGTCGACCGGGCCGGTCGTGGTGCTGGAGTACTTCCCGGACAGCAGCCCGCTCTTCAGCGGCCCCCAGGGCAGCACTCCCATTCCCATCGCCTGTGCCATCGGGATGAGCTCCCCCTCCGCGGTCCGTTCGAGCAGGGAGTACTCCAGCTGGAGCGCGATGATCGGAGCCCACCCGCGGATGCGGGCGATGGTCGCCGCCTCGGCCGTCGCCCACGCCGGTACGTCGGAGAACCCGACGTAGCGCACCTTGCCGGCGCTCACCAGGTCGTCCAGCGCGCGCAGGGTCTCCTCGGCCGGGGTGGCCGGGTCGAAGTTGTGCAGCCAGTAGATGTCGACGTAGTCGGTCTGAAGACGTCGTAGCGAGTTGTCCAGCTGTTGCACGATCGCCTTACGGCCGGGGCCACCGCCGTTTGGGTCGTTCTCGTGGAGGTTGGCGAAGAACTTGGTGCCGATCACGACCCTGTCGCGCACCGCGGACCGGCCGGCGAAGTAGTCTCCGACGATCTTCTCGGAGTGGCCGTTGGTGTAGATGTTGGCCGTGTCGATCGAGTTGCCGCCGCGGTCCAGGTACGCGGCGAGGATGTTCCTCGACTCCTCCGGGCTGCTGCCCCAGCCGTGGTCCTCGCCGAAGGTCATGGTCCCCAGCGTGAACGGGCTGATACGCAGCCCGGAGCGGCCGAGCGTGACGTAGGAAGTGAGAGGCATGGTGAAACCCTCGGTTCTCGGCTGTGCCGCGGGGGAGTTCCCGCCGCTCTCTCCAGTCAAGGTCGGCGAGCCGTGATCCCCTAGACCGATGCGTGCGAAGCGTTGCACGATCCGCTCAGATTCCGAGCAGCGAAGCCCGGCTCCCGCGCGCGTACGTGGTTCACTGGAGGTATGCAGCACTCGGACGAACTGCGCACCCGCATCGCGCGGCTCGCCGCCGGCAGCTCCCACCCCGTGCGGCTCGACGACGGCGTGCGCGTGGTCTCCACCCCGCATGTCACCGAACCGCTGGGCGCGTCCGCCGAACCCTCGTTCGCGCTGGTCGTCCAGGGAGCGAAGAGGTCGGCTCTCGGCGAGCACGTCTTCGACTACCACGCGGGGCAGTACCTGGTCGTGGCCGTCGAACTGCCCCTGACCTCGCAGGTCACCGAGGCCTCGTCCACCGAGCCGTTCCTCGCCCTCGGACTTCCGCTCCAGCCGGCGCTCATCGCACAGCTCCTCCTCGAAGGAGGCCCCGCCACGGTCCGCCCCTACGACGGACCGGCCGTCGCGACCAGCGACGCCGACGAGCGGCTGATCGACGCCGTGGTCCGGCTGCTGCGGCTCCTCGACGACCCGCGTGAACTCGCCGTGCTGGGACCGGGTGTACGGCGTGAGATCCACTGGCGTCTGCTGTGCGGCCCGCAGGGCGCCCTGGTCCGACAGATCGGCCTCTCGGAGAGCCGCCTGGCCCTTGTCGCCAAGGCCGTCGCCTGGATCAAGGCCCACTACGACCGAGTGATCCGCATCGAGGACCTTGCCGACGCGGTCGGGCTGAGCGTGTCGTCGCTCAACCGCCACTTCCGCGCGGTGACCGCCATGAGCCCACTCCAGTACCAGAAACAGCTCCGCCTTCAGGAGGCCCGAATCCAGCTCATGGCGGCACCCCGCGACGTGGCCACCGTCGGCCATGCCGTCGGCTACGACAGCCCGTCGCAGTTCAGCCGCGAGTACCGGCGGATGTTCGGGGCCCCGCCGGGACAGGACGCCGTACGCCTGCAATCGGCTACGACGGTCCGCGAATAGCCGCGTCGAAGCGGGAGCCCGGGAGCGGGCGGCGCCCCTCACCTCGCCTCACCTCGCCGGCCCACGTCTCCACAGTCGTCTCCGTCGGCTCGTGAAGATCGCTTCCGATGCTCCGCACAACAGGCCTACTCCACCAGCGGAAACGTCCTCTGCGGCAAGGCCGACGCCTGCGGAGAGACCGTGGAAATCCTGTGCGACCAGTGTCAGTGCTACCGCTTATGCTGCCTCGAACGATCAAGCAGGACCAGGGGAGGCGCGGCATGTTCGGGAAGGTGTTCGGCAGGGGTGCGGAGAGACCGGCGGCGGCGGATCCGCACGCTCTTCCCGTATCGCGGAGGAGAAAAGGGGGGATGTACGAACTGCGCGCGCTCGGGGACGTGCGGGTGCTCGCGCTGATCGAGGCGGCCGACGCCGAGGACTGGGAGGCCTTCAAGGAGGCCGCCGCGCCCTTCGAACTGGGCAGCGACCACCAAGTACTGAGCCAGTTGGTCGAGATGGACGGGATACAGGACTGGATCGGCGGCCCTGTCGAGGAGGACAAGCAGCACCGGGCACTGGCCCTGCTCATATCCGGGATGCGCCACATCAGCTGGGGCTGGGAAGCTCGCACCGCCTCCCGTGCCGTGGACGTCACTCGCGATCAGTGGCGCGTGTTCCACGAGCGCCTGCGCATCGCCGAGGAACAGCTCCTGGAGGTTGCCGAACTACAGCCACAGTGGGTCACGCCCTGGCGTGGCCTCCTCACCTCTGGACGCGGCATGTCGCTGGGCGCCGCGATCAACGAGACCCGGCTCGACGCCGCCCTGCGCCGCTCGCCCCTGGACTACGAGATCCACATGGGGTGGGTGTCGCAGCTACAGCCGCGGTGGGGCGGCGAGCCCGGTGAGGCGCTGGAGTTCGCTCGCGAGGCGCTCGCCCGCTCCCCGGAGGGGCACCGCCTCGGCTGTGTGATCGCCGTGGCCCACATCGAGGAGTGGATCGAGTCGGGCCGCGGCGACTGCCTGGACACCCCCGAGATCCAGGCCGAGTTGCGGGACGCGGCGCGGCACAGCATCCTCCACCCCGCCTACGAGCGGCGCCTCGGCTGGCAGTACGACTTCAACGTCTTCGCCATGGCCCTGTCCCTGGCATCCGAGAGTGTCGTGTGCCCGCGGGTCTTCCATGAACTGGACGGCGCCTACACCTCGTGGCCGTGGAGCTTTATGGGACAGCCGGAAAAGGCGTACGCCCGCTTCCGGCGCCACGCCTGAGCCCGGCCCTCCCCGTCGCCCCCTACACCCACCCCGGACTGCCCCATGACTCTGCCCGACACAGCGACGAACCCGGCCGGCGCCGACCGTACCTTCCAGGTCGATCTGCGTGGCCTCGTCGATCTCCTCTCCCATCACCTCTACTCCAGCCCCCGCGTCTACCTGCGTGAACTTCTACAGAACGCGGTAGACGCGCTGACCGCCCGACACCGCCTCGACCAGCCGGCCGGCGCCGCGGAGGCGTACGGCATCCGTCTGTACGCCGACGGTTCCGTCGTACGCGTCGACGACGACGGCGTTGGTCTCACCGAGGCCGACGTGCACACCTTCCTCGCCACGATCGGCCGCAGCAGCAAACGTGCCGACCGGATCGCCGAGCAACGCGCCGACTTCATCGGCCAGTTCGGCATCGGCCTGCTCTCCTGCTTCCTGGTCGCCGACGAGATCCACGTCCTGAGCCGTTCCGCCCGTACGCCCGACGCTCCCGCCGTGGAGTGGCGGGGCCGTGGCGACGGCAGCTACACCGTCCGCACCCTGCCCGCCTCCGCCCGCCCCCGGCCCGGCACCACCGTCACGCTCACCCCGCGCGCCGACGCCGGTGAATGGACCCGGCCGGCACAAGTGCACGCGCTCGCACGGCACTTCGGGTCCCTGCTGCGCCACCCGGTCACCTTCGACGACGGCACGGGCGGCACCGGCGGACCGGGCGGCACCGCCGGACCCGGCGCCCTGGTCAACCCCGAACCCGCACCCTGGGCACGCACCCACCCCACCCCCGGCGCCCGCTCCCGCGCGCTGGCCGCCTACGGCGAGGACGTCTTCGGGTTCACCCCCCTGGACACCATCGAACTCGACCTGCCGGCCGTGGGCCTGAAGGGCATCGCGTGTGTGCTGCCCGAGGCCGTGCCGGCCGGCCGTCGCCACGGACACCGCGTGCACGTCAAGGGCATGCTGCTGTCCGAGCAGGCGGAGGAGATCCTGCCCGAGTGGGCGTTCTTCGTCCGCTGTGTCGTCGACGCCGAGAGCCTGCGCCCGACGGCCTCCCGCGAGTCCCTTTACGAGGACGACACCCTCGCCGCCGTCCGCGAGGCCCTCGCCGAACGGCTGCGCGCGTGGATCGCCCGGGCCGCCGCCAGCGACCCCGACCTGCTCGGCCGGTTCCTCCAGGCGCACCACCTGGCCGTCAAGTCGCTCGCCGTGCACGACGACGAGATCCTGCGGATGCTGTTGCCCTGGCTGCCGTTCGAGACGACCGACGGCCACACCACCCTCGACGAGTTCGCCCGCACCCACCGCACCGTGCTGGTGACCTCCAGCGTGGAGGAGTTCCGCCAGGTCGCGGCGATCGCCTCGGCCGCCGGGCTCGGCGTCGTCAACGGCGGTTACACCTACGACCGTTCCCTGGTCCACCGGCTGCCCGAGATCCGGCCCGAGGTCACCGTCGCCGACCTCGACCCGGCCACCCTCACTGCCCATCTCGACCCCGTCGACCGGGACACCGAACTGGCCGCCGCGGCCTACCTCGCCCTGGCCCGTGACGCCCTCGCCCTCTTCGACTGCGACGTCGCCCTGCGCACCTTCCAGCCCGCCACCGCCCCCGCGCTCCTCCTCGACAACCGCGAGGCCCGCCACGAGCGCACCCGCTCCCAGCTCGCCCGCGAGCAGGAGGGCGGCCTGTGGGGCGACATCCTCGGCGCCCTGCGCCACGAGGCACCACGGGCCCAGCTGATCCTCAACCAGCTCAACCCGCTGGTCCGCGCCGCCGTCACCATCGACGAGCCCGAACTGGCCCGCACCAGCGCCGAAGCCCTCTACGGACAGGCCGCGATGCTGTCCCGGCGCCCGCTCAGGCCCTCCGAGTCGAGCCTCATCAACCGATCCTTCCTCGACCTTCTCGCCCACGCCCTGCGCAAGGACAGCTGACGATGCCGACCACACCCCTTCCCCAGAACACGGACGAGCTGTACCAGGCGCTCCACGAGAACGACCAGCGTCCCTATGGCCGGACCCGCACCGTCACCGCGGAGGAACTCGTCGACAGCGCCGAGCAGTTCGACGACCCGGTCGCCCTCGTCACCGCGCTCCTCGAACTACAGGAGGCGTACACCTACGGCTCCGAGCCCCGGAAGTCCCCCGTCGTCTTCGCCCGGCTGCTCAACCTCTTCGACGAGCAGCCCGACGTGTTCGACGAACGGCTGCGCAACCTGCTGTTCTGGCGCTTCAAGTGGGTCGCCCACGCCCTGCGCGCGCTGCCCGAGATACCACTCGCCAGCATGCGCCAGTGGCTCACCGAGATGCGCGACCGCTACGAGCGGGCCGGCCTCGGCCTCCAGCCCTGCTACGGACAGGCCTACCTGCTCGCCGCCCACGTCGGCGAGGACACCGCCCTCGCCTACGAGCTGTGGGCGAGCCGCGCCCGCACCCCGTTCAGCGACTGCGAGGCCTGCGAGATCTGCGAACGGGCCCTGTACCACCTCGCCGCCGGGGACGACGAGCGCGCACTGCGCACCTGGGAGCCCGTCCTCGCCGGCAAGGCCTCCTGCCAGGAGGAACCGGCCCGCTCCGTCTCGCACGCGCTGCTGCCCCTGCTGCGCACAGGGCGCACGGACCGGGCCCGCGAACTGCACCTGGCGGGCTACCGGGCGTGCCGCCGCAACGCCGCCATGGCCGGTGAGGTCGGCCGGCACCTGGAGTTCTGCGCGCTGACCGGCAACGAGGCCCGCGGCCTGGAACTGCTCGCCGAGAACCGCAACCTGTTCACCGAGGTCGACTCCCCGCTGGACCTGCTCGCCTTCCTCACCGGCGTGGAGGTGCTCCTCCAGCGTGTGGAACTCCTCGGCCACGGCGAACTGCCCGCCGCCGGACACCCGGGCCGCACCTGGACCGTGGCCGGCCTGCGCGCCGAAGTACGCGGGCAGGCCGACGACCTCGCGGCCCGCTTCGACGCCCGCAACGGCACCAAGGCCCACAGCGAGCGCCGTACGGCCCGACTCGACCAGATTCCGCTCCTGGACACGCTGGAACTGACCCTGCGACCCCGCAGCCTCGACGACGTGGCCCCCGCCACCACCGTCGCCGCGTCCTCCGCACCCGCATCCGCACCCGCCGGCACATCCGAGTCGCTGCCCGAACTCATCGTCCGGGCAAGGGCGTTGGACGAGCAGGGACACCCCGACGCGCCGGCCTGCTGGGCGCGGCTGCGCACCCTCGCCACCACCCGCGGCTACGTCCACCCCGGAGACGACCCGGCCGTCGGCACCCTCGTTCGGCTGCGGGCGGACCTGCTCGCCGACGAGGCGGGCCGAGCCGGCGAGCAGGACGACTTCACCGTCGCCGCCGACCTCTACGACGAGGCGGCGGCCCTGTACGACGCCGCCGACGAACCGGGCCACGCGGTACTCGCGCGCGCCGGCGTGCTGCTCGCCACCGCCCAGATCGCCCCGGAGGACCAGGACGGCACCGAGGCCAAGACCGCCGAACTGACCGCCGCCCACGCGGCCGTCGTCCAACTCCACCAGGCCGCCGTCGGCCTCCTCCCGTGGCAGGAGGCCCGTCTGCTGCGCATGCGCGCGAGCCTGCTGGGCGTACGGCTCCAGACGTCGAGGAACGACGAGCACGTCGCGCCGGTACTCGCCGAGGTGGACCTGCTGCACACGTTCGCCACCCGGCACGACCTCGCCGGACAGATCTCCGGCGCCCACCTGCTGCGCGCCAGCACCTTCGCCCTCGCCGGCGACCTGCCGGCCGCGGTCAGCGAGACCGACGCCCTGCTCGACCTGCTCAAGGCCCAGGGACCCGCCTGGCATCTGCCCCGCACGCTCGGACTGCGCGGCCGGCTCCAGCTCGGGCTCCACGACGCCCAGGCCGCGCACGCGAACCTGACCGAGGGCCTCCGGCTCGCCGCCGAATGGCCCGCCGACGTCGTCGACACCTCCCGCCTCCACGGCGATCTCGCCGAGACCTGCATGCACCTGGGCCGCCCCGACGAGGCCCTGCGGCACCTGACCCGCTCCGCGGAGCTGGACCTGCGCCACGGCAGCCGCACGGAGGCGTTCTGCACCTACAGCAATGCGGCCCAGCTCAGCCTCGACCTCGGAAACGTCGAGGACTGCATCGCCCTGCTCGACTCCCTGCTGACCGAACCCGACGTCGTCGCCGGAGAGGTCGACGACCGGCTCCTCGCCCAGCTGCGCCTCACCCGCGCCCGCGCACTGCATGCGGGGGACGACCTCAAGGCCGCCACGGCGGAGTTCGTCGCCCTCGCGGCCGAGTCGGCCGGCTGGGACGACGACCCCGGGAGCCACGCCATGATAGCCGCGGAGACCGCCGTACTCCTCGGTGAGGCGGGCGAGTTCGGGCCTGCCCGTGAGGCCGTGGACCAGGCGCTCGCCGCCCACGCCCGCGCCCCGCGCTTCGAGCAGGTCAGCAACTGCCTGCGCGAACTGGCCCGGCTCCAGGCCCAGCAGCAGGGCCCGGACGGCCTGGCCGGCGCACTCGCCTTCCTCGCCGACGCCGACCGGATCGCCGCCGAGGCCCGCGCCGCCGGGTACCAGCCCCAGGGGCGCTCCCTGGAGACCGCGCTGGCCTACGAACACGGCCGGGTCAACGCCTACGCCCGCCGGTTCGAGGACGCACTCGCCGCGCTGGACAGGGCGAGCGCCCTGCTCGGCGAACCCGGACCGCAGGACGAGCACGCCGGCGAATGGGCCGAGTGCGTTCGCCTCGCGGGCGTGGTCGAGGGCCTCTACATGGAACGCCCGGCCCCCGCGCTCGCCCGCCTCGACCCGGCGATCGCCCTCCTGAGCGCCCGTGGCCACACCGAGGAGAGCGAAGCGCTGAAGTCCCTGGCGGCCCAGCTGCGCGACGAGAAGTGACCCACCGGCGCCCTCCCGGTGGCCGTACGACCATCGGGAGGGCGCCTCGTTGTGCCGGGCCGTCCTGGACGGCGACCGCCCGTCCCGCGGATCCGCACGCCCGAGCGACCCGATCCCCCGATCGTGAGTTTCCCTCCGCACGCCCGTGATCTGCGGCGATCCTCGAAGCGCGACGCACGACCGGCGTCGCGCGGAGCAGCCGTGGGTGGAGGAGCTGTGGGTGGAGGAGCTGTGGGTGGGCGAGGATGACCGGGGAATCGGGACGGTCCGGGCGGCCGGACGAGCAGATGGTGCTGCTGGCGGCCGGGCTGGCCGATCTGGCGGTGAGCACACTGGACACGGCCCTGGGCACCGTACGGTCGCTGCTGCGCCGTTCGGACGTGGCGGAGCTGGTGGGACAGGCCGAGCACGACCTGCGGGCGCGCGGCCGGCTGGTCCTGGACCGCTACGCGTCCGCGCCACCCGCCCACCTGGAGATCCTCGCCCGGCAGGCGGCGGCCCGGCGCCCGGCCCACGATGACTGACCGGTGGGACCCGACGGCCTTCAAGCGCCGCGTCGACGAGGAACTGCACCACTTCGTCGCCGAGGAGGCCGACCAACTCGCCGCGATCGACCCGCTCCTGAGCCCCGTCGCCGAACAGCTCGAAGCCGCTGTGGCCTCCGGCAAACGGCTGCGGGCGGCGTTCTGCTACTGGGGCTGGCGCGCCGTCGGCCAGCCCGACAGCGACGCGCTGCTGCGGGCCGCCGCCTCCATGGAACTCGTCCACGCCGCCGCCGTTGTGCACGACGACCTGATCGACGACAGTCCGATCCGGCACGGCCGCCCCACACCGCATGTGGCGCTGCGCCGGGCCGTGCGCGGCCGACCGCGTGCCAACGCCGCCGCCCGCTCACTCGCGATGCTGGTGGGGGACCTGCTGATGTCCCTCGCGGGCCAGCTGTTCGCCACCAGCGGTCTGCCCGCCGCCTATCTCGCCCGCGCCCGGCCGCTGTGGTCGCTGATGGCCCGCGAACTGATCGCGGGGGAGTGCCTGGAGATCCTGCGCACCGGCGCCGGTCCCGACACCGGTGCCTCGCTCAAGGTGATCCGGTACAAGACGGCCAAGTACACCGTCGAGCAGCCCCTGTTGATCGGCGGCGCGCTGGCCGGCGCCGGCGAACGGCTGCGCGAGGGCTTCTCCGCGTACGGGCTCCCGCTGGGCGAGGCGTTTCAGCTCCGCGACGACCTGCTCGGCCTGTTCGGGGACCCGCGGCGCACGGGCAAGGCCAACGCCGACGACGTACGCGGCCACCGCCCGACCGCCCTGCTGGCCGAGACCTGGCGCCTCGCCGACGACCACGACCGCGCACGACTGCGCACCGCGCTCGGCCGGACCACGTCCGGCGAGGACACGCTGGACACCGTGCGCGAGGTGATGCGCCGGCTGAAGGCACCCGACCGTATCGAGGACATGATCGGCGTCCGTGTCGAGGAGGCCCTGGACGCCCTGCACCGGCTGGACGTACCGGCATCGGCGGCCGGCGCCCTGACCTCGCTGGCCCGGTCGGCGGCCGACCGCGCGTCCTGATCACCACGGCCGTCACCGCCACCACGGCCGTCACCACCACGGCCGTCACCACCACGGCCGTCCCGGACGGCCCGCGGCATCGCCCTGCCGGCGCCAACTCACCGTGCCGTTCCCCAAGGAGCCCCCATGACCCCCACCGACACCTCCATGGACGCCCTGCGGCAGTCCGGCGACGAACTCGCCGACGCGACCGTCGCCGCCCTCTTCGAGTCCGGCCAGGTCGGCACCTTCAACACCCTGATGCGGTACGTCTCCACGGCGGGCGCCCCCCTGCCCGACGGACTGCCGGACGTCGCCCGCGAGTACCTGGAGGCCACCCGGCTGCCGCCGTCCTGGGTGGACTGGGCGGAGATGGAGAAGGCCCGGCTGTTCTTCATCGACAACAACGTGCACATCTCCACGGCCCTGTCGTTCGCGTCGATGCCCGCCTGCTACGTCGTACCGAACGTGGCGCGACTGCTTTCCGCGACCCACGGACTCGACTACCCGTCCAAACGCATGGCGGAGACCGGCCAGTTCACCGTCTACCTCATGCAGCCCGACGCCTTCGAAGCCGGCAGCCGCTTCATCCCGGCCGCCCAGAAGGTCCGCCTCCTGCACGCCTCGATCCGCCATCACCTCAAGCGCGAGAACCGCTGGGACACCAGCACACTGGGCACGCCGATCTGCCAGGAGGACATGATCGGCGGCCAGATGTTCTTCTCGATGCTGGTGCTGGACAGCCTGCACCGGCTCGGCATCCACATGTCCCAGGAGGGCGCCGAGGCCTACTACTACGCCTGGCGGGTCGTCGGCGCCATGCTCGGAGTCGACCAGACGGCCGTACCCAAGACCCTCGACGAGGCCCGTGCCTTCCTCGACCGCTACATGATCCGGCACATGGGCCCCTCCGAGGAGGGCGTCCACCTCACCCGCCAACTCATCGATCTCTACGAGGAGGTGGTGCCCGGCACGTTCTTCGACCCGATCGTCTCCGCGCTGATCCGCCACCTCGTCGGCGACACCTGCGCCGACTGGCTCGACGTACCGCGCACCCCCTGGGACACCCTCGTCAAGGCCGTACCCCGTCTGCTCGGCGTCCTGGAGACCGTCGAGGACCGCTCACCGCTCGGCGCCTGGGCCCTGGACCGTCTCGGCCACCTCACCACCGTCCTGGAGCTGTCCTCCCTCACCCGGGGACGCGTGATGCACTACGCCATCCCCGAACAGCTCAAGAAGGACTACGGCGTCACCGGACCCGTGCCCCGCACGCACCGCTGGACCCCGCCGGCCCCCACCGTCGGCTGACCCCTCACACCCATGGCGTCCACACGGCCGGAAGTCGCCCGTGGCACCCCCTGTCCCATTGATGGCCGCTCACCCCGCCGGGTTACATGACCATGCCCAGCGGCGCTCCGCCGTCGGGCCGGCATCACTGGGGATGGGGGGTCCGGCCATGCGTCGGTCCAGAAACGGCTCGGCAAGACCAAGACGGTTACGGGGAACGGCACCAGGCGGCATATCCGGTGCGGCGGCGCTTCTCGGCGTCGCCGCACTTGTCGTCTCCCTGGCACCCGCCACCGCCACCGCGACCGCGGCGGAACCGGACCCGGGCGAGGTGATCCCGGGAGCACGGACCGACACACCCGCACTCGTGGACGGCATCCGCGAACAGGCCCCGGCGGCGGCGACCGCGGCCGGCGCGGCGCGCGCCCACCTCGCCGCCGAACGCGACCGCTACCGGATACCGGCCCCGGCCCGCGACCTGCGGCCCGCCGGCACGGAACGCGACGGGGACCGCGAGGTCGTCCGGCTGGACCAGACGTACCGCGGGATCCCGGTCCTGGGCGGCCAGTACGTCGTCCGTATGGAACACGGCGACGACGGAGAACGTGTCGTCACGGGCACCTCCGGCCGGTACTTCACCGAACTCAGCACCGGCACCACCGCCGAGATCGACGACACGCTCGCCGTCGAACGGGCCGTCGACGCCGTGCTCGACGAACTCCAGACGGCGAACTTCATGTCGGCCGAGGAGGACGAACCGGCGCTCACCGGCACCTCCCACGGGCTGGTCGTCCTGCCCACCGGCACGGGCGTGCTCGCCC
Organism: Streptomyces sp. NPDC088387; assembly: GCF_044753385.1. Taxonomy (NCBI): domain Bacteria; kingdom Bacillati; phylum Actinomycetota; class Actinomycetes; order Kitasatosporales; family Streptomycetaceae; genus Streptomyces; species Streptomyces sp. NPDC088387. Next base: position 51,910 of record NZ_JBIVNC010000013.1, read on the forward strand.
GGCACATCACCGTGCGCGGCACGGATCCGGCGCACGGCGAACCGGTGCTGCGCGAGGTGTACATCGACGCGCGGGCCGGGTACCCGGTGCTCCAGTACAGCGGGATCCGGACGTTCGGAACCCCGGCGGGCGCGACGACCGGAAACGCCCGCGCCGACACCGACACCGAGATCGACGCCGAGACCGGCTCCGGCACCAACGCCGCCGCCGAGACCGGCTCCGGCACCAGGCTCGACGGCACCGCCGTCGACCTCCAGGTGACCTACAACCCGGTGCGCGAGGAGTACCTGTTGCGGGACACCACCCGCCTCCAGGACGGCCTGGCGCTGGCGGTCTGGGACGCGCGCGGCCGCTGGGCCAGTGACCTCGGCGGCATCTGGCCCGAGGACCTCCAGGAGTTCGGCTCGCCCACGGCCGCCTTCGACGCCGCGGCCACCGCGTCCGGAGCCGTCGACGCCCACTGGGCGTCCGCGCAGGTCCACGACTACTTCAAGGACCGGCACGGCCGGGACAGCCTCGACGGCCACGGCATGGCCGTCAACTCCCTGGTCGGCGCGACCGACTACGGGCAGCCCTACGTCAACGCCTTCTGGGACGGCCAGAAGATGGTGTACGGCACCGGCGACGCCGAGTACCGTCCGCTGTCCGCGGCCCTGGACGTCGTGGGCCACGAGATGACACACGGCGTGATCGAGCACTCGGCGAACCTGGTCTACGCGGGCCAGTCCGGCGCCATGAACGAGGCCATCGCCGACTACTTCGGCAACGCCATCGAGGCCGACGTGTACGGCACACCCGTCAGCGACCCCGACGCGCCGCTCCTCGGGGAGACGCTGTGCCGGACCCTGTCGCCGCGCGAGTGCGCGATCCGTGACATGGGCGACGGGCGGACGACCGCCAAGTCCTTCCTCGGTGTCGGGTTCGGCACCGACAACGGCGGAGTGCACCTCAACTCCACCATCTTCTCCGGTGCGTTGTGGGACACACGCGAGGAGCTGGGGGCCGAGCTCACGGACCGGATCGTGTACCGGGCGCTCACCCAGTACCTGACCCCGCTCGACGGGTTCACCCAGGGCCGCGACGCGGTGCTCGCCGCGGCCACGTCGCTGGGTGTGACCGGCCGCGACCTCAGGGCCGTGGAGCGGGCCTTCAACGCGCACGGCATCGTCGCCAACTGGGAACTCGCCCTCGGAGTCGACTCCGACCCGGTCCTCGAACGGGTCAACACCGCCGGCTCCCGGGTGGGCGCGGGCGGCGCATGGTGGACGGCGTCCTCGTCCAACGAGGCCGGCTCCGAGCCGTACTCGGTGTGGGCCGGGCGCCTCGACGGCACCGGACAGCTGAAGCTGATGAGCCCCAACGACGGCCGCTATCACGTCAATCCGGCGACCGACGGCAGAACGGTGGTGTGGCAGGCGCACGGCGCGACCGGCGTCGAGATCCTGTCGCGGCCACTCGCGGGCGGACCGGTGAAGAGCCTGTGGCAGGGGCGCAGCGTGGGCAGTGCTCTCGACGTCGACGGTGACGTCGTCGCCTTCGCCTACTCCACGTACGGCGGACGGCAGGCCGTGGGCTACCTCAGCCTGAAGGACCCCGCCGGCCGGGTCACCATCGGCGGCGGCACCTACCACCGCTCGACCTTCCCGTCGGTGAGCAACGGCAAGGTGGTCTACCAGGACCGTCAACGTGTGCGGGCGGGCTACGAGTTGACGACCCGGATCGTGGACGTGGCGACCGGCGAGGACAAGGCGGTCCAGCAGACGTCGACGGAGACCAGCCTGGGCCCGACGGCGGTGACCCGTGAGCATGTCTACTGGCTGCTCGACGAGATCGACCAGAACGGCACCACGGCCCTGCGCCGCACCGCCCTCGACGGCTCCGGCGCCACGGACCTCAGCCCCGAGACCGGTCCCGGCGCGATGAACGTCGCCGAGCTCACGGTCTCCGAGGAGGCCGTCACCGTGGGCGCCCGCACCCAGGTCCCCGAGCTGACCAACGAGTCGCTGGCCAAGCTCTGGCAGTTCGCTCCGGACGGCAGCCGCAGCCGGGTCTCCTGCAACCGCGGCGAACAGCTCTCCGCCGCCGCGGCACCCGGCACCCGGGTCCTGTGGATCGACGCGACGACCGGCATCAGTGACGTTGTGACCCGCTCCCGTCCGACCGGCACCTGCGCCTGACCCGTATCCGTCGCACCACGCCGGTGCCGAGGGGAGCCGTCCTCGGCACCGGCCAGGCGTTACCCAGGGCTGTCACTGCCGGTGACGACCAGCCGATCGGCTGTTGTCCGCCTAAACTGGGACCACCGCAAGCGGCGGTTCGTCGACAGGGCAGCCCATGGTCGCAGTCCGTTCCCGGCCGCGCGTCGCATGGCGTCTGACGCGCCTCACGGTGGTCGCGAGCAGTCTGCTCGCGATACTCATCGGCGTCGTCTTCGGCGTGCTGCTCTGGGCGATCGACGACCTCCAGGAGTCGACCGACGCGAGGAAACAGATCCGTACGGCTCTCGTCGAGGCCGCGGGCCTGGAGAAACTCGTCCTGGACGTCGAGACCGGACAGCGCGGCTTCGTCATCACCCACCAGGAGCGCTTCCTGGAGTCGTGGAACACCGCGAGGGCCGAGTACCCGGCCGCGGCCCGCCGGCTCGTACGCGCAACCGACCCCGCCGACCTGCGGACACTCGCGGACCGGATCGCCCGGGACGGACAGTCCTTCATCGACGACTACTCCGTCCCGCTCGTCGAGGCGGTACGCCGCGACGACCCCGCCACCCGAAGCATGGCGACCACGGAGGAGGGAAAAGAGCGGGTCGACGCGTTGCGGGAGCAGTTCAGCCGCTTCGAGAGCGGCGCCCGCGCCATCCTCGCGGCCCGGGAGGACACCGCCGAGGACAGGGTCCAGTGGGCCATCGCCGTCGGCACGGCCGGCCTCGTCGGCTCGATCCTCCTCGTGACCGCCTACGGGGCCTACCTGACCCGCGCGATCGTCCGGCCGGTCCGCACGGCGTCCGCCGCCGCGTGCCGGCTCGCCGACGGGGACTTCTCCGCCCGCCTGCCCGAAACCGGCGCGGGCGAGATGGGTGAGCTCCAGGTCGCCTTCAACACCATGGGCCACTCGCTGGCCGAGAGCCGGGAACTGACCGAGACGGCCCACGCCCGGCTCAAGCTGCTCTACGACGTCAGCGTGGCGCTCGGCACCACCCTCGACGTGGAGCGCACCGCCCAGGAGCTGGCCCAGCTGGTCGTCCCGCCCTTCGCGGACCTCGTCACCGTCGACCTGGCACTGGCCGTCCTGCGGGGCGAGGCACCCTCGTCCGCCGACCAGGTGCCCATGCGCCGGATCGCCGTCGGCGGCGTCGACGCGGACGCCCCGCTCCAGCCGGCGGGCGCCCTGATCAGCTGGGCGGCGCCCACCCCGCAGTCCCGCAGCTTCCGGGACGGGCTCACCGTCCTCGAACCCGATCTGCGGGACTCGGCCGCCCTGGAGGCCCAGGGCACGGAGGCGCACGGCAAGCTCCTGGACTTCGGCGTCCACTCGCTGATCACCGCTCCACTACAGGCCCGGGGCGTGCGGATGGGGGTGGTCACCTTCTGGCGCTCCGGCTCGTCCGGCCCGTTCGGCGCGCCCGAGGTGTCCTTCGCGAGGGAACTCGCCGCCAGGACCGCGGTCGCCATCGACAACGCCCGCCGGTACACCCACGAGCGCGACACCGCGCTCACCCTGCAACGCAGCCTGCTGCCCCGCCGGCTGCCCACCCGGTCCGCGGTGCGGACCGCGTCGCGATATCTGCCGGCCGGCTCACAGGCCGGGGTGGGCGGCGACTGGTTCGACGTGATCCCCCTGTCGGGCGCCCGGGTCGCCCTCGTCGTCGGGGACGTCGTCGGCCACGGCATCCACGCCTCGGCCGCCATGGGCAGGCTCCGTACGGCCGTCCGTACCCTGGCCGACGTCGATCTGCCGCCCGACGAGCTCCTCACCCACCTCGACGACCTGGTCATCCATGTCACCGGCGAGGAGGTGTCCGGCTCCGTCGACGGCGACGCGGCCGTCACGGGCGTTGTGGGCGCCACCTGCCTGTACGCCGTGTACGACCCCGTCTCCCGGATCTGCACCCTGGCCACCGCCGGACATCCGCTGCCCGTCCTGGTCCCGGCGGGCGGCGCTCCCGAGCACGTCACAGGGCCCGTCGGCCCCCCGCTGGGCATCGGTGGGCTGCCCTTCGAGACGACCGAGCTGTCCCTGCCCGCGGGCAGCGTCCTCGCCCTGTTCACCGACGGGCTGGTCGAGTCCCGCGACCGTGACGTCGACCAGGGCATCGCCGACCTGGGCCGGGCCCTCGCGGAGTCGGTGACGTCGCTGGAGGCAGCCTGCGACACCGTGCTCGACGCCCTGCTCGGCGACCGTACGACCGACGACGTCGCCCTCCTTCTCGCCCGCACCGGCGCCCTGGCCCCGGACCAGGTGGCCACCTGGGACATCCCCTCCGACCCGGCGCAGGTCGCGCACGCCCGGACCCTCGCCACCAGCAAGCTCGAGGACTGGGGCCTCGCCGAGCTGGGGTTCGTCACCGAACTGGTGGTGAGCGAACTGGTCACCAACGCCGTCCGCTACGGCGCCCCGCCGGTCACCCTGCGGCTCATCCGCGACCGCACCCTGATCTGCGAGGTCTCGGACGCCAGCAGCACCGCACCCCATCTGCGCCGGGCCCGGGTCTTCGACGAGGGCGGCCGTGGACTGCTGCTCGTCGCGCAGCTCACCAACGGCTGGGGCTCACGGCAGACCACCTCCGGCAAGACCATCTGGTGCGAACAGGCACTGCCCGACGGCCGTGGGGAGGGCGGCGACGGGTAGAGCGCGCTCCAGGGTCAGGTCGGTCGCACCAGGCCCGTGTCGTAAGCGAAGATCACCGCGTGCACCCGGTCCCGGGCGCCGATCTTCGCCAGGACCCGGCTCACATGCGACTTCACCGTCGACTCGGCGAGATGCAGCCGCTCGGCGATCTCCGCGTTGCTCCAGCCGGTCGCCATCGCGGTGAGCACCTCACGCTCGCGCTCGGTCAGCGCGGCCAGCCGGCGCTCCTGGTCGGGACTCTGGCTGCGCATCCGTTCCGTGAAGGCGTCGATGAGCTTGCGGGTCAGACCCGGCGCGATGACCGAGTCCCCGGACGCCACCGCCCGGACACCCGAGATCAGCTCGTCCGGCAGCGCGTCCTTCAGCAGGAAGCCGCTGGCACCGGCCCGCAGCGCCGCGTACGCGTACTCGTCCAGGTCGAACGTGGTGAGTACGAGGACCCGGGAGCGGCCTCCGGAATGGACGATGCGGCGGGTGGCCTCGATGCCGTCCATGCCGGGCATACGGACGTCCATCAGCACGACGTCGGGCCGGAGTTCGGCCGTCAGCCGGACCGCCTCGGCGCCGTGGGTGGCCTCGCCGACCACGGTCAGGTCGGCGTACTGCTCGAGGAGCATGCTGAAACCGAGTCTTTGCAGGGCCTGGTCGTCGACGATGAGAACGGTGGTCATACCGGACGATTCTCCGTGAGTGCCGAGGAGCTGGTGGTCAGAAAGCGGGCGTGGACCGTCCATCCGCCGTGGCCGTTCGGCCCGGCCGTGACCTGCCCGCCGTACAGCGCGGCCCGCTCCCGCATCCCGACCAGGCCGCGGCCGTCGGCGTTTCCGGGGCGGGCGAGGGAGGGGCCGGTGTCCTGGATGGTGAGGTCTACCGCGGTGTCGTCGCTGGTGAGCGTGATGTCGACGCTGGTGCGGGGCGCCGCGTGCTTGAGGGTGTTGGTGAGGGCTTCCTGGACGACCCGGTAGACGGTCAGCTGGAGGCTGGGCGGCAGGTCGGTGAGGTGGCCCTTGGTGTGCAGATCGACGGACGGTCCGGCGGCGCGGACGCGTTCGACGAGTGGCCGCAGGTCGTCGAAGCCGGGCTGCGGGGCGAGCGGGGTGTCCTCGGCGGTGGCCTTGTCGTCGTCGCCGATGACGGCGAGGAGCCGGCGCAGCTCGGCGAGGGCGCCGCGGCCGCTGTCGGCGATGATGCGCAGGGTCTGGGCGCCCCGTTCGGGTTTCGACGTGGTCAGTCCGGCGGCGCCGTTGGCGAGTCCGACGATCACGGCGAGGGTGTGGCCGAGGATGTCGTGCATCTCGCGCGCGACCCGGGAACGCTCCGCCGCGGCGGCCAGCCGGGCCCGCTGGTCACGCTCGATCTCCAGCCGGAGGGCTCGTTCCTGAAGGGCCCTGATGTACGCGTTCACCACCCGCATCACCACACCCGCCGCGGCGACCGCCACGATCAGCAGCGCCTGGATCACCGCCACCACCCACGTCTGAAGGCCGACCGTCTGGCCGTTGTCGTGGACGAGGGTGGCCACCGTCGTCTGCGTGACGCCCACCGCCAGACAGGCCGCCAGCTGGACGGGCCGCCCGGCACGGCCCACGTTGAGCAGCGCCGCCACACGCGCGGCCTCGGACCCCGTGGTGGTGTCCATGACCAGGGTCACCGCGGAGGCCACCGACGTCAGCGCGAAGACCAGGATGGGCCGCCTGTCCCGCCACAGCAGGGGCAGGCAGAACGCGACGGTCAGGGCCACCATCGCCGGCAGTCCCGGCCGCACGCCGTCCGCCGTGTCCGACAGGGCCGGGAAACCGAACAGCACGCAGATCAGGGGTACCGCCCAGCGGCGGATCCAGGGCAGGTTCAGGTCCGCCTGTCTGGCCCGCAGGAGCCAGCTCATCACCACGGCGTCGGAGCGCCGGTCCGCCTCGCCCAGCAGGGTCTCGGGCGTGACGGAGGACGTCGGTGGTTCGGTGGCGGTCGTTGCGGTCACGTCGTACACCTTCTCGATGCAGGGGCCGCCCGCCGGTCCCCGGGGGATCGGGACCGACGGGCGGAGCGTGTGGTCGAGGCCGGGGGCGCGGCCGTACGTCCTACGTCCTGCTTCGGATCGTACGGCCGACGTCTCAGCCCTTTGTGGTGGGCACGGTCGCGAGCTGCATCGTGTGCTCGGGGTTGTCGTCGAGGAGGTGGCGGAGCTTCTCGCCCTCCACGTCGACGTTGGGCAGCAGCCGGTCCAGCCGGCGGGGCAGCGTCCAGGCGCGGTGGCCGAGCAGGGCCATGACCGCGGGCACGATGGCCATCCGGACGACGAACGCGTCGAGGAGGACGGCGGCGGCGAGGCCCAGGCCCATCGACTTGATGATCGCGGAGTCGCTGCGGATGAACCCGGCGAACACGGCGATCATGATGACCGCGGCGGCGGTGACCACGCGGGCGCCGTGCCGGAAGCCCGCGATGACCGCCTCGTTCGGTTCGGCGCCGTGGACGTACTCCTCGCGCATGCGCGTGACCAGGAAGACCTCGTAGTCCATCGCGAGGCCGAACACCACGCCGATCATGAAGATCGGCAGGATGCTCACGATCGGCGCGGTCGAGTCGACACCGAAGACGTCGGCGAACCAGCCCTTCTGGAACACGGCGACGATGACACCCAGGGTCGCCAGGATGCTGAGCAGGAAACCTCCCGCGGCCTTGAGCGGCACCAGGATCGAGCGGAACACCAGCATCAGCAGCACCAGCGCCAGACCGACGACCACACACAGGTACGGGACCATCGCCGAGCTGAGCTTGTCGGAGAAGTCGATGTTGAGGGCGGTGGTGCCGGTCACCAGCAGGTCGGCGCCGGTGTCGTCGTGAAGTGCCCCGCTGCGGTCGCGGATGTCGGAGACCAGGTCGACGGTCTTCTCGCTGCTCGGCGAGGAGTCCGGGACCGCGCGGATCAGGGCCACGTCACCGGCCTCGTTGAACGTCGCCGGACCCACCGACGCGACGTCGGGCAGTCCTTCGAGCAGGGTGACCGCGTCGTTCGCGGCAGCCTTCGGGTCGTCGCTGCCGCGGGCGTCGACCACGACCGAGAGAGGGCCGTTGAAGCCGGCGCCGAAACCCTTGCTGACGGTGTCGTAGGCGATGCGCTGGGTGGAGCCCTGCGCGGCCGTGGAGTCGTCGGGCATCCCCAGCTGGAGGGACAGGGCCGGGGCGGCGAGCAGGAGCAGACCGGCCACCGCCGTGCCGAGCACCCGGACCGGGTTGCGCAGCACGAACCGCGCCCAGCGGACCCCCATCGGCTCGCGTTCGCCGCGCTCGACGGCCCGCATCCGACGGGTCCGGTACTTCCCGGCGGTGATCCGGGTTCCGGCGAAGCCGAGCATGGCCGGCAGCAGGGTCAGGGCGATGATCACGGCGACGACCACCGCGAACGCGGCACCGAGCCCGATGTCGGTGAGCATCTTGATGCCGATGACGCTGAGCCCGACCAGGGCGATGACCACGGTCATCCCGGCGAAGACCACCGCCGAACCGGCCGTGCCCAGCGCCCGGCCCGCGGCCTCCTCGGGTGTGTGGCCCTCCCGGAGTTCGCTGCGGTAGCGGGAGACGATGAACAGGGCGTAGTCGATGGCCACCGCCAGGCCCAGCATCAGGGCGAGGGTGCTGGTGCTGGAGCTGAGATCGACGACGGAACCGGCGATGGTGATGCCCATGATGGCGAGCCCGACGCCGAACAGCGCGGTCAGCAGCGGCAGTCCGGCCCCGACCAGGGAACCGAAGGTGATGACAAGCACAACGGCGGCGATCACCACACCGATCACCTCGGTGGCGCTCTGGTGGGTCTCCTCGGCGACGGCCGACCCGCGCAGATTCACGTCGAGTCCCGCGCGCTCGCCCTTCGCGGCGATGTCCTCCAGGGCCTCGCGGGCATGGTCGGTGACATCGGCCTGCGCGACCTTGTAGGTCACCTGGGCGTAGGCGACCGTGCCGTCCTTGCTGACGGCGCCACTCGTGTAGGGGTCGGCGACCGCGGCCACCTGGTCGGCCCTGCCGAGGTCGGCGACGAGGCTCTCGATCTCGCCCTTGTTGCTGCCGGACGTCAGTTTCTGCCCGTCGGGTGCCGCGAAGACGACCTGCGCGGAGGCGGCGTCGGCCGACGCCTGCGGGAACTCCTTCTTCAACAGGTCCGTCGCCTGCTGGGACTGGGTGCCGGGGATGCTGAAGTCGTCCGACGTGCTGCCCGACACGCTGGACGCGCCGATGCCGACGACGGCCAGCACCGCTATCCAGAGCATCAGGACGAGCCGTCGTCGCCGGAACGAGTACCGGCCCAGCCGGTAGAGGAACGTTGCCACGGAATACTCCCGGAGGGCAGTCAGCAAGCGGATACGGGCCGTGATCCGGCCCACGCATCACGCTACGAACGCCCAGGCGCCAAACCCTGGGTCCGCGGAAGTGAATGCGCTCCGGGCACTGGTACCGCGGTGCCGTCCGCGCCTCATCCGCTGGATGTACCTCCGGGACCCGCCGGGTGTACCCGTGCTCCCACAGTGCCGGTCGGTGTGGTGGCGCTCAGCGGGCCGCGATCGCCTCGATCTCGACGAGGACGCCGGGCTTGGCGAGGCGCTCGACGCCGATCGCGGCACTGCTGGGCTTGATGCCGTCTCTGTTCGCCACCACTCTCGATGAGCCAAACGGCCGCCGCGCACGTACGTACTTGATGAGGGGGGCCGATCCGGCCGGCCCTGCGTCTGTCGACGGCGCGTTTTCTGATCCGAGGGGGATCTCACCGATGGGCACCGAACCACTGAACGGCAGACTGGCCGGCTACCAGCCGTTCGTCCTCGGCGCGTTCCGTATCGTGCTGGGCCTGTTGTTCACCAGCGAAGGTGCCGCCACCGTTTTCGGAGTCCTGGACCGGAAGGCGAGCCCCGTGGGGGACTGGCCGTTCTGGTACGCCGGAGTGATCGAGCTGGTGTGCGGCGTTCTTGTTCTCCTCGGGGTGGCGGCGCGCAGCGCGGCGTTCCTCTGCTCGGGGATCATGGCTTTCGCCTACTTCACCGAACACCAGAAGGACGGACTCTTCCCGCTCCAGAACGGCGGACTGGCACCGGTGCTGTTCTGCTGGGGCTTCCTGATGGTGGTCGTCTTCGGGCCGGGTGCCCTGTCCCTCGGCGGACTCGCGCGCCGCAACCGGGCCACCGCGGACAACAACGTCGGGGTGCCCAACCCGGTGGTGTGAGACAGCGCCCGGCACCCGCGCTGTGGTGGTTCTGCGCGGGTCCGGGCGACTTCCTGTGAACCGGATCATCACCCCGTTCACGGTGAGTACACTCCGTGACGAGCAACAGGGACATGCGTTGATCGGGCGGGAGTTGAGGCGGTGCAGGCGACGCCGGAGGCCGGGGACAGAATCGCCGGCCGGTATCTCCTGCAAGAGCCCATCGGCAAGGGCGGCATGGGTGTCGTCTGGAAGGCCTGGGACGAGCGGCTACAGCGGCGGGTCGCCGTCAAGTGCGCCCGCCTTGACGACGACCGGGCCACCCGACGGCTGATGGTCGAGGCACGCAACGCCGGCCGGCTGCACCACCCCAACATCGTGGGCGTCTTCGACTTCGTCGACGAGGGCGCCACCTGCTGGATCATCATGGAGTACGTGCCGTCCCGCAGCCTCGCGCAGCTGATGGCGGAGCGCGGCCCGCTCTCGCCCGAGGAGGCGGGCTCCATCGGCTGTCAGATCGCGGACGCGCTGGCGAAGTCCCACGGCGAGGGCGTGGTGCACGGCGACGTCACGCCGGAGAACATCCTCGTCACCAACGAGAGCGTGGCCCGGCTCACCGACTTCGGCATCTCCAGGGCCCTGGAGAGCGACGCCTCGCACAGCACCACCTCAACCGTGCGGGGCAAGCCCCGCTACCTCGCCCCGGAGGTGGCGCAGGGGCAGTCCGCGGGTGAGAAGGCGGACGTCTTCTCGCTCGGCGCCTCCCTGTTCATGGCCGTGGAGGGGCGGTCGCCCTACGGCGAGGCCGAGCACCTCATGGCGTATCTGGCGCGGGCGGTCGAGGGGAACATCGAGACCGCCCGCCGGGCCGGCCGGCTGGCCGAACCCCTCACCGCACTGCTGGAGCCGGACCCGGGCAACCGCCCCGACGCCGCCCGCGCACGCAAGCTGCTGACGCGGGTCGCCCCACCGCCCGCGCACGTCCAGGAACAGCTGGACGACAGCGGGACCTTCACACTGCGGCTGTCCAAACGCGGTCGTCGTACGACGGACTTCACGCCGTTCATGCTCCAACTGCCGCGTCCGGTACGGCGTCGCCGCCGTGCGCTCGCTCTCGCGGCCCTGGCTGTCGTGCTCGCCGGCGCGACCACCGCGGGGCTGTTCCTCGCCGGGCCGTGGGCGTCCGACGGCGACGACGGCAAGGGCGACCCGGCGGCGGCGAAGCCCTCGGTCGCGGGCAGGCCCGGCACGGTCGGCGACGCCCGCACGGCCGACCCCTGCGCACTGCTGGACGCCGCCTCGCTGAGCCGCTTCGGCCAGACCGAACTCGACCCGGACTACGGTGAGTTCGACCGGTGTGACGTGGTCGTGGCGAACAGCAGCGGCGACGAGAACGCCGACCTGGAGGTCAACCTCGACAGTGACCGGGACGAGTTCGACGGCGACCTGACCACCCGGCTGGTCGGCGACCTCACCGTGGTGACGCTCAAGCGGGACGGGGAGTCCTGCACACGTGCCGTGCTGACCGCCGACGACCACCAGATCCGGGTCATCGGCAAGGACCTGGCCGCGGGTGCGCCCGACCCGTGTGCCATGGCCGACGCGGCCACCGACCACGTGGTGGGCGTACTGGCCGACGCCCCGGTACCCCGGCGGGCCGCGCCACCGGCCGCCGACTCGCTTGGCCGGCTCGACGCCTGCACCCTGCTAGACGACACCGCGCTCAAGCGCCTCCCGGGCGTGCGGGCGGGCAACCGCGACCCCGGGTTCGGCTCCTGGGACTGCGACTGGTCCAGCGACGACGGCGAACACGAGGTGGAGATCCAGTTCAGCCGGGACAACGCGCTCGACTCCGACGACGGTGACCCCGTGGACGTCGCCGGGATCCGCAGCTATGCCGTCGCCGACGAGGCCGACGACGACAGCTGCACCGTACGGACACCGCACCGGACGTACACGAACGCCGTCGGAGACCGCACGGTCGAACTGTTCCAGCTGACCGTGTACGCACCCCAACCCAGCGACCAACTCTGCGACGGGGCGAGGGCGTTCGCCGCCGACGTGGTGGCGAACATCGCGAAGCGGCTCCCGTAGCCGCCCTCGCCGGATGCCCCGCCTGTAGGGTCGTAAGACATGACAGCAGAGTCACCGGCAGAGACCGTGCAACGTTTGTTCCCGCTGCTCGCCGAAGGCAGGAGTGCGGAGGCGGCGGCACTGTTCGCCGACTCGGTGTCGTTCTCCGTCCCGCACGCGCCGGGCATTCCGTGGATCCCGCAGGTCGACTCGGCGGACGACATGCGGATCTTCTTCGATCTCCTGCGAACCCATGTGCAGGGCAAGAGGTTCGACGTCCGCCAGATCATCGCCGAGGGCGACGACGTGGTGCTCGTCGGGCGCCTGCTCTCCGAGGTCAGGAAGACCGGCCGGGAGATCGACACCCCGTTCGCCCTGCACACCACGGTCCAGGACGGGCTGATCACCCGCTACCACCTCTACGAGGACAGCTACGCCGTCGCCAAGGCCTACTTCGACGAGTGACGTCGGACGGGCCCGCGCCTCACCGGTACGGGGAGCCGGGCCGGGTCCGTCCTTCGGCGGCGCTTTCCGCCACACCGGCCTGCCGCAGGAGCAGATGCGCCAGCCCGCGCGCCTCGTCCGCGGTCAGCGCGGCCCACGCTCCTGGTTCGTCCCCCTGCCCGCGGCCCACGTCCAGCGTCACCCGACTGATGGGCCGGTCGGCAGGGGCCAGCCGCAGGCACCGTACGGCGATCCTGCGCCCGCACGTCGTCACGAGTGACGTGCTGCTCCCTCTGGGCCGTTCGTCTTCTGCCGTGGCCATCGTCCTCGCTCCTCCGCCGGATGGTCGCTGTCTGCCCGGCCGGTCTCGTCCGGGGCGAACGCCCGGCGGGGTACCAGAGCCAGCGCCGCGCGGGGCGGCATTGTTCCCCGCCCGACGGATGGTTTTACGGCCGTTTCGACGCGCCCCCACCGACTGCCCGTGGCACCGATTCACGCCGTACGGGCCCTGAACCGGGCGGTGTTGACGCTCTCGGCGTGGCCCGCGCGACAAGCACGGACGTGATGCGCTTCGAGCCGTGTCACATTCGGCGTCGCCGTGGTGTCTGCATGCCGAGAGCCGAAGAAGGGACCGTCAGGATGAAGGCCGTCATCGTGTGCGCCTCCGTGTCGCACGGCAACACGCGTCGAGTCGCCGACAGCATGGCTCGGGTACTGCGGGCCAAGGTCGTCCCACCCGAGGAGGCCGATCCGGCGGAGCTGGCCGGGGCCGACCTGGTGGGATTCGGTTCGGGAGTCTTCTACGGCAGACTGCACCCACGTCTGACGGACTGCGTCAAGGCGCTGCCCGCCGGACGGGCCCGGGTGTTCGTGTTCGCCACCAGTGGGCTCCCCGAACTGCCGCCGGCGCCCTTCACGCGCCCTGTGGCCCGGCTCCTGGAAGGGAAGGGCTTCGAGGTGGCGGGGACGTTCACGTGCCGGGCGTTCGACACCTGGGCGCCCTTCAAGCTCGTCGGCGGCATCAACAAGCATCGGCCGAACGACACCGACCTGGCCGCCGCGCGGGCGTTCGCCGAGCGGCTGGAGGGCGGGCGAGAGCGCCTGCCCTGACCAGGGCGCTGATGCGCGGGTCACCTTCTCGACCCGGCCCACATCGGCAGAGCCGTTCGGGGCCGCCCCCGTCGGACGGGAGGCGGCCCCGAACGGGACTGACAGGGGGTGCCGTGCGTCAGCAGGTGCGGCCCACGTAATAGGCACCGTCGATCTTGCTCGCGGAGCCCAGCCAGGACTTGCCCGGGGCCACACATCGCTCGTAGTCGCTCGCCCAGGCCACCTCGACCTTGATCACGACACGGGAGCCGTCGGAGGTGCAGTGGTTGTAGAAGGCGTCGGAGCCGGTCTTGAAGAAGCCGCACGGGTCGGCGGCCGCCGTGGGCGCGGTGGCGGTGGTGGTGCCCAGGAAGGCGAGCGTGAGGGCGAAGGCACCGAGGGAGCTGGTCAGCAGACGACGGGCACGCACAGAGAACTCCTAGAGGAGGCAGAGATGAGGGAAGGACGAACGCCGACGGCAGGGGTGGAGCCACTGCCGGGCGCGCGTCCATGATCCATCCCACCGATGCCCGATCCGGTGTCCGTACGCCGATGTCACCCGCGGAATCATTTCCTCGATACGCCATCCGGATCACCCGCCTGGACATGCTCCCGGGGCTCGGGTAGCGCGCGGGCCTGGAAGCGGCGTAGGTCCGACGAAACACGGACGGCCGCCCGGCGGGCGTGCTCGCGCCAACCGGTCAGAGGCGACCGCCCGGGTGTACACCGGTCTGCTTCGTCCTCGTCGGCGACGAGCGCGATGCCCCGGCGAAGACCGGTGGGCCGGCCGGACCGACGCGTTGGACCATGGCGCCACTGTCTCCCCGCCCCGGTCCATGCCTCCAGCCACTTCGCATATCCGCGGCTGAAGCTCCGTGATCACCGACCGTGTATACCTATAATTCCGTCATGGATCAGACGGACCGGCGGATCATTCAATGCCTGCTGCGCGACGGGCGGGCGTCCTTCCGGCGTATCGCCGAGGTGGCCGAGGTCTCCGAGCAGACCGTGGCCCGCCGTTACCGCGCACTGGTCGCCGACGGAGTGGTCCGGGTGCGTGCCCTGCCCCGCCACGCACGGCCCGGCGACCAGACCTGGTTCGTCCGGGTCCAGTGCCGCCCCGACGCCACCGACGCCCTGGCGGACGCTCTCGCCGGCCGCGAGGACACCGCGTACGTCAGCGTCACCTCCGGTGGCTCCGAGATCGTGTGCCAGGCCCACACCGGCCCACGCCACCAGGGCGGATCGGTCCTGCAACGCCTGCCGCGCACGGCCAGGGTCCTCGGCTTCAGCGCCTGTGCCGTCATGCACATGTACCTGGGCAGCGGCTCCAAGTGGCTCGCCTTCGACGACCCGCTCACCGACGAGCAGGCAGCCCTGCTGCACGCCTCCGACCGGCAGCAGCGCGCCACCGTCGGCGGAGTGGCCCCGGACGTCCGGGACGCGGGGGCTCCGCGCGAGCAGGACGACCCGCTGATGGCCGAACTCGCCCGCGACGGGCGCGCCGGAGTGGTCGAACTCGCCCGCGCCTGCGGCTGGTCGAAGTCCCGGGTCTCCGCGCGTCTGGACGAACTGCTCGCCGCCGGGACCCTGCGTATCGCCGTGGACCTGGCGTACCCGCGGTTCGGCTTCCACGCGCCCGCCTACCTCTGGCTCACCGTCGCCCCCGGCCGACTGGACGCCACCGGCGAGGTCCTCTCCGCCCATCCCGAGACCACGTTCGCCGCCGCCGTCACCGGATCCGCCAACCTCCTGGTCACGGTCACCTGCCGCACCATGGACGATCTGTACTCCTACGTCACCACCAAGGTCGGAGCCCTCGACGCCGTCCGCCAGGTCGAGGTGGTCCCGGTCCTGCACCGCCTGAAACAGGCGGGCACCCGGCTTCGCGACGGCCGCCTCACTCCGGTCTGACGGACCGGCACCACTGACCGACGGTGGCGCACCACTCCTGTCTGACCGAGACCTCCGACCGACGCTGGCACACCCCCCCGTGCGCCGAGCCGCCGGCTTGGACGATACGGCGGCCTGGTTGCTCCTGACCCCGGTACTGAGCCTGCGCAACGTCAACGGCGGCCGGATCGCCGATGATCCGAAGGACACCGCGGCCGTGGCGGACGCCCTCGCCGCCCTGCGCGCCAATGTCGCGGTCCCGTCGGCCTGCGCGTAGGGCCGAGCTGCCCGGCGAATGTGTGCCAGGTCAGGCGGTGGCCGGTTGCTCCGACGTCGCCCCCGGCGTCGGGGCCGCCGACGCGCCCTCGGTCCGCGACCGTTCGATGGCCGTGGCGAGCCCCGGCAGCAGACTCTCGACGGCGCTCTGCTGCTCCGGGCCGATGACGTGGCCGAGGCTCTGGGTGACCGTCGAGGCGAGGGCCTCCGACGACTCCTTCAGCTGCCGGCGGGCCTTGTCGGTGAGGGCGACCTCGATGCCCCGCTTGTCCCCGCACACCGACTCGCGCGTGACCAGACCGGCACGCTGAAGGCACGCGACCTGGTAGGTCAGACGCGTCTTCGGGCGGCCCAGCAGCTCCGCGATACGCGTCATCCGCAGCCGCTCCTCCGAGGTCTCCGCGAGCAGGCAGAGAATCAGGAACTCGTCGTGGGAGACGCCCAGCCGCTCCTTCACGATCACCCGCAGCTGCTGCTCCACGGCGCCCACCGCGGCGAGCATCAGCATCCATGCCCGCAGCTCCATCGGCAGCAGTCCGTCGGCACGCAGCGACGGACAGGCGGGCAGGCCAGCGCGGATCTCCTCGGCGTCGGTCATGAACCGAGTGTACCTGTTGTCCAAATTTGAACTCGATGGTTGTTCAGATTTGGATGACAGGCTAGCGTGGCTCTGTCATCCAGTTTTGGACTACCTGGATTCCGGGTGCTGTCCCGTGCACTGGCGCGCCCCGCGCATCGATGACCCTCGGACAGGAGTACGTCATGACCGTCGCCGTAGAGACCGGGCTCTGGCAGCTCGACGCGAGCGCTTCCACCGTCGCCCTGCGTCACAAGACGCTGTGGGGACTGGTTACCGTCAAGGGCGCCTTCACCGGCGTGGCCAGCAAGGGGGAGGTGCGGCCCGACGGGTCCGCCACCGGCACGCTCACCCTGGAGGTCGCCTCCCTCGACACGAAGAACCCCAAGCGCGACGCCCATCTGCGCTCGGCCGACCACTTCGACGCCGACAACTTTCCCGAGATCACGTTTGTCGCCCGCAATGTGGAGCTGGGCGACGACAATGCCGCCCACATCGTGGGGCAGTTGACCGTCCGGGGTGTCAGCCGGCCGCTCTCCTTCATCGCGCGCCTTGTCGACTCGAACGCCGAAGCACTCACGCTGGAGGGGGAGTTCACTGTCGACCGTCATCAGTTCGGCGTGAGCGGCAACCAGTTGGGCATGATCCGCGGGCTGACCACGGTCGAGACCACCCTGCGGTTCCGGCGGGCCACGAGCTGAGCCCCCTGGGTCCCCTCACGCGGGCGGGCCCGGATCCGGCCGGCGAGGGCGTCAGTTGGTGACGGCCGAGACGGTTCCCGCGGAGACCGCCGCCGTGGTCCGCATGACCGCGGCGTTCACGGCCTCGGCCACCCAGCTGCCCTGCTCCAGCTTCTTCGCGCGCTTGTACACCTCGCCCGACCACGGGACGGAGCGGTGCAGGCTCGGCAGGGTGCCGCTGGCGGAGAGCAGACCGATCAGTGCCGTAGTGCGGGTGTCAGGGTCCGCGCCGTCGACCAGGACGGCGCGGACCTGCTGCATGAGCGCTTCCTTGTGCCGGGTGTCCGCGGCCCGGGTGGCCGTGGAGCGGAACAGGCCGAACGTCTTCCTGCTCGCCCGGCGGAGCAGGCCCCGCTCCACGAGCCGGTCGAGCACGGGACCGCGTAGCCCGGAGCCGACCTCGATCAGAAGCGTCTGGACGCCGCGCGGTCGCTCCGAGGCCTTCTCGTGAGCCGCCCGGAGCATCGGGTCCGCCGGCGGGTTGTCCGCTACGGCGTGCACCTTCAGGCCGTTCAGGCCGCGGTCGCTCTCGTCGACCCTGATGTGCCCGCCGAGCCCCAGTTCCACGAGGACCGCACCGCCGAGGGTGTAGAAGAGCGTGCCGGCTCCCGCGATCGCCCCGGACTCGTCGTCCATCATCAGCAGCGTCAGATCTTCGACGATCAGCATCTCGCGCGGCATGGTCTCTCACCTCTGCGTGGGTCCTGGGAGGGCCCTTCGGTGCGTGGGCCCACACTTCACGCCTTGCCCGATACGGGCCGCGGACACGGGGTGATGTGTCACAGGAGCCGGTGACAGATGTCATGGCGCGTGCCTGACCAGCGACTTACCGCTCCGGGTGAACGTAATGGGGAAGTAAACGTCTGCCCAGGGTTGTGTAGCGGAGGGGCCTCCGACAACGTCGTTAACACCGGAGGGCTCTCCGGTACGCGCCGTCGCGTCTCCTCGTGACGATGCGCCGGCACGGATGGTGGAGGCAGCGTGGACGCCCCTGACCGAGACCCACTCACCGACCCCGGTACGGAAGCCGCCCCCGACCCGGGCCACGCCGCGACGGGCGTCGGACGGCGCGGATTCCTCGCCGGCGCCGCGGGCACGGCCGGCGCCCTCGCCGTCACCGGCACCGTCGACACCGGACGGGCTACGGCGGCCCCCGGCCCGCCCCCGCAGAACACCGGCACACGGTTCACCGTCAACGGACGGGACGTGGAACTGGACCTCGACGCACGCGTGACCCTGCTCGACGCCCTTCGCGAACGTCTCGCCCTCACCGGCACCAAAAAGGGCTGCGACCGTGGACAGTGCGGGGCGTGCACCGTCCACATCGACGGACGCCGGGTACTGGCGTGTCTCACCCTCGTCCGCTCGGTGCACGGCAAACAGGTCACGACCATCGAGGGACTCGCCGACGGCGAGCGGCTGCACCCCATGCAGCAGGCCTTCGTGGACTGCGACGGACTCCAGTGCGGGTTCTGCACCCCGGGCCAGGTCATGTCGGCCGTCGGGTTGGTCCAGGAAGGGCGGGCCGGCACCGACGAGGAGATCCGCGAACACATGTCCGGCAACATCTGCCGGTGCAGCGCCTACCCCAACATCGTCGACGCCGTACGGAAAGGGGCGCGCTGATGCGGCCCATCGACTTCGCGACCCCGACCAGCGTCGAGGACGCACTGCGCCGGTTCGACGCCGGCACGGCCTACCTGGCCGGCGGCACCACCCTGGTCGACCTGATGAAACTCGACGTGCTGACCCCGGACAAGGTCCTCGACATCGACCGGCTGCCCCTGCGCGGAGTCCACCCGCGCCGCGACGCGCTGCACATCGCGGCCCTGGAGCGGATGAGCGACGTCGCCGCCCACCGAACCGTCGTCCAGGACTACCCCGTACTGTCCCAGGCCCTGCTGCTCAGCGCGTCCGGGCAGTTGCGCAACATGGCCAGCATCGGCGGCAACCTGCTCCAGCGCACCCGCTGCTCCTACTTCCGCGACATCACCTCGGCCTGCAACAAACGCGAACCCGGCAGCGGCTGCCCGGCCCGCGAGGGCGTCAACCGCGGCCACGCGATCCTCGGCACGAGCGAGTCCTGTGTCGCCACCCACGCCAGCGACCTGGCGGTGGCCCTGGTCGCCCTGGACGCCTCCGTGGTCCTGACCGGCCGCGAGGGCTCACGCACCGTGCGGCTCGACGACTTCTACCGCGTCCCGGGCGACACCCCGCACGTCGAGAACCAGTTGCGGCCGGGCGAGATCCTCACGGAGGTGATCGTGCCGTCCCTGCACTGGGCCCGCCGCTCGACCTATCTCAAGGTCCGCGACCGGCAGTCGTACGAGTTCGCGCTCACCTCAGCCGCCGTCGCCGTCGACCTGCGGGGCCGCACCGTACGGGACGTCCGGATCGCGGTCGGCGGCGTGGCCACCAAACCCTGGCGCCTGCCCCACGTCGAACAGGCCCTGCTCGGACAGCCGTTGCGCGAGTCGGCCGTCGTCAGAGCGGTGGAGCACGCCGCCGACGGGGCGCTCCCGCTCCCGTACAACAAGTTCAAACCGGCTCTGCTGCGCAGGACGCTCGCACGGGCCCTGACGAGTCTGGCGAACTGACATGACACAGCGCCTCATCGGCACCCCCGTCAACCGGGTCGACGGCCGCGAGAAGGTCACCGGAGCCGCCAAGTACGCCGCGGACCACGTCCTGCCCCGGATGGTCTACGGCCATCTGGTGCTCAGCACCATCACCCGCGGCACCGTCCGTGCGATGAACGTCGGCCGGGCACTGGCCGCACCCGGCGTCGTCGCCGTGTACAGCCCCTTCGACCCGCTGCGGCTCCACCCCCAGTCGCCCGGCGGCGCCGCCGACGCCTTCGGCGAGATGCGGCCGCCGCTCCAGGACACCGAGGTGCGTTACCGCGGGCAGATCGTCGGCCTGGTGCTCGCGCGGAGCGTCGAGCAGGCCCGCGACGCCGCCGCGCTGATCACCGTCGACTACCGGGCGGAACCCGTCGACCTGTCCTTCGAGGAGAACCTCGACGACGCCGAGGAACTCACCTACCCACCCTCCGTGGTCGTACCCTCCGCCGAGGCCGTCGAGGAGGCGTGGGCCGCGAGCCCGGTCCGGCTGGAACAGACGTACCGTCAGCCCGCCGAGCACCACAACGCGATGGAGCCGCACGCCGCCGTCGCCCGCTGGGACGGCGACACCCTCACCATCCACACCGGCACCCAGGGCCCCGCCCTGCACGCCGTTGAGATCGCGACCGGCCTCGGAGTGGAACCGGACCGGGTGCATGTGGTCAGCCCACACGTCGGCGGCGGATTCGGTGGTAAGGCCACCACCTGGTCACCCACCCTGCTGGCCGCCGCCGCGGCCCGCGCGCTGAACCGCCCGGTCAAGGTCGTGGTCAGCCGGGAGCAGCTGTACACCGTGACCGGACACCGCGCCGCGTCGATCCAGACCGTTCGGCTCGGCTCGGACCGGGACGGACGGCTCCACGTCATCCGGCACGACGGCTACTGCCGCGGCTCGGTCGTCGGCAACGGCTTCGAGGCACCCGCCGCAGCGTCGCTGCGCACCTACCGCGTGCCGAACGTCGCCGCCCGCAACCACACCCTCAAGCTCAACATCCCACCGGTCACGATCATGCGGGCCCCGGCCGAACAGCCGGGCTCCTTCGGCCTGGAGTGCGCGATCGACGAACTCGCGGTGGAACTGGGCATCGACCCGCTGGAGATCCGCCGCCGCAACTTCGCCGACGTCCATCCCGGCGAGGGCCTGCCCTGGTCGAGCAACCACCTGGAGGAGTGCTACCGCATCGGCGCCGACCGTATCGGCTGGCACCGCCGTGCCGCCCCGCCCGGCACCACGGAGGACGGCGACTGGCTGGTGGGCCTGGGCATGGCCACCTCCGGCCTGGGCTCGGCACCGGCCCAGAGCGTGAGCGTGCGGGTCGTGTTCCACCGCGACGGCACGGCGTCCGTCGGCACCGCCAACGCCGACATCGGCACGGGTATGCGTACGGTCCTGGCGGTCATGGCGTCCGACACGCTCGGGCTGCCCCTGTCCCGGATCAGGACGGAGCTCGGCGACTCCACCCTGCCCACCACCGAGGCCTCCGCCGCCGGCGCGATCGGCTCCGAGGGGACCGCCGGCGTGGCCCCCGCCGTGGGCCCGGCGGCCCGGGCCGCCGTCGACGCCCTCGTCGAGCACGCCGTCACACAGCCGCGCTCGCCGTTCCACGGCATGCCCACCGGCGACATGCGCTACCGCGACGGCACCCTGTCCGGGAACGGCCGCTCGATGCGGTTCACCGAACTGCTCGCGCGGACGGCGACCTCGACCGTGGCGGCGGTGGCGACGACACCGGAGGCACCGGCCGAGAGCGACGTCTCCTTCCAGTCCTTCTCCGCGCACTTCTGCGAGGTCAGGGTCAACCGCTGGACACGCGAACCCCGGCTCGCCCGGTTCGTGAGCGTGGTCGACGCCGGCCGCATCATCAGCGAGAAGACCGCCCGCAGCCAGATCATCGGCGGAGTCGTCTGGGGGCTCGGCCAGGCGTTCCTGGAGGACGCCCACCTGGAGACCCACAGCGGCCGTATCGCCAACGCCAACCTCGCCGACTACATGGTGGCGGTCAACGCGGACGTCCCGCCGATCGACGTCCACTTCCTCGACCACCCCGACACCGACGTCAGCCCGGTCGGCGCCCGCGGGATCGGCGAACTGGGTGTGATCGGCGCGGCGGCGGCCATCGCCAACGCGGTGCACCACGCGACCGGAACACGCGTCCGCGACCTGCCGATCACCATGGAGAAGCTCCTCTGATCGCCGCGCTGCTGCCGGGCCCCGGTGCGTGGCCGCCGTCCGGCCTCGGGTTATCCCCACCCCGGATCCGCCAGCAGCCGCCATGGTCGGCGGCGACCCGTGATCCGTAACTTCGAGGTATCGGCTCGAAGGATCACGAGGGGACGGACATGAGGCTGCGCGGCGGTGGCGGCGGTAAGGGACAGCGGGCGGACGACCGGCCGGACATTAAGGACGCATCCGGTCCGGCTGTCGGCGGCGCATCCGGTCCGGCCGTCGAACTGCGTGGTGTCCGGCGGCAGTACGGCCGCGGCGCCGGCGCCGTACACGCCCTCGCCGGTATCGATCTGGCCCTGCCGCGCGGCTCGTTCACCGCGGTCATGGGCCCGTCCGGCTCCGGCAAGTCCACGTTCCTGCAATGCGCCGCCGGGCTCGACCGGCCGTCGTCCGGCTCCGTGCGCCTCGGAGGTACGGAGATCACCGGTCTGCGCGAGAACCGGCTCACCGAGTTGCGCCGCAGCCGCCTGGGCTTTGTCTTCCAGGCGTTCAACCTGCTGCCGTCCCTCACCGTGGAGCAGAACGTGCTGCTTCCGATGCGCCTCGCCGGGCAGCGCCAGGACCGCCGCCGGTCGGACACCGTGCTCGCGCAGGTCGGCCTCGCCGGCAAGGCGAAGCGCAGGCCGGGTGAACTCTCCGGCGGCCAGCAACAGCGCGTCGCCATCGCCCGGGCGCTGGTCACCAGCCCCGACGTCATCTTCGCCGACGAACCCACCGGCGCCCTCGACACCGGCACCGCCGCCGAGATCCTCGGCCTGCTCCGGCACGCCGTGGACACCCTCGGCGCCACCGTCGTCATGGTCACCCACGATCCCACGGCGGCCGCCTGGGCCGACCGTGTGCTCTTCCTCGCGGACGGCGTCTTCGCCGGCGGAGTCGACGGCGGTTCGGCGGACCGGATCGCCACGCACATGGCCGCCCTCACCGCCCGGCAGGGTGCGATGGCGGGGGCCGCGGCGTGAGGCGCCTCGCCCCCAACGGCCTTGCCCGCGCGGCCGTGCGCTTCAAGCCCGCCTCGTTCGCCGGCACCTTCGTCGCGCTGATGATGTCGGCGCTGATCGTCTCGGCCTGCGGCATCCTCCTGGAGACGGGCGCCCGCGCCTCGGTTCCGGCGCAGCGGTACGCGCAGGCACCGGTCGTCCTGGCGGCGGACCAGTACGCCCGCCTGGTGACGGGGAGTGGCGACAGCCGCTCCGAGACGGCGAACCTGCTGCCGGACACCGCGCGGGTCGACACCGCGCTCGTGGCCAAGGCGGTCCGTGTGCCCGGCGTGCGGGCGGCGGTGCCGGACCTCACGTTCCCGGTACGCCAGGACGCAGGCGGACCCGCGGACGCGCTGACGGGCCACGGCTGGGGGTCGCACACCTTCACCGGCGCCGCACTCACCTCCGGAACCGCGCCCGGACGCGGCGAGGTGGTGCTCGACGCCGCCGCCGCACGGGCCGCGCGGGCAGGTGTCGGCGACACCGTCGCGCTCGAAACCGCCCTGGGGCGCGCCGACTTCCGCGTGTCCGGGCTCGCGCGGGCCGGATCCGGTGACGTGACCGACGGTGCCACCGGCTGGTTCGCGGACGCCGAGTCACCCGCGCTCGCCGGGCACCCGGGCAAGGCCGACGCCATCGCCGTACTGGCGAAGGACGGAGTGGACACCGAATCCCTGGCCGCCGACGTCAAGAAGGCCCTCGCCGGCAGCGGCGCCGACGTGCACACCGGCGACGGGCGCGGTGCCGTCGAGGACCGCGGTCTCGGGTACGCCAAAGAGACACTGACCGGACTGGGCGGCTCCTTCGGCGGGATCGCCGCCGTGGTCGCCGTGTTCACCGCGTCCGGCACGATCGCCCTGTCCGTCGCCCAACGAGCCAGGGAGTTCGCCCTGTTGCGTGCGGTCGGCGCCACACCACGCCAGATCCGCCGGGCGGTCGCCACCGAGGCGCTGCTCGTCGCACCACTCGCCGGACTGGTCGGCTGCCTGCCCGGCACAGCCCTCGCGCACTGGTGGTTCGGGCAGTTGCAGGACCGCGGAGCCGTCCCGGAACCCGTGGAACTGCACGTCTCCTGGATCCCGCTCGTCGTCGCCGTCGGCGCCGGGCTGCTGACCGCGCTCGTCGCGGGCTGGGCGGCAGGACGCCGGCCCGCGAGGATCAAGCCGGGACAGGCGCTCGCCGAGGCGTCGGTGGAGCGGCTGCGGCCGGGAGTGATCCGGACGGTGCTGGGCCTGGCCGCCCTCGCCGGCGGCGGGTTCCTCAGCGTCGTCGCCGCACGTGCGGCCGGGGACGACGCGGCCAACGCCGCCCTCGGTGTCGTGATGCTGTTCATGCTCGCCGTCGCGCTGCTTGGTCCGCTGGTGGCACGGCTGTGTGCCGCGCTGTTCGGGCTGCCGCTGCGTGGCCGCGGCGCCGCCGCCGAGCTGGCCGCCGCCAACTCCCGTACGAACGCCCGCCGTCTGGCGTCCGCGATCACCCCGATCGTGCTGGCCATGGCCTTCGCCTCGACGCTGGCCTTTATGCACACGAGCGAAAGCCATGTCGCCGAGCGGCAGTTGCGCGCGGGTGTCATCGCCGACCACGTCGTCACCAACCCCGCCGGGCTCTTCACCGGGGCCGTCGACCGGGCGGCCCGCGCACCCGGCGTCGAGGCGGCCGTAGGGCTGCTCGACACACAGGTGCTCGTACCCGTCGGCTCGGGCGGCGACCGGTGGCTCCAGGGTTCATCCACCCAGGGCATCTCGGGCACCGGCGCGCAGCTCGCGGAGGTGCAGGATCTCGATGTGCGCAGCGGCAGCCTGGACCGGGTGGGCAGGGGCCGGGTCGCCATCGACCGGACGCTCGCCACGTCGGCGCACGTCGAGGTCGGCGACAGACTGCCCATGTACCTCCCGGACGGCACCAGGACCAGCCCGGAGATCGTCGCCGTGTACGGCCGCGGGCTCGGCCTCGCGGCGGTGACCATGGACCGCGCGTCCCTGGCCGGCCACGTCACGTCGCCCTTCGACACCACACTGCTGGTGCGCGGCGGAACCCGGCAGGCGCTCACCCCGCTCGGCCGGGTGACCGGCACGGACGGTTACGCCGTCGAACAGACCACCGACCGCGAACTCAACGCGTGGGCCAACTACACGATGGCCGCGGTCCTGGGCGGTTTCGCCGCCGTCGCCGCCGTCAACACGCTGGTGATGACGGTCCTCGACCGCCGCCGCGAACTCGGCATGCTCCGCCTCGTCGGCGCCACCCGGCGCCAGGTCATGGAGATGCTGCGCTGGGAGGGCCTGCTGGTGGCCGCGGCCGGCATTGTCCTGGGCACGGCCATCGCCGCGGCCACCCTGATCCCGATGGTGCGCGGCCTGACCGGCGAGGACCCGTACGTACCCCCACTCGTGTACGCGTCCTTCGCCGCCACCGCGGCCGGCCTGGCCCTTCTCGCAGTCACCCTGCCGGCACGCGCGGCCCTCCGGGAACGGCCGGCCTGACGCCCCACACCTGCCTTCAGGTCCGCCCGCCGCGATACGTCCTGCCCCCTCGCCGGGGCAGCAGCTCCGGGACGTCCTCGGGCGTCGCGACGGTCTCGGCCGCCAGATGGAGTTCCGCCCGTACGGTCGCGGAGGACAGGTCGAGGGAGAGTGTCCGCTCGCATCTGCCCAGCCAGTCGGTGAGGGTGCTGCGGCTCAGGTTCAGCTCGGCGGCGGCGGGGGCCGTACGGCCACGGTGCCGGAGCCAGCAGCGAAGGGCGATACGCAGCGGCTGGCCCAGGGGCTTGAGCAGCTCCGAGGCCCATCGATGCGCCTGCTCCGGCTGGAGCAGATCGGCCGGCAGCGGGGGGTGGGGGACAAGTCGCCTGGCCGGGGTGACGTCCCCGGTCGGGGTCGGGGCCCGTACCGCCAGCAGGAGCTGGGCCTGCACGGTGGGGTCGTCCAGGTCGGCGGCGAGCAGCGAGCCGATGCCGCGCAGCCGTGTGCGTACCGTGCCCTCCGACACGGTGAGGACCGAGGCCGCGGCGTGCGCGGAACCCGACCGCAGACAGGCCTCCAGCGTCCTGTGCTGCTCACGGTCCAGGGGGCCGAGGACCGCCGCCGACCATACCGCCAGCCGATGCGCGGGAACGGCACGCAGCAGCCCCCGCGATCCCAGCAGCGTCGCCGAGGTCAGACTGCCGACGGACGCACCGTGCCGCGCGTTGCCGGCCTCGGCCCACGCGGTGGCCGCCATGTCCAGCGGCAGCGGATCCGAGACCCCGCCCGCCAGTTGGTAGCGGTCGGCGATCCGCATGGCGAGCGTACGGGCCGGGTGACGGTCGTCGCCGATGCCGTGGAGCGCCACGATGACCAGCTCGTTGCCCTCCACACACACGAGCGCGCGGTGGTCACCGGGGAACGCGCTGGGCTGCGCCGCCCGCCAGTGCGCCTGGTACGCGTCGTGCGCCGACTGCCCGGCCAGCCGGAACACCGTGGCGTGCGTGATGGCGGCACCGCCCAGCACGTCCGTGGCCAGGTGCGGCCGGCCGCTGAGCAGGAGCTGCAACACGGCGGTGTGCAGCCGCTGTTCGGCGTGGTGCGTGTCCTCCGCCCGACGGACCCGGGCCCGCATGCGGAGCAGGTCGACGGTCGTGCGCGCGACCAGGTCGACGCGGGAGGAGGGGGTCGCCGTGCCGGGGCAGATGACGAGGACCGCTCCGGTCATCTTGCGGACCGTCAGGTGCGGGTGGGCCTGAGGGTGTGCGGCGGCCCGGACCCCCTCGGGCCCGGCCGTGTGAGGCGTGCCGCACAGGACGCCGCCCATGAGGTCCACCAGGACCGCCCAGCCCTCGGCGAGGGCCGCCGACTCGGCGATCAGCTGGGCGTCCGAGTGCGCCGCGGCGCGGGTGAGGCGTCGCACCATCTGATACCGGGTCACCTGAAGCGGAGAGGCGGACCCGGACACCCCACTGCCCGGCGTCATGATATGCGGGCCACTCCGCCCCAGCCCGCGCGGTCGGTGAGGCGGCCGGTGTTCGCGTCCGGGCGCCAGCGCGGCCAGCTGGTGAATCCGGGCTCGATGAGCTCGGTGCCCTCGAAGAGCTGGATGGCCACCGACGGTTCACGGAAGACGTAGGGAATCGCCCCGGAGTTGTTGTACTCGTCCTGCACCGCCTGGTGCTCCTCGTCCGCCGCGGTGGAGTGACTCAGCGACAGATAGCTGCCCGCGGGAAGCTGGTCGACGAGCCGGCGGACCAGACCGCGGGCCTCGTCCCAGTCCACGATGTGGCCCAGTACGTCACTGATGACCAGGGCGATCGGCCGGGTCATGTCCAGTGTCTCGGCCGCGCCCGCCAGGACGGCCTCGGTGTCCCGCATGTCGGCCTGGACGTAGGCGGTGGCGCCCTCGGGGGTGCTGGTGAGCAGGGCGTGGACGTGGAGCAGCACGATCGGGTCGTGGTCGAGGTAGACCACGCGGCAGTCGGGCGCTATCCGCTGGGCGACCTCATGGGTGTTGTTGCTGGTGGGCAGCCCGGCACCCAGGTCGATGAACTGGCGGATGCCGGCTTCCTTGGCCAGGTAGGTGGTGGTGCGGCGCAGGAAGTCCCGGGACTCTCCGGCGAACGGCACGATCCTCGGGTACTTGCTGCTGTAGGCGTCACCGGCTGCCTGGTCGGCGGGGTAGTGGTCCTTGCCGCCCAGCCAGTAGTTCCACACGCGCGCGCTGTGGGCGACGGTCGTGTCGATCTGGGGGGACGTGGGGGTCGGTTCGGTCATGCCAGTGCTTCCTTCGACTTGGCGGGGTGAGGTGCGGTGACGGAGACGTGGTCGAGCAGCATGCGGTACTTCGTCACCAGCTGAAGGGTGTTGGAGACTTCGGCGGTTCCGGGCAGTCCTCCTTCACGGACCACGTGGTCGGGGATCTCCGGCACGTCGACCCGGTAGAGGGTGACGGTCGGCATGCCGGTCATGGCGTGGAACCGTCCCGGCGGATGAACCTGAAGATTCACGTCCGTGCGCTCGACGGCGGCCCTCAGCGCCTGCCGCTGTTCGAGCATCACCGCCTCGCCGCCCACGGAGACACCGAGCGCCGCCGCCGACATGACGGCCCAGATACGGGTGTTGCGGTCCCGCAGGCGCTTCTGGCGCTCGATGAGCAGCTCGGCGCGCCGGTCCCGGTCGGCGGGGGAGAGGTCGGGCCTGCGGACGTCGTCGACGGCGCGGGCGTAGGACGGTGTGCGCAGCAGGGCGGGCACGAGGGCCGGTTCCCACACCCGGATGATGCGGGCCGCGGACTCCACACTCATCAGGTCGAGCTGCCACGCGTCCATGACGGATCGCCACGGATGCCACCACCCCGGGAGATTGGCCGTGGTGAGGTGCCCGAGGAACTCCTCGATCTCGGCGGTGCCCGCCCCGTAGGCCGTCAGCAGGGTGTGGATCTGACCCTCGTCCAGGGACGTCTCGGCCAGTTCGATACGGCGGACCGTCGCGGCGTGGGCCCCGAGGGCCTCGGCGGCCTCCCCGCGGGTCATTCCGGCGGACTCACGCAGGGTTTTGAGCCGGGTGGCGAGAACGAGGTGCGCGACGGTCCTGCCAGACCTCTCGCGAGCCACGGAATCCCCTTCCGGCACTTTCCTCAACCTGCGGACACTGCATACTTTGTACCTTGCAATCTTCGTACGCAACCCGTTGAGTATGTCTAACTCACCGCAGGCCACAGTGCAGTTGCGGGGTGCAGGGGATACGGCGGACCGCGCGGGCGGGCCACGGGGGTGCTCCGCGCGCGCGTGTCCACCGTCGCACTGGGCCTGCGGTGAGGCGGATGTGGTCCACGCGTACGGGCATGACGGGGGAGTACGGATGAGCAGACGCGATCCACGACGGCCGGACCGGGGACCACTGCGCCGCGATGTCGGCCTCGACCTCCTGAGGTGCAAGTGGCGCGCCGAGGAGGTCAGTCACGCCGTCCCGAACACCGCCGTGTCGGCCGGTGTCGTGGCGAAGGTGTTCGAGGAGAACGTCGAGGTGCTGCGGGCCATCATGGGCGAGCACGGATGGCCGGGTCACACACTCGTGGGCGAGGAGGCGGCTCAATTCGCCTGGCACATCGCCTACTACTGTCCGGACATCGACTTACAGACCGAGGCCCTGCGCCTGCTGGAGGGAGCCGTCCGCGCGGGAACGGCGGCCCCGGAACACCACACGCGCCTGGCCGAGCGGGTCGGCGACCTGAGCGGGAGGCGGAAGCCGTGAGTTCGACCCTGCGCCTGGCGGAGATCACACCGGAGAACGTCGACGCGGCGCGCCGCCTGCGTGTACGGCCCGATCAGGAACGGTTCGTCGACCCTGTCGTCATCTCACTCGCGGAGGCATACGCATATGGAGACGTCGCCTGGCCCCGGGTGGTCCTCGACGGCGACCAGCTGGTCGGATTCGTCATGGCCGGTTTCGACCCCGCACACGTCGTGGAGCCGTACCGCAACTATCTGTGGCGGCTGAACATCGCCGCGGACCGGCAGGGACAGGGCTACGGCAGCTTCGCCGTCGAGGCCGTGTGCGCCGAGGCCCGGCGCCGCGGCCAGGAGAAGCTGTGGGTGTCCTGGCAGCCGGGAGAGGGCGGACCGGAACCCTTCTACACACGGCTCGGCTTCCGGGTGACCGGCGAGGTGATCGACGGCGAGACCGTCGCGGAACGCCGGCTGTAGATCCGCGGCACATCCCGGGGCGCGGTCGGCGCACCAGGGTCAGGAAGATCGTGTCGACGATTGCCGCAGGGTCAGGCCTTCGGGTCGGACTTCCATTCCTCGACGAGGAGCCCGAGCAGTACCTCGTCGAGGAACTCGCCCATCACCCAGGCCGACGAGCGCAGCACACCCTCGCGGACGAAGCCGTTGCGCTCGGCCGCGCCCAGCATCGCGGCGTTGTCCGACAGCGTCTCGATCTGGAGCCGGTGCAGGCTGCGTACGACGAAGCCGTAGTGGCACATCACCGCGACGACGTCGGTGCCGTAGCCCTTGCCGCGGGCGGCGGGCAGCAGGCCCAGTCCGACATGTGCGGTCCGGTTGTGGGTGTCGATGCCCCACAGCGTCGCGGTGCCGATCAGCGTGCCGCCCGCCAACTCCACCACGGAGAAAGGGACATGGCCCTCCTCCTTGCGGTCCACCACGAGCGGCGAGTTCTTCAGGCCGGGGGTGGTGGGCCGCCACGGCCGGCTGTCCGCACGTGAGGAGTTGACCACGTCGTCGTAGAGCTCGGCTTGCAGGGTCGGGATGTCTTCCTCGTGCCGGGCCCTCAGCCCGACTTTCTTGCCGCTCAGCATGCTCGTTTCCTATCCGACCGGGCAGCCGGGCGGCAAACGAATTAGCGGGTGCCCCGGCGCGGCCGGGGCACCCGCGCGACACGTCAGCCGCGGCGGCCGAAGATCCTCCGGTCGGAGCCGAGGTCCAGGAAGACCGTCTCACCGGTGGCGTTGTCCAGGCCGTCGTTGTCGGTGACAGCGTACACCTCGCCGTCGCCCGCCACCGTCAGCCCCTCCAGCTTCTCCTGCGTCCAGCCGTTGGTCTCCCGCAGGTCGGGCAGGACGTCGTGGGCGAGCTTCTTGGGCAGCACGGGCAGGGTGCCCGGCTTGGCGGCCGACTTCGGCAGGTCGACCGTGTAGATCCGCTTGATCTTCGCGGCCGGGCCGTTGAGCTTGTCGCGTTCGATCACGGCGAGCTTCTCCCCGACGACGGTGATCTCGGAGAGACCGATCCAGTCACCCGGTGTGGTGGTGGAGTCGAGCCGGTAGCCGTAGAAGCTCCAGGTGCCCGCCCCGACGTCGTAGCGGCCGAGCCGGACGATTCCCGCCGGGTCGGTCCTGACCTCGCGCTGAAGCGCGACCCAGAGGATCTCGCGACCGTTCTTGTCGGTGGTGCCGGTGACCCCTTCGAAGCCCTGGCCGCCGAGGCCCGCGGCCACGTCGGTCGGCAGGGAGACGGTCTGCCGGGTCACCCCGTCGCGGTCGAGACGGACCAGCTGGTTGCCGGTGCCCGTCTTGCCCTCGACGGCGAGCCAGTAACCGCCCTGCGGCCGGGCGTAGATGCCCTCCGCGTCGTAGCCGACGGGCTGCCCCTGCGCGTCCTTGACGGTGAGCGCCCGGGTGATGAGCGCCGGCTGCCGTGCCGCGTCCACGGTCAGGATCCGGGTGGGCGTGTACGCGGCGTCGGTGACGCTGTACAGCTGGTGCGACCGGCCGGGTACGGCCGACAGTGCCCCGAGCGCACCCCAGCCGATCGGCGTGCCGGTGGAGTCGTCGGCGGAGACGATGCCCGGGAACCCGGGGGTGCCCCTGCCCACACGGAAGAGACTCACCGACGCCCGTACGCCGACCTCGGCGTCGTCCTCCTCGCTGGAGACCGCGAGCAGGCCCCGCGACGGGATCGGCAGCAGCCCCTCGGGGCCGTTGGTGGTGGGCAGGATCTGCCGGAAGACCGGGTGGGTCGGCCGGCTGATGTCGTAGACGGCGACGAAGTTGCTGCGCTCGGAGCCGACGAAGGCGTAGCGGACGCCGTTGTACTCGGCGATCGCGAGGCCCTCGGGCTCGGTGCCCTTGTTCTCGGAGCGGTCGTCGTTGAAGAGCCCGTACTTCACGGCGAGCCGCTCGAAGCTGTTGCCCGCGTCCCAGACCACCTTGCCGGTCCGGCTGTCGAAGACGGACCAGCCGCGGGTGCCGCCGTGCCAGTCGCCCTCGTTGGCGGTCGCGAGGTAACGGTCGTCGATCCAGCCGACCGCGTCCGGCTCGCGCGGCACGTCGGTGATCGAGCCGGTCAGGTCGATCGAGCCGTCCTCGACCGTGTCGATGCCGTCCACGGTCGCCGTACCCGCGCTGAAGGCCTTGGTGATCCGGCCGGTCGGCAGGTCGATCAGGAGGATGCCGTTGTTCTCCTGGAGTGTGACGACGAGCTGGTTGCGGCTGTTGACCGAGACGTACTCCGGTTCCGGATCGGTCGGCTCGGTGATGCCGGCGGCGGTCAGCGCGGGCAGCGCGCCACCGTCGTCCTTCGTCAGCGCGACCGGCCGCAGACGCCAACCCTTCGGGGACGAACCGCCCTTGAGGTCGATGATCTGCACAAAGCCGCCGGGCGCCTGCGGCAGGTCGCCCTCCTCCCCGCCGGGCGGGGTGGCCTCCTCGTCGCGCTCGTTCTCCATCGCGATGGCGGCGTACCGCTTGTCCTTGCTGATCGTGACGGAGTCGGGCTGGCCACCGAGGTCGAAGGTCGCCACCCGCTTGCGGTCCCGCAGCGAGATCACGTCGAGCCGGCCCGAGGGAGTGGTGTGGTCGGCGCTGGTGTTCACCACGACCAGGACGTACTGGCCGACCACGGACACGGAGGTCGGCTCGTCCTCGGTGTCACCGAGCTGGGCCAGCGACAGCGTTCCGAGCCCGCGCGGACGGTCGGGGTCGCCGATGTCCAGGAAGCCGATCCGCCGGGCCGCCGCGTCGGTGTAGACGAGGGTGCGGCCGTCCTCGCTGACCGCGGAGATCTCCGCCACGGTCTGCGTGGACGGGTCCTCGCCGGCCGGCCGGTTCTGGAACACCGGGTAGGTCGCGGTGCGCTGGAACGCGGTGCGCTTCGATCCGTGCTCCGCGCCCGCCCGTTGGTCGGCGCTCGCCACACCGCCGCCGGCCAGCGTCCCCGCTGCAAGGGACAGCACCGTGAGCGCGGCGTAGGTTCTCTTCTGGGACATCGTTCCCCTCCCATACGGTCATTACGGCGCCGGATCGTGCCACTTACGGACAAGTGCCGACGGAGTGGCCGGATGAACAACCGGCAAAGATCAGTAATGGCCACGTCGCGGTCGGCCTCGCACGCAACGACTTCCGCCTCGCACGACCTGGTCGTGCAGTAGCCTAGGTCGGTGACCAACAAGCAACCGGGCAACCGACTCGATCCGGCCACGGTGATCCGTACGGCGCTGGAACTTCTGGACGAAAAGGGCCTGGAAGTGCTGTCCACGCGGGCAGTCGCCGACCGCCTCGGAGTCCGGATCAACACCGTGCAGTGGCATGTGAAGACCAAGGCCCGGATGCTCGAACTCATGGCGGACGCCCTAGTCGGCGAGATCTCCCTGACCGGCCTGCCGGCCGGCCCCGGCGAACGCACCCGCGAACTGGTCCGCCGCTATCGCCACGCCCTGCTCGCGCACCGCGACGGCGCGGCGCTGGTCGTGGGCACCTTCGCCGCCGAGCCGCACACCCTGGCCTTCGCCGAGGCGCTCGTCGACGCGCTGCTGCGGTGCGGCATGGACGATCGGGAGGCCGCCTGGACCGCCTGGACGGTCATCTACTTCACGCTGGGCCTCACCCAGGAGGAACAGGCGGCCGACCAGCGTCCGCTCGGCGCGGTCCTGGCGAGTGCGGTCTCCACGCGGAGCCATCCCGCGCTGGTGCGGGTCGCCGGGCATCTCGCGCCGACGTCGTTCGACGAGCGGTTCGAGTTCGGGATGGCCAAGATCCTCGACGGGCGCTGACGAGTGCGGAGGTGCGCTGACGAGTACGGAGGGGCACTGGCGGGCGCTGTGACGGGCCGCGACGGCGCGCACCCGTCCTCGCTACACCGGCGCGGCCGCCTCAAGCTCGGCCACGCTCCCGGACATGATCGTGCGAACGTGCTCCGTGATGTGCTCCGCCGGCCAGTCCCACCAGGCCACCGCCAGCAACCGGGCGACGTCCTCCGCGTCGTAGCGTGTGCGGATGAGGCGGGCCGGATTGCCGCCCACGATGCCGTAGTCCGGCACGTCACCGGTGACCACCGACCCGGCGCCGATGATCGCGCCGTGACCGATCCGCACCCCCGGCATGACCGTGGTGCCGTGGCCGAACCAGACGTCGTTGCCCACGACGGTGTCCCCGCGGTTGGGCAGGCCGGTGAGCAGGTCGAAGTGGTCGGCCCACGAGCCGCCCATGGTGGGGAAGGGGAAGGTGGACGGGCCGTCCATACGGTGGTTGGCGCCGTTCATGATGAACCGCACGCCCGTCCCCAGGGCACAGAACCGGCCGATGACCAGCCTCTCCGGGCCGTAGTGGTAGAGGACGTTACGGGTCTCGAACGCCGTCGGGTCGTCCGGATCGTCGTAGTAGGAGTACTCCCCGACCTCGATCAGCGGCGACTTCACGAGCGGCTTGAGGAGCACGACCCGGGGCTGCTCGGGCATCGGATGCAGGACGGTCGGGTCGGCGGGCACCGGCATGGGGAAGGGCTCCTCTTGAGGGGTCGGCGGTCGTGAGGGTCACGACCGTCACTCGTCGGCCGCGACGCTCATTCACTCACGCCCGCCCGGCCTCCGCGCCCGGCGCCCCCCACCCCAAGACCGCGTCGCCCGCGCCACCTACGCGCGGCACGCTGCACCACCTTCGACCCGCCCCGGACCTCGATGACCGAAACCGGACCGGCCAAAGGCTGACTACGCCCGGCCGGGGCTCGTTATGCTGCCGCCGAAGCGTTCAGTAAAGCGCTCAAACGAACAGCGGGCTGTGAGGTGTCGTCAAGGATGCGCGAACCGGTCGATCTCAGACGGCAGCGGATACTCGCCGTGGTGCAGTCGCGCGGCACGATCCGGGTGACCGACCTGGCCGCGGAACTCGCGGTGTCGGTGGTGACGCTCCGCCGGGACGTCGAGGAACTCGCCCGCCAGGGCAGGCTCCGCCGCGGTCACGGAGTGGCGAGGCCGGTGGTGCCCGAGGCGGAGGACACCGTACCGGCGCCGCACTCCGCGGCCGGCGGCGGCCCCGTGGCGCTCGTCGTCCCCGAGCACCACGCCTACCTGTACGAGGCGCTGCACGGTGCCCGTTCGGTCTTCGACGAGGCCGGCGTGCAGGTCGCGCTTCAGATCGCACCACAGGCACCCGGCACCGAACAGCCCCTGGTGGAGCGGGCGCTGGCGGACGGCGCGCGCGGCCTGCTGATCGCGCCCCGGTGGCGCAGCCGCGTCACGGAGGAGGCCGACTACACCTGGCTGTCCCGGCTGGACGTGCCGGCGGTCGTCATGGAGCGCAGACCCCGCCGCGGCAGCGCCCTGCACGCCGTGGACACCGTGTGCACGGACCACTGGTACGGCGTCCATCTCGCCGTCGACTACCTCGCCGAACTGGGCCACCGGCGCATCGTGCTGGCCGCGCGCGACGACAGCCCCACGGCCCGCGCCGTCCGGGCCGCGTTCCGCGAGATCGCGGCGGACCACCCGGGTGTCGACAAGTGGACCGTGGCGCTCAGCTCGCCCACCGCGGTGCCCGACCCGTCGGACGAGCGCGCCGAGCAGGCGGTCCAGCTGCCCGCCCTGATCGCCGAGACCGGCGCCACCGCGGCCGTGCTGCACGGCGACGTGGACGCGCTGATGCTGGTCCAGTCGCTGCGCGACAGCGGCGTCCGCGTCCCGGAGGACTGCTCGGTGATCGCGTACGACGACGTGGTCGCGGCGCTCGGCAGTACCCCTCTGACGGCGGTGTCCCCGCCGAAGGCCGACGTCGGCCGGATGGCGGCGCGACTGCTGCTGCGCCGCCTGGACCCCCGTACACTCGACGACGCCTCCGGGCCCGTGCACCGGGTGGAGTTGCTGCCGACGCTGAAGGTCCGCGGCTCGACACAGGCACCCAACCCGCGGACGGTCGCCTGACCTGCCGTCCCGCGGCCATGTGGTCAACTCCCTTCACGGACGATCGTTTGACCGCTTTATTTTCTTCTGATCGATCCATTGACCAGGTCCGCTCAGCCGATCAGTATTCCCGTGACTCGCACACCCACAGCCGCAGAAGCCGCGGGAGGCGCACATGCCCGGTCGACAGAGCCGTCGGTCCGTGCTCGCCGCGATCACCGCGCTGCCGCTGACGGGCGCCCTCGGCGCTTGCAGCGGAACCAACAGCGCGTCGTCCGGGAGCAGCAGCAAGGCCGGTACCAAAGGCAAGACCACCATCACGTTCTGGTCCGCGCTGCGCGGCAGCCAGGAAGTGGTGGACGAGTTCAACAGGACCCACGACCACATCCGGGTCGACTTCGAGCAGATCCCCTCCGGCACGGGCGGCGGGTACCTGAAACTCAGCAACGCGGCGCGGGCGGGCAACGCCCCGGACGTCGCCACGATCGAGTACCCCCAGGTGCCCGGCTACGCCATCGACGGTGTGGCCCGCGACATGACGGACATGATCAGCGACGGGCTCCGGGCCAAACTGCTGCCGCAGGCCCTGCGCCTCACCACGTTCGAGAACCGCACCTACAGCGTGCCCCTCGACGTCGAACCGATGGTGCTGCACTACCGCAAGGACCTCTTCGACAAGTACGGCCTCGATCTCCCGACCACCTGGGACGAGTACACCGACCTGGCCCGTGCCGTCCGCCGCACGGGCGGCGACCGCAAGGTCACCATCTTCTCCACGGACATGGGCCAGTTCTCGGGCTGGGCCTGGGCGGCCGGCGCCCAGTGGTTCGACACGTCCGAGGGCGCGTGGAACGTCTCCCTGGCCGACGCCCCCACCCGCCGCGTGGCCAGGTACTGGCAGCGACTCATCGACGAGGACCTCGTCTACGTCAACTCGCCCACCAGCCGCGCCAACGACGCCCAGAACGCCAACGGCCTGATCCTCACCCGGCACAGCGGCGCCTGGGACGCGGGCGCGCAGATGAACGCCCACCCCGAGGGCAAGGGCAAGTGGCGCATCGCCCCGCAGCCCCAGTGGGACCCGGCGAATCCCGCACTCGGCACCAACGGCGGCTCGACGTTCACCGTCACCAAGGACAGCAGACACCCCGAGGCCGCCATGGAGTTCATCGAGTGGCAGGTCTCGCACCCCGACGCCCTCCGCGCCCGGCTCTCCAGCGGTGCGAGCAGCCAGTACCCGGCCGCGACCGGACTGATCGAGGTGGGCCGCGCCGCCTTCGACCGCACCTACTACGGCGGCCAGGACATCTACGCCCTGTTCGAGCAGGAGGCCCACAAGATCGGCGACAACTGGACGTGGGGACCCCGGATGACGGCGACCGCCCAGGTCATGCAGGACGCCTTCGCCCGGGCGGCCGTCGGCTCCGGCACCCTCGAGTCGTCGATGCGCGCCGCACAGGACGGCACCATGCCCGACCTCAGGGCCCTCGGCCTCACGACCACCCAGCACACCACGTGAACACCCGCACCCCGAACGGCAGGTGACCTCGATGACCGCGACCACCCATTCCCCCGCGGCGGCCTCCGTACCCCCTCGGGTGGCAGGCGTCTCCGGGCGCAAGGCGCAGAAGGCGGCCAGGCGCCGGCGCGGCGGCGCCGCGGGCGTCCTGATGGCCCCGTTCTTCGTCCTCCTCACCCTCGTGTTCCTGCTGCCGGTCGGCACGGCGGTGTGGCTCAGCTTCTTCAGCGACGACCAGCCCGGCCTCGGCTTCGGCGCGGAACGCACCGTCTTCGTCGGCCTGCGCTCGTACACCGCCGTACTGACCGACCCGTCGTTCCTGTCCGGACTCGGAACGGTGGCGCTGTACTGCCTGATCTACATCCCGCTGATGACGGTCGGCTCGCTGGCCCTCGCACTGCTCCTCGACTCCGGCGTCGTACGGCTGCGCTCCTGGGCCCAGTTGGGCCTCTTCCTGCCGCACGCGGTCCCCGGCATCATCGCCGCGCTGATCTGGCTGTACCTCTACACGCCCGGCCTCAGCCCGGTCATCGAAGTGCTCGGCAAGGCCGACATCACGGTCAACTTCCTCGGCCTGCACACCGCGGTCCCGTCGATCGTGAACATCGCCCTGTGGAGCAACCTCGGCTACAACATGGTCATCTTCTACGCCGCACTCCAGGCCGTCCCCCGCGAGGTGCTGGAGGCCGCGGTGGTCGACGGTGCCGGACCGGTGCGCACCGCACTGCGGGTCAAGACCCCGCTCGTACGGCCCTCCATCGTCATGGTCGCGATGTTCACCCTGATCTGGGCCCTGCAACTGTTCACCGAACCGATGCTGCTGCACCAGGGCTCGCAGATCATCGGCGCCCGGTTCTCACCGAGCATGTACATCTACGACGCGGCCTTCAGCCGGAACAACTACTCGCTGGCCGCCGCCGCCTCGGTGATCCTCCTCGTCATCACGATCGGCGTCTCCTACGCCGTCACCCGCTGGACCAACCGCGTCAACCCGGCCGAGGAGAACGCCCGATGAGCGCCACGGACTCCGCCCTGCTGCGCCCGCGCCTGCTGGGCCGCGCCACCGTCAACGCCGTCGTCACCCTCTCCGTGCTGTACACCCTGCTGCCCGTGCTGTGGCTGGTGCTCGCCGCGTCGAAGTCCCGCGACGCGCTGTTCAGCAGCAGCATCCTGTCGTTCAGCGACTTCTCGTTCGTGCAGAACGTCAGGGACCTGTTCGCCATGGACGGCGGCCTCTACAGCCGCTGGTACGGCAACAGCCTGCTGTACGCGGTCCTGGGCGCCGCCCTGGGCGCGCTGATCAGCGTCGCCTGCGGGTACGCCTTCGACAAGTACCACTTCCGGCACAAGGAGAAGCTGTTCGGCCTGGTCCTCGCGGCGGTCATGGTGCCGCAGACCGTGCTCGCGCTGCCCCTGTATCTGATCGCGAGCGAGACCGGCGTGGTGAACACCTTCTGGTCGGTGTTCATCCCGGTCCTGTTCAACCCGTTCGGCGTCTACCTGGGCCGCATCTTCGCCCAGGGTTATGTGCCCAACGAGATCCTGGAGGCGGCCCGTGTCGACGGCGCCGGCGAGCTGACGACGTACGTCCGCGTCTCCCTGCGGCTGCTCGGCCCTGGCCTGATCACCGTCTTCCTCTTCCAGCTGACCGCGATCTGGAACAACTTCTTCCTGCCCATGGTCATGCTCTCCGACCAGGACCTGTATCCCGTCAGCCTCGGCCTCTACCAGTGGAACAGCCAGGCGACCGTCTCGCCCGAGTACTACCCGGTGGTGATCATGGGCTCGCTCCTCGCGGTCCTTCCCCTCATCCTCGCCTTCGTCCTGCTCCAGCGGTTCTGGCGCTCCGGCCTCACGGCGGGGGCGGTCAAGTGACCAAACCCCGCGCGGCACTGGCCATGTCCCGCTCGGCGGCGGACGCCGTCTTCACCCCGCGGTCACTGTCCGAACTGGGCGACGTGTGCGACCTGGCGCCGCCGCCCGTCCTCGACGACCTGACGTCCGCGCACGCCCGGCACGTCCTCGCCGACGTCGAGGTCCTCGTCACCGGCTGGGGATGCCCACGCCTCGACGCGGACGTCCTCGCGGCCGCGCCCCGGCTCAAGGCCGTGGTCCACGCCGCCGGTTCGGTGCGCGGGCATGTCACCGACGCCTGCTGGGACCGCGGCGTCGAGGTCTCGTCCGCCGCCGCCGCCAACGCGCTGCCGGTCGCCGAGTACACCCTCGCCATGATCCTGCTCCACGGCAAACACGTCCTGGAGCGGGCCCGCGACTACCGGAGCACCCGCCGCCGCGACGACTGGCTGCACACCTCGCACCAGGTGGGCAACTACCGCCGTACGGTGGGCATCCTCTCCGCGTCCCTGATCGGCCGCCGCGTCATCGAACTGCTGCGCCCCTTCGACCACGAGGTACTGCTGCACGACCCCTACGTCACCGGAGCGGAAGCCGCCGAACTGGGCGTGGAATGGGTGGAGCTGCCCGAACTCTTCACCCGCAGCGACCTGTTGAGCGTCCACACCCCGCTGCTGCCCGCCACCCGCGGCCTGGTCAGCCGTGAACTCCTCACCGCCATGCGCCCGGGAGCCGCCCTGATCAACACCTCCCGCGGTGCCGTCGTCGACCAGGACGCCCTCACCGACGTGCTGCGCGCGGGCCGCATCCGCGCGGTCCTCGACGTGACCGACCCCGAGGTCCCGCCCCCCGACCATCCGTTGTGGGACCTCCAGAACGCACTGATCACACCCCACCTGGCCGGCTCCCAGGGCAGCGAGTGGGAACGCCTCGCCGACACCGCCGTCGGCGAGGTCGCCCGGTGGGCCGCGGGCGACGGATTCGCCCACCCCGTACGACGCGAAAGGCTGGCGTTCCTGGCATGAGCACCCCCGGCATCCCCTTTGCACTCCCCGCCGAGAACCGCGAACTGAGCCCGTACACCGGCTACACCCGCGCCCACTGGGAGGCCGCCGCCGACGGACTGCTGGAGGCCGCGTGGCGCTGGGCCACCCCGGGCGGCGCCCTGCTCGACCTGCCGGGCCGCCCCTCACGCTCGGGCGTCCGCTCGGACGGACTGGAGGGCTACGCCCGTACGTTCCTCGCGGCCGGCTTCCGGATCGCGGGCGCCGGCGGCAAGGACCCGCAAGGCCTGCTGGAGCGGTACGCGTCCGGCCTCACCGCCGGCACCCGCACACCCGGCAGGGACGACACCGAGTCATGGCCCCTCGTCCTGGACCACCAGATCCAGGGCCAGCCCATGGTCGAGTCGGCGTCCGTCGCACTCGGCCTGTCCCTGACCCGCCCGTGGCTGTGGGACCGGCTCGACGACAGCACACAGGACCGGGCCGAGCGGTGGCTGCGCGGCGCGCTCACCCACATCCCCGCGCCCAACAACTGGTACCTCTTCCCGTTCACCGTGGCCTCGTTCCTGGAGTCGGCGGGCCGCGGCGACGAGGTGACCGCACGCGCAATGGACCGGGCCCTCGAACTGATGGAGACCTGGTACCGGGGCGGCGGCTGGTACTCGGACGGCGACGGCCAGGCCTACGACCACTACAACGGCTGGGCCCTGCACCTGTATCCGGTACTGCACGCCCATCTGACGGGCGACACCGCACTGGCGGCCCGGTTCGGCCCGCGCCTGCGCGAACACCTGGAGGGATTCTCCCTGCTGTTCGGCGCCGACGGCGCACCCATCCACTTCGGCCGCTCACTGACCTACCGTTTCGCGGCCACCGCGGCGGTCGGCGCGGGCGCCGTCACCGGCAACACCCCGCTGTCCCCGGGCACTTCGCGCCGGCTGATCAGCGGCAGTCTGCGTTACTTCCTCGACCGGGGTGCCGTCACGGACCAGGGCCTGCTGAGCCTGGGCTGGCACGGCCCGCACCCCGCCACCCTCCAGACCTACTCCGGGCCCGCGTCCCCGTACTGGGCGTCCAAGGCCTTCGTGGCACTGCTCGCGCCGGACGACGCCCCGCTGTGGACGGCGACCGAGGAGCCGTCGCCGAGCGAGGGTCCCGACCGGGTGCTGGCCCTGCCCGCGCCGGGGCTGCTCGTCCAGTCGACCGCCGCGGACGGGATCGTACGACTGCACAACCACGGCAGCGACCACGTCCGCCCCCACGAAGGGGAGTCAGCCGCCGACAACGACCCGCTGTACGCCCGCCACGCCTACTCCACACACACCGGCCCGACGGCACCGGCCAACGTCGCCGACAACCACGTGGCGGTCGAGATCGGGGGAGTGGGCAGCGTGCGGCGCCGGATCCACCCGCTCGGCGCGGGACACGGCGACGGCTGGGGATGGGCCGCGTCCTGGCACCGCCCCGTGTTCCCCTCCGGTCCGCCGATGGTGCCGGGGCTGCGTGTGGAGAGCGTGACGGTGGCGCGGGGCCGGCACGAACTGCGTGTGCACCGGGTCGTCGGAGCCCCGCCCGGAGCCCGGCTCACCCTCACGGGCTGGGCCACGGACACCCTCCTTTCGGAACTGACGGGGCTGTACGGATGGTCCGAGGAGGACCGGGTGCGCGCACCCGAGGGCACCGCCTACGAGCCATGGGTGCGCGTTCCCCGTCTCTCGGCGGACGTGCGCGGAACGGCGGTGTTCGCGGCGCTGGCGTCACTCACCGCGACCGAGACGCCTCCGGCGAGTGCCGTGGCCGAAGTCGATGTATCGGAGGGGGAGTTGGAGGTGCGTTGGGTCGACGGCTGGGTGACCAGCGTGGCGTTCTCTCCGCTGAGCGTGCGGGGCGAGGAGCGGGGCAGGCCGGCGAAGTGAACGACGCGGCACGGCCCCGCAGGGCTACTCCTCGGGATCCTCGGTGGGCGGCACGATGTAGTCGCTCCAAGCGGGCGGAGCGATGGTGAAGGTGGCTCCGCAGGTGTACACCTCACGGAAGAACGCGGGGTCGGTCAGGGCGTCGTAGTGCCCCTCCTCCTCGAAGTGCCGCTCCGGCAGGATCCCCAGGGCCCGGCGGCCCACCCGGGAGGCCTCCTTGTCGCCCGGCGCGCCCAGCTCGCCCGAGAGCCGGAAGTCGAAGGGCCGCGAGACACCGTTGAGGCGCAGGAAGAGATCGAACTGGCAGTCTCCGTCCTCCTCCGTGTTGCGCATGAACGCGGTGAACCGCCAGCTGCCGTCCTGGCGGCAGATCAGCTGCGCCTCGGAACAGAAGAGAGGCAGCCGCATGCCCACTGTGCTGTAGACCCAGATCTCCTTCCCGAGGGTGAAGATCCGTTCGTCACCCGGCGGGATCTCCTCGTCCGGGACCGGTGTGGTGGCCGCGGGGAGCGGAAACCAGTCGTGCCAGTACCCGTTCACGTACCAGGCCGCGGTGCGCTTCCCCGACCCGTCGACGCCGAAGACCTCCATGTGGTGGTCGTCGCGGGTCAGGGTGGCCAGGTGGGCCGGCCCGGTGAAGGGCTGCTGGTCCCTGACCTTGAACCAGTCGTGCCAGTCCTCGGAGTCCCAGTAGTTGCCCCACGTCTGACCGGCGGCGTCGACGGCGAAGACCTCCATGTGGTCCTCGTGCCGGGACACCGTCGCCAGGGGTGTACCCGGCTCGAACTGCCGTGTGCCGAGGG
This sequence comes from Streptomyces sp. NPDC088387, assembly GCF_044753385.1. Lineage (NCBI taxonomy): Bacteria > Bacillati > Actinomycetota > Actinomycetes > Kitasatosporales > Streptomycetaceae > Streptomyces > Streptomyces sp. NPDC088387. The sequence continues at coordinate 94,573 of NZ_JBIVNC010000013.1, forward strand.
GGAACCACTCGTGCCAGGTGTTGCCGTCCCACCAGTTGCCGCGCGGTTGGCGGTCCTTGTCGATGCCGAAGACCTCCAGGTGCTCCTCGTGCCGGGAGACGCCGGCGAGCGGGGATCCGGCCGGGAACTCGTACGTCCCGAGACGCTGCCAGGCGCTCCACCCGCCGCCCCAGGCCGAGGCGTGCAGCCGCTGAAGTCCGTCGACCGCGTACAGCTCCATGTGGTCGTCGTTGCGGGACAGCGAGACCAGGTGGGACGCGGCCGGGAAGGTGTGTCCCGTCACCGGGTACCAGCCCTGCCACTCCCCGTTCCACCAGTTGCCCCACACCTGGCCGTCGCGGTCGACGCCCCACACCTCCATGTGGTCCTCGTTGCGCGAGAGTGTGGTCAGCGGCGCACCCGGAGGGAAGGTGTGCCCGGGCAGCGGGAACCAGCCCCTCCACTCGCCGTGCCACCAGTTCCCCCACACCTGGCCGTCGGCGTCGACGGCGTAGATCTCCATGTGGTCGTCGTTGCGCGACACCGTGGCGACGTGCGCGCCCGGCGGGAACGCGTGTCCGGCGAGAAGGAAACTGCCCTCCCAGGCCCCGTGCCACCACCAGGACGTCCACATCCGCCCGTTGGTGTCGACGGTGAAGACCTCCATGTGACTGTCGTTGCGCCCCAGCGTCGACAGCGGGGCGCCCGGCGGGAACGACGCCTCGACGGTGAAGGGCGGCGGCACCGCGTACTCGAACGGCTGCCGGCCGGCCAGCACCACGGCGATCCGGTCGAGGTGCTGACGTGCCCAGGTGAAGCCCGACAGGTTGTTCAGCGCCTGGTACAGCGCCACCGACTCCCGCGCGGGCACAACCGCCTGCTCCGGCTCACCGGAACTCAGCAGGTTCGCACCCAGCGTCACCAGGGTCCGCGCGAGCGCGGGGCGGTCCTGCGCCGCGCGGTGGATGTCGCTCACCTCACGGTTGGCCTCGGCCGCCTCACGGTGCCGGCCCACCGCCGTGTAGCGCAGGGCGAGGTTCTCCAGCGCCCAGGCGACACCGCCGGGCCCGCCCAACTCGCGGTAGACGGCGGTTCCTTCGAGAGCGGCGGTCAGCGCCTCGGCGATCCGGCCCGCGGCCTGGAGGTTCGAGCCGAGGGTCACCAGAGCGTGTGCGAGCCCGGGCCGGTCCTGGGCGGCACGCTGGATGTCGACGCGCTCCTGGGTGGCCTCGGCCGCCTCCTGGTGCCGGCCCGCGGCGGTGCAGCGGCCGGCCACGTTCTCCAGCGCCCACACCAGGCCGCCCTGGTTGCCCAACTCGCGGTACAGGGCGGCTGCTTCACGCGCCGCGGCAATCCCCTCCTCGTGCCGGGCGACCTTCTGGAATTCGGCGGAGAGCAGGACGAGCGCGTGGGCGAGGCCGGGGCGGTCACCGTTCTCGCGACAGACACGGACACGTTCCTGGGCCTCTTGCAAGGCGTCACTGGTGGTAGCCACGAGACGTCCATTCCCCGCACACACCAGCTTTACCGCCTTCAACGCGGAATCACCGGTGGTGTGTGCGGGGTGTGGTGGCGGACGTCAGCCCGCCGGGGTCTGCGCCGGCAGCACGTGGTCACCCACCTTGTCCGTGCTCAGGCACAGCGAGCAGACGACCGCGTCGTGGACCAGGCACGCCGTCAGGTCGGGCCGCTCGAAGGACTGGTGGCAGACATGGCAGTCGAACGTCGTGGCGCTCGGGTTGCCCTCGGCGTCGAGCAGCGGCTCGCTGATGCCGTCGTCGGTGCGCCGCAGGTAGTACCTGCCCTTGGTGACGATCGCCATGAGGGGCGTGAGCACAAACGCGATGACGGCGGCCGCGACGGGGGAGTACGGCTGGAGCGTGTCGCCGAACAGGTGGAAGTACAGGGCGATGGAGAGCCCGGAAGCGGCCACGAACGCCACCACCCCGACCGGGTTGACCGCGTAGAGCATGCCGCGGCGGAACTCGGGGGCGCGCGGGGAGAGTTTCAGCACGTACTTGTTGATGCCGATGTCGGTGGCGACGGTGACCACCCAGGCGATGGCACAGTTCGAGTAGAAGCCCAGGATGTCGTTGAGGAAGCTGAACATGTCGGCCTCCATCAGCACCAGCGCCACGGCGAGGTTGAACAGGACGAAGACCATCCGGCCCGGATAGCGCTTGGTGACGCGGGTGAAGGAGTTTGTCCAGGCGAGCGATCCGGAGTACGCGTTCGTCACGTTGATCTTGATCTGGCTGATCACGACCAGGATCACCGCCAGCGGCACGACGAGCCAGGACGGCATCATCGCGTCGAACGCCCCCTTGAACTGCTGGATCGGCTCCGGCGCGGCGCCCGGACCGACCTCGGCCAGGATGTACACCGCGAGGAACACACCGATGGCCTGCTTGAGCGCGCCCAGCACCACCCAGCCCGGACCGGCCATCACCACGGCCGTCCACCAGGCCCGCTTGTTGGCCTCGGTCTTGGGCGGCATGAACCGCAGGTAGTCGATCTGCTCACCGATCTGCGCGATGAGCGACAGACACACACCCGCGCCCAGCAGCACCGCGGCGGTGTTCACACCGCCCTCGCCGTCGGTGCCCGCGTAGGCGAGGAACCGGTCGACGGTCCCCGGGTCGCTCGCGATCAGGTAGACCAGCGGGCCGACCATCAGGAGCAGCCAGATCGGGGTGGTCCACACCTGGAGTTTGCTGAGCGCCTTCATCCCGTAGATCACCAGCGGGATCACCATGAGCGTGGAGACCAGATAGCCCAGCCAGAGCGGGAGTCCGAGGCCTACCTCCAGGCCCTGGGCCATGATCGAGCCTTCGAGGGCGAAGAAGATGAAGGTGAAGCTCGCGAAGATGACACTGGTGATGACCGAACCGTAGTAGCCGAAGCCGGAGCCGCGGGTGACGAGGTCCAGGTCGATGTTGTAGCGGGCACCGTAGTAGGCGAGCGGGAAACCGGTGACGAAGATGACGACGGCGGCCACGGCGATCGCCACGAGCGCGTTGCCGGTGCCGTGGGCCAGTCCGATACCGGCGCCGATGGAGAAGTCGGCCATGTACGCGATGCCGCCGAGCGCGGTCGTCGACACGACCATCGGCGTCCAGCGGCGGTAACTGCGGGGCGCGAAGCGAAGGGTGTAGTCCTCCAGGGTCTCCTTGGTGGCCTGGCTGGTCGGGGAGGCCGGCGCTGCGGCTGTCTGGGGTGACTCCGTGGTGCTCATGGGCAGCCCTTCAGGAGTGAGCGGACGGGGCAGGGGTGTGGGACGGGATCGGCGGCACCGCAACTCGGGCGGCGGAGACGGGGAGGCGGCGCCGCCACCCGGGCGGCGGGGACGGGGAGGCCGCCCGTTCTCAGAGACGGTCGGCGTGCAGGGCCATCTGCGTCATGGCCCGCTGGGCGAGGGCCAGCACAACGGCCATCGAGTCGCCGACATGGGCGTGCAGGGCGCGTTGGCCCTCGTCGAGCCGTCCGGCACGCACGAGTTCCATGATCGTGATGTGTTCTGTGATCGTCGTCGCGACCCGGTCCTCGGTGAGGAAGTCGTACATCCGCACCCGGCGGATCCGCTCGCCGACCGCCACGAGTGCGTCGGTGAGAGCCGCGTTGCCGGAAGCGCGGGACAACTCCGCGTGGAAGCGCTCGTCCTGGACGACGAAGCGCGGGTCCGGTGCGGGCGGGTTCGCGCGCATCGCGTACCAGCGGTCCAACTCGGCCGAGAGCATGGCCGGATCGTGCCGCACGGACGGGTCCTCGACCGCACGGGCGATCCCGCGGAGCTCCAGCGTGATCCGCAGCTCGTAGAGGTCCTTGAGCTGGGCGAGATTGGGGATCGTGACGAAGAAGCCGCCGTGACCCCGCTCGATCAGCCCGTCGGACACCAGCCGCGTCAGCGCCTCCCGCACGGGGGTGCGGGAGACACCGAACCGTACGGCGAGCCGCATCTCGGTCAGCCGCTCGCGCGGGCCGAACTCACCGTCCAGCACGGCGGAACGCAGCCTGGCGTGGACCGTGTCGCGCAGCGAGCGCCCGGTGGTGTCCGTCGGCGGCGGCTCCTGAGGGGCCGGGGCCGCCGCCAACGGCGGTGTATACAGCTGCGAATCCATGAGCGGATACGCTAGAAACCTTGTGTTTCCCCGAAGTCCCTCACGTTGTGAACGGACCGTTTCCTGTGCCCGCCGAGGTCCCCTGGGCCCGGTCGAGCTGGAGGTAGTCGAGGTTGAAGTTCTGGTACGCGTCGGCGTCCATGCTGATGCGGACCTGGTGACGGCCGGCCTTGAGGTACTGCTTGACGCCGGAGGGCTGCACGAAGAACGCGCTGTGGCTCGTGGTGTTCCGCACCGCGATGCCGTCGCTCGGGCGACCGTCGTCGAAGGTCAGCCGGTAGGTGCCGGCCGGCTGGTACGGGGACGACACGCGCGCGGAAACCTCGTAGTACCCGGACTTACGGACGTCGAAGTCGTACGTGAGCCACTCTCCACCACGGATCCAGCACACGTCGACGGCGCCGTCCTGGTCGCAGACGTCGACGCCCTCCTTGAGCCGGGCGACGTTCCCGCCGCGGTTCTGCGCGTCCAGGTCGTGGTACGCGACGCCTTCTCCGCCCTGCCGGAAGTCCTCGCCCTGGACACGGACACTGTCCGCGGGCAGCCTCTCCGCACGGCCCGTCTTCAGCCAGGACTCCAGCGTCTCGACGTTGTCGGTCTGGAGCATGGAGGCGCCGAACGTGTTGATGAGGGCGCCCCAGCCCCGGGCGGGGTCGATAAGGGAGCGCTCGTCGGTGTAGTGGTCGGCCAGCCCGAACCACATCGAGTTGATCCATACCCGCCCGGTGGAGCGCATCCGGTCGAGGACGGGCTTACGGACGATCGCGTCCTCGTCGCTGTCGAAGATGACCTCGTAGGCGAGCGGCTGGTCGGCACCGAATGCGTCGATGGCGTCGATGTTGTCGTCCGACACGACGTGCATGTACAGGGCGTCCGGGTGCTGCTCGCGGAAGGCCTGCACCTCGGCGACCGGCGCGCTGCCCTTGAACAGTCCGTTGCGGACCGTGCCGGTCTCCGTCAGGACCCGGTACATCTCCTCGCGGATGTCCCAGCCCTTGTCCAGGTTGGCCAGACCGCGGTTCTTGATGAGCGGCATGGCCTCGGCCAGCGTGGGGACGCGTTCGTCGGTCAGCGCCGCCTGGGCGCCGCCCAGCCCCTGCTTCAGCCGCAGTTCCTTGATCTGCGCCAGGGTGAGGTCGGCGACCCTGCCGGTGCCGTTGGTGGTGCGGTCCACCGTGTCGTCGTGCATGAGGACGGGGTGGCCGTCCTTGGTCAGCCGGAGGTCGATCTCGACGATCTCGGCGCCGTGGTCGAAGGCGGCCGTGATGGCCGGGAGGCTGTTCTCGGGGGCCTCGCGCCACTGGGCGCGGTGCGCCACGGTCATGACCTTGGCGTCCCGGCCGTGGTCCATCAGGTCCCGGTAGGCCCGGTCGGCCGCGGAGGAGCGCGGCGTGGCCTGCGGCTGTACGGCGCCGACGCTGCCCGTGGTGAGGGTGAGCGCCAGGGCCGCGAGGACAGGGGTGAGGAGGAGCTTTTTCACGGACTGAACCGTGACGCCTCAGTATGAAAGATGTCTCCACGAAGTATGTATTGCGGCTGAACTGTGAGGCGGACGAGGCGCCCGCGTTCACAGGTTCGGCCGCCGCGCGTCAGTCGCCCCGCGCGTCGTGTGACTCGTCGTGTTTTGCGATGACTTGGGCGGCCCGGCCGCGGTAGGTACGGAAACGGCGCAGATACGACCGGGCCAGCGGGCCCGGCGGGACGCCCCGGGCGAAGGCCCGCATGTTGCGTTCCCCCGTGTTGTAGCCCAGGGCGAGGAGTTCGTCGCGCGTGTAGCGGCCCGCGTGCAGCTTGGGCAGCCTCTGGTCGAGGTCCTTGAGGTGCAGGGCGGCGGCGCGGATGGCGAAGTCGGGATCGTCGCGCAGGTCCTGCCAGCGTCCCTGGAGTCCGTGTGTCACGCGGACCCGTTCGAAGGCCGCCCGGTGCATGTTGGCCACACCGAAGGACGCGCCGGGCTTCCACCACTGCCACAGCCGTTCCAGCAGCGGATGGTGGGGCTTGTACGCCTCGTTGTGGAGCACGGTCATCACCAACACGGCCGGGACACCGGCCTCTTCGGCACTGCGTGCCACGGACTCCGCGTAGTCGCCGGGGTCGTAGGCGCCGGGCCGCAACGACGGCGTCGGTACGTCTCCCTCCGACCGGGACTGCGACGGTGACTGCGCTTCCGGCGTCGACGGCTCGGCCATCCCTGCCCACCTCGTTCCACTCGCCCGCGATCACGGGCCGCACGGCCTCCACCGGCTGGGATGCGCGTGCCCGCCCGGCCGCGATCTCAATCCCGCCCGACGACGATCTCCCTGCCGACCGAGGCGCCGCCGACCTCGCCGCACCGGCAGAACTGTTCGACCCGTCAAGGGAGTTGTCCGGTCGGAGCGGCGTTTGCTTGACTGATCTGCTCTGGATCAAGGGGGTCTGTGATGGAGTCGGCAGACGGCGGAACGAGCTTGCGGCTGGCGGCGTATGCCGTGTGCGTCGAGGACGACCGCGTGCTGCTCGCCCGCTACCTCGAGAAGTCGGGCGAGAGCAGCTGGACCCTCCCGGGCGGTCGCGTCGAGCACGCGGAGGACCCGTTCGACGCGGTGATTCGCGAGGTCGCCGAGGAGACCGGCTGCGACGCGGTGGTGGAGCGGCTCCTGGGTGTGGACTCCCGGGTGATCCCGGCCGCGGAGCGTGCCGTACCCGGCCTGCCCGACCACCAGAACGTCGGCATCTTCTACCGGGTCCGCATCACGGGCGGCCGGCTCAGGCCGGAACCGGACGGCGACATCGTCGAGTCCGTCTGGACCCCGGTCCCCGACGTCGCCGGCCTGCGCCGGTCCTCACTGGTCGACATCGGCCTCGCCCTGGAACAGACGCTCCCGCCGACCGGGCACGTCACGCCCGTGCCGGTCGGCGGCCTCCTCCAGCACTGACGTAGCTCGGCGTCCCGCTGGACAGCGCTCATGCCGAGTGGCTGTCGCCCTTCAGGCCTGCGGCAGCCACACGGGGGCGCCGCTGCCACGGGGCACCAGAACCGTACGGAAGCGGCCCGGCGTGGCCGACATGACGACCTGGTCCGTGACACCGGTGTAGAAGCCGCAGGGCGTCTGGGCGGAGAACTGGTCGGGGGCGAGATAGGCGTGCGGCGAGTCCGGCCCGCCCGTACCGGCGACTTCGTGGGCGTAGTCACGGTCGAACAGACCGAGGCTGAGAATCCAGGCGGACACCCGGCTCAGGCTGAGACTGACCTTGTAGCTTCCGCCCTCGGTGGCGCGCAGGATCAGCGCACGGATGATTCCCGTGGTGGCCAGCCAGGACAGTACGTAGTCGTTGACGACGTCAATGGGCGGCAGGGCGGGACGCCCATCGACTCCCTCCCGGAGCATGACTCCGCTGACACAGCCCGCGGTCTGGTCGAAGCCGACCCGGTCGGCCCACGGCCCGCTGTCACCGTGCAGGCTCACGGTGGCGTAGACGATGCCGGGACGGACCTCCGCGGCCTCCTCGGCGGACAGACCGATCTTCTCCAGGAAGCCGGGCCGCCGGTTGGCGTAGAAGACGTCCGCGTCACGCAGCAGCTCGCGGACGCGGCGCCGGCCCTCGGACGAGTACGGGTCGACGGTGGCAGACCGCACTCCGACGTTCGCGGAGTAGTAGGTGACGTCGTTCTCCCACTCGGTGGGACGCCACAGGTTCAACGCGTCCGCTCCGTGCTGGGCGAGGTCGCGTCCGATGCCCGCGCCCGCGATCACATGCCCCATCCCCAGGGCGCGCAGGCCCTCCAGCGGCTGGGACACCCCTGGCAGCAGGGGTTCGGGTTCGCTCTCACCGATCTTCTCGATCCTGATGAGCGGCTCGTGCGCGAGGTGGTCCCGGTACTGCGGTTCGGAGAGGAACTCCTCGGTCGTACGCAGCATCGGCATCACGACGCCCGCGTCCGCGCCGGCCTGCTCCAGCGGGGCCGCGTCCCAGGTGCGCACGGCTGCCGCGACGGAGGCCTCGTCGGGGGTGGTGCCCAGCAGTCGGAGCGTGGCGTCCTTGATCTTCGGATAGAGGTTGAGCGGCATGACCCACCGGCCGTCGCGGGTCTCGTAGAACTTGAGGCTGAAGGGGTTGCCGGGGTCGTGCGGCCGGGCCGGGCTGAAGCCGTTGAGCTTCTCCCACTTCTTGTCGTAGAAGGGGCACAGGCGGTGCGGGGCCTTCCGCAGGTCCATGGTGATGCTCTGGCCGGCGCCCCCGCGATGGCGCCACAGGGACGCGAGGGCCACGGACTTGGCGGTCATACCGAGTGCCGGCACGGCTCCGAGGCGGAGTGTGGAGGGGACGATCGGGTCGGCCCCCAGGAAGGTGACGGGGCCGCCGCTGTCGTCGGGCCGCATACCGATGCCGGCGAGGACGTCGTGCAGGGCGTGGTGGATGTCGAAGTCGTCGTCGCCCGTGAGCGGATGGGACACGGCCTGGGTGATCTTCTCAGTGAGCGAGTTCATGGTGGGGGCTTTCGGGGGTGGGGGTTGCCAGAGGTCGTGTCTTCGAAGGCAGGGGCTTTCGGCGAAGGCGGGTCTCCGTGGACGTGCTCGGCGGAGTGGGCCCCGGTGCCGTCACACCCCGTCCGTGTCGGGGGCCGGCGTCTCGGCGAGGGCCCGCATCAGAGCGACCTGCTTGCGGTCGCGCTCGGCGGCGAGCTGGTCGATGCCGGCGCCGAAATCCCGCGCCTGTTCGACCAGGGTCGCCACGGTGGCTTCGTCGAAGGCGACGTGCTCACGTGCCATCTGGTCCCAGCGTTCCTCCATGCCGGGCCCCAGGTGTGTGACGAAGTGCGGCAGACCTCCCTGGCCGCCGCCGAGATGGAACGTCTGGAACGGCCCCGCCACCGCCCACCGCAGCCCGATGGAGGACGTGACCACGGCGTCCAGCTCCTGCTCGGTGACGACTCCTTCGGCGACCAGGTGGACACACTCCCGGAAGAGCGCAGACTGAAGACGGTTGGCGACAAAACCGGGCACCTCCTTGCGCAGTACCTGCGGGTTCTTGCCGAGCGAGGTGTAGAAGGCGCGGGCGCGCTCGACGGTCTCCTCGCTCGTGTGCTCGCCGCGCACGATCTCCACGAGCGGCACCAGGTGCGGCGGGTTGAAGGGATGCCCCACCACGAGGCGTTCCGGCCGGCGCAGGGCGGTGGCGATGTCGGTCGCCGGGATCCCGGAGGTGGAGGTGGCGAACAGGGCCGTCGCCGGGGCGTTCTCCTCGATGGTCCGCCACATCTGCCGCTTGACGTCGAGTCGCTCGGGACCGTTCTCCTGGACGGCGTCCGCGGTACGCACGGAGGCGGCGAGGTCGGGTTCGAAGCCGAGGTGGCGCGTGAGGTCGGCCGTACGCAGGCCCAGTCCCCGGAGCACGGGCACGGTGCCGTCGATCAGTTCACGTACGTGGGTGTCGATGCCGGGCTGTGGGTCGGTGACGGTGACTTCGAGGCCGTGGGCGAGGAACAGCGCGGCCCAGGAGGCGCCGATCACGCCGCCGCCGACGACGGTGACACGACGGATGTCGGGGCTGTCGCCGAGGTCGCTCGTGGTGGTCGTGGGTTCAGCCATGGCGAGGTTCTCTCCAAGGGGTGTTCAGGCGAGGTAGTCGTGCACGAGTTCCGTACGGCCCAGGGTGAGGTCGGCCAGGATGTGGCTCGCGGAGACCACTTCGAGGACCGGCAGGTCGGCCAGCGGGGCCAGTGCGTGGGCGAACAGCTGTAGCCGGGCCGGCCCGGTCCAGGCGCCCTTGACGGTCACGTCCGAGATCTGTGCGCGGGCCAGTTCGCAGATGCGAGGCCTGCCGTCGTAACCCGGCAGCTTCTTGAGCATAAAAGTCGGCAGGGTGATCTCGGCGCGAGCGTCGGCGGGGTCCAGCGGGCGGTGCTTGTAGCCCATGGTGGCGGTGGCGACGCGCAGACTGCCGTAGTCGAGCGTGCCCACCAGAGTGTCGGAGTCGGTGTAGAGCCGCGGTGCGCCCAGCTTCTTGGGGAAGGCGCTGATCTCGCGGCCGCTCGCGATGGCGGGGTGGCTGTCGACGTACATCGCCAGGCTGTACTCGCCGCGCTCGCCCTCGTACTCGACGGCCACGACCTGGCCGGACTCTGTGTAGTCGCCGAGCCCGGTCACGTCGGGCATACGCATGACCTCGAAGCGGACCAGGGGCTCCGGAATCCGCAGCGGCTCGGGAACGACGGCGGCGAGCGCTTCCGAGTCGGTTCGATAGGTGATGTTGAGGTACTCGCGGTTGGTGAACCTGTACGGGCCCATCGGGTACGCGGGGGCGTTGAGGGGGGTGGTCAAGGACCGCACGACGTCGTCGACGCGCATGGGGATCGCCTTTCCTTCGCTTGCGACACCTCGATTATTGGCATATACAACTTGTTGCTGTCCGACGGTACGGCGCAGTGATGCATTCCCGCAAACGTGCGTTCCCGCAAACCCACCGGCCGCTCCGGACCCCGACGGGTGATCTTCGTGCGGCTCGGAACCGCGACCGGTCTCCGTGAACCCCGCAAGACAAGGTCGTTGATCGGCTACCGCCGGCGCAGCAGGATGGCTCCCACAGTGCGACGACACACGGGAGGACCGATGGCAGGGCTGGAATCCGACGGCGCCGAATCGAATCCGACGATGCGCGTGGACGATCAGCAGGCGTTGCGTGCGTCGATGTGGGCCATGGTGCCGCGCCTGCTCGGCCGGCACCGGTACGTCGTCCTGGGCACCGCCGACGACGAGGGCCGCCCGTGGGCCACTCCGGTGTTCTACGCGGCCGACGGTGTCCACCGCATCCTGTGGGTGTCCGCACCCGGCAGCCGGCATTCCCGGAACATCGCCGTCCGCCCCGAGGTGGCGCTCACCGTCTTCGACTCGCACGCGCCCATCGGCGGCGCGGAGGCGCTCTACCTGGAGGCGACCGCGGCGCCGGCCGCCTCCGACACTCGCGCCGCGGACCTCGCCGTACTCAACACCCGCGTGCCGGACGACAGGCAACTCGAAGAGGACGACTTCGAACCCGCCGGGCGGCTGCGCGTCTACCAGGCGGTGATCACCCGGCACTTCGTGCTCGTCCGTGGCGGCGATGGCCGGTTCGACAACGTCACCGACGCCCGGTTCCTGGTCACCCCGCCCGTACAGTGAAGTGCGCGGCGATCAACGCCGCGCAGACGCACGGAAAGAGCGGGCGAACCGTGAGTGATGAACTCGACCGGGAACTGAGGGTCGCGACCAGACTGGCCGAGTGGGCGTCCGAGGTCATCCGGCGTCCGCGCGGCGCGACTGCGGACCCCGTACGGGAGAAGGCGAGCCCCGCCGACATCGTCACGGACATGGACGAGGAGATCGAGACATACGTACGGTCGCTGCTGCGCGGCAAGTTCCCCGCGTACGGCATCGAAGGCGAGGAGTACGGCGTCCATCGGGGCGAGCCGGACGCGCCGCACTGGGTGATCGACCCCATCGACGGCACGACCAACTACGCGCACGGCATCGGCTGGTGCTCCTTCTCCCTGGGTCTGGCCGCACCCGACGGCACACCCCTCCTGGGCGTCGTCGCCGACCCCTGGCGGCACGAGGTCTACACCGCGGTCCGGGGCGGCGGCGCGTACCTCAACGGCACACCCACCCGCGCCGCCGACCACACCACCCTCACGGGACATGTGTTCCTCACCGAGTGGGCTGCCCACGCGCACTGGCCCGGCATGGACGCCCTCCTCGCCGAACTCTCCGCCCGCCACTGCACCGTCCGCGTGATGGGCTCGACGGCGCTGTCCCTCGCCCAGGTCGCCGCGGGCCGCGCGTCCGCCACGGCGATCGGCGAGTTCCATCCCGTCGACAGCCTCCCCGCCCTGCTCGTCGCGACGGAGGCGGGAGCGGTGGCGCTTCCCCAACGCCCGGTGTACGACGAGCCGTTGCTGATCGCGGCGCCCGGGGTCGCGGCAGAGGCAACGGAGTTGTGGCGGAGGTTGGTCCTCCGGGAGGGGTGAGACACCTGCGCCTGCGCGGAAGAGCTCGGCCACGCCCGGAGGGTGGCCGGCTTACGTGCCTCTACGCATCAGGAAGCACCCGTGCTGGGAGCACCCGTGCCGTGAGCACCCGTGCCGTGAGCGTGTGCCGGCCCTCCGCCGCGGGCCGGATAGCCGTCAGCACCAACCGGTGGATGCCGGCACCCCAGACCCTGGTGAACGCGGGATCGCTGAGCGGCATCGCCTCGGCGTGCGCGGTGAACGCCGAGGAATCCCAGTGCAGTTGCAGTCCACGTCCCGTCGCAGGGCGTATGTCGGCGCGGCCACCCGGCTCCACCACCAGGTCGCCGTGGACGAGCAGATGCAGAGCCAGGGACTTGGGCGCGGAACGGATCTCCCAGTGGTCGTCGATCTCCACTCGCTCGTCGTCGCCGCCTACAAGACGGACGGTACGCACCCAGCTCCGTAGACCGGCCTGTGGCGGGTAGGCGGCCGCGATGTCACAGCTGAACTCGTCCGTGTCCGGGCCGCGACGCGCGGCGACGGACGTGGCACGGAAGTCGGTTCCGGGCGACTGACCGACGCCGTCGACGACCGGCACGTTGTGGTACTCGCTGGTCATCGACCAGATTCCGTACCGGTCCGCGTTGAACGTCTCCCTGCGGTAGGTGCCCACCCCGGCGTCGATCACCAGCGGGTGGGCGTCCACGGCGATGATGAAGGTGCCCACGTCGTTGTGGTTGTGACTCTCGTTGTTGTGGCCGCCCTTGGCCGCCACCAACAGCCCTTGTGCGTCACCGGGACGGGCCCGGGCGACCAGCACCTCGACGTCGGGCAGCCAGGTGTGCTCGGGCAGCGGGAACACCTCGGCCGGGGCGGCCTGCCAGCCGGTGTCGAGGAGCGCGTCCGCGACGCGGCGCAGGTCGAACGGCGCATCGGGCCGCGGCAGAGCGGCGTCGGCGTCCCCCAGCAGGGCCCGGGCATGTGCGCTCACATCGGGTTGGCCGGTGCGGAGGCCGTACCGGTACAGCAGCGCGGGGGTCGTCTCGCGCGGACGGGCCGGACCGTCGGCGAAGTTGACGGCCCATCCGTCGCCGATCCAGGTGGACACCGGATAGCGGGCCATGGCCCGGATCAGCGGGTGGTCGAAGACGCCGGCGTCGGTGCCGAGCAGTGAGGTGAGGGTCTCCAGGCACTCGAAGAGGCTCGCACCCGCGCGCCACCAGTAGTGCGGGCCCTCGTCGCATCCGCCGTCCCGCGGGTGGGCGTGCAGATAGTTCTCCAGGCCCTCGATGATGCGGCGGACGAGGGCGGACCGGCGTTCGTCGGACTCCTCGGTGAGGGCTGTGGCGAGCAGCAACTCCGAGTGGATCCATGGGTTCCAGTTGTTGAGCTTGGCGGTCGACCCGTCGTACCAGCCCCACTCCTCTCGCTCCAGATACGGCTCCAGGACCCGGCCGGAGACCTCGCGGCGCAGACGGCGGCGGACCATCGGATCCCGGCGGTCCAGCTCGTCGCCCGCGACGGCGTCGGTGAGCGCGAGCAGCAGGGCCGTACCCGAGGCGCCGAGGTCCAGGGTGGGGCGATCGGGGTCGGGCAGCAGACCGTGTTCGGGGCCGAGGACCCGGAAGTCGTGCGCGGGCCAGGCCCAGGTCGTCTCCTCGCACAGGGCCCACACACCGTCCATGACCTCGTCGACGTACGTGCCCCTCTCGCTCGCCTCCTCCTCGGTGCACGCCACCGCCAGCACGGCCCACGCCAGCCGGTTCCGGCGCGCGAAACAGGCGTCCTGGTATGCGGAGCGGTCACCGTCCCGCGCGAACCGGGCGAACAGCGAGGCGGGCAGACCGGGCCACGGGAGACCGAGCGAGGCCGAGGCCTCTTCGAACACACGGCTCCGAGTGCACTCGCCGACGGCCCGCCAACGGGGGTCCGACAACGGTGGTACGGGACTCCAGTCACCGATCGCGGGCATCCGGGCGGCGACCAGGGACGGCGGGAACAGCCGTGTCAGCCGGGGATGACCGGAAGCGGTGCCGTCTTCGCCGTCTTCCACGGGCGGCGGGGTGTCGGGTGCGGCGGGTCGCGGACGTGGTGCCGACATCGTGGTGCCTTCTCCTCGCAACGGGGGCGGTGAGTGCCGAGGAAGGGAGCGGCCCTCCCTCATGCCGTTGGACGCAAACGTACTTGGGGGATACTGGGCGCCCATGGATGAGGTCGAAGTCGTCGTCGCCCATTCCGAGCGCACGACCCTGCGCGTCGGTGACATGTTCCTGAAGGTGGACGCCGATCAGGCGCGGATCGACGTCGAGGTCGAGGCGATGGCCCTCGCGCCGGTCCCGACCCCGGAGATCCTCTGGCACAAGCCGCACGTGCTTGCGATCGCCGCACTCCCGGGTGCGACGATCGGACGCCTCGGCGGCCCGTCGACCGGATCCCCGGCGGCGTGGGCCGCAGCCGGCGCCGCCATCCGGAAGCTCCACGAAGCGCCGCTGCCGGCCCGGACCGGTGGGGCCGGGCGGAGCATCGCCGCGCTGACGGCGGAACTCGACACCGAGTGCGAGGCGCTCGTGAAGAACGGCGTCCTGCCCGCCGACCTGGTCACCCGCAACCGCCAGGTCGCCGAGGCCGCGCTCCGGCCGTGGACTCCGGCGTTCACCCACGGCGACCTACAGATCGCGCACGTCTTCGTCGACGGCGACGAGGTCACCGGCATCATCGACTGGTCCGAGGCGGGCCGGGGAGACGCCCTGTACGACGTCGCCACCTTCACGCTCGGGCACGAGGAGCACCTCGGCGACCTCCTCGCCGGCTACGGCACCGACGTCGACCTCGACGTGATCCGCGCGTGGTGGTCGGTACGCAGCCTGCTGGTGGTCCGCTGGCTCAGCGAGCACGGCTTCGACCCGTTTGCGCCGGGCTGTGAGGTCGACGTACTGCGATCCCGGATGTGAGACGACACGGGCGCTGGTACGGGAATCGTCAGCCCGGGAGCGAAGAGGCGCCGAGGTCGGCGGACCGCGCGGGGGCGATCCGGCGCAGCAGGAACCCCGCCGCCATCGCCACGACCCACATCACCACCCCGTACACCGCCGAGGGGATGGCCATCTCGGTGCTGTCCAGCAGCGAGGGACTCAGGGCGATGGCCATGGCCAGCGTGGTGTTGTGCATGCCGATCTCGAAGCAGGCGGCGACCGACTGCCGGTGGTCCCCGCGGGCCAGTCGGGTGGCCCCGTATCCGGTGGTGAGGGAGATCGCGACGAAGAGAAGGACCACCATGCCCACGTCGGCGAGGTAGCCGGCGATGTTGTCCCGCTCGGCGACGACCGCGGCGACGATGATGCCGACGAGCGCGACCATCGCGGTCACCTTCACGGCCTGGGTGGAGCGTTCCGCGAGGTCCGGCCGGCGGTGGCGGGTCAGCATGCCGGCCGCGACCGGCACCAGGACGACGAGGAAGACCTGAAGCGTCTTGTCGAAGCGCAGACCCAGTCCGTCGTCCGTACCGGCCATGAAGTGGTCGAGGGAGAGATTCACGACCAGGGGGAGGGTCGCCACCGCGATCACCGAATTGACCGCCGTCAGCGTCACGTTGAGAGCGACGTCGCCGCCGAAGAGATGGCTGAAGATGTTCGCCATCGTTCCGCCCGGAGAGGCGGCCAGGAGCATCATGCCGACGGCGAGTTCCGGGCCCAGGTCGAAGGCGAGCACCAGACCCAGACAGGCCGCCGGCAACAGCACCAACTGGCAGACCAGGGCCACCGCCACGATCCGGGGGTAGGCCGCGACCCGGCGGAAGTCCGCCACGGTCAGACCAAGACCCAGACCAAACATGATCACGGCGAGGATGGCGGGCAGCAGATAGGTGACCAGCGGGGAGTCCACAGCGACTGCTCCTGGGGTCGAGACCGGGAATTCACGCGAACACGGTCATTCTGGTCTCGGCGCCGGTCCTCGACTACGGACGCGAATGACAACTCCGTAGCTCTCGAAGCCGAGTTCGGCGGGCTCCCGGCTCAACTCGACACGAAGTCGGCGCTCTTGGCGAGAGCCTGATGGGCGTCGATCTCGGCACGCAGGCGTTCCAGGCGCGCCCGCGCCCCGGCGAGGGCGTCGGAGCCGAGGAGCAGACGCAGGGGCGGCCTGTCGGCGTCCACCACCGCGGCGATGGCCGCGGCAGCGCGTCCTGGGTCTCCCGGCTGGTGCCCGGACACCGCGAGCGTGGACGCGCGGCGCCTGCCGGCGCTCTCCTCGTAGTCCGCGAGCCTGAGGGGCGACTGCCGCATGGACGCCCCGGCCCACTGGGTCCGCAGCCCGCCCGGCTCGACGATCGTCACGGCGACCCCCAGGGGTGCGAGCTCGGCGGCCAGCGACTCCGAGAGACCTTCCAGGGCGAACTTGGTGGCGTGGTAGTAACCGGTCGCGGCGAACGCGGCCAGCCCGCCGAAGGAGGAGACATTGACGACGTGCCCCGACCGGCGGGCACGCATGCCGGGCAGCACGGCCTTCAGCATGGTCACAACACCGTGCACATTGGTGTCGTACAGCGCGCGTACGGCGTCGTCCTCACCTTCCTCGACGGCGGCCAGATAGCCGTAACCGGCGTTGTTCACCAGGACGTCGATACGTCCGAACCAGTCCTCGCAGGCCTTGACGGCGGCGGTGACCGAGTCCGGGTCGGTGACGTCCAGCTCCAGAGCCAGTGCCTGGTCGCCGTACTTGTCGGCGAGATCGGTGACCGCCGCGCGGTCGCGGGCGGTGACGGCGACACGGTCACCGCGCCGCAGGGCGTGCTCGGCGAGCGCGCGGCCCAGGCCGCTGGAGCATCCGGTGATCAGCCAGACGGGGGTTTCAGGGGTTTCTTTGAACATGCGTCCATGGCACCAGGACGCCTCGTCCTGTGCCACGCCCTCTCAAGGGTGGCTCTCGCAGGGTCAGCCTTGGCGTACCGGTGGAGCGTCCGGAACCTCACCCCGCCCCGGTAAAATGACCGTGATGACACATGACGACAACCAGCTCGGCTCCTTCCTGCGCACCCGCAGGGAGAGGCTCGACGCGGCCGCCACCGGCGTCGTCAGTCACACCCGGCGCCGCGTCAAGGGACTGCGCCGTGAGGAACTCGCCCTTCTGGCAGGCGTCAGCCCCTCCTACTACACACGGCTGGAGCAGGGACGCGACCGCAATCCGTCCCGCGAGATCCTCGAAGCGCTGGCCCGCGTCCTGGACCTGGACGACACCGAACGCGCCTATCTCTGGTCCCTGGCCACACCGTCCCTGACCTCCGCCGGCCGGGGCACGGCGGACATCGGCGAGACCGTACGGCCGGGAGCGCGGTACCTCTTGCGGCGCTGGCTTGACCTGCCCGCCTTCGTCGTCGGCCCCCGCCGTGACGTGCTGGCCGCCACGGACTTGGCCGCCCGGATCAATCCGGCCTGGAGCGCCGGCCACAACCTGATCGAGTTCACCTTTCTCGACCCGCGTGCCCGGCAGGTGTACCCCGACTGGGAGGACATCGGACTACAGGCCGTGGCCGGTCTACGGTCCACCGCGGCGGTACGGCGCCCTGAACTGGACGCCTTCGTCGCCGACATGCGCGCCCGCAGTGAGGTGTTCCGCGCGCTGTGGGACGCACACGACGTGCGCGACCGGGTCGCGGGGCACAAGCGCATCGAGGTCGCCGGGGCCGGCGTACTCCAACTCGACTTCGAGACAATGGCGTTGGCGGGGCCGGAGGGGCATGTTGTGTACGTGTACTTCGGCGCGCCGGGAAGCTCTGCCGAGCGGAAACTGGGTCGGCTCGCCGAAGAGGTCGCTTCCGGGGACTAGTGGCCGGGGTCGGGCGCCGCTCGCGTTGGGGTGTGAGGTGTGCGTCCGGGTGTGAGGCATGCCCCGGCTCACATGCCCAGTTGGGCCCGAATGAGCGTGTCGAGTCGCTGCCAGGCCGGGGACGAGGCGTTGACGCTGCCCTGGATGAGGGCGGGGATCTCGGAGGCGGTCTGAAGCTCACGCAGTTCCTCCGGCCCGTAGCGTGCGCGGGTCGCCGCGACGATTCGACGGGCCAGCTCCTCGACGCTCGGGTCACCGGCGTCGAGGTCGTACGCGTGGTCGTAGGCGAGGAAGAGCTGCCGTAGCGCCGGGTCGGCGAGGATCTCGGCCTGGTCGTCGAACAGGGCGGTCGCGCGGTCCGGGTGGGTGACGAACACGAGGAGCCACAGGTCGCGTTGCAGGTCCACCCACCGAGGTGTGAATCCCCAGCGGGCGAGACGCTCCAGATGGTCGCCGACCCCTGCGGGCAGCGGTGCCGCCGGCTCCCCGGCGGCGAGCCGGCGCAGACGTCCCTGGGTCGCCCGCAGGGCACGGATACGGGTGGTGAGCTCGTCGTCGATCTCGCCGAGCGCCTGCCGGAACTCCTCGGCGGTCGCCGACCTCAGATCCCGGATCCGGGCCAGGGGGACGCCGGCTTCGGCGAGCGTCCGGATCCGGATCAGCTCGACGGCGTCGTTCGCGCCGTAGCGCCGGTAGCCGGAGGCGTCGCGAGGGGGCTCGGGGAGCAGTCCCTTGCTGTGGTAGACGCGGATGGTCTTGATCGACACCCCGACGTACCCGGCCAGCTGCCCGATGGTGATCATCTGCCCATCGTGCCACTTGACCCTGCCCCAAGGGCAGGGTTGCAGCATGGTGGCATGACGAACACGGGCATCGATCGGGAGACCCTGCGCGAGCTGGCCGACGAGGGCAACGAGACCGCCCTGGACCGGCTGGCGGACCTCGCCGACGCGGCCGGCGACCTCGGCGAACTGAGCGAGCTGCTGGACGAGGGATCCCTGCACGCCGGCCTTCTGCTCACCCGACGCGCGGTGGCCGCCAGCGACCTGCGTGAGCTCCAGCGCATCTCCGACGCCGGGTACGACGAGGCCGGGAACGAACTGAACCGCCTGCTGAAGCCACCGGCCGACGACCATCGGAACTGAGACCCGACCGACGCCGCCGCCCCTCCTTCACTCCGCGTTCTTCTCGTGCGCGAGGGTACCGGCGACCGCACCCGAGGTCCCGAACCGCCATTCGGGTTCGGTTGACGGTGACGGGGCGCGTTGACGTGTCGGTCGCTGGGGCGGGACGCATGATGCGGGGCATGTTGCCCGGAATCGTGAGCCGGGTGGTCGAGCTGCTGCTGGGCCGCCGAGAGGGCTCGCTGCACAGGAAGGTGGCGGGGGCCGCGACGGCAGTCCTGCTGGCGGTGATGCTGGTGGGCTCGTACGCGGTCGTCGAGGCCGAGCGCGGAGCGCCACGGGCGCAGCTGACGACGTACCCGAGAGCGCTGTGGTGGGCCGTGGAGACTGCCACGACGGTCGGCTACGGCGACTTCTACCCCGTGACGTTGTGGGGGCGGGTGATCGCGGTGGTGGTGATGATCGTGGGGATCACCGCGTACGGCATGGTCACGGCGGCACTCGCCACCTGGTTCGTGGGACGCGACCAGGAACGCCGGCACCGTCGTGTGCTGCGTGCCGAGCAGACCGTGGAAGAGGCGGCCCGCGCGCTGCACGAACGGTTCGACCGGTTGGAGCGGATGCTCGAAGGCGGCGGCGGGCCAAAACGGTGAACGCGCACCGGCCGAACGTGAGTTGACACGGTAGGCCGTCGGCGCATTCACGGATCCGACGCGCCGGGACAGCCGGTTTGTACGGAGGGGGCGCGTGATTCGCCGCGGACCTCAGGACTGGCAGGCGGCGGCCATCTGCCCGACCAGGACGGCGAACGGTATGTCGAGGGCGGCGTAGACAGCTCCCGCCTCGGGGGCGGCGTTGTCCGCCAGGGCCTCGACCATCAGCGTCGAGTAGTCACTGACGATCACACCGGCCTGCTGCATCCGGAGCAGCCCCGCATCGCGCTTGGCCTGGCTGAAGGTGCCGGAGGCGTCCAGCGCGGCTCCTCGGCAGGATCGATTTGGTCACTAATCTTGATAGTTAGAATCGGTGACTATCTGGAACGTAGGCGACCATCGCGCATATTGCGAGCGGGAGTTGGGGCGGGCCGGTGTCGCCCGACGCGGTCCGGCGTGCGGCTAAAATCGCCGGTCAGGCCGCCAAGTGGGGGGCGGACGGAAGGGGCGAGCACATGACCGCCGACCGCCGGACGCAAGAGGTACCGGAACCGGAACCGGATCTCGGGGTGCTCGCCGCCCGGGTCCTGCTCTCCGTCCAGCGCGAGCTGTTCGGCGCGCTCGCCGAGCAGGGCTTCGACGACATCCAGCCGCGCGCGGGGGCCGTCCTCGCCCATCTGCGTCCCGAGGGCATCCGCGCCAGCGCACTGGCCCGCCTGTCGGGCCAGCACAAGCAGGTCATCGGCTCCCTCGTCGACGACCTGGAACGCCTCGGCTACGTCGAACGCGGACCCGACCCGGCCGACTGCCGCGCCAAACTCGTCCGCCCCACCGAACGCGGCCTGCTCCAGATGGAGACCGCCACCGCCATCATGCGCGCGATCGAGGACCGGCACGCGAAGTCACTGGGCGACCAGCCGTACGCCACCTTCAAGAAGGCGCTGAGGCAGGTGGCGCAGGCCCAGGGCGGCGAGACCGACGGGCCGCCGGGCTGAGCGGGGACGTGCACCGACCCCGAGGGACACTCTCGTGGGCAACGACGTCTGGTTCGCCCGCGGCACGACGAAACTGCAACCCGCCGCTCCGATTCGGCGTCAGACTTCATGGCAGGCGAGATACGGAAGTCGATCAACCGGAGTGGTACGTGGCGAAGAAGGTCCAGAGCGCGCAGGCGGTCGAGGAGAAGGACCGGGAGAAGTGGATGGCACGCTTCCAGGTGCGGTTGGCCATGCAGCCGGGTGTGGACCGCGCGATCGTGCTCAAGGCGGTCAAGGACGTGACGACACATTGCGCGGAGACCGGGGAACACCCGCGCGCCGCTTTCGGTGACCCGGACGCCTGTGCCGTGGAGACCGCCGCGCGGCTGGTACCGGCCGATCAGGCCGAGCGCGCGCGGCGGCGCAACGTCGTGACGAACGCGATCGACTCCGTGTCCAAGAGGGCCGGAGACATCGCCGGCCTGTGACCGCAGCGGTCCAGTGGTGTCCTGTCCGGCCCGGAATTTCGCGGGTGCGGATGCGGACTGCCGTGTGTCGTGTTCATCCTGGAACTGGCGCGTTCCCCTACGAAGGAGGACGAACATGTCCGTGATGGACAAGCTCAAGCAGATGCTGAAGGGCCACGAGGACCAGGCAGGCCAGGGCATCGACAAGGCCGGCGACTTCGTCGACGAGAAGACCCAGAACAAATACAGCTCCCAGGTCGACACCGCCCAGGACAGGCTCAAGCAGCAACTCGACGCCGACGGGGGCCAGACCCCGAACCCGAACCGGGACAACCCTCCCCAGTCCTGATCGGCGTCGCCGGCGCGATATGTCGTTGCCGCTCGCGGGAGGTGGCGAGCGGCAGCGCCGGTGCGTGGGCTGCAAGCGGCGTGCAGGCGGGGGACCGTAGCGAGGGCCTCGTATCCCGGATCCGTCCCGGGCGGTCCCGTCGCGAGCGATGAGTTCCGCCCCGGTCGTCGGTCTGCACTTCCGACACGCGACCAGCGCACTCCGGGAGTGACACCATGACCGCCACCTACACGTTCGACGTCTTCTCCAGCCTCGACGGCTTCGGTGCCGCCAGTGGTGACTGGACCGGCTACTGGGGCAAGCAGGGCCCCGAGCTTCTCGACCACCGCCTCGCCCAGTACGGCGAGGAGCAGCGGATGGTGTTCGGGGCCAACACCTTCCGCGCGTTTGTGGGGATGTTGGCCGAGAGCACCGAGGAGTCCGAGGTGCGTGACCCATGGGTCACCCGCATGACGAGCCTGCCGGCCACCGTGGTGTCGACCACGCTGGAAGGCCCGCTCGACTGGGCGGACGCGGAGGTCGCGAGCGGTGATGCGGTCGACGTCGTGGCCCGGCTCAAGAAGGAGTCCCCGGTACCGCTGCGCTCACACGGCAGCCTGGCGATGAACCGGGCCCTGATGGCCGCCGGGCTCGTCGACCGCGTACAGGTGACGGTCTTCCCCGTGATCACCGGCCGGACAGGACTCGCGCCGATCTTCCGGGGCGCGGCCGACTTCGACCTCGAACTGATCGAGCACCACACACTGGACGGCGACATCCAGGAACTCGTGTACCGGCCCACCCTGCACCCCTGACCCACGTCGTCAGGCCTCATCCCAGGCGGAGACGGGCGCGGCGGGCTGTCGCGCCAGTAGGTCGAGATGCCGGCCGAGGAACTGACCGGCATCAGGTGCCTCTCTGCACCCCCCGACGTTCTGATACGGGCTTCCCGCAGAAAAACAGGGCCACCTGTGGCCCGTGCCGCCGATAGCATGCGTGCTATGCGCAAGTTCTTCACGGTGGATCAGCGGCGGCTGTCGTATCTGGACTCCGGTGGCCCGGGTCTCCCGATCCTCGCGCTTCACGGGCACTACAACGAGGCGTCGACGTTCGCCGCGCTGACCGAGGCACTCGCGCCGCAGTGGCGGGTGATCGCTCTGGACCAGCGTGGGCATGGCGAGTCCGACCGGGCCGACAGCTATCAACGGGCCGACTACGTCGCTGACATGGCCGCCTTCCACCGCCACCTGGAACTGGGACCCGTGCCGGTTCTCGGTCACTCCATGGGCGGTGTGAACGCCTACCAGTACACCGCCCGGCACGCGGACCAGGTCACGGCACTGATCGTCGAGGACGTCGGTGCCGTGGTGAACGCCGATTGGTCGATGGCCACCCGGCTGCCCGTCGACGTGCCGTCCCGCGGGGAACTGGTCGAGGGTCTCGGTCCGACCGCGCCCTATCTGGAGTGCTCCTTCCGCCAGTTGGAGGGCGGCTGGGGATACTCGTTCGACATCGACGACACCGTGCTGTCCCACAAGGCGCTCACCGGCGACCACTGGAGCGACTGGGAGTCGGTGACCTGCCCGACCCTGTTGATCAGAGGAGCGGACAGCGTGGTGCTGACGCACGACCATGCCCGCGAGATGATCGCCCGCCGGAAGAGCCACGCGGAGCTGGCCGAACTGCCTGCCGGGCACGTCGTGCACTACGACGTCCCGGACCACTACTCCGACACCGTGCGCACGTTCCTGTCCCAACTCCCCCCGGCCTGAAGGACCATGGAGACTCCGTCGCGTCGACACGACCTCGGCCGGGTATTCAACGAAGTACCCGAGCTCTACGACCGGGTCCGGCCCGGATACCCCGACGAACTGTTCGCCGACCTCGGCGCCCTCACCGGCATCGACGAACGGTCGGCGGTACTGGAGGTGGGCTGCGGCACCGGTCAGGCGACACGCTCGCTGGCCGCGCTCGGGTACGCGGTGACCGCCGTCGAGCCCGGCGCGGACATGGCCGCACTCGCCCGCCGGAAGCTCGCCGCCTTCCCCAACGTCGAGGTCGAGACATCGACGTTCGAGGAGTGGAACGACCACGGCCGGCGCTTCGACGTGCTCGTGGCCGCGTCGTCGTGGCACTGGGTCGACCCGTCGATCGGCCGGCAACGAGCGCACGACCTGCTCCGTCCCGGGGGCTGGATGGCCCTGCTCGGCAACGTTGTTGTCCGCCGACGGGGGGAGTTGGAGGCGTACGCCGAGACCGCCGACCTCCACGAGCGGTTCTGTCCTGGCAACCCCGCCTGGGGGCACCCTCCCCTGGAGGACGACGTACGCGACACCGACGAGGGCTGGGGCCAAGTCGGCGACCCCGGAGGGTTGTTCGGACCAGCGGTCGTGCGCCGTTATTCCACCGTTCAGTGGTTCACCGGGGACGGCTTCGCCGATCACCTGCGCTCGTTGTCGCTGTACCGGGCCCTCGACGTCGATGTCCGCGAGCGCCTGCTCGGCGCCGTCGCCGAGCGCATTCGCACACACATGGGCGACCGGGTGGCACGCCGCTACCTGAGCGTCCTTCGCGTCGGACAGCGCGTGCACTGAGGACGGATACCGTCCTCCTCGTTGCCGAGCCGGCCGTCCACGATCCGCAGGATGGCACCGACCACGGTCATCGCCACGATCCTCGCCTCGCGCGGATCGACGGGACCGACGGGATCGGCGGGATCAATGGGTTCAGCGGGATCAATGGGTTCAGCGGGATCGATGGGTTCGGCGGGATCGGCAGATTCGGCGTCCGGGCGGCGTCGCGCGATGACCCGCCCACTGCACGCCCACCGCCCGCCCACGGCCCGCCCTCCGCCCTGCCGGCACCCGCCCCTCCGCAGGTTGACCTTGACGCGACGTCAACGCTTCTACTGGGCCATGCAGACCGGAACGGTCGCCGCCCCCTCCGGGGTGATCCCGATACCAGAGGAGTACACCGACATGGACACCACCGCCACCACCACGGCGAAGAACCTGAAGCTGATGAACACGGCCTACGACCTGCTCATGCGAGCCGAACTGGACGCGTGCGTCGGCCTGTTGACGGACAACTTCATTGCCAACGTCCCCGGCGCCCCCGACCCGCTGCACGGAACCGAGATCTGGCGGGCGGGCGCCCAGGCCATGTGGGAGGGCTTCCCGGACCTGGAGATCAACGTCGAGGACATGTTCGCCGCCGATGACAAGGTGGCCGTACGCGTCCGCTTCCGTGGCACGCACCGGGGCGACTTCCAGGGTATCCCGGCGACGAACCGGCAGGTCGACTTCCGGAGCATCGAGCTGTACCGCTTCGAGGGCGACAGGATCGCCGAGGAGTGGGTCGCGCCGGACATCATGAGCCTCATGCAGCAGATCACGGCGGAGCCGGGAGGGGTGCAGCCGTGAACGCCGGGCTGCTGAGCCTGTTCAGGCCGGCACTGCGAGGGCACTGGCCGCTGCATCCCTTACTGGCCGAATGCCGGCCGGCGGCCGGTCCCGCGGGAGTGACCGGGCGGGATCGGATCGCGGCCCCCGGAGAGGTGGTACCGGCTGGTACCATCGAGAGATGGCGAAGACACAGACGGGCTGGCGAGTCGACGACGAAATCGCGGAACTGGCACGAGCCAGGGCCAAGGACCGCGGCATGAGCGTCGGCGACTACATCGCCGCTCTCGTGCGGGAGGACGTCGACGGGATGCGGCAGCGCGGCCTGGACGCGGCCAGGCGCTTCCTCGACGAGCACCAGTCGGTCTTCGACGAGGTCGAGGACGCCGACCGCCGCTCCCCGGGAGCGCACGCCGCCTGATGGATCTGTACATCGACGTTCCATGGATCCTTCAGGTCGCGGAGATCGCCGGAGCGGCGGATCCCGCCCCCGACGACTACGGAGTGCCGGTCGCCGCCGTGGCCTGCCACCGCGCCGAGCTGCTGGACACACCTGTCTACGACGGCCCGTACGCCCGCGCCGCCGCTCTCGTGCATGTCCTCGGCCGCTGCCGCTGGCTGGAGCGCTCCAACATGGCCGTGGCCGCGGCCACGGGCGTGATGTACCTGGAGGCCTCGGGGATCCCGGTCAAGCCCACACGGGAAGACGCGATCGCCCTCCGTGACCTGCTCCGTGACCCGTCCTGCTCGGCCGCCGGGATCGCCACGCTGCTGCGTGCCTGGCCACAGGCGACCTGAGCGCGTTCGGGCCGAGTGTCGCGGGTGCGCGGCCTTGGTTCAGCGGAGCTGCGGCCTGCGATGCGCGCGGGTGCTGAAGCGTACGTGCGTATGGACGCGGTAGGGGGTCAGGGCCGTCTGCGTGTGCGCGGCGAGAGTGGTGAGCGCCGGCAGGACTTCGGCCGGAGTGACGTCGGGCTGGAGCCACACATGCAGGCGGACGTGCAGCCGCCGTGAGCGGGTCAGTACGCGGGTCCGGCAGCGGGCCACGCCGCCGAGCGCGACGAGCTGTTCGGTCATCGCGTCCTCCAGGGCCCTCGTACGCAGGCTGCTGTCCGGGGCGGGCAGAGCAGTGCGCGAGTGGAATCCACTGGGCAACTGGTGGAGGCACCAGAGGGCCGGCAGGACGGTCAGGGTGATCGTGCCCGCCATGGCCGTGGGCGTCCACCACCCCTCCGAGCGGACCTCTGCGAGTCGCCCCGCGTCGACGATCGTGGAGTGGGTGCCGGGAGTCGGCCACCAGGTCGGCAGCTGCGGAGCCCACGAGGCGTGTGTCACCGCCAGCCAGCAGCCGCCGACGAGAAACACCAGACCGACGACGGCCAGAGAGGTGCGGTTGAGGGGCATGCGGGGTTGCGGCATCAGCGATTCGCTCCTTCCAGAGCCGTGCCGGACGTGCCGGACGTGCCGGACGGTTCGGCCGTGTCGGCCCCGTCGCTGGTATCGGCGTTGGTATCGGCGCCGGCCGAGCCGGGTTGGCCCGCCGGGCCGCCGCTCGCCGCTGTCCCGGGGTCCCAGGCGGTCGTAGCCCGTACGCGGACACGCAACCGCGGCGGGCGACGGAGCCCGCACGCCTCCAGCGTCCGACGGGCCGCGCTCTGCGCCTGCTCCAGCGCCACCGTCCTGTCACCGAAGGCCAGTTGAGCCCGGACCAGGACGCGACGGCGTCCGGCCCGCACCCTGACCTGAGCGACGCCCTGTGTGTCACTCACCGAATCCCGGATCAGGACCGCGACCGCCGTACGGTCCATGGCCACGCGCAGGTCCGGCGCCGGCGAGGTGAGTGTCAGGAGCTGCCGGCGTCCGGGGGTGAGTGCCAGCACGATCAGCACCACACCGAGGGCGGCGACCACCGAGGCACCGACCACCACGGCCGGGTCGCCCGGGCCGTGTTGCGACAGCCAGCGCACGGTCTCCGCTCGCCAGTGCGCCGCCGGGCGGTGTGCGACGTGCACCAGGATCAGGTCGACCGCCAGAGCGCCGGAGGCGAGCGCGGCCGCCAGCGTGAGCAGCGCCATCGGCAGCCGCCGTTGCGACCACCACCGCAGCGGAGAGCGGGACTTGACGTCCGGCTCCGTGCCCGCCGTGTCCTTCGACAAGTCCGGCGGCACGGGCTCGACCGCAGCCGCCGCCGTCTGCGCCGGGAACAACCCGGTCACGGTGACGCGTGCCGCCGGAACGTCGAGCCCGGTCAACTGGCGCGTACGGTCCAGGACATGCTGCCGTACGCCACCGACCGCCTCGGGCAGGGGCGTCGGGTACGGCAGGGCCACCGCGACCGCGACATCGGCCCGGCGGCCGTGCACGGTGGCGGAGCCCTTCGCCGACCATGCACGCCGATCCGATCGTGCACCCCGATCCGATCGTGCACCCTGATCCGCCACGGCCTCGGTGGCCGCCTGCTCGGCGATCCTGCGTACGGCCTTGTCGGAGACGGTTGTTGTGCCCCGTTGCGCGGCGGTGGTCATCGACGGCTCCGCTCGTACGCGTCGCGCACGTCGTGGAGGCGGCCGCCGCCGTCGAACCAGTTGCCCACCGCCCACCCGAGGGCGCCCAGCGCGGCCACGAGCAGAAACGCCCCGAAGCCCCCGAAGTATCCGGCGAAGGCCAGCGCCATGCCGGCGATCATTCCGGCGAACGCCCTGCTGCCTGCCATTTCCCGTTCCCTTCCCTGGCGGTCGAACGTGCGGGTACGGGGTGTGTCACTCCACGCGGGTGTTCGGGCCGGTGGTGTCGTTGTCGTCCTCGGGCAGGTGTACGTCGTTGATCGTGACGTTCACCTCGACCACGTCGAGGCCGGTGATCCGCTCCACCGCGGAGATCACGTTCTCCCGCACGTCGCGTGCCACGTCCGTGATGGGGACGCCGTACTCCACCACCAGGTCGAGGTCGATGGCCGTCTGACGCTCGCCCACCTCGACCTTGACACCACGGCCGACGTTCGGCCGACCGCCCGGGACCCGGTCGCGCACGGCGCCGATGGTCCGCGACAGGCCGCCACCCATGTCGTACACACCCGGGATCTCACGGGCGGCGATCCCCGCCACCTTCACCACGACGACGTCGGCGATCGACGTCCTTCCGCGGTCCGCGGCCGGCTGTCCGGCGCCGGTGGCGCCGCCCGACACATCGGTCGTCGTCTGCGTCGACCTGCCGCCCTGCGAGGTGATTACGTCCTTGGTGGTCGGTGCGGTCTGCGTGGTCATGGTGAGTCCTTCTTCCGGTAGGCCGTTCAGTTGCTCTCACTCAGTCAGACCCGCTCCGGCGACGTCTGTGACGCCGATACGCCGAGAAATCTCGTCCGTGGCAGACGTGGCAAACGTGGCAGACGTGGCGGATCATCCGGGGCCTGAACGGCGGCGGCCGGGCGCCGATGTGACGGCGCCCGGCGAATGAATGCTGTGCCGTCAGCTGCTCGGCATCAGGACGGTGTCGATGATGTACACGTTGGCGTTGGCGGTCTTGACGTCGCCGCACACCACCTTGGCGGAGTCGTTGACGTCGTAGGACTCACCGGAGCCCGCGGTCTTCAGCTTCGACGTCTCCAGGGTGTCGAAGGTGCCGTTCTCCAGGTCCGTGGGGGCCAGCTTCTGGCCGACGACGTGGTAGGTGAGGATCTTCGTGAGCATGGCCTTGTCGTTGAGGACCTTGTCGAGGTCGGCCTTCGGGATCTTCGCGAAGGCGTCGTTGGTGGGCGCGAACACGGTGATGTTCTGGGCGTTGTTGAGGGTGTCGACGAGACCGGCCTTCTTCACCGCGGTCACCAGGGTGGACAGCGCGGGGTTGTTGGACGCGGCGGTGGCCACCGGGTCCTGGGCCATGCCGTCGAACGAACCGGCGCCGTCCTTCGGCACCGTGGCACAGCCCGGCCCGAACGGCCCGTCCGTGCTGGACCCGGCGGCGGGGCTGTCCATGCCCTCGTCGGCCGGCGACGCCGGAGCGGACTCCTTGGTGGAGCTGTCGGACGACGCCGAGTCGCTGCTGTCGTCGGAGGAGCAGGCACTCAGGGACAGCGGCAGAACGGCGGCCACGGCGACGGCGACGGCGATACGACGGGTACGGGTACGGGTGTTCATGGTTACTCCTGTGAGATCGACGCGGCGGTGCCGCGTTCGTCGGGGGGTTGGAAGGGTGGCTCGGGGTCAGCCGACGGTGACCACGACCGAGTGCCGGCCGCTCGCTCCGTCGGGGATGGTGCGGGCGCGCTTCTCGGTCTGCACCCGGCCGGTGCGGTCCGTGGCGCGCACGGTGAGGGTGTGGCTGCCCTTGGCGGCCTTCCAGGCGAAGGACCACTGTCGCCAGGTGTCCCGGGAGTCCTCGGCAGCGAGCCGGGCCTCCTGCCAGGGGCCGTCGTCGACGCGGAGTTCGACCTTGTCAATGCCACGGTGTTGCGCCCAGGCGACTCCGGCGACCATGACGGTGCCGGCCTCGGGACGGGCGAACGGCTTGGGGGTGTCGATACGGGACTGGGTCTTGATCGGCGCCTTGCGGGCCCACTTCCGCTTCACCCAGTAGGTGTCGTAGGAGTCGAACGTGGTCAGCTCGATGTCCGTGATCCACTTGCAGGCCGATACGTAGCCGTAGAGACCGGGGACCACCATGCGGACCGGGAAGCCGTGCTCGAAGGGCAGCGGCTGTCCGTTCATCCCGAGGGCGAGCAGGGCGTCCCGCCCGTCCATCACGTCCTCGACGGGGCTGCCGATCGTCATCCCGTCCACCGAGCGCGCCACCAGCTGGTCGGCGGGACCGCCCCGGGAGGGCGGCTTCACCCCGCACTCGGTCAGCAGATCGGCGAGGCGTACGCCGATCCAGCGGGCGTTGCCCACGTACGGGCCGCCGACCTCGTTGGAGACACAGGTGAGCGTGATGTTCCGCTCGATCAGCCTCCGGCGCAGCAGGTCGTCGAAGGACAGGGTGACCGGCCTGCCGACTCCCTTGCCGTGGATGCGCAGGCGCCAGCTGGTGGCGTCCACCTTGGGGACCACCAGTGCGGTGTCCACGCGGTAGAAGTCGCCGTTCGACGTCATGTACGAGCTGACTCCCGGGAGCCTCAGCTGTGTGCCCCTGGGGACCGCGGGGGCGGCGGAGGCGGGGGCCGGGAGCACGATCTCCTTCCGTGAGGCGATGGCCTCCTGCCCCCGGGAACCGCTCAGGACCCGGCCCAGCGCTCCGGCACCCGCCGATGCCACGGCTGCGGCGCTCGCCGCGATGACGAATCCGCGGCGGTCCCAGCCGGACGCGCCGGCCGACCCGTTTGTCGTCTCGGCGACCGGGCCCGCCGTAGTGCCGGAGGCCGTGCGACGGTCTGAGGCTGCGGGCCGGTCAGAGGCTGCGGGCCGGTCTGAGGCCGTGGGCCGGTCTGAGGCCGTGGGACGGCCGGAGAGCGGGGGACTGTCGGGGACTGCGGGACGGCCCTGGAGTGTGAGACGGCCGATGAGGACGTAGAGCACAACGGCTCCGACCACCGCACCCACCACCGAGGGCAGCGCGTCGGCCAGACCGGTCGAGTCGGGCCGGCTGGTCGCCGCCGCCGCTCCGACAATCCCGAACACCAGAACTCCGGCGGCACCGACGCGCCGAAATCGCAGCGCGAAAGATCCCAGCACCAGCGCGAAAACCGTAAGAATGGCGAGGATTCCGAGCTGGAGAATCAATTTGTCGTTGGTGCCGAAATTCCGGATCGCCCAGTCCTTCACACCGGCCGGTGTGCGGTCGATCGCCGCACCACCGACCGCGATGACAGGCCCTGCCTGCGGGCGCACCCAGGCCGACACGAGCTCGGCGACGGCGAGAGCCGAAAAGCCCGCAAGAGCGCCGCTCAGAGCGCCCAGTACCAGCCGTGGCCAGTTACGGGTATTTCGCTGGTTCTTCTCGTCTTCCGTCACGTGGGGAATCCGGCCCCGGGGGAGGGGCGGATTGGTCGGGAACCCGATCGAAGGATCTTTTTTTCCGGACCAATCCGCGCCCGCACCGGCAACGGATGAAAAAGAAGAGGGGCCTCAATTTCCCTTTTTCCGTCCCTCCGTGTTCACGGCGCGCCCGGAGGGGGAACTCGTCTCCGGCTTGCCGCGTCACAGGAGGCCGCCAGGTGTGTCCAACCACCAGAACGGACGAGAGGAGCCGCCCAGTGATGGGGGCTTGTGGACAGACCGCAGAACCGGACACGCAAGGAGAGGCGGAGGACGCCCTGCTGGCGGTACGGGCGGCGGAGGGGGACGAGGACGCCTTCGGGGTTCTCGTGCAGCATCACGGTCCGGCCCTCCTCCGGCTGGCCACCCGCCTGCTCGGCACCCGCGCGGAGGCGGAGGACGCCGTGCAGGACGCGTTCCTCAGCGCCTGGCGGCGGCTGCCGGAGTTCCAGGGCAGATCGTCCTTCGCCACCTGGATGTACCGGATCGTCACCAACCGCTGCCTGAACGTGCTGCGCTCCCGCCGACCGGTGGCGCAACTGGAGGACGCCGCGGACGTGGCCGCTCCGGAGTACACGGTCTCACCGGCCCGCATCAGCGAGGGCCGCGACGGAGTCCGTGAACTGCGGGCGGCCCTGGACGAGTTGTCGGCCGAACAGCGCGCCTGTTGGGTCCTGCGGGAGGTGGACGGCCGGTCCTACGAGTTCATCGCGGACGCGGTCGGTATCAGCCAGGAGGCTGTCCGCGCCCGTGTCTTCCGTGCACGACGCTGCCTGACACAAGCACTGGGGGCCTGGCGATGACCGCTCACCTTCCGCCCGACCACATCTACCCGCACGACGACGGCGACGACGAGCGGCTGGCCTGCGGGCGGCTGCTGTCCCAGGTCTGGGACGAGTGGGAACGGCAGGTGCGCGATCCGCACCTGCGGGAGTGCCCGTACTGCCGGGAAGCCGTCCGCGGGCTCGACGAGCTGGGTACGGCCGTAGGAGATCTGCGCGACGAGACCAGCACGGACGGCCTCGACGCGTCGGCGCTGACCCGCCGGGTCATGGACGTCGTACGCCTCGAACTGCGTCCCGGTCGCCCGTTGCCACTGGGCGAGCCGGCCGAGGACCTGTGGATCATGGAGGCGGTCGCCGCACGCACCCTGCGTGCCGCGGCGGAGACGGTACCCGGAGTGCGGGCCGGCTCCTGCCGCCTGCTCCCAGTACCCGTCACCGGAGCCGCTCCGAGCGTCGGCACGGGCCCGAACACCGACGGCGATCCGATCGGCGGCACTGGTCCGGTCGGTGGCACCGGTCCGGTCGGTGGCGCGGGTCCGGTCGGCAGCGCCGGCCCCACCGCCAGTGCCGGCCCGATCGCCGGTGCAGGCCCCGTCGGCAGCCCCGATCCCACTGGCAGCCCCGATCCCACAGGCGCCCCCGGTTCCACAGGCGCCCCCGGTTCCACCGGTACCCCCGGTCCCATCGGCAGCCCCGGCCCCGTCGAGGTCAGGCTAGAGATCCACGCCCCGGTCAACGCCTCCCTCCCCGACCTCGCCGACGAAGTCCGGCGGCGTGTGCGGGAGGCGGCCGACAGGCAGCTGGGCATAGTCACGGCCGCCGTGGACATCCGCATCACCGACCTCGTCGACACTCCGCCCCAAGGCCAGGAAGGATCCGCCCCGTGATCGAGCACACCGCGCACGGCACGCTCACCGAGGAGATCGCCAGGGCCGTCAGGGACGTGCCAGGCGTCGCCTTCCTGCGGCCGGGTCTGGCCGGACGGCTGCGCTCGGCCCTGGCCGGCCCCGATCCGGACGGGACGGCGGGGGCGTCGGCCGCGGTACGGCTGATCCGGCCGGCCGATGCCGGGCCCTGGCTCGTCGAGATTCACCTCGTGGCGCTCAGGCGCGCCCGCACGGTGGATGTGGCCCGCGCCGCCCGCCGTACCGTCGAGGACTGCCTGGCCGCGACGGGTCCGGCGGAGGCAGGGCAGGCGCAGGTCACCGTCACGGTGACCGGCCTGGTCTGACCTCCTGCCGGGACAGGTCAGACCGAGGCAATCCGCATCCCTCGCAGCTCCGGATTACGGGCGAGATCCAAGTCCGGGTCCAGTCGGGAGGAACAGCGATGTCACGCGCGCCACACGGAGCGTCACACGACCGGGGCCGATCCGGGGCGGACGGCCCCGACGGGCGGCGGCGCACCGCGGTGATCGGCAGCGGAGTGGCGGGGCTGACGGCGGCGTACGTACTCGGCCGTTCACACCGTGTCACCCTCCACGAGGCCGACGACCGCCTCGGCGGACACGCCCACACCCACGAGCTGACCGCGACCGACGGGAGGACACACCGAGTCGATTCCGGGTTCATCGTGCACAACCGGCGCACCTACCCGAACCTGCTGCGTCTGTTCGACGAACTCGGCGTCGCCACACAGGCGTCGGAGATGAGCATGTCGGTGCGGTGCGAGGGCTGCGGACTCGAGTACGCAGGCGCACGCGGCCCCACGGGGCTGTTCGCCCAGCCCCGCAACGCCCTGCGCGGGTCCTATCTGCGGATGCTCGCGGAGGTGCCCGCCTTCCACCGGGCCGCACGCCGACTCCTCGCCGAGGGCGCCGAACACACGCTCACCCTCGGGGAGTTCCTCGACCGGCAGGGCTGCTCCGCATACTTCCGCACCCACTTCATGACCCCCGTCGTGTCGGCGGTCTGGTCCTGCGACGCCACCACCGCCCAGCGCTACCCGGCCGCCTATCTGTTCCGCTTCCTGGAGCACCACGGACTGCTCTCGGTGGGCGGCTCGCCGACCTGGCGCACCGTGACGGGCGGCTCACGCTCCTACGTCGACCGGATCGCCGCACGCCTGGACGAGGTGCGTACGGCCGCCCCGGTCCGGTCGCTACGACGGCACCCCGACGGCGTCACCCTCACCACGGACGACGGCACCACCGAGGACTACGACTCCGTGGTCGTCGCCACCCACCCCGACCAGGTGCTGGAGCTGCTGGCCGACGCCACCCCGCAGGAGAAGCAGGTGCTCGGCGCCTTCCACTACTCCCGCAACTCCACCCTCCTGCACACCGACACCACCCTGCTGCCGCGCGCCCGCGGAGCCCGCGCCTCCTGGAACTACCTGATGCCCTCCTGCGACGCGGGCGCCGACCGGGTCAGGGTCAGCTACGACATGAACCGGCTCCAGCGACTGGACGCCGCCGAGACGTTCGTGGTCACCCTCGGCAGCGAGGACCGGGTCGACCCCGCCCGGATCCGCGCCCGTATGACCTACGAACACCCCGTCTACACCCCGGAGTCAGTCGCCGCCCAGGAACAACTGCCCGGCCTGAACACGTCCGTGACCGCGTTCGCGGGCGCCTACCACGGCTGGGGATTCCACGAGGACGGCTGCCGCTCCGGCGTCGCGGCCGCCGCCGCACTGGGGGTGGCATGGTGACGTCCACACCCGCCCTGTACCACTGCGACATCCGCCATGTGCGCACCGCTCCGCTCCGCCACGCCCTGCGCCACCGCACCTACATGTGGCTCGTCGACCCCGACCGCCCTCCCGAACTCCCGCCCCTCCTGCGGCCGTTGGCGCGCTTCGACCCACGCGACCACTTCACCGGCACCCATCCGTCCATCCGCGCCGGACTGGACGCCTTCCTGGCCGACCACGGGGTGCACCTGGAGGGCGGACCGGTCGTCATGCTCACCCACGCCCGCGTCTTCGGATACGTCTTCAACCCCCTCACCGTCTACTGGTGCCACGGACCCGACGGCACCGAGCGCTGTGTCGTCGCCGAGGTCCACAACACCTACGGCGAACGGCACTGCTACCTGCTGCGCCCGGACGCCTCGGGCACCGCCGAGGTCGGCAAGGAGTTCTACGTCTCGCCGTTCTTCCCCGTCGACGGCCGCTACCGCATGCGCCTGCCCGCCCCCGGCGACCGGCTCGACCTCACCGTGCACCTCGAACGGGAAGGCGGCAGGCCCTTCACGGCGACCGTACGGGGCACGAGACACCCCGTCCGCACCTCGACCCTGCTGCGGCTCGCCCTCCGTAGGCCGTTGTCCACCCTCGCCGTGTCCGCGGCCATCCGCGTGCACGGCATCCGCCTCTATCTGCGCGGGCTGCCGGTACAGCCCCGTCCCGACCGTCGCACCCCGGAGAACGCTTCATGAAGACAGCCGAGCACCGCCCCGGAGCCGACCACTGCCCCGGAGCCGAGCACCGCCCCGGAGCCGCGCCCCGGACCGGGTCCCCCGAGCCGGTGGACCCGGCACGCTGGCCCGACGTCGCCGCACCACCGGCCGCCTCCCGCGCGCGCACCGCCGTCACCGCGGCCGTCGTACGCCGCGCCCTGGAGCGCCTGCCGCTGCATGTGCGGTTCGCCGACGGAACCGTGCTCGGCAAGGGAGGCCCGATACTCGACGTCCACGATCCGCGGGCCTTCCACGGCCGGATCGGCAGCCAGGGACTGGTCGGCTTCGGCGAGGCGTACATGGCCGGCGAGTGGGACGCCCCCGACCTGGTCGCCGCCCTCACCGTGCTCGCCGCGAACATGGCCGAGCTGATTCCACGACCGCTCCAGCGGCTGCGCCGGTTGTGGGCGCTGCGTCAGCCGCACGCCCAGCGCAACACCCCCGACGGCTCCCGCACCAACATCAGCCACCACTACGACCTGTCCAACGACCTGTTCGCCCTCTTCCTCGACGACACCCTCAGCTACTCCTCGGCCCTCTTCCGCGGCTTTCCCGCCGACGGGGACCTCCTCGCCGCCGCCCAGCACCGCAAGATCGACCGGCTCCTCGACCTCGCGGACGTACGGGAGGGCACCCGCGTGCTGGAAATCGGCACCGGATGGGGCGAGTTGGCGATCCGCGCCGCCGCGCGCGGCGCCCACGTCACCTCCCTCACCCTCTCCACGGAACAGCGCGACCTCGCCCGCGAACGCATCGCCGCCGCCGGTCTGAGCGACCGTGTCTCCGTCGAACTGTGCGACTACCGCGAGGCCCGCGGCACATACGACGCCGTGGTGAGCGTCGAGATGATCGAGGCCGTCGGCGCCGAGTTCTGGCCCGTGTACTTCCGTACCCTCGACGCACGGCTGGCACCCGGCGGCCGCTGCGCCCTCCAGGCCATCACCATGCCCCACGAACGGATGCTGGCCACGCGCGGCTCGTTCACCTGGATCCACAAGTACGTCTTCCCCGGCGGCCTGGTGCCCTCCGTGGAAGCCGTCGCCGAGACGGTCCGCGACCACACCGGGCTGAGCGTCGAACGCCGGGACGCCTACGGAGCCCACTACGCCGAGACCCTGCGCCTGTGGCGCGAACGCTTCACACAACGCGCCCACGACGTCGCCGCACTCGGCTTCGACGAGACGTTCCGGCGCATGTGGACGTTCTACCTCGCCTACTCCGAGGCCGGCTTCCGCTCCGGATACCTCGACGTCCAGCAGTACCTGCTCACCAAGGAAGGCCCCGCCCGATGACCACCACCCGCCCGGCCGCAGCCGGCGCCGCCCACCGGCTCGCCGCCCTCGCCGAGACCGCGCTCGGCGGCCCCGTACCCGTGCGTCTGCGCACCTGGGACGGCAGCGAGGCCGGCCCGTCCGACGCCCCGGTCGTTGTCGTACGGTCCCGGCGCGCCCTGCGCCGCCTGCTGTGGGAACCCGGCGAACTCGGCCTCGCCCAGGCGTACGTCACCGGTGAACTCGACATCGAGGGCGACCTCGGCAAGGGGCTGCGCACCGTGTGGGCGGCGGCCCGCGAGCGTCGACCGGGCGCTCGCGGCCTCTCCCTCACCGACCGCGCCCAGGCCGTCGCGGCCGCGGTGCGACTCGGCGCCGCCGGACCACGCCCCGCCCCGCCGGACTCTCAGGCACGGCTGCGCGGCGGCCTGCACAGCAAGGCACGCGACCGGGCCGCCGTCAGCCATCACTACGACCTGTCCAACGCCTTCTACGGGCTGCTCCTCGACGAGACGATGGCCTACTCGTGCGGCTACTGGGCCAGTGACGCCGCCGACTTCACGTCGGCCGACGCCCAGCGCGCGAAACTGGAGCTGATCTGCCGCAAGCTCGGCCTGTCACCCGGCGCCCGGCTGCTCGACGTCGGCTGCGGCTGGGGATCCCTCACCCTGTACGCCGCGGAGCGCCACGGCGTCCGGGTCACCGCGGTCACCCTGGCCGGCGAACAGGCGACATACGTCCGCGAACAGGTGCGCGAGCGGGGCCTGGAGGACCTGGTGGAGGTGGTGTGCCAGGACTACCGGGACATCACCGGCGACGGCTACGACGCCGTGGCGAGCGTCGAGATGGGCGAACACGTCGGCGACGCGGAGTACCCGGCGTTCGCCGCCGCGCTGCACCGAAGGGTCCGGCCGACGGGCCGGGTACTGGTCCAGCAGATGTCTCGCGGACGGACGGCACCCGGCGGCGGGGCCTTCATCGAGGCGTACATCGCACCCGACATGCACATGCGCCCGGTGGGCGAGACGGTCGGACTCCTGGAAGCGGCCGGTCTGGAGGTGCGGTCCGTGGAATCGCTGCGCGAACACTACGTCCGTACGGTCGCCGACTGGCACCGGACCCTGGAGGAGCGCTGGGACGACGTCGTGGCACTCGTCGGTGAGGAGACCGCCCGCGTGTGGCGGCTCTACCTGGTCGGCGGTGCCCTGGCCTTCGAGGAGCGGCGGATGGGCGTGGACCAGATCCTGAGCGTACGACCCACGGCCGCGGGACGTGCCGACGTGCCCGCGACACCGGGGGACTGGTACGCGGGGCTGGACCGACTGTGAGCGGCTACGCCTGGGCCGACCTCGCGGCCAATCTGGCGTGGGCGGCGGTGGCCGCCCTCGGCGTCATGCTGATCACCTTCGCGGTCGCCGTGCGGAAGGGCTTGCACCGGATCGTCGACATCGCCTGGGGGCTCGGATTCGCCGCGGTCGCGGCGGTCACCTGCCTCGCGTCGGCGGGCACCGGCGATCCGGGCCGACGTCTGCTGGTGACCGTACTGACGGTGGTGTGGGGTGTACGGCTGGCCGCGCACATCGCCCGGCGCGGACGCGGACACGGCGAGGATCCACGCTACGAGGCGATGCTGTCGAAGGCGTCCGGCAACCAGAACCTGTACGCGCTGCGGGTCGTGTACCTGCTCCAGGGCGCTCTGGTCTGGCTGGTGTCGCTGCCGGTGCAGAGCGCGCAGTACATCTCCGGGCCCATGTCGGGCGTGGCGGTGGCCGGCGGCTGTCTGTGGGCGGTCGGGATGTTCTTCGAGACGGTCGGGGACGCCCAGCTGGCCCGCTTCAAGGCGGATCCGGCGAACAAGGGCCAGATCATGGACGTCGGACTGTGGCGCTACACCCGACACCCGAACTACTTCGGCGACTTCTGCGTCTGGTGGGGACTGTTCCTGATCACCTGTGACTCGCTCGCCGCCGCCGCGGCCAGTCTCGTGTCGCCGGTCGTGATGAGCCTGCTGCTGACCAGGGGGAGCGGGCAGCGGCTGCTGGAACGGCACATGGCCGACCGTCCCGGCTACGCCGCGTACGCGGAGCGCACGAGCGGCTTCTTCCCGCTGCCGCCCAGCTGACGGAGGCGAGCCCGGCAAGGATGGGGGGACCCCGGCAAGGATGGGGGACCCTGCCAGGAAGGGGGAACCCTGCCAGGAAGGGGAGCCCCACCCCCCTCCGGGCGGGGCTCCCCCGACTCACGCGGGCAGACTCATCAGGGCGAGCGGCGAGGAGGTGGGCTGCTCCGACCCGCCCGCCGGCTCCACGGTGATGCCCATCCCCGACGCCCCGTCCACCGGGCCCTGCATCAGGACGGTCTGGTCACTGCGCCCGGCGTCCAGCAGCCCGGCGGACCGCATGGCGCCGTCGTCGTCGAACCACAGCTGGTAGACCTTGCCGCTCGGCGGACTGGCGATCCCCGAGACGACGAACACGGCCCTGTCCTGGCTGTCGGAGACGACCACGGTCCCGGTCGCCCCGCCGGACAGCTTCGCCGCACTGGTCCGGGCGTCCGGCGCGGCGAGCACGGCGGCGATGCGGTCGGACCCCTGCTCGGCCTGCCGGGCCTGCTCCAGGGCGTCCTCGGCCCGCTGGTGCTGCCACACCGCGGTACCGCCCAGCGCGGTGGCCGCCGCGAGACAGGCCGCCAGGGCCCACCGTGACAGCGGGCGCCCGCGCAGGAACGCACGGCCCGAGCGGGTCGGCCCGGGATCCCCGGGCGCGTCCTGGCGCACGGTGGTGATCCGGTGCAGGACCTGCTCCCGCAGCGCCGGACGCGGTGTCACGGAGACGGCGAGACCCAGCCGCGCCGCGGTGGCGCTCAGCTCCGCGGTCTCCTGGGTGCACGGCTCGCATGCGGCGAGGTGGCGCCGGAACGCCTCCCGCTCCTCGTCGGAGAGCGCGTGCAGGGCGTAGGCACCCGTCAGGGTGTGCAGCTCGGCGGTGGTCACGCGGTCACCCCCAGGCAGTCGCGCAGCCGGATGAGACCGTCGCGCAGGCGGGTCTTGACGGTGCCCAGTGGCAGCGTCAGGGCTTCCGCGACCTGCCGGTAGGTCAGTCCGCGGTAGTAGGCGAGGGTGACGGCCTGGCGCTGGATCTCCGTGAGGGTGCGCAGACAGCGCCGCACCTGCTCGCGTTCCAGCCGCGCCTCCACCTGCTCGGTCACCTCGTCGTACTCGGGTGTGTGATCCAGCAGGGCGGCCTTGTGGTCGCGGGCCGCGGCGGCCTCCACCGAGCGCACCCGGTCGATCGCCCGGCGGTGCGCCAGGGTGAGGATCCAGTTGATCGCCGTGCCGCGGTCCGAGCGGTAGCGGGGCGAGGTGCGCCACACCTC
The DNA here is from genome assembly GCF_044753385.1 of Streptomyces sp. NPDC088387. Taxonomy (NCBI): domain Bacteria; kingdom Bacillati; phylum Actinomycetota; class Actinomycetes; order Kitasatosporales; family Streptomycetaceae; genus Streptomyces; species Streptomyces sp. NPDC088387. The sequence continues at coordinate 134,207 of NZ_JBIVNC010000013.1, forward strand.
CACCAGGACCTCCTGCGTCACTTCCTCGGACTGCGCCTGGTCGCGCAGGACGGCGCGCACGACACCGAGGACCGGGCCGGCGACCATGTCGTACACCGAGGCGAACGCGTCCTCGCTGCCCAGGGCGACCCGGCCCACCAGCTCCTGAAGGTCTGGCCCCGCGGATGGGTTTCTGCCGATGTGTACGGCTTCCTTCACTGCGCCCTCCGTGGTGTGGACATCTCCGGACGTAATCCGATCCCCGAACGGCCACGGATTGGTCTTGTGTCCACACCTGCCCGGATCGGTGCGGGAGACACTCCGGCCCCGCGGACACCCGACGAGGTGCCACGGCTGATCCCGATGGGTTGTACGGAGATAGGCCGCGGATATGTGGGCACTCGGCCGGCAGCCGTCGCTGTATCCCCCGGGGGAGTGTGATGGTCAGGCTCTTCCGGTTCGGACCATGTGCCGGAAGAGGCCGCACCCTACGGTCGCGGCGCCGGACCGACGACGCCGCGCCGCCAGAGGCGCATGCCTCAGCCCGCCGGGTGGCCCGGCGTGATCCCGCGAGTGCCGGTCAACGTCAGCAACGTGGCGCGCTCGCCCGCCGAGCTGCCCGTCGCCTCCGGAGCGAGCAGGAAACCGACGTGGTCGCCGCCGTCGACCCGGTCCTCCACACGCCCGACGAACCAGGCCGGAGCCTCGTCGAGGATCAGCGACCCGCCCGGCCCCGGGTGCCAGAGGACCTCGGTGAACTTATCGACACGGTCGCCGGTCTCGCCGCCGAAGAGCCTGGCCAACCCGTCCTGGTCGCGGCGGAGCACATGGACCGCGAGCCGCTCGGCGCGCTCGGCCACCCGGTAGGTCCGGTTGGCCTTGGACAGCCAGACCATGAACCGGACGGGCTCGATCGAGCACTGCGAGGCGAACCCGACCAGACAGCCGGCCCTGTCATCGCCGACGCTCGCGGTCACCACGTACAACGGATAGTCGAGCAGGTCGGTGAAGGGATCGAGATGGGTCACGGCACGTTGCTCCCGCCTCAAGGTGGTCGACTCGGCGCTGGCACGGCGCGCGCCCCGAGGATGTGGGGCGACGGCGTCTGGATGATCGTAGAAGGTTCCGTTGTGCCGTGTGAGGTCCGTTTTGCCGGGCACTCGGGGCAGTGACGCATTGGTCGGGTGTGGCCCACGAGGCTCGCCCGTGCAGCGCCCCTCGCACGGAGCCACCCGACGGATGCGTTCGGTGAACCGCTCGGGGCGCGGACCGTGGAGGTGTACGTGTGCTCGACCTGACGACGCGGAACGAAGAGGCGCGGAGCCCGGTGCTCCCCCCGTGGCGGGTCTACGCACCCTGGCGGGTGTACGCGCCCCAGCACGACACCGAGTTGCTGGCCCGGGCCCTGTACCGGGAACACATGCCCGAGGGAGCCACCGTCCTGGACGTGGGCACGGGCACCGGCGCTCTCGCGCTGGCCGCGGCCCGCCGCGGCGCGCAAGCCACCGCCGTCGACAGGACCTACCGGGCCGTCCTCACCGCACGGCTCAACGCCCGGCGCGCCCGCCTGCCGGTCGAGGTCCTGCACGGCGACCTGTTCGGCCCGGTCACGGGCCGCCGCTTCGACGTTGTCGTGAGCAATCCGCCCTACGTCCCTGCACCCGGGGCGCACCCCCACCGCCGGCAGGCCGCGACGGCGTGGGACGCGGGAGCCGACGGACGCCTCCTCCTGGACCGGATCTGCCGCCGCGCCCACACCTCGCTGCGCCCCGGCGGTGTACTGCTGCTGGTGCACTCCACCCTGTGCGGTATCCCGCCGACCCTGGCCGGCCTGGAGAGGTCGGGGCTCGAAGCCCGGGTGACCGACCGGCGTCTCGTGCCGTTCGGTCCGAAGAGCTGGTGATCATCCGTGCCGAACGGACCCGCTGAACAACCACGCGTCACGCCGACGAGCGACGGGCCGATCCTGATCGAAGGGCCGGTCGAGGTCGTACTCGACGACGGAACCACCGTGCGCTCGGACCGTTTCACCGTCGCGCTCTGCGTCTGCCGGCGCAGCCGGACCTACCCCTGGTGCGACACCAGCCACCGTGCCCGGGAGAAGAGGCGGACCGCATGACGGCCACCCCCGTGACCGCCCGCGACCGGGCCCACACCACCGGCCCCGCGCTCCCACGCAGCAGGGGCGAGCTCTCCCGCACGGTCCGCCAGGCCCTGACCCGGCCCGCCGGCACACCCCTCGCACGACGGGTGACCGCCGAGCAGGCCGACCCGTACGGCGACGATCTGCAACTGGCGCTCTACCTCTGCTACGAACTCCACTACCGCGGCTTCGCCGGCGTCGACGCCGGATGGGAGTGGGATCCCGGACTGCTGCGGCTGCGCGCGGAGATGGAACGCCGCTTCCTGTCCGCGCTCAGGACCGAGAGCGGCCCGCCGCGCAGCGCCGAGGACGCCCTCGCCGACCTCCTGGTGGAACCCGTCGTCGCCGAGGGAGCGTCCCAGTTCCTCAAGGAACAGGGGGAGTTGTGGCAGTTCCAGGAGTACGCGGCCCAGCGCTCCCTATATCACCTCAAGGAGGCCGATCCCCATGTCTGGGTCATCCCGAGGCTGACGGGCCGCGCCAAGGCCGCGATGGTCGCCGTCGAGTACGACGAGTTCGGCGCCGGACGGCCCGAGCGCATCCACGCCCGGCTCTTCGCCGACCTGATGACGGACCTCGGCCTGGACCCGGCGTACGGACGCTATGTCGACTTCGCCGGCGCCGAGCTGCTGACGAGTGTGAACCTCATGTCCCTGTTCGGACTCCACCGTGCGCTGCGCGGGGCACTGGTGGGCCACTTCGCGGCCGTGGAGACCACGTCGTCCCCCGGTTCGCGACGCCTCGCGCAGGGTCTTCGGCGGGTCGGCGCGGGCCCGGCGGCCGTGCACTTCTACGAGGAGCACGTGGAGGCCGACGCTGTCCACGAACAGGTCGTCCGCCGGGACGTCGTCGCCGGGCTCCTGGAGACCGAGCCCTTCCTCGACGAGGACATCGCCTTCGGCGTCGCCGCCACCGAATGGACCGAGAACCGGCTCGGCACCCACCTCCTCACGGCCTGGGGAGAGGGCCGCACCTCACTGCGTATGCCGCTGTGACGGCGGCGCGCTACCGGCCCCTTAGCCGGGTCAGGTCGCCGGGCCACTTCCGGTCCCATGGAGGCGTGTACGCCACGGATGCCCGTGTCGCGCAGGGCGTCGATCGCGGCGGCGCTGCTGGTGTCGTTGACGTTCACAAGAGGACCTGGTTCTCCACCGCGAGGCCGACGGGCCCACCCGCAGCCACTGGGCACCCGGGAACGCGGTTCCAGGGCGCTGGGATAGCGTGCACCTGTGAAACGGATCTTGGTGGTGGGTGTCACGGGTGCGGGCAAGTCGACACTTGCCCGCACTTTGAGCACCCACCTGAGCCTGCCGTACCACGAGATGGACGCCCTGTACTTCAGCGGCCCCGACTGGGCTGTCAACGAGGAGCTGACAGCCGAGGTGGCACGGCTGACCGCCGGGCCCCGCTGGATCGTTGACTCCATCGGCTCGCCGGAAGTCCGTGACCTGCTGTGGGACCGGGTCGACACCGTGATCTGGCTGGACTACCCGCGGCGCGTCATCATGCCCCGCGTACTGCGCAGGTCCTTCCGGCGCTCGGCCAGACGCGAGCTGCTCTTCGGCGGCAACAGGGAGACCTGGACCGGCTGGCTCAGCCGCGAACACCCGGCGTGGTGGGCCTGGTCGCAGTACGGCACTCGTCGCGACGAGATCGAGCGCCGTACCCGCGATGCCCGCTTCGCTCCTCTGGACACCCTCCGGTTCCGGCACCCGAACGAGACGGCGGCCTGGCTGGCGGCTCTGTCAGAGTAGGGCCTCGGGCCGCATCGGCAGGTCCGTCAGGCGTTTGCCCGTAGCGTTGAACACCGCGTTGCCGATGGCGGGCGCCACCCCGACGATGGTGATCTCACCGAGCCCCTTCACACCGATCGGATCGGCCTGCGGGTCCTCGGTGTTGATGAAGGTGGCGTCGAGGTCGGGGACGTCCGCGTTCACCGGTACCAGATAGTCGGAGAGGCTCGCGTTGACGATACGGCCGTCGCGGTGGTCGGTCACGGTGCCTTCGAGGAGGGCCATGCCGATGCCGCCGACCATGCCGCCGACGGCCTGGCTGTGGGCGAGTTTGGGGCTGATGACCCGGCCCACGTCGTAGGCCGCGAAGATCCGCCGCACCCGGACGAGGCCCAGCAGGGGGTCGACGGAGACCTCGGCGAAGACGGCTCCGTACCCGTACGTGGAGATCCTGGTGTCGGCGTCGCCCGGACCCCAGCTGCCGGTGGTTTCCAGGCTGGGCAGACCGGCCCGGCGCAGGATGTCCCGGTAGCTGTCCCGGGCCCCTCCGTCGGTGGCGGACAGATAGCCGTCGCGGGCCTGTACGTTCGCCGGATTCGCGCCGTGGAGCGGCGAGTCGGGGTCCGCCACCGCCCTTCGGACGAACTCCGCCTTCAGCGCGTTGCAGGTGGTGTGCGCGGCCGAGCCCACGCTCGCCATCGTGCATGCCGCAGCGTGCAGCGGCGCGGTGGGATAGCTGGAGTCGCCCAGCCGGAAGGTGACAGCCGAGGCGGGCAGTCCCAGGGCGTCCGCGGCGACCTGCATGACCGAGGTGGTGGTGCCGGGTCCCATGTCCGCGGTGGCCGCCAGGACCTCGGCGGTGCCGTCGGCGTGGATCCGGGCCCGTGCACTGGAGTCACGCCGGTTGTTGTGATAGCCGGCGGTGGCCATCCCCATACCGATCAGCAGATCGCCGTCCGTGTGCGATCCCGGCTTGGCCTGGCGGCGGGACCAGCCGAAGCGGCGCGCGCCCGTCTCGTAGCATTCGCGCAGCTTGCGGGTGGAGAAGGGCAGTCGCGAGACCTCGTCCCGGGTCGGCTCGTTGCGCAGCCGCAACTCGACCGGGTCCACGGCCAGTTCGTGGGCGAGCTGGTCCATCGCGGTTTCCAGGGCGTAGTTGCCGAGCACCACACCGGGTCCGCGCATGGAGCACGGTGAGTGGACGTCGACGGGTGTGACCCGGTAGGAGGTACGGGTGTTGGGGACGCCGTAGAGGAACTGCGGCAGGTCGGTCAGGCCGTCCGTGTAGGACTGGTAGCGCGCGTTCTCGATCCGGACCTCGTAGACGAGGGCGCTGACGCGTCCCGCCGCGTTGCTCCCGAGGGCCATCCGGTGCCGGCCGGCGGGCCGGAACCCGGTGCCGTAGTAGAACTGACGCCTGGTCAGCACCAGCTTGACCGGCTTGCCGACCTCGCGCGCGGCGAACGCGGCCAGGATGACATGGTCGTAGGTCTGGATTCCGCTGCCGAACCCGCCGCCCAGGAACTCGTTGTGCACGCGGACGTCGCCGATGGGGATGCCGAGCGCGCCGGCCACGTTGCGGGCGGCGCCCTGTGCCCACTGGGACTTGTCCCAGAGAGTCAGCCGTCCGTCCTGCCACCGGGCGATGGTGGAGGGCAGTTCGATGGGGTTGTGGTTCTCGCGGGCGGAGGTGAGTTCCAGGTCCACCTTCACCTGTGCCGAGGCCAGCGCGCCCGCCGGGTCGCCGCGGCTGTAGTCCGGCTCGTCGGCGGGTGTCTGCGACGGGATGTCGGGGGTGTCGAAGTCGGTTACCGCGTCCTGCTGTTGGTACGTCGCCTCGACCAGCGAGGCGCCATGGGTCGCCGCCTCCAGGGTCTCCGCGAGGACGACCGCGATGGGCTGGCCATAGAAGGCGATGCGGTCGACGGGGTGGGCCAGCCGCAGAGCGCTGAAGTCGGTCAGGACGCGCAGCACACCCGGGTGGCCGAGGGCCGCGTCCACCGAGATCCGGCTCACCGTGCCACGGGCCACCGTGCCGTTCACGATCACGCCGTACAGCAGGCCCTCGATACGGTGCTCGGCCGAGTAGGTGGCCGTCCCCGTCACCTTGCGGCGGGCGTCCACGCGGGAGAGCGGCTGCCCGACAACGGTCGTCGCCATCACTGTCCTCCGATGGTCATGAGCTGGCGGCGTACGGTCCGTTCGACCAGCCGCACCTTGAAGGCGTTCTCCGACAGGGGTACGGCACCCTCGGCCGCCAGGGCCGCCGCGTCCGTCCACGTCCGGCGCCCCGGCCGCTTGCCGACGAGCGCCTCCTCCACCTTGGGGAGCCGCCACGGCACGGTCGCCACACCGCCGACGGCCACCCTGGCGGCCCGCACCACGCCGGCCCTGATGTCCAGCGCCACCGCCGCGGACGCGAGGGCGAACTCGTACGACTGCCGGTCGCGGACCTTCAGGTAACCCGAGCGTCGTGTGTGCGCGCCCGCGGGGACGGTCAGCGAGGTGATGAGTTCCCCCGGCCGGAGCGCCTGCTCCTTCTGGGGTGTGTCCCCGGGGCGGAGGAAGAAGTCCTGGACGGGGATCGAGCGGGTTCCGTCGAGCCCCCGCACCTGGATCACGGCGTCCAGCGCCACCAGGGCAACCGCCAGGTCGGAAGGGTGAGTTGCCACGCACTGGCTGCTCGTCCCGAGGATCGCCTGCATCCGGTTGTCGCCGTGCAGGGCGTCGCAGCCCGAGCCCGGGTCACGCCGGTTGCACGCGGAGTGGACGTCCCGGAAGTACGGACAGCGGGGCCGCTGCATGATGTTGCCGCCGATGGAGGCCATGTTGCGCAGCTGGGCCGAGGCGCCCAGTTCGAGGGCCTGCGACAGCAGGGGGTAGGTGGCACGCACCTCCGGATGCGCGGCGAGATCGCTCATCCGGACCAGGGAACCGGCCCGCACCCCTTGCCGGGTGACGGTGATGTCCCTGTACGGCAGCCCGTTGATGTCGACCACGTGCGCGGGACGCTCGACGGTCTCCCGCATGAGGTCGACCAGTGTGGTCCCGCCGGCGATGTAACGGCCCTCGCGGGCACCGGCGTTGAGCGCCGCGGTGACGGAGGAGGCTCGGCTGAAGGTGAAGGGATACACGCGGTCATCCCTCCTTGGCCGTCTGCTCGATCGCGGAGACGATGTTCGTGTACGCCCCGCACCGGCACAGGTTGCCGCTCATCCACTCCCGGATCTCCTCCCGGGAGCGGGTGTGGCCCTCGGCGATACAGGCGACACCCGACATGAGCTGCCCCGGCGTGCAGTAGCCGCACTGGAGGCCGTCGTGGTCGATGAACGCCTGTTGCAGCGGGTGCAGTTGCTCGCCCTCGGCGAGGCCCTCGACCGTGGTGACGTGTGCGCCCTGGTGCATCACGGCGAGGGTGAGGCAGGCGTTCACCCTCCGGTCGTCCACAAGGACCGTGCAGGCTCCGCAGGCGCCCTGGTCGCAGCCCTTCTTGGTGCCGGGCAGGTCCAGGTGCTCGCGCAGGAGGTCGAGGAGCGAGGTGCGGTTGTCGACCTCGGCGGTGTGCTGCTCGCCGTTGACCGTCAGACGGACGGTGGAGACCCGCTCGGCCGACGCTCGTCTGGACGTGGGCAGGCGGTCCGAGGTCAGGAGGGGTAGACCGGCCGCCGCTGTCGACGCCGCGACGAAGGTTCGTCGTTTGAGCGTGGTGGCCTCGTCGAACGTTTCCGACATGCGCGATGCACCTCTCGGTTGAGCAGTGGCATGTGATGACACCCGGTGTCATCGTAACAGTGATGACACCAGGTGTCATGAGAAACCTGATGGCAGGGAGGGGTGTGTCTGTACGTGGGCAGGGTCGCACCCCCGGTCAAGGGGAGGGCGGGGTCGTGTCCCTGATCAAGGGGTGGGCGGGGTTGTCCCCCTGGTCAAGGGGTGGGCAGGGCCGCGACCTCGGCCTTGAGGTCCGCCACGCATTCACGCAGCAGGGCGTGCAGGTCCTGGCTCTCCGCGCCGTCGACCCAGCACTCGCGGGCGGCCCGCCACGCGGCGGCACCCGCCGCGGCGGTCAGGAAGGCGGTCCGCGGCGCGACACCGCGCTCACACAGCGCCTCGGCCACCACGGCACTGGTCGCGGCGAACTTGGTGAGCTGTCGTTCCTGGAGTTCCGGGTTGGCCACGATGACGGCTCGGCGGCGCCGGGCCTGCGCATGTCCCTTGTTCACCATGTCCACCGCGGCGTCGTACCCCTCCATGACGACGGCGAGCGGCGGGAGGTCGGCCGGCGCGGCGGCGATGGCGTCGACGATCGCCTGGTGAATCCGGGCCGAGAGCGGGAACAGCACCTCGCGCTTGTCGGGGAAGTGACGGAAGAACGTCCGCTTGGTCAGCCCGGCCCGCTCGGCGATCTCGGCGACCGTGGTGTCCTCGAAGCCGCGCTCCTCGTACAGCTCCAGCGCGGCCCGCGACAGTCGGCCCGCTGCGTCCGGCATCCATCGACCCATGTCACTCATCCTAGTGATGCCACTCAATGTCATCGAATATAGGGCGATGGTGCCCGGGCCTGCTGGTACGTGCCCGGCCCGGTGGGCTAGGTTATGCGGTCATGACTACCGGGACGGCATCACGCCACTCACGGATCGGTGACCCGGTGCTCTCCTGAGCGCCGTACAGGCGGGTGTCGGCCCGCTGTTGGACCGAGGACCAGGGGCCCGTGCGCGGGCTCCACCTGTCGTTGTGTTGACCACGGCTCGACACGTCAACCACGACAGGAGACCTCATGCTCACCAAAACGCTGCACATCCCCACGGCAGACGGCCGGGCCGACGCGTTCGCCGCCTTCCCGGACGACGGCGAACGGCACCCAGGGGTGCTGATGTACCCGGACGGCTTCGGTATCCGGCCCGTGCTCCGGGAGATGGCCCGCGAGCTGGCCGGCCACGGCTACTACGTGCTCGTCCCCAACTTCCTCTACCGCCACGGCCCGGCACCGGTGATCGAGCTTCCCGAGTACATCGGAGAGGACGCCAGAGCCGCGGTCTTCGCCCGGCTGATGCCCATGATCAAGGCGCACACCGTCGAACGGGCCCTGAGCGACGCCGACGCCTGCCTTCGCTTCCTCTCCGCCCAGCCCGAGGTCGCCGCCGGTCCGGTCGCGGTCACCGGTTACTGCATCGGCGGCCTGCTGGCCACACGCACCGCGGCGGCCCACCCCGACCAGGTGGCCGCTGTCGCCGCCTTCCACGCCCCCGTGGCGGCGGACGGACCCGACGCCCTCGCCAGGATCACCGCGCAGGCCCACTTCGGCCACGCGGCGAGCGACCTGACACCTGAGCGGCTGGGCGAGCTCAACCAGGTCCTGGACGCCGCGGGTGTCCGCCACACGTCCGAGATCTACCCCGGCACCGTCCACGGCTTCACCATGTCCGACACCAACGCCTTCGACCCGGACGGACTCAAGCACCACTGGGACCGTCTCCTCGCCCTCCTCGACAGCACGCTGGGAAACAACTGAGGCTCCGGCGTGGACGCCGGGATGTCATGGGGGTCCCGGGCAGTGCGCCCACGCGAAAGGACCGCGCGCCTACGCGAAAGACAGCGTCACCGTGGCGTTGAAGGATGTGCGCAGTCAGTTCTTTCCGCCCTGCACTGCGACAAAGGATCACCATGACGTCGACCCCTCAAGTACAGACCGTCCGCGGCCCCGTGGCGGTCGACGACCTCGGCTCGGTGCTGATGCACGAGCACGTGTTCGTCCTCAACGAGGAGATCCGGCAGAGCCTCCCGGAGACCTGGGACGAACAGGAGCGCATCAGTGACGCCGTGAGCCGGCTCAAGGCCCTTGCCGCGACCGGCATCACCACGATCGTCGACTGCACGGTCATCGGGCTCGGGCGCAACATCGCGCGCGTCGCCCGGGTGAACGACCAGGTGGACCTCAACATCGTTGCGGCCACCGGGATTTACACCGTGAGTGACATCCCCGACTTCTACCGCTATCACGGACCGGGCACCCTGCTCGGCGGCGCCGAGAGCATGACCGACCTGTTCGCCCGGGAACTGACGCAGGGCATCGCGGACACCGGCGTCAGAGCCGCGTTCCTGAAGTGCGCCATTGAGGAGGAACTCACCCCCGGGGTCGAACGGGTGATGAGAGCGGTCGCCCAGGCCCATCTGCGCACCGGCGCCCCGATCACGGTCCACACCAGCGCACGGGCCGGCACGGGACTCGTCGCACAGGACGTCCTGCGCAGCGAGGGTGTGGACCTCGGGGCCGTGGTCATCGGGCACAGCGGCGACACCGCCGACCTGGACTATCTGCACCGGCTCGTCGACAACGGTTCGTACGTCGGAATGGACCGCTTCGGCCTGGACGTACTGCTCCCCGGCGACGAGCGCGTGGCGACCGTTGCGGCATTGGCGCGCGAGGGCCTAGCCGAACGTATGGTCCTGTCGCACGACGCGTCGTGCCACCTCGACTGGTTCCCACCCGGCGTACGGGAGCAGATCGCGCCGAACTGGCACTACACCCATCTCCACGACGAGGTGATCCCGGCGCTGCGCGAGGCCGGCGTGACCGAGGCGCAGCTCACCACCATGCTGGTCGATAATCCACGCCGCTATTTCACTCCCGCCAAGGGCTAGCGTCCCGTGCTCACCCACGCCGAGCGGCGCCGGACCTGAGGGGCTCGCCGGGGCCGTCCCGTTGGGGCGTCGGGGGCTACGTCGTGAGGAGGCGCAGGCCCAGGTCTGCCGCGTCGAGGTCGGTGAGGTCGCCGTTGCGCTCGGTCCACTCGCCGGTGTCGAGGTCGTCGCCGAGACGTCGTACCGCCTGCCGCTCCGCTTCCGGGCCGACCCGCGTCCACACCGACATCGCTCGGCGGACATGGTCCTCCAAGTAGGCCTCCGGGCGGCGCCAGTACGCCTCGAACAGGCCGTCGGCGCAGTCCCAGGGGACGGGCACCGGCTCGGCGCGGGCGCCGATCGCGTCGGCCATCGTGGCGAGTGACGGGAAGTCCTTGAGGATGTGGGCGAACTCGGGCAGGTAGTCGCGAGTGAGCCAGAAGCGGCTCGGCCAGTGGGGCTCGTCGGTGTCGAAGGTGAGGACCACCACGCGGCGGGCCACGCGCCGCATCTCGCGCAACCCCGCCGCCGGGTCCGCCCAGTGATGCAGGGTCGAGACGGCCATCGCGGCGTCGAAGGACCTGTCCCGGAACGGCAGGTTCTCCGCGGTGGCGGCCACACAGGGCGCCGCGTCCGCCGGCCGCTGTGCGCGCATCACCGCCGACGGCTCCACCGCGGTCACCTCGCGGTCGGCGGGCTCGTAGGAGCCGGTGCCGGCACCGACGTTGAGTACCGTCCGGGCGTCGCCGAGCGCGTCCCAGATCTGCGCGGCGATGCGCGGATCGGTACGCCGGGTCGCGGGGTAGGCGGTGCCGATCGTGTCGTACAGCCGTGCACCGAGCATGTCCGTCCGCTCCTCCGCTGTCACCTTCAAGCCCCGCTCCCGCGCGTCGAGTTCCCTTTCGATGGCCGCCAGCATGGCGTCGGCGCGATCACGCCGCTCCAGCAACAGGCACCGCTGCCGGCGCAGGAGCGCCAGCGAGTCGGCCGACGGATCACCGACCAGTTCCGCGATCTCCGGCAGTCCGAACCCCAACTGCCGGTAGGCCAGCGCCTCCCGCAGCCGCTCGATGTCCTCCCCCGAATAGGCCCGGTACCCGGTCGGGGTCCGCGCCGACGGGCGTACGAGTCCCACCGCGTCGTAGTGATGCAGCGTGCGGACGCTCACGCCGGCCAACTCGGCCACGCGGCCCACTGTCCAGTACTCCTCCACGCCACCGACTATGCGGCCTGACGTCACGTGAGGGTCAAGAGGGCAACGGCCTCACGTGACGTCAGCGGGAGCCGAACGTGGAGCGACGCTCCCGCGCGCACGGTCAGGTGGTCGGCAGCGGACGTCCGTCGTCGATCGCGGCCAGCCGCCAGAGCGACGTGATCTCCGCGGCGCGGGCGGCGTGGAGGGGATCGGTGGTGTCCCGGCTCCGTGGATGCCGCGGCCTGGTGTCGGTCCTGTCCACGACATGCAGGCCCGCTGCTTCGATGCCGGTCAGCAGCTCGCCGCGCGATCTGAGGCCGAGGCGCTCGGCCAGGTCCGACAGCACGAGCCATCCTTCGCCGCCCGGTTCGAGATGGGCGGTGAGGCCATTCAGGAAGGCGTGGAGCATGCTGCTGTCCGGGTCGTAGACGCCCTGCTCCACGGCGGACGTGGGACGGGCCGGAATCCAGGGCGGGTTGCAGACGACGAGATCCGCACGCCCACCGGGAAAGAGGCCGGGGCCCACGACGTCGATGCGCTCGGTGAGGTGCAGCCGGTGGACGTTTTCGCGCGCGCAGGCCAGGGCGCGCGGACTGATGTCGGTGGCCACGACGTGGTCGACGCCCCGACGGGCCAGCACGGCCGCGAGTACGCCCGTCCCCGTCCCGAGATCGAACGCGGTGCGGCGGCCCGTCCACGCGGGGAGCCGCGCATCGGCGACGAGGTCGACGTATTCGCCCCTGACCGGGGAGAAGACGCCGTAGTGCGGATGAACACGAGCGTCGAGGGCCGGTACCTCCACGCCCTTGGTGCGCCACTGATGAGCCCCGGTCACTCCGAGCAGCTCGGTGAGCGAGACGGCGATCGGCTCGGACTGCGGACCGTACGCGTCGGCGCAGGCCTGGCGTACATCGGGCGCTCTGCGCAGGTTCAGGCTGTAGCCGTCCTCCAGGAGAACGATGAGCCTGCCCAGTACGCGGGCCCGGTGGCTACGGGCCCGGCGATGGAGGTGGAAGGTCTCCGCGGGGCTGTCGCCCGGGCGGACCGGTTTCCGGGCGATGCGGCGGCTCATCGCCTGCAACAGCTGCCGGGCGTTGTGGAAGTCGCCGTTCCACAGCAACGCGGTGCCTTCACAGGCCAGTCGGTACGCGGTATCAGCCTTCATACGGTCGTCGGCACCGACGACACGGACGGGAGCCGGGGTCGCGCTCTCGGAATGCCAGCGTGCGGAACCGGGGGTGTTGGTCTCGGTCCAGTGGATGCTGTGCACCAGGTACTCCTCGTGTTCGAACGTGCGGGGGCACGAAGAGCACTTCGACGAGGAGCAGGGCAGCACGGCCTGTCCGGTCCGCTCGAAGCCAAGCGGATGCGCCGGGGCCGCTTCAGGGCAGGTAGGACTACCGCTCCCGCGTCGAAGCGCGCGAGGAGGAGTCGAAGACAACCATGCCAACCGTCATGACCAGCCCTTTCAGACAGACGACGCCATGAGGATCGCACAGCCGCGGCACCGCCGACAAACCGGATCGGGGGCCGTCCGCCCAGGTGACCAGGGGTCCGCTGCGTCTTCGGGTGTGGCGGCGGCCTCGGTGGCGGTGCGCAAGGCGTGGACCAGCGCCGACGTGTTGGGCAAGTCGAGGTGTTGTGATGGCCTTGAAAAGAACCGCGCATCCGGTATATTTCGTGGCGGGATTTGGGGTGCGGATGGCTTGTTCATAGGCCACGGATCGATGAATGTACGGCATGGGCAGCGGGTTGTGACCGACTGGTTGTGGGGTGTGTCGTGGGGCTTACGGGGGTTGGCGTGGCGATTCGTGGATGTAGTCGTGCGGGTGCGGGTGCGGGTGCGGGTGCGGTGGATGTGGACGTGGTCGTGGTGGGGGGTGGCCCGGTCGGGTTGCTGGTCGCCGCGGAGTTGGGCGTGCTGGGGGTCTCGGTGGTCGTGGTGGACGCCGAGTTGGGGGTGTCGGAGTGGCCCCGGGCGCGGGTGGTGCATGCGCGGGCCTTGCAGGGTCTGGTGAGGCGGGGCTATCTGGGGGAGTTGGTACCGGGGCTGGATGGCGTCGGGTCCGCCGCAGTTCTGGACGGTGTGGGAGCCGGGACCGTTGGGGCTGGTGTGGGAGCGGCGGTCGGTTTTCGGTTCGGCGGGGTGGGTGGCTTGTCCCTGAGGGTGCCGGCGGGGGAACCCGGGCCGCTGTTGGTGCGCCCGCAGGGGGAGTTGGAGCGACTGTTCGAGGCGCGGGCACGAGGGTGTGGGGTGCGGGTGCTGCGCGGCTTCCGGGTGGTGGAGCTCGCGGACGACGGGCGCGGGGTCTCCGTGGCGGCGGAGGGGAGGACGGGGGAGCGGGTGGAGTTCCGGGGGCTCTTCGCGGTGGGGGCCGACGGAGGCCGTGGCGTGGTGCGGGAGTTGGGCGGTTTTGTGGCGCGGCAGTGGGGGGCGACGGTGTCGGGGCTGGCGGGCGTGGTGCGCTGGGAGGGCGCGGAGGCGCTTGCTGCGGGGTGGCATCGGACGGAGCGCGGGTGGGTGGTGGTGCATGAACTCGCGGGCGTGGGGGCTCATGTGAAGACGCTGGACTGTTCGGGGCCGCATCCCAGGCGTCGAGTCGCCCCGTCGGCGGGGGAGTTGGCGGGGGAGATGTCGCGGATCGTGGGACGGTCCGTGGGGGTGCGGGATGTGCGGTGGCTGAGTCGGTTCAGTGATTTCGCGCGGGTGGCGGCAGGCTTTCGGCGGGGCCGGGTGTTCCTGGCGGGGGACGCCGCGCACACGCACTTTCCGGTGGGGGCGCAGGGCCTCAGCCTCGGTGTGCAGGACGCGCTGAACCTGGCGTGGAAGCTCGCGCTGGCGGTACGGGGGCGAGCGGGTGACGAACTGCTCGACAGCTACGACGAGGAGCGGCGGCCGCAGGCGTTGCGGGTGGTGGAGAGTGTGCGCGGCCAGCTTGCGTTGATGCGTCCGGGGCGTGAGGGGGACGCGTTGCGGCTGATGTTCGCGCGGCGGATGGCGGCCGGCCGGGACGAGGGGGCGCTGGGGGAGATGGTCAGCGGCCAGGACACGGTCCTTCCGGGGTGCGGTGGAGCTGAATCGGGCTCGGCAGGAAGGTTTCTGCCGAACATGCGCGTGCGGGTCGGCGGGCACGGCACGGATGTGATCGGGCTGCTCCGGGCGGGGAGGCCGCTGCTGGTGACGTTCGGCGCGCAGGCCGCCCGGTATGCGGAGCAGGTGCGGCCGTGGGGGCCGGTGGTGCGGGTGGTGCGTGCCGAGCGCACGGCCGATGCGCCGTGTGAGGCGCTGCTGGTGCGGCCGGACGGCTATGTGGCGTGGGCCTCGGACGACGCCGGGGGCGTTCTGGACGAGGTCCTTGCCCGGTACTTCGGTCGTCCGGCCCGACCCGCGGACTTTCCCGTCGGCCGTCCCCGGCCGGCAGCCGCGGGTGCGCGGACAGGAGCTGCGGGTGCGCGGACAGGAGCTGCGGCCGAGGCGGCTGTACCGGTGTTCAGCTGAGTACGCGCCGTGGTGTTGCCGCCCCCTGTCGCCGGGTGGCGGTGATGCGGCTCGCCGCGTCACTCTCGTAGAACCGCTCCTGAAGCCGACCGGTGTCAGTGCCGGAGCCGGTGCCCGAGCTGGTGCAGGTCAGTGCTCGCGATCGCCGCAGTCGGCCGAGAACAGCACGGCGCCCGGGGGCAGTTCGCCGGGGCGCCGGGCGGCCACCCGCAGACACGCTTCGCAAGACCCGTCAGCGGGTGGGTATTCGAGGGTGACCTCGCTCAACAGGGTGATGGCGTCCGCGAGATGCATCTCCGCCGTGTGTGCGCCGTGGGGAAGACTGCCGGCCAGGCTGCCGAAGGCCGCCGTATCGCTCCCGTCGGCGACGCACTCGCGGACCTCGAAGCGCCAGTGCGCGGCCGCCTCGGCCAGCAATGACCTGCCTCGCTTGCCGTGCCGGACAAGGAGAGCGCTACGAGCCCGCAGATGGTCGGCGATGGCACAGCAGAGGGGAACCGCGGTGCCGTCCGGCGCGGGCACCCGTGTGTACCCGGCATGCGGGTAGCAGGAGAGGGCCTCGTCGAGCAGCCCCAACGCGACCTCCTGTGCCGCCGGGTGACTCTGTTCGACGATGTCCAGGAGGAGCGGTGCCGCCACCGCCGCCGCCGGGGGGACCGCGCCACTGTGGTCATGAACGATTCCGCCGCCGCCGAGCAGCGAGCCGGCCTCCGCCGCCTGCACCAGGTTCGCCGAACCGGACAGCGCACGCAGACCACGGATGGCGCGCTCCGGTTCGTACCACTCCGGCGGGCCCGGCACGCGGAACCAGTCCACCGTGTTGATCTCGTCCAGCACAGCGGCATCCTCGCACGCGGCCAGGACTTGTCGGGCCGGGAAGAAGATGTCATCCGGCTCCGCGCGTGAAGGCCGGATCAGTCCTCATCCTCAGGCAGGTGGAAGTAGACGGTCCCCGACCGCCAGGGGCCGTGCTCGGTCATCTCCGACTCGATCACCACGTCCTGGATCTCGGCGGGGCCCAACGCCTCGATGGCATCCGCCAGCCGCCGCAAGAGGGCCGGAACGCTGTCGCAGCCGGGGCCGGCGGGGTTCGCCTGCGAGAAATGGCGCACGGTCCGATGCGTCGGAGTATCGATCATGGACCGATCGTACGACCTGCCATCGCTGGTCAGCACGCGATGGCAGGGGCAGGCGACTCAGCCGGGACGGACGACGCGGTGATCGACCGGACAAGCCCTAGTTGGCAGCGGCGGCGGCCTGGAGCTTTGTGAGGATCTCGCTGTGGACGCTTTCGCCGCGGGCCTGGGTGATGTCGAGGGAGGCGAGGACGGAGGGTACGGCGATGCTGGGGAAGAGGTGGCGCAGGAGGTCGGAGGCGCGGGTGCGCAGGTCCTGGTAGTCGCTGACGGCCTGGGACATGGACTGGATGCCGGCGAAGGTGCCGACGAGGACGTCGGCGGTGACGGTGGGGTTCACGTGGGGGAGGAGTTCGCCTTGCGCCTGGGCCTTCTCCAGGCGCTCGCGGCAGACCTCGCTCCAGCGCAGGAACGGGCCGCTGCGGTCGAGGCCTTCCGCGTGCTGGTCCATGGTGAGGCGGACCCCGGCGCGGACCATCGGGTCGGTCTGGAGGCGGTAGGCGTGCAGCAGGACCTCGTCGGCCAGCTCCTGGAGTTTGCAGACGCGGTCGGGGATGGTGAACTGCTGGTCCTGCCCCTCAAGGACGCCGAGCGCGAGTTGTTCCTTCGAGGCGAAGTGGAAGTACAGCGCTCCCTTGGTGACACCGGCTGCGGTGAGGATCTCGGAGATGGTGGCGGCCTGGTAGCCGCGTTCCTCGAAGATCTTCGCGGCTGCCTGAAGGATGTTGTTGCGGGTGCGGATGGCACGGTCCTGTTTCACCACGTGGCCGCCCTCCCTTCCTTGAGATCGATTCGACGGGCTGCTGTCTCCTGGGGGTGTCCCGGAGGCATCTCCGGAGAGTGCCCCGGATGACGACAAACAAACCGCCCAGTTCGTATCTTACAGGTGTGGGGGCTTTGCGCAGCCTTTGATGTTGGGGAAATTGCGGGGAAGCGGCCGTGCCTTGTGGGGAGTTACGGGGCCTGCCGCGCTTTCCCCGCCGCCGGCCAGGGACTTCCGCTGCGGACGTCCACCCGCGTCCGCGCTGGACCCGGCTCGGACACCGGATGCGATGCGCGGAGGGACTTCCTGAAGTCCGACTGCGCGGGGCGGCCGCTACGCCACCCAGTTCCCGTCGCGCATGACGACCCGCCCGCGTAGTTCCGGCTCGCCACGCCAGGCGCGTACTGTCTTCGGGACTACGCGTACATACACAAACGCACTCTCCTCCGCGCGTGGATCCCAGCCGAACTTCTCGGCGAAGGCCTCCGCCGCCTCGTCCGGCACCTCCTGGTCCGGGAAGCACTCCGCCTCACCCTGGAGGAGCACCACGTCGAAGGTGTCCGGCAGCGACAGACGTACGCGCGGTTCCTTGTGGACGTTTCGCGCCGTCACGGACGTGGCACCGGTGCACATCCACACGGCTCGCCCGTCCCACAGGAACCAGAGTGGCACCTGGTGCGGCCCGTGATCGGGGTGTGCCGTCGACACCCATACGTCCCGCTCGTGGACGAGCCGGTGCAGTGTGTCGCGTATCCGCTCCGCCGTCTGACGCTGGGCCGTGCCTGTGCTCTCCATGGGGGCAGACCCTAGTCAGGCACACGCGACGCGCGCCTGGGGCGCAGGACCTACTCCCAGCGACCGAGGAGCTCCTCGGCATCCGGCGCGGAGCACCTTGCGGCGCGGCCCGCACGGACGATCCGATGGCCGGCCCGCGCCGCGTGTCAGGCCAGCAGCCGTGCGAGGTCGGCCATCTCCGTCTCCGGGTCCACCACGGGCTGGATCACCAGCTCGTCGACGCCCGACTTCTCCAGCACGTTGATCCGCCCGGTGAGCTCGTCCCTGGTGCCGACCAGGCCGAACGTGTCCACCAGGGACGGCACGATGAGCTCGCGGTCCTCGGGGGAGAGCCGACCCAGGTAGTTGCGGTAGAGCGACTGGTGACGCTTGGGGTCGGTGGGGGTGGTGCCGCGCAGTTGGAGCAACCGGTCGACCGCAGCGGCCTCTGCCGGGGGCAGCGACGCGCGGATGGCGGGGTTCTCCGCGCCGAGGATCAGTGCGCTGAGCGCGATGTGCCCGATCGAGTCCTTGACCGGATCGCCGTAGCGGTCCTCGCCGTCGGCGAGGACATGCAGGGAGGTCATGAGATACGAACGCGTCCTCTCGGCGTTCCCCGTGTCCCGCGCCGCCGTCCGCCGGGCCTCGCCGAGGGCCGACCAGGCGGCGGGGTCGTGCAGTCCGAAGGAGATCAGTCCCGCGCCGAGCCGGCCGGCGACCCCGGCGGCCTTCAGCCCGAACGCGGCCACGACGAACTCCACGGGAGCCTCGGTGTTGACGTACGGCCCGGCGTGCAGGAACCGCACGCTGCTGGACCGGGACCCCTCGTGGTAGTCGCACTCGCGGCCCGCGGTGAGGTCTTGCAGGGCGGCCGTGAACGACTCAAGCTCAGCCGGCTTCGTGGGCCGCATGCCGAGCGTCCGGCGCGCCGTGTTGCCGGTGCCGACCCCGATGACGATGCGGCCGGGAGCGAGGGCGTTGAGGCTGCCGACGGCCGCAGCCGCGGCGGGTGCGGAACGCAGACCCGGCGACGTGACCCCGATGCCGAGTCTGATCCGGCGGGTCGCCCTGGCGCAGAGCGCGAGGCTCACGAACGGATCGCCGTGGACCATCGGGGTGTCGTACACCCAGAAGCTGTCGAAGCCGAGTTCCTCCGCGCGGGCGGCCAGGTCATCCACACCGGGCCCTGCTGTGGTGACGATGCCGGTCCGCATGGCGACTCTCCTCGCCGTCGAGTGTGCGGGTGGCGCCACAACTGGACGCCGGTGAGCAGGTGTTGAGTCGCCCGGTCGTTACTGGTGAGACGGTCGACAGAGTGCCGACCGAGTCGTGGGCCGGACGACGAACGTGGCCTTCCCGTCCCGGCCCGCTTCCACACATCGATTGCCCGGGGGGACCGGCCTGCGAGACCGTCGGCGAGCGGCGCACCCCGGCGGAGATTTCGTGAAAAGCCGGTGCCGGCCCCGCGGGAGGTGGAGTATTCCGACCACTGACTGTCATGTCCCGGATAAGCGACATCTCACGCGGGAGTACGGATGAAGCGTTTGCGCAGAACACAGCTGCTGGGCCTCGGCGTCATGGCCCTGATGCTGGGCCTGGTGGCCGCCCCCACCGCACAGGCGGCACCGGCGGGGGCGACCGCCGCTCCCGCAGCCGCCGAGTGCACCGGCAGCTGGGACGGCAAGACGTACTGGGCCAAGAGCCCGTCGGGAACCAGCGGCGGCGGCTACGCGCGGACCTACTGGAACTCCTCGACCAAACGCAACTGCGCGAAGTTCTGGTCCAGCCCCTACGACGGTCTGGCCTCGAACATCAAGCTCTACCTCCACGACGAGAGCGGCGACTACATCGCCGACCCGCCCCCCGAGCACCCGGTCAACTACCACTACTACGCCGGCCCGCTCTACACCTGGTTCGACGCCACCAACGAGTGCATCCACCTGAGCGGTTCACTGACCCGGGGCGGGGTCAAATACACCCTGAGCACGCCAGACATCCGCTGCGACTGATGCGGGGTCTGTGACCTCGGAGTACGCCGGGTGTGTGCCCTGGTGCCGTGGCGTCCACGTGTGCTCGGCACCAGGGCCCGGCTGCGCGGGTCCCGGCCTCAGGGGACGAGCACGATCCGTCCGGGCAGCGCTCCGCCTGCCAGCCGTTCATGGGCCTCGGCCGCGGAGTCGAGCGGAAAGGTGTGCGCGACACGGGTCCGCAGCACACCCTGGTCCGCGAGCGCGGACAACTCGGCGAGCAGGGTGCCGTCCGCCTGCACGCTCAGCGCGCCGACGCGGATCCCGCGCTCGACCCCCGGTTCCCGGCCGGGCCAGAGACCGGCGTAGACGCCACCGTCGCGGACGGCGGCGAGCGCGTCGGACCCCAGTCCCGCCGCGTCGAGCACGCCGTCGAAGCAGCCCGCCGCCGGTGCCTGCCCCCGGGGCAGGAAGTGGTCCGCACCCCGGGAGACCAGATACTCCTCGAAGACGGCTGAGTCGGTCCCGGTGACCTTCAGCCCCCGCCGATGGGCGAGTTCCACGGTGTGGGCGCCGACGCCGCCCGCCGCTCCGGTCACCAGCAGGCTCTGCCCGGGGGACAGGGAGAGAAGCCGCAGCGCCTGGGCGGCCGTGGTCGTGTTCAGCGGGAGCGTCGCCGCGTGGACGTCGTCCAGTGTCGTGGGAGCGGGCGCGAGGATGCCGCCGTCCAGCAGGACGTAGTCGGCGTGCGTGCCGAGCGGCTTGTGGTGGCCCGTCGCCAGGGCGATGACCCGGTCACCGGCCGACCAGGAGACGCCCGCCCCGACGGCGTCGACACTGCCGGCCACGTCGAAACCGAGGCCAATGCGCTCCGTACCGCCGAAAACACCGGAGCGCATGGCGGCGTCCACGGGGTTCAGCGCGGCCGCCGTCACCTTCACCCGCACCTGCCCCGGACCCGGCGCGGGTATCGGATGTTCGGTGATCTCCACGGCAGCGGGCCCGCCGAAACGGGAGACGGTGGCGGCACGCATCAGCATGATCTTCTCCTGGACAAAGGAAAGGGAAAGGGAGAGGGCGGCGGGCGGAACCCCACCGGACCTTGGAACTCGGGCAGGTCTCACCCGGCGCACCGCGAAGCCTGTGACCTGGCTTCATACAATTGGTGCGTAGCCCCATGATGAGTCAGCATGGAACGGCTTACAAAAGGCACATTCATGTGCGCGACCAGAAGGCAGGCGGCTTGTGCACCACAACACGACACAGGAACGGGCCGCCCTCCCGGCGGGACCCTGCGGCCGCTGGCCCCTCGAAAAGGGCGAAGGCATCCGCCACATCCTGGACCGGGCCGGCGACAAATGGACCGTGCTGGTGATCGGCACACTCGAGCACGGCCCGGTCCGCTACACGGATCTACAGCGCTCCGTCACGGGCATCTCCCAGCGCATGCTCACCCACACCCTGCGCCAGCTCCAGCGCGACGGCCTCGTCACCCGCAACGCCTATCCCGAAGTGCCCCCGCGGGTCGAGTACGCGCTGACAGAACTGGGCGCCACCCTGCTCGACGCCGTCACCGTCCTGATCGACTGGGCGGGCACTCACCACGACGAGATCTGCGCGAACCGGTCCAGCTTCGACGAGACGACCCCCGCGTCGTGACACAGCCCGCGTCCGTGACACACCCCGCCTCCCGACACCCTCCGTGGCCGCGGGAGGCTGCCTCCGCCGCCCGAGCAAGCGCGCCTGCCTCCGCCGACGAACCCGCCGCAGCTCACACCGAATGCCACCGGCAGCCGAGACGGCTCAGCCGAACCGCAGAATGCGCGGAGCGAAGGTGACCTCGGGACCGTCAGCACGCCCGACCGACCACACCGTCGCCGTGCCCGGCACGGGAGCCATCCGCAGCGTTCTGGAATCGCCCTCACCGGCCACGCCCGGCTCGCTGTACTCGGTGAACGACTGCCCGTTCCAGGCAAGGAAGTCCGGCCCGGGGACAAGCGGCGGATTGCTGCCCGGCGGCCCCCACTTCTGTGAGCGGCCCACCGAGACCCAGGCCAGCGCGCCGGACGAGGCCGGTGCCAGCGAGTCGACCGAACCGAAGTCCGCGCCCACACTCACCCTGCTCCACGACTGCCCGTCGAACCGGACGAGGAGCGGCGGAATCGGCCGCCCCGGCGGACCGCCGACGAACCCGGCCGTGCCACCCGCCCACACCTCCGTCGGCGACACCACGAGCACACTGCTCAGAGCGGAGCGCGGGAACCTGTCCACGACCGTCTGCTGCCACTCCTGTCCGTTCCAGTGCGAGACGGTCGCACCCGAGCCGGTGGCGCCCGCGGCCCAGACGTCGTCGGCCGCCAGGATGTGCAGGCCGTACACGGATCCCGGTGGCGGCGGAACGTCCTGCCAGCCGCGTCCGTCCCGGCGCAGCAGAATCTGCGTGCCCGCACGCGAACCGATCAGCCACACCTCACCGGCGCCGGCGACGACCTTGGTCAGCGCAACACCGTCCGGTGGCCGGTTCTCGCGCCAGGTCGTGCCGTCGAAGTGCAGCAGACGGGCGCCGCCCGCCGCGTCGCGGCCCACCGCCCAGAGCGCGCTCGGAGAGGTTCCGGCGACGGAGAGCAGCTCGCCCTGCCAGCCGACTCCCGCCGGCGCCTGGCGCCGCCAGGCCGTGCCGTCCCAGCGCAGCATCAGCGGGAAGCCCGGGGCCTCGCGGCCGACGGCGTCGGCACCCACCGCCCATGCCAGGTCCGGCCCGAACGCCACGGCCTCGTTGAGCCCGGCCTGCGGGCGTACCTGCGCCGGCACCGGAACGTGCTGCCAGGACAGGGTGTTCGCCGTGGCCGACGTCACGAGGGTCAGCAGCGCCACGGCGGCAGCGAGCGCGGTGCCGAGAAGCCGACGTGGACGCAGTGGCCGACGTGGACGCAGTCGACGTGGACGTGCCATGGTCAGCCTCCCAGCCGCTCGCTCATGAGATTCGCCTTCGAGCCGTAGATCTCCACCGTCCCGAAGGACATCAGCGACCGCCCCGCCCGTGCCAGCGCACGGGGTTTGACGTCGATCGCGTTGGTGCGCTCCGGGCCGTACGAGAAGGTCGTGCGTGGGCCGGCGATGCGTGCGTACTTCGACTGGAACGCGCGGTCGCTGCGCACCGGCAGCCACAACGCTCCGTCCGGTCCGCGCACCATGCCCTCCGTGTACGTGTCGCCCGGCACGTCGGGGTAAGTCGTCTGCCAGGTACGTCCGTTGAAGGTGATCACGTAGGTGCGGGCCACGCCGTCGGTGTACTGGCTGCCACCGGCAGTGACCCGGCCGGACGGGTTCACGAGGATGGTGTGCACGTTGCTGTTGGGCGGCAGCGGGGCGTCGGCGTTCCGCCATGCCGTGCCGTCCCAGTGGAGGACGGCGTTTCCGGTGCTGGTGAGCGCCGAGGCCCAGGCGTCGGTGGCGGTGCGGGCCGTGATGCCGTCGACGAACAACACGCCGTCCGGGGCCGGCTGTTCGGACCAGCCGGAGCCGTCGTAGTGCAGCAGCTTCAGTCCGGTGTCGTCCTCACCCACCACCCACGCGGCACCCGGTACGGCGGCGAAGTCCTGGTAGACCCACAGGTCTTGGGGGAGAGGGAGGGCGGTCCAGCCCTGTGCCGACCGGCGGAGGATCTCGCCCGATCCCCCTCGGTTGTGGAAGATCCACACCTCGTCGCCCACGAACTGCACCTTGCCGAGCCGGCCCGGTTCGTCGGCGCCGGGGAAGGTGGTGTCCCGGCTCCACGCCGTGCCGTCCCACCGGTACAGCATCGGCCGCATGCCGTCGGTGGTCTGCTCGTTCCCCGTCGCCCACGCCTCGCGCGACCCACGGGCGGCCAGATCGGACACCGCCATCGGTGGAGTCGCCGGTGGCACGGCCAGGGCCGACCAGCCCGGCCTCACGGCCGCGGCCGGCTGGGCGGCCGTAACGGGTGACACCACAGCGGCACACACCACCAACAGACAGACGACGACCGCCCGCAGTCCGTTCACGAGACCCCCCAACGCGCCGGGCGCACAACGTAGTTGCTGCGGGCGCCCCGCGAACAGCCGCCAACCGGCCAACACGCGTGTGCCGTCAGTGCCGTTCGTCGCACCACGCAGGGAAGGCGCCCCCCGACCTTGCCAGGCAGAACCACCGAGTTCGTGGTCGGTCCGACTCAGAAGGCGCCTTCACGCGATCGCCCGGCGTCAGTTGCGGTACCGGAACACGATCCGGCCGCGCGTCAGGTCATACGGCGGGAGCTCCACCAGCACCCGGTCCTCCAGCATGATCTTGATGTAGTTCTTGCGGATCTTCCCGCTGATGTGCGCGAGCACCTGGTGCCCGTTCTCCAGCTCCACGGTGAACATGGCACTGCGCAGGCACTCGACGACCCTGCCCTCGACCTCGATGACGTTCCTGTTCGCCGTCATCGCACCAGCTCCAGGTTGCTGCCCGTCGTCCGGGCGCCGACGCCCTCGAACAGCGCCGAGGCCGCGTGGTTGGTCCCGTGGACCTCCGTCCAGGCCGCGGTGGAACCGGCGTGGTGCAGCGTCCCCAGTGCGTGGGCCAGCAGGGCCCGCGCGATGCCGCGGCGCTGCTCGCCGGCCAGGACCGCGAGCAGCCCGATGCGCGGCCGTTTCACCCGCACCACCCGGATCAGACCCAGGTAGCGATCCGGCGCCGCGGCCACCGCGTACGCCGACGGGTCGACGATGGTGTCGCCCTCGGGGCGGGGAACGACCTCGGCGGGCATCGAGTCCCACCCGACGGTGGCCTCGACCTCGGCACGGATCGCACGGTCCACCGCCCGCAACAGCCTCTCGTCCGCCTGACCGGCGGGCACGATGGTCACGCCTGACGGCGGCAGCACCGCGTCGAGCCCGGTGACCTGGGGGTCGGTCGGTACGACGTACTCCCACTCGCGGCGCCGCACCGTGAAACCGGCGCGCTGCCAACCGGCCGTCAGCTCTGCGTCGGCTTCGTCGACCACTGTGTACAGGGGCGCCGGCAGCTCGGCCACCATCACCTCGGCGAGCTTGTCGAAAGCGGCGCCCTGCCAGGCGTCGACGCTGACGAACAGGCGTCCGTCGGGCCGGTGCAACGCATGCGCGCGGCCGACCACCAGGTCGTCGTCCAGTGCGTGCCACTGCCAGTCCGCGACGCGCGTGATCTGCACCGCGTTCTCGCTCAGGCCGGATGTGAAGGGTGTTGTGTTCATCGGAATGTCCTTCCAGAAGTGCCTCGACCTCAGGCGCTCCTGGCGACACCGAACGTCAGCCGCCGGACCGTGACGGGTTGAGGGAGCACCCACGGATCACTGTGTTCACGGGGGCTCACCTCCATACGACGATTTCACGGTCCGGCGAGAACGTAGCAACAAGCCACCACCTCCCTCAAACCCTTTTCGCGAGGGTGCGGAGGCGTTGAGTCAAGGGGGGGGGATCATTGCCGCTGCCGGGATCAAGGTGCCGACGCGCTGGTGACGGTCCCGGCCCTCGGGGTCGCGATGTGCACCGTCGCCGTGTGACCGTCCGGGTTTCGCAGGGCGCGGACGCCGGTGCCGCGGAGCCAGAACCCGGCGCCGGGTCCGAGGACCGGCCCGGGTTCTCCGTCGCGCAGCTCCAACTGGACCCGCCCGACGGTGACAACGCCGAACGCGTCATTCCACTCCGCCGCGAGCACGGTGATCCGTGCGCCACCGGGCAGCGTGAGCGCCCGCACCGGGGCTACTCCGTGCCGTCGGCCGGCAGGCGCTCCGGCAGGCCGAGCCGCGGGAACCGGTCGTCGTGGAACGTGATGATCTCGGTGATCACCCCGTTGGTGACCCGCAGGACGTCGATCGTCAGCGGCAGGTACGCACCCTCCGCCTTCTGCCAGAGGTAGAAGGCGATGGCGGGCTGCCGGTTCACGGAGGTGGGCACGGAACGCAGGCCCTTCATGTTCTCGAAGCCGCTCTGGACCCAGTCGTTCATGACCGCGTCGCGCCCGATGTACAGGCCCGGCGTGGGCGGCATCGAGCAGCGGACGTCGTCCCGCAGCAGGGTGGCGAGGCCGGAGATGTCCGTGGCCACGCTGGCGTCGGTGTAGCGGCGCACCACCTCACGCGTCCCGGCGTCCTGTTCGCCGCCTGTCCAGTCCTGCCGCTCGGCGGGCAGCCGTTCCCGCATACCTGCGCGGGCCCGCTGAAGTGCGCTGTTCACGGAGTTGACGGAGTCCCCGAGGAGCTCCGCGACCTCCTTGGCGGGCCAGCCGAGCACGTCCCGCAGGATCAGTACGGCCCGCGGGCGCGGCGCGAGATGCTGGACCGCGACCAGATACGCCAGCTCGATCGTCTCCCGCGCCACGGCGAGGGTCTCCGGCTCGTCCGCGGGGCCCGCGGGCAGCTCGTCGAGCAGCCGGTCCGGGTAGGGCTGCAACCACAGCACCTCGCCGCCCGTCGCCGGCTCCGGGCGGGACCTGGCGAGCAGGTCCAGACAGGCGTTGGTGGCGATCCGGTACAGCCAGGCCCGGAACGTCGACCGCCCCTCGAAGGTCTCCCGCTTCCGCCAGGCACGCAGGAAGGTCTCCTGCACGGTGTCCTCGGCGTCCTCGAACGACCCGAGCATCCTGTAGCAGTGCACGTGCAGCTCTCGCCGGTGCCGCTCCGCCAGCGCCGAGAACGTCGGCTCGTCGACCTCCTTCAGCCCGCTCACGCCCAGCTCCTCCGGCCGTGTGTCCGCGTTCATCACGTCGTCCTCTCGCCTTGTTGTGTCCCGTCGTACGTGTGACGGGTGCGGTCGCGAAAACTCATCACGGAGGGAAGCACGGGTATCGACGGAGGAAGCACGGGCATCGACGGAAGGAAGCACGGGTATCGGCGACCATCCCGTACGACGCCACGACGTGGGGAATCCTGGGTGCCGTGACAGAGAACTCGATCGAAACAGCTCCGGGCAGCGAGGTCAGTGCGCTTCTCCGGGTCCTGGCCGGGCAGCGCCGCCATGTCCTCGGCACCCTCGACGGGCTTGACGCGGAGGCTCTGCGACGGCCCGTGCTGCCGTCCGGATGGCACTGCCTGGGTCTCGTCCAGCACCTCGCGCTGGACGTTGAGCGCTTCTGGTTCCGTGCGGTCGTCGCCGGGGACGCGGAGGTCATCGGCGGGCTGACAAGCGGCGCCGAGGCGTGGAAGGTGGCCCCGGACGTGCCGGCCGCCGCCGTGCTCGACGCGTACCGGCGGGAGACGGAGCTCGCCGACGGCGTGATCACAGCAACCGCTGCTGACGCCGGCCTGGCCTGGTGGCCCCACGACCTCTTCGGTGAACCGCACCTGCACACCCTGCGTGACGTCCTGCTGCACGTCATCACCGAGACGGCATGCCACGCCGGTCATCTCGACGCGGCACGAGAACTGATCGACGGCCGACGGTGGTTGGTACTGACCTAGCGCGGATGGTCGAACACCGCGGGAGTTGAACGAGACGGTTCGTCTTGTTATAGTGAGCGCATGGCTTTCCTTTTCTTCGTCTGAGTCCGGGCACGGCACCTGCCGCCGTCTCTGCTGCCCGTAGACCCTTCGTATGCCCAGGGAAGCCCTATGCGCGACCGCGCTCATACCGTCCTGCCCGCCGCCACCCTCACCACCACCGTCTCCGCCGTGGCCCAGCTGTCCGTCAAGGCCGTCACCAAGTCGTACGGCACCCGGACCGTCCTCGACCAGGTCTCCTTCACCGTCCGGCCGGGCGAGAAGGCCGCCGTCATCGGCGAGAACGGCTCCGGCAAGTCCACCCTGCTGCGGCTGCTCGCCGGTGTCGAAGCGCCGGATGCCGGGGACGTCACCGTCCGTTTCCCCGGCGGCACCGGCCACCTCGCCCAGACCCTCGACCTCGACGCGGACCGCACCGTGCAGGACGCCGTCGACCTCGCCCTGACGGACCTGCGTGACATGGAGCGAAGGCTCCGTACCGCGGAGGAGTCCCTCGCCAACGCGTCGGACGACGAACTCGCCGCTTACGGCGACCTGTTGACCGCCTACGAGGAGCGCGGCGGATACGAGGCCGACGCCCGCGTGGACGCCGCCATGCACGGGCTCGGGCTGGCCCGGATCACCCGCGAGCGCCTCCTCGGCTCACTGTCCGGCGGCGAACAGTCGCGCCTCGCGCTCGCCTGCGTCCTGGCCGCCGCCCCCGAGCTGCTGCTCCTGGACGAACCGACCAACCATCTCGACGCGGCGGCCGTGCGCTGGCTGGAGGACCACCTCCGCGCCCACCGCGGCACCGTCGTCGCGGTCACCCACGACCGCGGCTTCCTGGAACGCATCGCCACCACGATTCTCGAAGTCGACCGGGACGAGTGCACCGTGCACCGGTACGGCGACGGCTGGGCCGGCTACCGCGCCGCGAAGGCCGCCGCCCGGCGCGGCGCCGAGCAGCGGTACGCGGACTGGGTCGAGGAGGTGGCCCGCGCGGAGGAACTGCTGGAGGCCGCCGGCAGGAGGCTGGCCACCACCGGCCGCGACCCGAAGCAGGGCTTCGGCAAACACCGCCGCTCCAGCGAGGCCAAGCTCGGCGGACAGGTGCGCTCGGTGCGGGAGCGCCTGGAACGGCTGCGGCGCGATCCGGTGGGGGAGCCGCCGGTACCGCTCAGGTTCACCACGGCGCTGCCGTCCGCGGCCGGCGGACCCGTCCAGGGCCCACTCGCCGAACTCGACAACGTACGGGTCGGGGAACGGCTGCGTCTGGACGGGCTCCTGGCGATCGCCCCCGGCGGGCGCCTCCTCGTCACGGGCGAGAACGGCGCGGGCAAGACCACCCTGCTCCGTGTCCTGGCGGGCGATCTGC
This sequence comes from Streptomyces sp. NPDC088387, assembly GCF_044753385.1. Classification (NCBI taxonomy): domain Bacteria; kingdom Bacillati; phylum Actinomycetota; class Actinomycetes; order Kitasatosporales; family Streptomycetaceae; genus Streptomyces; species Streptomyces sp. NPDC088387. Next base: position 162,851 of record NZ_JBIVNC010000013.1, read on the forward strand.
AACCGGACACGGGCACGGCGCACCGACCCGCCCGGATCGGCTATCTCGCTCAGGAACTGCCCGCGCACGCCACGCGCCGGACCCTGCTCGCCGCGTTCGCCGCCGGGCGGGGCGGACCGCCGGACGAGTACGTCGAACTGCTCCTGTCCCTGGGCCTGTTCCGCGAACAGGACGTGCACGTCCCGGTCGCCGCCCTGTCCGTGGGGCAGCGGCGACGGCTACAGATCGCGACCCTGGTGACCCGGCCCGCCGACCTCCTCGTCCTCGACGAGCCGACCAACCACATCGCCCTCGACCTGGTCGAGGACATTCAGGCGGCGCTCGCCGCGTACCCGGGAGCGGTGGTCGCCGTCTCGCACGACCGTGACTTCCGCGCACGCTTCGAAGCCGAGCAGCTGGAACTGCACGCCGGCCGCAGACGCTGACCGGGCCCGCGTACCCGCCCGTTCGCCCCGTCACCAACCGCCCGCTCTCCCCGTCCCCAACCGCCCGCTCTCCCCGTCCCCAACCACCCACCATCCGTCGGTTCACCGAAACAAGGGATCCATGACCACCTTCCTGACCCCACAACAGCTAGCCGCCCGCACCTCCGCCGCCGTCGGGGCGGCCGTCGCGGCCGGACGAGCGCTCGGTCTGACCGTCACCGAGCCCAAGGTGCTCCACGACGTCTTCTCGGTCGTCGTCCACCTGGCCCCCTCGCCGGTCGTGGCCCGGATTCCCACTGTCCTGCCCCGCCCGGACGACCTGGCCTCCCTCGCGCGCCGCCAGCAGGACGAACTGGACGTCACCCAGTGGCTGGCCGACCAGAAGATCCCGGTGATCGCGCCCAGCCCGCTCGTGCCGCGCGAACCCGTCCAGCGCGACGGGTTCTCGATGACGTTCTGGCCCTTCGTCGAGGAGGCCCGGGACAGGGAACCCGACTACGTCGCGAACGCCGAGTGCGTCGCCGACCTGCACACGGCACTGCGCGCCTACCCGGGCCGGCTGGAGTTCCTGTCCGCGGCCGACCCGCGGTTCATCGCGGACAGCCTCGCCCTGCTCGACGGGCATCCCGACCTGATCGGAGCGGCCGAACTCGACCGGGCCCGCCGCGAATGGCGGATCCTCGAACCCCTCGTACGCTCACGCGACGCCTTCGAGGCCCGGTTCCCCGGCGTTGGCCTCCAGCCCGTCCACGGCGACTCCCCGCCCGCCAACATCTTCCACGCCGTGGACGGCGACCTCTACGCCGACTTCGAACTGATCACCCTGGGACCCGTCGAGTGGGACCTGGCCGCACTCGGCCCCGACCACGAAGCCGCCTACGACCGCGGTGCGCGACGCAACGGCACAAGGCCGCTCGACAAGGACGTCCTCGCCTTCGTCAACGCTCTGGGCATGGTGCGGATCATCGCCACCCTCACCCTGGTTCCGCAGCTCCCCGACCTCATGGAGTACCTCGAGCCCGCGATCGACCACTGGCGGACGACGCCGTTCGCGGACGGGGCAAGCGCCTTCATGTGAGTGCGCTGTGGGCCTTGACGCACTTGGTCCATACCTTTAATTTCGACGTGAAATAGGTCGCACAGGGCCTTCTGGTCACGCCTGCCTTGCACTGCCCCCACCATTGCGAAGGACGACCGTATGAGATCCAGTCCCTGGTTCCGCCTGTCCCGCCTGTCCCGGTCAACCCGCTTCCTGCTCGCCGGTGTTGTCGCGGCGGCGACACTCGCGGCGAGTGGCGGCACCGCCCAGGCGGCGAACGAGCCGGTCAACGTCTGGCTGACGACGACGTCCGACTCCGCCGGCCGCAACGTGACGCGTGGCCTGGCGCAGCAGACGGCCCTGCGCTTCGGCCCCGCGGGCGGCACCGCCCAGCACACGATCACCGTCAACGAGGGCACGACGTACCAGCAGTTCGAAGGCGGTGGCGCCTCCATCACGGACACCACCGCCTATCTGCTGCGCGGCGGTCCGGTCACCGCCGCCACCCGCGACGCCGTGATGCGCAGGCTGTTCTCGCCGACCGACGGCATCGGACTGTCCTTCGTCCGCAACCCCATCGGGGCCTCCGACCTGTCCCGGCCGGGCCATGTCTCGCTCGACGACACCTGCTGCAACCTCAACGACTTCGGCGCCAACGGATACGACACCAACGTCCGTCTCCTGACCGGGCAGGCCAGGCAGCTCAACCCGGCACTCCGGGTCAAGGGCGTGCCGTGGAGCTCCCCGGGGTGGATGAAGGACAACGGGCGGATGGACCAGATGGGCTGGCTGAAGTGGGAGTACTACCCCATGTACGCCCAGTACCTGGTCAGGTACATCCAGAGCTACCAGGCCGCCGGCATCCCGGTGAACTACATCTCCGTGCAGAACGAGCCCAACTGCTGCCAGGCGGGCAACCCGACGGCGATGAACTACCCGGGCATGAACTGGAACGCGTCGGGACTCATCGAGTTCACCAAGAACCACGTCTATCCGGCGTTCCGCGCCGCCGGTATCACCACCAAGGTCATGGTGCACGACTGGAACTACGGCGACTACGCGCAGATCGGCTCCGCCATCCTCGCCGACCCCGCCGTCCGCAACGACCCGCTGTTCGGCGGCATCGCCTGGCACGGCTACTTCGGTGACCCGGCGGTCGGCACCCAGGTCCACAACCAGTACCCGGCCGTCAAGCAGTTCAGCACCGAGCACTCGGGCGGCACCTGGATCGGCAACCAGCACAACGAGGACCTCGCCGACATCGTCAACTACACCCGCAACTGGAGCGGCAGCCTGGTCAAGTGGAGCCTGGCGCTGAACCAGAGCATGGGCCCGCACAACGGCGGCTGCGGCACCTGCACCGGCCTGATCACCGTGCAGGAAGGCGGGCCGCGGGCCGGACAGGTCGACTACACCATCGAGTACTACACCACCGGTCACCTCACGAAGTTCGTGAAGCCGGGTGCGTACCGCATCGCCTCCACCGCCAACGGCACGGTCCAGAACGTCGCCTGGCGCAACCCCGACGGCTCCAAGGCGCTGATCGCCCACAACGGCGGCACCAGCAGCCAGTCCGTGCGGGTGAACTGGGGCAGCCAGTCCTTCGTCTACACCCTGCCCGCACGCACCACCGCGACCTTCACCTGGTGACGGCGAGCTGATCGCTGGGGAGCGAGTCCTGCTGGGCAGGGCTCGCTCCCCACTCGCGTTCCAGAACAAATCATGCAGGCCAGGACGGGGTCAAAGCTTGGCAACGATTGTCATATCTATCAAGGTGAACGATAGGTCTGACATTCATTTCCATCTAGCGTGGCGGCTGACCGGCTGGGACCGGTCCACCCAACCGACTCCGTCGTGGAGGACCCATGTTCTCGTCCCCGTCCCGCCGACTGGCGCTGGTCACCGGCGCCTCCCTGGCCCTGCTGGCAGGCTGCGGCAGCTCCGCGGACTCCGGAAGCGACGGGAGCGGCGCGTCGGACTCCGCCTCGTCGGGCAAGGTCGCCGTCGTCGCCTCGACCAACGTCTACGGCGACATCGTCGAGCAGATAGGCGGCGACGGCGTCGACGTCACCTCGATCATCAGCGACCCCGACCAGGACCCGCACTCCTACGAGGCCAACACCCAGAACCAGCTCACCCTGTCCAAGGCGAAGGTCGTCGTCGAGAACGGCGGGGGCTACGACGACTTCGTGGACCGGATGCTGAAAAGCAGCGGCTCCTCCGCCGAGGTCGTCAACGCGGTCAAGGTCTCCGGCAAGACGGCCCCCGCGGGCGGCGAGCTCAACGAGCATGTCTGGTACGACTTCCCCTCGGTGGCCCGCATCGCCGACAGCATCGCCGCAGCCCTCGGCAAGGCGGACCCGGAACGGGCCGCCACCTTCACGAAGAACGCCGAGGCCTTCAAGTCGAAACTCACTCCGCTGGAGTCGGAGGAGGCGCAGATCAAGAAGGAACACGGCGGCGAGGGCATCGGCATCACCGAGCCCGTGCCGCTCTACATGACCGAGGCGAGCGGACTGATCGACAAGACGCCCGCGGAGTTCAGCGAGGCCGTCGAGGAGGGCGACGACGTCTCCCCGAAGATCCTCCAGGAGACCCTGGCCCTCTACAGCGACAAGCAGGTCGCGGCGCTCGTCTACAACGCGCAGACCTCCGGCCCGCAGACGGAGAAGGCCGAGAGCGCGGCCAAGGCGGCCGGCATTCCCGTCGTACCCGTCACCGAGACCCTGCCGCAGGGCAAGGACTATCTCGGCTGGATGACGTCGAACGTCGACGCGCTCGCGAGCGCGCTGGCCAAGTGAGGTCGGCGGCGATGGCCTCCGCGCCCCGGTCCCGGCACGGCGACAGCGACGACCGCGGCGACGCAGCCCCGGTGATCTCCCTGCGCGGTGCCGCCGTGTCCTACGGCGAGCGTGTGGTGTGGCGGGGCCTCGAACTCGACGTACACCCCGGGGAGTTCCTCGCCGTGCTCGGGCCGAACGGGTCGGGCAAGACCAGCCTCGTCCGTGCGCTGCTGGGCCGGCAGCCACTGTCCGCGGGCACGCTGACGGTCCTCGGCCGGCCCGCGCACAAGGGCGGCAGGCACATCGGATACGTCCCCCAGCAGGCCGTACTGTCCGCACAGGCACCGGTACGCGCCCGCGAGCTCGTACGCTTCGGGATCGACGGGCACCGCTTCTGGCCCAGGCCGCGCACGGGCGCCGTCCGCCGCCGGGTGGACGAGATCCTGGAGGCCGTCGGAGCCTCGGAGTACGCCGATGTCCCGGTCGGCCTGCTGTCCGGAGGCGAACGCCAGCGCGTACGGGTGGGTCAGGCCCTGGCGACCGATCCGCGGATCCTGCTGTGCGACGAACCGCTGCTCTCCCTCGACCTGCACCACCAGCGGGCGGTCACCGAACTGGTCGACGCCCGGCGTCGGTCGCACGGCACGGCGGTCGTCTTCGTGACCCACGAGATCAACCCGATCCTCGGCCTCGCGGACCGTGTGCTGTACCTGGCGCGGGGCGGCCACCGGATCGGCACACCCGAGGAGGTCCTCACCTCCGCATCACTGTCACGGCTCTACGGCACCCACGTCGACGTCGTCCGTGTCCACGGCCGGGTGCTGGTCGTCGGGGCACCGGACGAGACCGCCGCGCCACCGCACCACGCCTCCCCCGGGACCCACGAATGGGACGGAGTCCGGTCATGACCCTCGCCGACTCCGTCTGGCACCAGATCTTCGCCTTCGACAACTACGGCGAACTGCTCACGCTGGTCCGCAACTCCCTCGTCGTCGGCGCCGCGCTCGGCCTGGTCGGCGGCCTGGCCGGGGTCTTCGTCATCATGCGCGACCTGCCCTTCGCGGTGCACGGCATCAGCGAACTGTCCTTCGCCGGCGCGTCCGCGGCGCTGCTGGCGGGGGTCAACATCGTCGGAGGGTCCATCGCCGGATCGCTCGTCGCGGCCGGCGCGATCGGTGTGCTGGGTGCGCGCGCCCGGGACCGCAACTCGGTGATCGGCATCCTGATGCCGTTCGGCCTGGGGCTCGGCGTCCTGTTCCTCGCCCTCTACAAGGGCCGCGCCGCCAACAAGTTCGGCCTGCTCACCGGTCAGATCGTCGCCGTCGACACACCGCAGACGGCCTGGCTGCTCGGCACCTCCGCGCTGGTCCTTGTGGTCCTGGTGGTCATCTGGCGTCCGCTGACCTTCGCCAGTGCCGACCCGGAGGTCGCCGAGGCCCGCGGGGTGCCGGTGCGCTCGTTGTCCTTCGTGTTCATGCTGGCGCTCGGGCTCACGGTCGCCCTGTCGGTGCAGGTGGTCGGGGCGCTGCTGGTCCTCACCCTGGTCGTGACACCGGCCGCCGCCGCGGCCCGCGTCACGGCCTCGCCGGTTCTCCTCCCCCTGCTGAGCGTGGTCTTCGCCGTGGTGTCCATCGAGGGCGGCATCCTGCTCGCCCTGGGCGGCAGCATCCCCATCAGCCCTTACGTGACCACGATCTCGTTCGCCCTGTACGTCGCGTGCCGGCTGGTCGGCGGACGCCGGACCCGGCGCCGGGGAGCCCGGCGCACGGTCCCGCGGCTCGCCTGAACTCAGGTGGCGGTGAGTCCCCGCAGGGGCAGGCCGCTCTTGAGGTACATGTCGTCGAGGATCCCCATCGTCTGTACGGCGTCGCGGGCCGAGGTCAGCACCGGGCCGCCGTCCAGGACCGCCTCCGTGAAGGCGGACAGCTGACGGACGTAGGTGGAAGGCTGCCGCGGCACGCGTTCCCTGCGGGCGCTGCGGCTGCCGTCCGCCTCCACCTTCCGTACCGTCAGGCGGTGGTAGAGGTGCGGGGACACGAAGTTGACGACGTTCAGCTCACCGGCCGTGCCCACCGCGCGGGCCCGGATCGACAGCACACGCCGTGACCACAGGGAGGCATGGACCCGCCCCGTGGCTCCCTGCGGGAACGCCAGCTCGGCGGAGATCGCGCGGTCGACGCGCGGGTCCTTGCCGAGCGGCAGTGCGGTGGCCGCCGTCACCGTGGGGGTCGCGCCGCCCAGGAGGCGGGCGACGTGGACCGCGTAGCAGCCCGCGTCCATGGTGGCGCCGCCCGCGAGATCGTAGTCGTAGCGGATGTCGCCGAACCGGGGGAGAGGGAAGCAGACTTCGGCCTCGACATGACGGAGTTCGCCGAGTTCTCCGCTGTCCACGATGCTCCGCATGCGCTCGGCGAGGGCGTGGTGCCGGTAGTGGAAGGCCTCCATCACCACCAGGCCGCTGCGGGCGTGGGACGCCTCGGCGGCGTCGGCGACCTGCTCCGCCTCGGCGCGGTTGGAGGTGAACGGCTTCTCGCACAGGACGTGCTTGCCCGCCTCCAGGGCCTTGAGCGTCCACTCGGCGTGCAGTCCGTTGGGCAGGGGGATGTAGACGGCGTCGACCCGCGGATCCGCGAGCAGGGCGTCGTAACCGTCGTGGACCACGGGGACGCCGTGTCTGCGGGCGAACTTCTCCGCGCGCGAGCGGTCGCGCGCCGCTACGGCGGTCACCGTCACCCGGGGTGTCTGCCGGGCGGGCTTGATCAAGGCACTGGGGGCGATGGCTGCTGCCCCGAGCAGCCCTATGCGTAGTGCGGACATCGCGGGCGGTGTACCTGTGCCTTTCCGGCGAAACGAACGGACGTCACCTCGGCCGGGCCCACGGCCCGGATGAAGTGCTCATGGCAATAAGTCTAGACAAGGCTCTTCTCCTCGACGGGCGCCGCCGACCACTTCTCCTCGATCCGGCCGACCTTCCACACCACGAGGGCCAGCGCCCAGGTGACGAAGAACAGCGCGACGACCACGTATCCGATGGTGTTGAGGTCGAGCCCGGACACCCAGTCCCAGAAGGCGCCGTGCAGGTCCGCCTTCTCGGCGACCAGGCCGAGCAGTTCGACGGTGCCGATGATGAGGGCGACGGCGACCGACAGCCCGGTGATGGTCAGGTTGTAGAACACCTTGCGGACGGGCTTGGAGAAGGCCCATCCGTAGGCGAAGTTCATAAACGAGCCGTCGATGGTGTCGAGCAGTGACATACCGGCCGCGAACAGGACCGGCAGACACAGGATCGCGTACCAGGGCAGCCCGGACGCGGCCCCCGAACCGGCGAGCACCAGCAACGCCACCTCGGTCGCGGTGTCGAAGCCGAGGCCGAAGAGCAGCCCCAGCGGATACATCCGCCACGGCTTGGTGATCGACTTCATCAGCCGGCCCAGGATCCGGTTCATGAACCCGCGCTTGTCCAGCTGCTCCTCCAGGGCGGCCTCGTCGAACGCCCCGGAACGCATCTGCCGGAACACCTTCCAGATCCCGCTCATGATCACGAGATTGATGAAGGCGATGACATAGAGGAACGTCCCGGAGACGGTCGTACCGATCCATCCCGTCACCCCGTGCAGCGCCGACCCGTCGTCCTGCACCGGCCCGGCCAGCGCCCGGACGCCGAGAGAGAGCAGAAAGGCCAGCCCGAACACGATGCTGGAGTGCCCGAGCGAGAACCAGAACCCCACCGACAGCGGCCGTCGCCCGTCGTTCATGAGCTTGCGGGTGGTGTTGTCGATGGCGGCGATGTGGTCGGCGTCGAAGGCGTGCCGCATCCCGAGTGTGTAGGCGGTGACCCCGATGCCCACCCCGAAGGTCTTGGTCCCCAGGCTGTAGTGCTCGGGCGCCACGATCACCACGAGGGTGAACCACCCGATGACGTGCAGGGCCAGGATGAAGGCGGTCATCCCGCCCACACTCATCCACTCCTGGCGGTTCATCGACGTGCGGATACGGCGCCAGGATGCGCGGACGCTGGTCATGGAGGTGCGGACCCAACTGCTCGACTACGGCTGTGCTCAGCCACACCCCGCAGACTTCTGCATGCTATGTGCAACTACCATCCTGCGGCGGTAAAGGCCGGGACCGGGTTTGACCAAGAGGGGGAACAAGCACGCCGGGGACCGTCCCCGCCGAAGTCGACGCGGTGGGGGACGGTCCCCGGCGCTGTGTCCGCCCGGGTTCGTGGGCGTCCCGGGCGAACACATCCCGGTCACCCCATGGATCAGGGAGTGACCGGGACGTTCGTCAGTCCGGACGTGGCATTGCTGACCGTGTTGCTCGCGTACACGACGTTCGGATTGGCGGAGCACTTGGACACGGAGGTGATGCGGATCGCGTAGGCGCCCACCCCGCCCAGGTCGGAGCGGTTGTTCCGCCAGGTGTTGCCGCAGCCGTTCTGGAACGACGGTGTGGTGGACGGGTTGTGCGTCTCGTAGCCGTTGGCGAACGTGCCCGGCGAGGCGAAGGTGCCGGTGTTGTTCTCGATCAGGTAGCCGACACCCTTGACGTCGACCCAGGAGTCCGCCGAGTTCTGGCCGCTGATGCCCCGGCCGTCGAAGGTGTTGCCGCGGATGACCCCGCCCGTGGTGCCCTCCTTCACGTCGATGGGCTCGGCCGCGATGTTCGGCCCGATCCGGTTGTCGAGCACCTGGACACGGTCACTGCGGTCGACCCCGCCGGTGTTGCCGTGGCAGGCCCAGTTGGAGCCGGCGGACCCCAGGTACACACCTTCGCCGTAGCCCTGCTGCACAAGGCCCGTGTCGGTGATCCGGGAGTTGCGGATCACACCGTCGGACGAGGAACGCCGGAAGTGCACGGCCTCCTCGTCGACATGGTGGACGTACACCCCGTCGACGGTCACATGGTGGCTGTTGTCGAGGACGATGCCCTTCTTGGAGTCCTTGACGGTGAATCCGTTCAGCCTCCAGTAGGGGGCGCCGTAGAGCCACAGGCCGTATCCGGAGTCCCAGCCGGCGGTGGGTGCCGGGCAGGACGGAGCGGTTCCGGAGGGGCCGTCGTTGACCAGGACGGCGGTTGTCGGCCCGGTCAGGGTGATCGGCGCGGAGGCCGTGCCGGCGCGCTGTGTGGCGAAGGCGCCCCGGTACTCGCCGGCCGCGAGCCGGATCGTCTGTCCTGGCTGGGCCGCGGCCAGCGCGGCCGTCAGCTGGGCCGACGTCGACACGTCGACCGTCGTACCGCCGCCCGGGCCCTGCTGGGTGGTGGCGGTGACCGCGGCGCTCGCGGCCGAGGTGTTGCCCGCCGCGTCGACCGCGCGGACGGTGTAGGCGTAGGCGGTTCCCGCTGCCAGCCCGGTGTCCGTGTGGCTCGTGCCCGTGGGGGAGGCCACGAGCTGGTCGCCGCGGTAGACCCGGTAGCCGGTGACGCCGACGTCGTCGGTGGCGGCGTTCCACGACAGGGACACACTGTTCGTGGTCGTGCCCGTGGAGCGCAGGCCGCCCGGGACGGTCGGGGCGGTGGTGTCGCCTCCGCCGGCGCCCGCGCCGTAGACCTCGAACTCCCAGAGGGAGTAGCCGTATTCGGTGCCCCTCGCCGTGCCGTTCACGCGAACGTAGCGGCCCGTGCCGCTGACCGTCAGGTCGTCGGTGGCACCGTCACCGGTCGTCGTGGCGTACACGTCCGTCCAGTCGGTGCCGTTGGGGGAGGTCTGGATCCGGTACGACTGCGCGTACGCAGCCTCCCAGTTGAGCCTCACACGCGAGACACGGTGTGCCGTCCCGAGGTCCACACTGATCCATTGCGGATCGGTGCCCTCCTCGCTCGCCCATCGCGTGGACGCACTGCCGTCCACGGCACGGGCCGCCTCGAATCCGCTGCCCTCGACCGACGAGGCTGTCGCGGGCCGGCCCTGCGAGACGAGCGCGTCCGCGGCCGGGGCGGCCTGCGCCGAGACGGTGATGCCGGCGCCTGCCAGCAGGGACAGCAGCGCGCCTGTCGCCACTAGGGCGGTCACTCTGCCTTTCACGTACCCAACTCCTTCTTCGGTGGCCTCTTGGCCGTACGTGAGTGGGGGAGGGGGTGGCCCCGGCCGGCGGAGGTCAACCCGCCGGCCGGGGCCACCGGGGGTCACGGCACCCAGTGGTTGCCCGATACCGTGATCATGGTCTGGAGCTGGATGCTCGACGAGTAGTAGCTGCTGGTGTCGATCGGAGTCGCCAGCATCTTGTTCCACAGCGCGTCCAGCCAGGCCTGACTGCCGGAGTCCGTGGTCGCGGCGACCGCGAACGGGGCGAAGAAGGCCGCCTCGCTGCCACTGTCGATCTGTGTGCCGTTGAGCTTGTAGCCGATGGCGATCTTGGACGGGTCACCGCCCGTCTTGCCCTTGATCCACGTGTTGAGCTTCCTGGCCGCGGTGAGGGACTTGCTGTCGCCGCTGGTCACCGCGTCGTTGGCGATCCGCCACGGGGTGCGGCAGGCGTTCCACCAGTAGGCGCCGTCGTTCGCGTCCTCCAGGACCTGGCCGGGGGCCGGGCGGGGAGTGGTGTGGGTGTCCACCACGAAGTCCGGCAGCAGGCCGGTGGACGACGCGTACTTGGCCTGGAGCGAGGTGATCTGGTTCTGGTGCGCGGTGCGGATCGTGTCCCAGGCGCCGTCGCCGGTCGCCTTCCGGAAGGCCCGGAAGTGGTCGACCATCCAGTCCGACGTACGGGAGATGTTGTAGTACTGGTCGCCCGGATCGGTCCAGTCGCCCAGCTTCAGCAGGTTGGTGGTCGAGTTGATCTCGCTCTGCTTGATGGCGTTGATGTGCTTGATCGCGAGCTGCTTGTAGTTGTAGGTGCCCGAGCTGCCCCACTGGCGGTCCGCCAGCAGCAGGCCGTAGGCGACGTCCATGTCACCGTCGGTGGCACCGTCACCGCCGTTCACACTGCGGCAGTTGGTGTCCTGCTCGGCCGCGAGAAGGTCGGGGTTGATCGACGAGGGGTGGTCGATCACCCACTTGGTCAGCCCGTCGAAGATCTTCTTCGCGTCGGGGTCCGCTCCCGCCATGGTGGCGCTGATGACCATGCCGTACCCCTGCGCCTCCGCCACGTAGGGATGGTCGGCGTCCGGGGAGATGACCTGGTACCAGCCGTTGCCGCAGTTCTGCCGGACGAAGTTGGACTTCCAGTTGCGGTAGTAGTCGACGACCTTCTGGTCGACGCTCGCGGTCGAGCCGGACGGCTTCAGGATGCCGTCCACGTACGGGATGGTGTGCCCGCCGAAGGGCACCGCCGGACCGCCCCCGCTTCCACCGGACTCGGTGGTGGCGCTGGCGGTGTTGCTCACCGCGGAGGTGTTGCCCGCCGCGTCACGCGCCCGGACGGTGTAGCCGTACGAGGTCGACGCAGCCAGACCCGTGTCCGTGTACGTCGTCCCCGTGGCCGTTCCGACCACCTGGCCGTTGCGCAGCACGTCGTACCCGGTGACGCCCACGTTGTCGCTGGACGCGGTCCAGGACAGCGACACACTCGACGACGTGGTGCCCGTGCTCGCCAGGCCGGCGGGCCTCGACGGCGCGACCGTGTCGGCCTCGCCGCCGCCGGTGCTCTTCAGGAAGAGCGAGCCCGACGAGTCGGTCCTGGTCGCGTTGACACCGGCGTTGGGGGAGGTGGAGTAGTCGACGTTCTCCCTGCTCGCCCAGTCCGGGATCGTCGCCCCGTTCACCGCCAGGTGCTGGAAGTTCCGCGGGTCGGAGGCCGCGCTGCCGAACTGGTACAGGCGCTGCCGGTCGGCGTAGTACGGCGTGTACGCGCCGCCCTGTGTCCGCTGCTTGGTCAGGTCGTTGTTGTAGAAGACGTTCTGCGGACCGCTGGAGCCGGACCACTTGAGGGCCTTGGGGCCGGCGGCCCACCAGATGGGATACCAGTTGGAGTCGTCGGGAGCGTCCCCGCCCTCCTCGCCGCAGTTGGAACGGCAGTTCTTCGAGGCGTGCTCGAACGGCACGGCCGCCTTGTTGTTCTCGAACAGGTTCCGGCGCTCCCAGCCGCCGTGCAGGTTGAGGTCGGAGTCGAAGTCGTTGCCGATCACCACGTTGTTCGACGCGGACCACTGGAACGTGAAGTGCCGCAGGTTGCGCGAGGTGTTGTAGGCGTACAGGGAGTCCCAGACCCGCGAGCCTCGGAAGTAGCCGTTTCCGCCCTTGCCCTTGTTCCACGAGCCGTCCAGCGTCGACTCCTGGACCTGGATGTTCTTCGCGCTCTCGGTGACGATCGGGTGGGAGCCGGTCATGTGGGTGCCGACCCGGCGGATCCACACGTTGGCGGCCCACTTGAGGACGATGCCGTGCTGGGCGTACTCCGGCGCCATGTTGCCGTAGTTGTTCTTCGCGTCGGCCTCGGTGAGGTTGTAGGTGCCGCCGCCGAGCTTGGGCATGCCCGCCATGTCCTGGGTGAGGCTCAGGTCCTCGATGCCCACGCCCTGGACGACCTTCAGCGGGGTGACCCGGCTCGGGTAGACCGTGCCGTCGATCGCCGTGGAGCCGTCCGAGGTCGAGTTGAGCGGGAGGTCGTACTCCAGCGGCTTGTCGATGGTGAGGTTCTTGCCCGCGGTGTCCACCGACGCGATCTGGAATATCTGTTGACGCATGTGCAGGTTCAGGTACTTCGTCGTGTCGGTGGCCGTCTGCTGCTGGTAGAACTTCCGCGAGTTGGCGGCGCCGACCCACAGATACCCGCCGGCCTTGAAGCGGTTCATGTCGGCGTTGGAGGCCAGCTGGATCCGGTTGCTGCCGCTCGCGGACGCGGCGCGCAGCGGAACGCCGCTCGCCCAGTGCTGGTTGATGCTGCCCTCGAAGATGTCCTTGCGGTTGGCCGGCGCGGAGTTGTAGTCGCTCGTGTACTTCGGTGAGACCTCACGCGTCTGCACGCGCAGCAGGCCGCGGCCCGGCCAGGTCCAGCCGCCCTTGCCCGCTCCGTGGACCGCCCCGTCCTCGTCCCAGTCGCTGCCGTCCTCGGTGAGGGTGTCGTAGCGGGTGTTGGCGTCCGGGCGGAAGCGGAGGGTCGTCTGGTCCTTGCCGGCGCCGCGCAGCACCAGGTAGTCGGCGTCCAGGCCGAGTTGCCGGGTGACGGTGATCGTGCCGGCGGGCAGGGTGATCGTGGAGAGCTTGGTGTAGCTCGCGCTCGGTGTGCAGTTCTTGCGGATGTCGTCGATGGCCCGCTGGAGGCCGCTCGTCGCGTCGCTGCCGTCGGCCCGGACGCTGTACTGACTCGCCAGCTCCTGCGCGGTGATCGAACAGGCGGGGTCGGGGTTGGTCTCCGAGGCGCCGGGGAGGGCGGCGCCTCCGCGGTAGCCGGCCTTGCTCCAGTCGGGGAGTCCGGAGACGGGTGCCCGGCGGTTCGCGCTGGTGAGGTCGGGGACGGCGGCCGTCGTCCGGGCGGGGGAGGGGGCGGGGTCGGCCGGGGTGGGCACGGCGCCGGCGGCGTCGAGCGCGGTCATCCCGGTCAGCCCGATGAACGCGGCGGTGAGCAGTGCGGTGACCCGCCGGGGGGTACGGAGGGGCCTGCGTGGTGGAGGGTCGATGGAGGGCGGTGCGGAGTGGTGCAGGCGTGACATGGTCGTCCTTCCAGGCGGGACTGAAACGGGGAGTTGACGGAGCCATGGGGCGGACTGCAAGCAGTTGACGGAGCCAGTGCGATGACTGTAAGGAAGACTTCCTAACAATTAAATCGGGACGTTAGAGACGCAGCCGTGGGACCGCAAGGGGCGTGACGCAGATTCATAAATATGAACACTGTTCACATGTTCAACCAGAGCAAGGAGTTGGCCGCTCATGACCACCCCCAAGAGCACGACCGAGATGACGACCGAGACCACGCTCAAGACCACGCCCGAGACCACGAAGACGACCACCTCGGAGGTCCTCCCGAAGATGATCCTCACCACGGCCGAATCCCGGCCTCGGCTGATCGCCACCGACCTGGACGGCACCGTCGTCCGCAGCGACGGAAGCGTCTCCGCGCGCACCGCCGCCGCCTTCGCGCGTGTCCAGGAGGCGGGCGCCGACTTCGTGTTCGTCACCGGCCGCCCGCCGCGCCTGATGGACGCGATCGTGGAGATGTTCGGCCCGCGCGGGACGGCGATCTGCTCCAACGGGGCGTTGATCTACGACATGCGCACCCGCGCCGTCGTCGCCGAGTACTCCATCGACACCGTCACCCTCGCGGAAGCCGCCCGCCGCCTGCGTACGGCCGTACCGGGCATCGGCCTGGCGGTCGAGCACGCCGACGAACTCCACGCCGACGAGCAGTACGAAGCCGGCGACTGGGACTCCGACATCACCGTCCAGCGCCCCGGCGAGGACAAGCTCTGGAGCCGCCCCGCCCCCAAACTCGTCGGACGCCACCCGTCCCTCTCCGCCGACGACCTCCTCGCCCTCGCCGCACCCGCGATCGGCGACCTGGTCACGGTCTACCACTCCAACGGCGAGCGCCTCGTCGAGGCGATCGGCTCCGGCGTCAGCAAGGCCCAGGGGCTGGCCCGCTTCGCCGCCGGCCTCGGGATCACCCCGGCCGAGGTCGCGGCCTTCGGCGACATGCCCAACGACCTGCCCATGCTCGCGTGGGCCGGCAGCTCCTACGCCGTGGCCAATGCCCATCCCAGTGTCCTGGGCGCGGTCGATCACGTCATCGGCTCCCACGACGAGGACGGTGTCGCCGAGGTCGTCGAGCGGATGTTCCCCCTCGGCTGACGCCCCGGGTCAGCCGCTCGTCCGTGGCGATCTGCGCCGGTTCGGCCAGTCGTCCAGGGGCATCGGCCCCCGGGTCAGCACCGTCCGGATCGCGAACGTGGTCCGGGCGTCGATGACCCGGGGAATGGCGAGGATGTGGTCCAGCAGCACCTCTTCGTAGGCACTCAGGTCAGGGAGGACCGCCTCCAGGAAGAAGTCCGCTTCGCCCGACACGACATGGCAGGCGACCACTGCGGGGATCGCCTTCAGCGCGTCCTCCACGGACTGTGATGTCTCGCGCGAGTGGCGCTCCACCTTGAGGGCGACGAACACCGTCAGTCCCAGGCCGAGGCTCCGCTGGTCGAGCTCCGCCCGGTATCCGGCGATGAGTCCCGCTTCCTCCAGCGCCTTCGTGCGCCGTAGACAGGCGGAGGGTGACAGGCCCACGGCGTCGGCCAGTTCGTTGTTCGGGGTGCGGCCGAAGCGCTGGAGATGCTCCAGAATCAGGCGGTCCACCCGGTCGTACTGCGGTGATGGCATAAAATGCAGCATAGATCGTGCATCGCGGCACCGGGTTGTGTGCGAGAAGGGTTTGGTGCGCAACAGAGCAAGCGCATGCGCCGTCATATGCATCATTCTGCGGTCATGCACGTCACCAGGCCTTCCGTGCCGTCCCCGCTCACCCACCACTCGCCGGAGCCCCCGCAGTCGGCGCCGCTGACCGCTCCGCGGGCCACCGCCCTGTACGTGGGCGCGCTGCTCGGTCCCAGTCTGCTGCTGCTTCCCGGGCTGGCCGCCCAGAAGGCGGGAGCCGCAGCGCTGCTCGCGTGGGCCACGCTGCTGGTGCTGTCCGCGCTGCTCGCGTTCGTCTTCAGCCGGCTGGGCACCTCCGTCGGATCGCGGGCGGGCGTGGCCGGTTATGCCGCCGCCGGACTCGGCCCCGTCCTGGGGAGGGCTACCGGCTGGGCCTTCCTGCTCGGTGTGATCACGGGAGTCCCCGTCGTCTGCCTGATCGGTGGCCAGTACGTGGCAGCCGTCGTCGCCGAGCCCGCGTACGGGCCCGCGTTCGCCGGCGCGCTGCTCGTGGTTGTGCTGTTCCTTCGCCTGTTCGGCGCGAACAGCGGCGCCCGGCTTCAACTCCTTTTGATGGGGCTCCTGTTGGCCTTTCTGGTTGTCGCCATCTGCGCTAGTGCGGGCTCCGCGCGCGCCGACAACTGGCGTCCCTTCCTCAGTCACGGGTGGTCCGGAGTGGTGGGTGCGGCCGGGCATCTGATGATGGCCTTCGTGGGCTGGGAGGCGGCGGCGCCCCTGACCGCGCGCCTGAGCAACGCACGGCGGCAACTGCCGCGGGTCATCCTCGCCGCCTTCGGCATCACGTCCGTCGTCTACCTCGCCCTCGCCGCCGTCCTCCAGGCGGTGCTGGGAGCGGGGGCGGCGACCGTCACACCCCTGGCGGCCCTGCTGGAGGTCGCGGTGGGCCCGGCGGGGCCCTGGCTGGCGGCGGTCATCGCGCTGTTGCTGACCCTGGGGGTCACCAACGCCTATCTGGCCAGTGCGGCCGCCACCGCGCAGCACCTGATGCAGGGTGGCCGGCAGACGCGGCAGACGCGGCAGTCCGGTATGTCGCGCGTCCTGCTCACCGTGAGTGTGGCCGCCTTCGGTGCCCTGCTGCTGGGGCTGTCCGCGGTGGGCATCGTGGATCTCTCGCTGCTGGTCGCGCTGCCGACGGCGTTCTTCCTGCTGGTCTATCTCGTGTGCTGTGCCGCGGCGGGGCGCCTTCTCGCTCGCGGTGCGCGTATGGCGGCGATCGTGGCGACGGTGACGACGGGTGGGTTGCTGGTGGCGGCCGGAACGGTCTCGCTCCTGGCCTTGGTCGCGGTCGCGGTGGTGACCGTGGTGCCGGGGCCGAGGGCTGGTTCGAGGGCGAGTTCGAGGTCGAGGGCGAAGCGCCGGGCTTGAGCGGGCCATGAACGCCCGCCCCATCGGCCACGACCGGCCGCACCCGGGTGAGGTAGTGCCCGGGTGCGGCCGGATCGTTCAGCAGGTGGCGTTCAGACCGGCCCAGTTGGCGCGGTCGTTGTAGCCGCCGTCGCCGCCGTCGCCGACCACCAGGTCGAGGACCCGGACGCCGGTCACGTCGACGTCGGCCTGGCGGGCGTCGTCGCGGCCGAGCACACCGCTGTCGAACAGCACCTTGCCGTCACCGACGATCTGGAAGGTGGATGTGCCGCCCTCCGGGCCGACATCACGCACGGCGTCGTCGATGCCGACGGTGGTGGCGAGCCGGGTGCAGCGGTCGCCGAGGTAGTAGCGGATCGCGGAGGGCGAGGCGACGCCGACACCGGTCGGGTGCACCTGCCCGAGCATGCTGATCGGCGTCCAGCCGCCGACACTCCGGTCCACCGTCGGACTCATCCACCCGCTGGTGGCGCTGATCCAGTCGTGGTGCGACAGGACGACGTCGCCGTCCGGCGGCGCCGGTGCCACCACGAGCGCCGTGGCCGTCTCCTGGCTCAACCGTCCCTTTCCGGGCACCTCGTACGAGGTGGTGGCGGTCAGTGTGCCGTTGCCGGGCGCGGCCGTGGCCGGCAGGGTCACGGTGAAGGCCAGGGTGACGGAGCTCCTGGGCTTCAGCACCTTCGGCGCCTTGCCGAGCGGACGGGCCGTCCAGCCCGAGGGCGCCGCCAGTGCGACCCGCGGTGCGAGGACCGGGCGCGCACTGTCGTTGCGGACGGAGACCTCGACCCGGGCCTGGTCGCCGCCGGCGACGACCGGGGCGACCCCGGTCTGCACGGCGTCGCCACCGACCTTGGTCACCTGCGGCAGACCGGCGACCACGTGCGGAACGCCCGGCTTGCCCGTCGCACGGGAGACCCGGAACAGGGCCGTGCCGTGGGCCGGGACGGCGGCGCTGATGGTGCCGGCGCTCTCGGTGACCCGGTCGGTCCAGGCGTTCTTCAGGGTGAACCGGTCCCCGGACAGCCCGACCGAACGGGCCGTGGTGGTCAGCGTCGCCGGGGTGTCGCCCCGGTTCAGCAGCACAACGGCCCGGTCGCCGTTGGCCAGCCGCTTGACCCAGGTCTCGGTGGTGCCGGCGGGGCCGACACGGACTGCCTGGACGCCGGCACGGTCCTGGTTGATCGCGAGGACGTCGCGGTCCTGGAGGATGTCGAGCGAGGTCCGGCTGAGCTTACGGACGTCGCTGCCGATCACCAGCGGCGCCGCCGCCACGGACCAGAGCGTCATCTGCGTACGGAACTCCTCGTCGGACATGCCCAGTTCGGGTCCGAGGTAGTCGGGGTCGTTGAAGTGACCCGGTCCGGCGACCTCGGGGTGCCGCGCGTTGGCGTCGTAGTTGCGCAGCACGTCCTTGTACTTGATCTCGCCGATGAAGCCGACGTCCGTGTACGTCCGCCACGACTGCGCGATGCCGGGCGCGTACGACCAGGAGTGCGTCGACTGCTGCTCCTCCGGGTAGTTGCCCCAGTCCGGAGACGTCACCGGGTTGCACAGGTTGAAGATCATGGGGCGCTTGCTCGCGTTGTTCCGCAGCGCCTTCGCGAACTCGGTGTAGACGGTCTTCGGGTCGAGGTCCGCGGCGATCCCGCAGAGGTAGTCCACCTTGACCGCGTCGAACTTCCAGGCGGCGAACTGGTCCGCGTCCCGCTGGTAGTAACCATGGCTGCCGAGGCCGCACTTGCCCGGAATGTACGGACCGGCGTCGGTGTAGATGCCGGCCTTGAGCCCCTTGGAATGGATGTAGTCGACCAGCGGCTTCAGCCCGTTCGGGAACTGCGCGGGGTTGGGCGTCAGGTCGCCCGCCTCGCTGCGCGGGGTCGGCGCGGCCCAGTTGCCGTCGATCCAGACGTACTCGTAACCGGACTTGTGCAGACCGCTGCTGACCAGGAAGTCGGCCGTCGACCTGATCTCCGCATCGGTCGGATCGCCGCCCAGCGCGTAGTAGGTGTTCCAGCCCATGTACGGCGTCGGGCTCAGCACCTGCTGGGGTGCCGACGGCGCGCCGGCGGTTCTCTCGGGCGGGGAGACGGCCTGAGCGGGCGCCTGTGTGGCCAGCAGGCCGGCCACAAGCGCCAGGAGGACGGTGAGATGTCGTTTCACATCGGATCCTTCGTTGTCCGATCAGGCGTGCCGAACCGCCCGGTCGTGCGTCCGAGGCAACACCGCCCAGCGGAAGATGCGGCAGTCGTCCCCAGGACCAGTCAGCGCCCGCTCGCCTACGGGTTGGTTGCCAGGATCTTGCAGCCGCCATCGGCGCGCGTCAACAATAATTACTAAATTAAGAGTTAGGGCAGGGTGGGCGGGTGGTGAGGGACAGGTCTTCTTGACGCCCGCTGTGGCCGCCAGGTCCGCGAGATCGGGTCACGGGATGGCCAATCCGGTGGGCTCGCAGGTTCGGATTCCTCATGTGACCGGTTCTTCGAGTGACCGGTTGCCCCACGTGTGCGTGTGCGTGTCCGTGTTCGCGGGCGAGGAGAGGAGGAGCACATGTCGGCGCTCTTCCGTGTGCGGATCCTCGCCGTTTCGGGCACTCAGGTGTGGTGCGCGGCGGAGGGCCGGCTCACCGCGATCACGAGTGGTGTGTTGCGGGCGGAGCTTACGGCGCGGTGCGGTGCGGCGACGGTCGTGGTGCTCGACCTGCGGCAACTGCGCCTGGCCGTGGACGACTATCTGCCACGCCCCCCATGGCCGGACGGCCCGCACACGATCCATCTGCTCGCCCCGGGCCGGCTTCGCTCGCACACCCCCGACGACCGGCGTCTTCGCTGGCACACCGACGTCGACGCCGCCTGGCGGGCCTGGTCGGTGCCGTCCCCCTGAACCCTTCTTCGTCGGTCCTGCTCTTCGGCCGCACCTGGCCGCATGCCATGATTCCTACTCGGCAGTAATATTCGGTCGGTAATGTTCGGCAGCGATGTGATGTTCCCGGCAGGAGGCGGCGTAATGACCCGAGTGTTCACGGTGAGCGACAGCATTGTCATCGGCCTCTCGCCCGACACCGTGTACCGGGCCCTGAGCCGCCCCGGGGACATGGGCCGGTGGAGCCCGGAGAACCTGGGTACGGCGGAGGGCCCGGACGGGGACGCCACGCTGGGTACCACCTTCATCGGCCGGAACCGGCGGGGAAGGGCCCGCTGGGTCACCCGCTGCACGGTCACGGCCGCCGACCCGGGTCGCCGTTTCGCCTTCCGCGTCCACGCCATCGGGCGCAACCGCCCGCGTCTGCGCTGCCCGATCGCCACCTGGGAGTACCGCTTCGAGCCGGTCGGCGACGGCACCCGGGTCACCGAGAGCTGGACCGACGACCGACGCGCCTGGCCCACATTCGTGGCCGACACCTTCGACCGGCTCGTCACCCCGGGCCGGACCTTCGCCGACTTCCAGGTCCGCAACATCGCCAAGACCCTGCGCAACCTCAAGCGAGAGCTGGAACAGGACCACGCCAAGTGAGCGCCCTCCGGGTGCCGTGAAGAGGGAAGCGGCCCTACTGTCCCCGGCACGCCGACACCTTGCCGAGCCCCGTCACGACCGCCCGGATCGTGGGTGTGCGGTACAGCTCGCGCAGGCGGAGGGTGGGCAGGCCGGCGGCTTGCATGGCCGTGCCCGATCCTGCTGGCGTCTAGGGCGCCTCGTCGTCACCAAGCCGCGGCGCGGCCCGCCCGCAGCGAGCGGACCGCGCCGGACTGCTACTTGTAGGCGCCGGCCACGATGGCCACCGTCACGGTGTCACCGTCGCCGGCGACCGCCGTCCCGGCGCCCACGAACGCGATGGCGACACCGGCCGCGATGGCGGCGAAACGCACGAGTCTGGTCATGACTGCCTCCCCTTGGTTGGAACCCGTAACGCTACCCTCCGTGCCGCTCTGTGCTACTTCGAGGCGGGCTGCTCCGCGGAGCGCAGCACCAGCAGGGTGATCTCGCTGGGGGCGAAGACGCGGAACGGCGGGCCCCAGAAGCCGGTGCCCCGGCTGGTGTAGAGACGGGTGCGGGTCCCGTGGTGGGTCAGGCCGGCGACCGTCGGCTGGTCGATGCGGACCAGATAGTGGAAGGGCCAGATCTGGCCGCCGTGGGTGTGGCCCGAGAGTTGGAGGTCGATGCCGGCGGCCGCCGCCCGGTCGACGAACTTGGGCTGGTGTGCCAGGAGCAGTACGGGCAGGTCGGGGTCGGCGCCGTTCAGCGCTCCGGCGAGGTGGGCGCGGTGACCGGCCAGGCCGGAGGACTCGGCGGTGACGTCGTCCACACCGGCGACCACCAGTGTGTCGCCGCCCCGCTCCACCAGCACATGGCGGTTGCGCAGCGGCTCCCAGCCCAGCTCGTCCATCAGGTCGACCCAGCCCTGGGCCTCGCTGTAGTACTCGTGGTTCCCCGTGACGTACACACGGGCCCGAGTCGCTCGGACGCTGCCGAGCGGGGTGGCCTGGGCCCGTCGGCGAGCGGCCGTGCCGTCCGCGATGTCACCGGTGTGGCAGACCACGTCGGCCTCAAGGGTGTTCACCGTCTCGCACACCCGTGCCGACCAGCGGGCGCGGTCGAGGGGGCCGTAGTGGGTGTCGGTGATGAGCACAACGCGCAGGCCGTCCAGCCCGGCTCCCAGGCGCGGAAGTTGGACGTCGAGGCTGCGCACACGGGGCACACGCCGGGCTTCTGCGTACCCCCAGGCGAGCAGTGCGGCGGACACGCCGAGCACGGCCCACGTGACGATGCGCGCCCGGTCCTCACCCTCGCCGACGCCGGCCACGGTGAGGGCGAGACGCAGGAGGACGCCGAGCAGCACGGACCACGTGAACAACACCCAGCTGATCCCCAGCAGGCTGTCCCCGAGGACCGCCGCCCGGTCCTGCTGGCGCCGACCGTGACCGCGCGCCATCGCGAGCGGCATCACCACAAGGCCGACGACGAACAGAGCCGTGCCGACGACGGTGACGAGCGCCGGCCAGTCCTGGCCGCCGTACAGAAGCACCCAGCACGGCACGGCCCACAGCAGGACCGGCGCGATCATGGGGAGGTAGCGCATCAGGCGATGCAGCAGACTGCGCCGCGGCGCTTTCGCCTCGCTGTCGGCAGGGCGCGTGCTACTGGTGTCGGTCATGCTCCCCCTCCTTGACCAGGGTGCTTTCTCGCGCACTGTATCCGGTCGCCCCCGGCCGCCGGACGTCACGCTCAGGGGCCGGGCTTTGGGCCGTGTCCGCGAAACGGTCGTCTGCCCCAAGAGTAATTCGGGACTTTGCGGACATGGCCGGGCCCTCGGGGCACTCCGGGCGGTGTCGACGCACCCCGACGCGAATGGGCGTCCAGTTGAATTGGAAGTACCTGTGCAGCACCGGTGGCGCGAATTTGCAAGACTGAATTCGGTAACCCGCCACGTGTCCGTCCCGACACGCAGAATTAACACGGACCTGGCCTCCGACCGGGGTGTTTCAAGGGCATGAGGCGAGGGTGAATAGACATACCCCAGGCGGGAAATTGACCTGATTTCCGCCGTTTGGGATGCCGGCCTCCACTGACTCGATCTATGCGATGCCCAGCTCAGGTGCGACGCCGATGTTGACCCGCCGGTAACCGTCCTATAGCTTCGACCCTGTTTTCCGGGCGAATAAAGGCATGTCCCCGCGCCTATTCGTCGCTCTTCAGACGGTACCCCCACCGCTCAGTTTCACCGTTTATTCGGAGAATCATGACGTCTGTCGCCTGCCCTGAAGAACTTGTCATCGGAATCACCCCCTTCCATGAACCCGACGTGCGACTCGCCGCGGCCGTCACCCGGGCCGGCGGGCTGGGGACACTCGACCTCGGAACGGGCGACCGGCGGGCCCGGGAGGCCCTGGCCCGGCTGTGCCGCTGGGTCGGCGGACCGGTCGGGGTGCGGATCGGGGCGGACTGCCGGATCACCCCCGGTGACCTGCCGACCGACCGCCCCCTCACCGTCGTACTGGCCTCCGACTCCCCGTGGCGGATCGCCGACGTTCCCGGTGAACACCGGGTTCTCGCCGAGGTCACCAGCCTGGACCAGGCCTTGGAGGCGACCCGTGGGGGAGCCCACGGTCTGATCGCCCGCGGCAACGAGAGCGGTGGCCGGGTCGGTGAACTGAGCACCTTCGTCCTGCTCCAGCATCTGCTGGCCGACCCCACCGTGGACCTGCCGGTCTGGGCGTGCGGCGGTATCGGGCCGCACACCGCGGCGGCCGCCGTCGCGGGCGGCGCGGTGGGGGTGGTGCTGGACAGTCAGCTCGCGCTGCTGGCGGAGTCGTCCGTGCCGGAGGCGGTCGCGGTGTCGCTCCGCTCCATGGACGGCTCGGAGACCATCGTGCGGTCGGGCCACCGCTTCCTCAAGCCTCCGAAGGGGCGTGGGGAGGAGCCCGCGCGGGGGCGGGAGGAACCCCGTGTCCGGTCCCGGACAGTGGGCCGTGAGCCCCTCGCCGTCGGCCAGGACGGTTTTCTGGCCGCCCGGTTCGCGGACCGCCGGCACGACGTGGCGGGTGTGATCCGGGCGGTGACCAACGCCGTGCGCGAGGCCCTGGGCACGGCCGCGCCGGGTGACCGACTGGGCGGCCCGCGGAGCACTACCACTCGCGGCGCCGCGGCGGGCAGCGCCACTTCCGGCGCCGCGCCGGGCACGACCATTTCCGGCGCCGCGCCGGGCGGCACCACTTCCGGTGCTGCGCCGGACAAGACCACTTCCGGCGCCGCGCCGGGCGGCACCACTTCCGGTGCTGCGCCGGACAAGACCACTTCCGGCGCTGCGCCGGACACTGCCACTTCGGGCGACGTGCCGAGCACTGCCACCCCTAAGGCGACCACTTCCGGCGCCGCGCCCCGCACCCCCGCTCCAGGCGATTCCCTCCGCCCCGGTTCCCCCATGAGCCGTGCGCTCGGAACCCGACTCCCCATCGCCCAGGGCCCGATGACCCGCGTCAGCGACCAGGCCCGGTTCGCGGCGGCGGTCGCCGACGACGGCGCCCTCCCCTTCGTCGCCCTGGCGCTGGCGAACGCCGAGCAGACCCGCGCCCTGCTCACGGAGACCCGCACCGCCCTCGCCGACCGCCCCTGGGGCGTCGGGGTCCTCGGATTCGCACCCGAGGAAACCAGGACCGCCCAGCTGGAAGCCGTCCACGCGTTACGCCCGACCCACGTGATCATCGCCGGGGGCCGTCCCTCGCAGGCCAGGGCGCTGGAGGCGGCCGGCATCCGCACCTTCCTCCATGTGCCCTCGCCGGGCCTGCTGCGGCAGTTCCTGGACGCGGGAGTGCGCCGCTTCGTCTTCGAGGGCTCGGAGTGCGGTGGCCATGTGGGACCCCGCAACAGCTTCCCGCTCTGGGAGGCGCAGCTCGCGGTGCTGGAGGACTTCCCGGACATCGAGGGCCTGGAGGTGTTCTTCGCGGGCGGTGTGCACGACGAGCGGTCGGCCGCGATGGTCGCCGCGCTCACCGCCCCGCTCACCGCGCGCGGCGCGGCCGTTGGTGTCCTGATGGGCACGGCCTACCTGTTCACCGCGGAGGCGGTGGAGTGCGGGGCGATCCAGCCGCTCTTCCAGGACCAGGTCGTACGGGCGACCAGGACCACGCTGCTGGAGACCGCGCCGGGCCACGCCACCCGTTGTGTGCCGAGCCCCTTCAGTGACGGCTTCCGGGACTTCGAGGCGGATCTGCGGCAGCGTGGTGTGCCCGAGCGGCAGATCTGGGAGGAGCTGGAGCGGCTCAACGTGGGCCGACTGCGCGTGGCCAGCAAGGGCGTCGAGCGGGACACGGCCGGAGCGCGGGTCGCCGTGAGCGAGCAACGCCAGCTCGCCGAGGGGATGTTCATGGCCGGGCAGGTGGCCGTGCTGCGCTCGGAGACCACCACCGTGGCCGAGCTGCACCGCTCGGTGACGGACGGCGCCGCCGAGTTCCTCGCCGACCGCGTCACGCAACTCGCCTCCCCCGAAACCGACATGACCCAGGACACCGCGCCCGCACCACTCGACATCGCTGTCATCGGCATGGCGTGTATGTTCCCGCACGCCCCCGACCTCGCCTCGTTCTGGGCGAACGTCCTCGGCGGTCACGACGCGGTCGGCGAGGTCCCGGCCGACCGCTGGGACCCGGCCGTGCACTGGTCCGAGAACGGCGACGGGGCCACCACCTCGAAGTGGGGCGGCTTCCTCCCGCGCATCCCCTTCGACCCACTGTCCTACGGCATCCCGCCGGCCTCCCTCGGCAGCATCGAGCCGGTGCAGCTGCTGGCCCTCGAAGCCGCCCGGCGCGCTCTCGGCGACGCCGGATACGGCGAGCGGGGAAGGGAGTTCGACCGCGCCCGCACCTCCGTCGTCTTCGGCGCGGAGGCCGGCAGCGACCTGTCCAACGCCACCACCCTGCGTGCCGTACTCCCGTCGTACTACGGCACGGTCCCCGACGGTCTCGCGGACCAGCTCCCCGACCTCACCGAGGACTCCTTCCCGGGCATGCTCGCCAACGTCATCTCCGGCCGGATCGCCAACCGGCTCGACCTCGGCGGCGCCAACTACACGGTCGACGCGGCCTGCGCGTCCTCGCTGGCCGCGCTCGACGTCGCCTGCAAGGAACTCGTCGGCGGCACCAGCGACACCGTCCTGTGCGGGGGAGCCGACCTGCACAACGGCATCAACGACTACGTCCTCTTCTCCTCCGTGCACGCCCTCTCCCCGACCGGCCGCTCCCGCGCCTTCGACAACTCGGCCGACGGCATCGCGCTCGGCGAGGGAGTCGCCTGTGTCGTCCTGAAGCGCCTCGCGGACGCCGAACGCGACGGCGACCGGATCTACGGCGTCATCAAGGGAGTCGGCAGCTCCAGCGACGGACGCTCACTGGGCCTGACGGCACCCCGGCCGGAAGGCCAGCGGACCGCACTGGAGCGGGCGTACCGCAACGCCGGCGTCTCACCGGCCGAGGTGGGCCTCGTCGAGGCGCACGGCACCGGCACGGTCGTGGGCGACCGTACCGAACTCTCCATCCTGAGTGCCGTGTTCACCGAAGCCGGTGCCGACGTCGGCAGCTGCGCCCTCGGCTCGGTCAAATCGCAGATCGGGCACACCAAGTGCGCCGCGGGCCTCGCGGGCCTGATCAAGACCGTGCTGTCCCTGCACACCGGCGTCAAGCCACCCACCCTGCACATGCGGCAGCCGAACGCGGCCTGGAAGGAGGACACCAGCCCCTTCGTCTTCCACTCCCAGGCCCGCCCCTGGGCGGCCCCGGCAGCGGAACGCGTCGCGGGCCTCAGCGCGTTCGGCTTCGGCGGCACCAACTTCCACGCCGTGGTCAGCGCCTACGGCGAATCCGTGCCGCCCGCGCAGACGCTGGACGCCTGGCCGGCCGAACTCCTCACCTTCCGGGGCGCGGACCTCACCGGTGCCCGACGGGGCATCGAGGCCGTACTGAAGGCGGCCGAGTCCTCCGGCACGGACGGCCATCTGCCCTGGCGCCTGCGCGACCTCGCACTCGCCGCGTCACGGCGCTCGGACGCCCGGCACGAACCGGTCCAGGTGGCCGTCGTGGCCACAAGCGCGGACGGCCTCGCCGGACAACTGCGCCGGGCGCTGGCGGGCGAACACGATCCGGCGGCCGGAATCCACCTGGCGCAGGGCACGGAGGAAGGCAAGGTCGCCTTCCTCTTCCCCGGTCAGGGCAGCCAGCGGCCCGGCATGTTCGCCGACGTCTTCGTCGCGTTCCCCGAGCTTCAGCACTATCTGCACCTCGGCCGCGAACACACCACCACGCTCTACCCGCCGGCCGCCTTCGACGACGCCGCGCGCGGCCGTCACCGGGCCGCCCTCACCGACACCCGGGCCGCCCAGCCGGCCCTCGGCATCACCTCCCTCGCCGCCCACACCCTGCTCACCACGGCGGGCGTACGGCCGGACATGGCGGCCGGGCACAGCTACGGCGAGCTGGCGGCCCTGTGCGCGGCCGGTGCCATCGAACCGGAGACGCTGCTGGAGCTGAGTACCGAGCGGGCCGCCGCGATCCTGGCGGCGACCGGCGGCGGCGACCCGGGAAGCATGGCCGCGGTGTCGGCCGGAGCCGCCGACGTGGCCCGCGCCCTGCGCGAGGGCGGCGCCCCCGAATCGGTGGTCCTGGCCAACCACAACTCGCCCGCGCAGACGGTGATCTCCGGCCCCACGGAGGACATCTCCACCGCCGTCCGACTCCTGCGCGAGGCCGGTCTCGGCGCCAAACGCATCAACGTGGCCTGCGCCTTCCACAGCCCGCTTGTCGCGAGCGCCGGCGACCGGTTCGCGCAGGTCCTCACGGAACACCGTGTCCACGGACCCGAGTTCCCGGTGTGGTCCAACCGCACAGCCGCCCCGTACGGCGAGGACGCCGACGCGGTGCGCACGGAACTCGCCGCCCAGATCGGCGCACCGGTCCGCTTCACCGCCCAGATCGAGGCCATGTACGAGGCGGGCGCGAGGACCTTCGTCGAAGCCGGCCCCGGAACCGTGCTGACCCGGCTGGTCGCCGAGATCCTCGGCGACCGCCCGCACCGCACCGTGGCCTGCGAGCCGCGCCCGGACAGCGGCCTGCGCGGCTGGCTCGACGCCCTGGCCCGGCTGGCCGTCTCGGGGCTGCCGGTGCGTACCGGATGGATGTTCCACGGGCGTGACGCCGTCGACGCGGCCGGCACACCCGCGCCCCGGCGCCCTGGCTGGACGGTCGACGGACACCTGGTCCGCACCGCCGCCGGAGACCTCCTTCCCGGTGCCCTCGCACCGGCCCGACGCGTTGTGGAGACAACTGTGGCGACGAACCAGCAGGGCGGCGCCCCGGTCAACCGGGACGAACTCATCGCGGAATTCCTGCGCACCAGCCGGGAGATGGTCTCGGCACAGCGTGATGTGCTGCTGGCGTACCTGGGCGGCCCTGCGGCCGGACAGTGGGTCCCGGTCCAGGCGCCGGTTCCCGCCGATATCGAGTCACCGGCGGCCCTTCCCGCCGCCGATCCACGGCCGTCGACCGTGCCTGCCTCTCAAACGCCGTTGCCCCAGCGGGAGTTGGTGCCCGCTCCCGAACCGGTCGCGGAGACCGACGTACTCGGTGTCGTCCTGCAAATCATCAGCGAACGCACCGGCTATCCCGTCGACATGATCGAACCCGACCTCGACCTGGAGGCCGACCTCAGCATCGACTCCATCAAGAGAGCCGAGATCGCCGGCGAACTGGCCAAGCGGCTGGGCATCGGAGCCGGCGCCGAGCTCACCGCGATGGACGACGCGGAGCTGGAGGAGCTGGCGAAGGCCCGCACGGCGGCCTCGGTCACCGGCTGGCTCACGGCGAGACTGAGCGGGCCACCGGCCGATGCGGTGCCGCCGGAGCCCGCGAACACCGTGGCGGAGGCCGCTGCGACGGCGACGGCTGCGACGGCGACCGTCATGGCGGCGAACGGCAAGGCGGCGAACGGCAAGGCACCGAACGGCTTCCGGCCGGAACCCGTACCCGTGGCGGACGCGACCGGCGTGGCACCCAAACGCTTCCGGCTCGAACCCGTGCTCCTGGCGCCACAGGACCCGGCCGACCCGGCCGCCGCCCTCACCGGCCGACGTTTTGTGCTGCTCGGCGACGACGACTCCGGTACGGCGGCGCGCGAGGTCGCGGCCCGCCTCACCGCGCACGGTGCCGAGACGGTGACCGTCTCCGCCGACCACCTCCTCACCGAGGCGGACGGCCGGGTCGACGGGGTGCTGTTCCTCGACCCCCTCGCGACCACCCGCCCGCCGGTCCTGCCGGACGCGTTCCCCGTGCTGAAGGCAGCCCTGGCCCGCGCCCCGCACCGCCTGCTCGCCGTCCGGCCGGCCGACGGGGACACCCCGAACCTGCGCTCGGCCGGACTGCACGGCCTGTTCCGTACGGTCGCGCGCGAGTACCCGGAGACGGCCGCGCGGATCGTCGACATCACCACCACCACACCCACCGCGGTCGCCGACGCGCTGCTCGCCGAACTGGCCTCGGCCGACACGGCCCCCGTCGTCCTGCACACCGGG
Source organism: Streptomyces sp. NPDC088387 (assembly GCF_044753385.1). Lineage (NCBI taxonomy): Bacteria > Bacillati > Actinomycetota > Actinomycetes > Kitasatosporales > Streptomycetaceae > Streptomyces > Streptomyces sp. NPDC088387. Next base: position 191,811 of record NZ_JBIVNC010000013.1, read on the forward strand.
ACCGGCCGGCACAGCCCGGAGCTGACCGAGAGACCGCTCGGCGCACTCGCCACAGCGGGCGCCGGACCGGCCGGTGACGGCGCCGCCGAGGCCGCCGCACTCGGCCTGGACCGCGACTCGGTGGTCCTGCTGGTCGGCGGCGCCCGCGGAATCACCGCGAAGTTCGCGCTCGCCCTGGCGTCGGCAGCCCGCTGCCGAATCGAACTGCTCGGCCGCACACCCGCCCCCGACGGCCCCGAGGACCCGGCGACGGCCGCCGCGCGCACCCCCGCCGAACTCCGCGCGGCACTCGCCGCACAAGGTGGCCGCACCCCCGCCGACATCAACCGCGCCGCCGAACTCCTCCTGGCCCAGCGGGAGATCACCGCCACCCTGACGGAACTCGAAGCACTCGGCAGCCGGGCCCGCTACCAGTCGGTCGACTTCCGCGAGCCGGAATCCGCACTACAGGTCGTCAAGGAGATACACGCCGAGCACGGCAGGCTCGACGGCGTCGTCTACGCGGCCGGCGTGATCGAGGACCGGCTCATCGCCGAGAAGTCCACCGAGTCCTTCCAGCGGGTCTACGAGACGAAGACGACCGGTGCCGGGACCCTGCTCGCGGCACTGGAGGAACTACCTGCCGCACCCTCCTTCGCCGTCCTGTTCGGCAGTGTCTCCGCCGTCCTCGGCAACCGCGGTCAGGTCGACTACGCCGCCGCCAACGACGCCCTGGAGAGCCTCGGCGCCGCATGGAGCGCCCGCACCGGCCGGCGCGCGCTGACCGTGCACTGGGGACCGTGGGCACCCACCGGCGCCCACCACGGCATGGTCACCCCGGAGCTGGGTCGCGAGTACGCCCGCCGGGGGATAGGACTGATCGACCCGGAGGAGGGCACCGCGGCGCTGCTGCGCGAGCTCGCCTGGGGCGACGACTCGGACGGATCCGTCGTCTACACCGCGTCGGGCTGGTGACATGACGACTCCCGCACAGCCCACGGCGATCGTCGGGATGGCGGTGCTGCTGCCGGGCGCCGCCGGCCTCGACGCCTACTGGCGCAACCTGACGGACGGCACGGACGCCATCACGGAGGTACCGCAAGGGCGTTGGGACACCGACGCCTACTACCGTGAGGGGGCCGCCGGCGGGCGGGCCGTCGCCGACGAGGTGTACTGCCGTCGCGGCGGGTTCGTGGACGGCCTCGCCGACGTCGACGTCACCCGGTTCGGGATCATGCCCACCTCGGTCGCCGGGACGGAGCCCGACCAGCTCATCGCCCTCCAGGTCGCCGCACAGGCGATCGCCGACGCGGGCGGCGCGGACCGGCTGCCCGACCGGCGGCGGATCGGCGTGGTGCTGGGCCGCGGCGGCTACCTCACCCCCGGCCTGGTCCGGCTCGACCAGCGGGTGCGCACGGCCGGCCAACTCGTCCGCACCCTCGGCGAGTTACTGCCCGACCTGGCACCGGAGCAACTCCGGCGGGTACGGGACGCGTTCGTCGAACGGCTCGGTCCCGACAGCCCCGAGAACGCCATCGGCCTGGTGCCCAACCTCGCGGCCTCCCGGGTCGCCAACCGACTCGACCTGCGCGGCCCCGCGTACACCGTCGACGCCGCCTGCGCCTCCTCCCTGGTCGCCGTGGACCAGGCGGTGGCCGAACTGGCCTCCGGCCGCTGCGACATGATGCTCGCCGGAGGAGTGCACCACTGCCACGACATCACCCTCTGGAGTGTCTTCTCCCAGCTGCGCGCGCTCTCCCCGAGCCAGCGCATCCGCCCCTTCCACCGTGGCGCCGACGGCATCCTCATCGGCGAGGGCACCGGCGTGGTCGCCCTCAAGCGGCTGGCGGACGCGGAACGCGACGATGACCGGATCTACGCCGTGATCCGGGGCACCGGAGTGGCGAGCGACGGCCGGGTCGCGAGCCTCGTCAACCCGGACCCGTCCGGCCAGACCCGTGCGGTACGCCAGGCCTGGCAGGCTGCCGGACTGGACCCCGCGGCGCCCGGTTCGCTCGGCCTCCTGGAGGCGCACGGCACCGGGACGCCCGCCGGCGACGGGGCCGAACTGGCCACCCTGGCCGACGTGTTCGGCACCCTAGGGCCCACGTCCGTGATCGGTTCCGTGAAGTCGATGATCGGTCACACCATGCCCGCCGCCGGAGTGGCGAGCCTGGTCAAGGCCGCCCTCGCCCTCCACCACCGCACACTGCTCCCGACCCTGCACTGCGACGACCCGCACCCCGCCCTCACGGCCACCCGGTTCCGCCCCCTGGAAAAGGCGGCACCCTGGGAGAGCACGGGCGTCCGACGGGCTGCGGTGAACGCCTTCGGGTTCGGCGGAATCAACGCGCATGTTGTCCTGGAGGAGGCACCGGGCGCCCGGGTCCCCGTCGACACACCCGGCGCCCGGATCCCCGCAGAGGCACCGCGTACCCATGTTCCGCAACCGGCCGCGCGCACCCGAGCCACCCCACCCTCCGCGCCGCCGGTCCTGGTGACCGAACCCGAACGGGTCCTCGCCCTCGCCGCCGACACCCCCGACCGCCTGGCCGCACTGCTGGACGCGGACGACTCGGCCGTACTGGCCGCGGGCCTGGACCCCACCCACACGCACCCGTCGGCGGGCCGCTCCCGGCTGGGCATCGTCGACCCCACCCCCAAACGGCTGGCCCTCGCCCGCCGTGCGATCGCCAAGGGCCGCGCCTGGCAGGGCCGCAACGACGTGTGGTTCACCCCGAGCACCCTGCTCGGCCCGGACACCGGAAAGCTGGTCTTCGTCTTCCCCGGCCTGGAAGGCGACTTCACCTCCCACGCCGACGACGTCGCCGCCCACTTCGGCCTCCCCCCGCTGCGGACCGAAGACGCCACCGGCTCCGTCGGTGACGTCGGACGGCACGGGGTCGCCGTCGTCGCCCTGGGCCGCCTCCTGGACGCCGCGCTGCGCCGCATGGGTGTGGTGCCGGACGCGGTCGCCGGGCACAGCGTCGGCGAGTGGACGGCGATGACGGCGGCCGGCATCTACGCAGGAGACGAGGTCAGCGCGTTCATGGCGCGGTTCGACCCCGACACGGTGACCGTCCCCGGCCTGGCCTTCGCCGCACTCGGCGCACCGGCGCGGCAGGTCCTGGACGCGCTCGACCGGGACTGGGCCGACGCCGGGATCGTGCTCTCCCACGACAACGCCCCGAATCAGTCCATGGTGTGCGGCCCGGACGCGGCCGTCGAGGAGTTCGTACGGTCCTTCCGCGCCCGGGGTGTGCTCAGTCAGGTGCTGCCGTTCCGGTCCGGCTTCCACACCCCGATGCTCAAGCCCTACCTGGGCCCCATCGAGAAGGCCTCGAACCTCTTCCGGCTCCACCCGCCGACGGTACCGATGTGGTCCGGAACCACCGCGTCGCCGTACCCGCGCGACGAGAGCGCGGTCCGCGAGCTGTTCGTCCGGCACCTGCTGGAGCCGGTCCGCTTCAGACAACTGGTCGACGCCCTGTACGAGGCCGGCCACCGCGTCTTCGTCCAGACCGGCACCGGGCATCTCGGTTCACTCGTCGACGACACGCTCGGCGACCGCGCGCATCTGACCGTCGCCGCCCACTCTCCCCACCGGACGGGCCTCGCTCAACTCCGGCGTGTGGCAACGGCCTTGTGGACGGCGGGCGCCGCTCTCGCCCCCGATCTGCCGCAGCGCCAGTCCACAGCGGATCGCGCACAGGGGAGGCGAGCACCGGTCCGTCTCGACCTGAGCGGGTCACTGGTGTCGCTGGACGAGCACACGCTCGCGGAACTCCGTACGGAACTGCACATCAACCGGGCTCCCACCGCCCACCGACTTGCGGGCTCCCTGGACCCCTTGGTCGCCCACTCGCCCGTCGCCGCCGAACTCTCCGCCCTCCTGCGCGAGACCGCGGACACCGCCGCAGCCCTCATCTCCGCGAACGGCCATGGGACAGGTCCCGGCCCCACCCACACAGCGATTGCGACCCGCCACCCTGCCGTGCCCGGGCAGCCACTCCCCGCCGTCCCCGCGCAGCCCCGGGCCAGTACGCCCACGTACCCCGACGCCACCCCACCCGCGCAGCCAGACCCCGCCGCGCCGCCCACGCCTCCCGCACCCGACCACCGCACAACCGTCCACGTCTCCACCGACTCCATGCCCTACCTCCTGGACCACTGCTTTTTCCCGCAGCGCCCCGGCTGGCCCAGTGTGGCGGACCGTTGGCCGGTCGTGCCGGCGACGACGATCGTGCAGCACATGATGGACGCGGCCGAGCAGGCGTCCGAGGGCCTGCGGGCGGTGGCCGTGCACCACGCGCGGTTCGACCAGTGGCTTACGGCCACACCACCCACCGACATACCAGTGACCGTCTCCCCGTCCGGCCCGGACCGCAGCGCGGTCACCTTCGGACCGGGCGCCCGCGGCACGGTCGAGCTCGCCCCCGGCTATCCCGCCGCACCCCCGTACCGCCCCCACTCGGCCCCGGAGCGCACCCCGGACCACACGGCCGAGCAGATCTACTGCGAACGCTGGATGTTCCACGGCCCCGCGTTCCAGGGCGTCACCGAACTCACCGGGATCGGCGAGCGCCATGTGCGCGGCACCATCACCACACCTCCCGCCCCCGGTGCTCTCCTCGACAACGTCGGCCAGCTCCTCGGTTACTGGATCATGGCAACCCGTACCGAGCGGACCGTGGTCTTCCCCGTGCAGATGCGCGAGATGCGCTTCTACGGGCCCCACCCAAGCCCCGGCACGAAGGTGCGGACCCTCGTGCGGATCACGTCGCTGACGGACACCGTCCTCGAAGCCGACGTACAGCTGACTGTCGGCGACCGGGTGTGGGCGGAGCTGACCGGCTGGCAGGACCGCCGCTTCGACAACGACCCCACCACCCGTCCCGTGGAGCGTTTCCCCGACCGCAACACACTCTCCGCGCCCCGCCCCGGCGGCTGGTCCCTGCTCCACGAGCGGTGGCCCGACCTCGCCTCGCGCGAGCTGATCATGCGCAACTCGCTGAGTGACGTGGAGCGTTCGCAGTACGCGCGGCTCGCTCCCCGTGGCCGGCGTCAGTGGCTGCTGGGTCGTATCGCCGCCAAGGACGCGGTACGGCAGTGGCTCTGGGACCACGGCGAGGGGCCGGTCTTCCCGGCCGAGATCCGGGTGCACAACGACGAGTCGGGCCTGCCGTACGTCACCGGCCTGTACGGCCGAGTCCTGCCGTCGCTGGACGTCTCGCTCGCGCATCGGGCCGAGTCCGCGGTCGCGATCGTACGGCCGCACACGCCGGGCCCCGGCCCCGGTATCGACATCGAGGAGGTCGTCGAGCGCGATCCGTCGACCCTCGTCACCGCCCTCGGCCCGGACGAACTCCGGCTCATGCGCGACCTGTCGGCCACGACCGGCGAATCCGGGGCGCTCTGGTTCACCCGTTTCTGGGCCGCCAAGGAGGCGGTCGCCAAGGCGGAGGGCACCGGATTCGGCGGACGTCCGCGCGACTTCCCGGTGCTCGAAGTGACCGGCGCCGGGCGGCTGTTGGTCGCCGGGCGCCTGGAACGCGCGTACACCGTGCACCACGCACCCGCCGCCAACCCGGCCTCCCTGCCGGAACGGACCTATGTCGTGGCCTGGACGACCGGCCCGACGCACGGAGAGGAGACCCACGACCGATGACTCCCAGCCCCCACAACGAGGAAGCGGTCCTCGCCGAGATCGCCGGACTGCTCCACCGGCTCCTCGAGGACGAGCACGGCGTCGACGACATCGAGATCGGCATGACGACCACCTTCAACCGCGACCTCGAACTGGAGAGCATCGACCTGGTCGCCCTCGCGGGCCTGCTCCAGGAGCGCTACGGCGAGCGGGTCAACTTCGCCGAGTTCCTGGCCGACATGGAGTTCGACGAGATCATCGAACTCACCGTGGGCCGGCTCGTCGAGTACGTCGTGCAGAGCCTGAAGGCGGCGGAGGCGGGCTGAGCCATGGCGATCGTCGACATCGGCCCCCTTCCCCTGCACGTCCAGCGCATCGGCCCCCGGGACGGCCGTCCGCCCACCGCCACGGCGGTGCTGGTGCACGGCCTGCTCACCGACAGCCTGGCCAGCTACTACTTCACGCTGGCACCGCGGTTCGCGGCGGCCGGTCTCGACGTCGTCATGTACGACCTGCGCGGCCACGGCCGCAGTGGCCGTCCGGAGAGCGGCTACACCCTCGACGACAACCTCGACGACCTCGAAGCCCTCCTCGGCCGGCTGGAGTTGACCGCCCCGGTCCACCTGGTCGGCAACTCCTTCGGCGGCACAGTGGCCTTCGGGTACGCGGAACGCCGCCCCGAACACGTGGCGAGTCTCTCCGTGATCGAGTCCATGCCCGCGACCGCCGCATGGGCGGCCACCATGGACGGGGTCCTGCGGCAGGTGGAGACAGAGCTGGCGAGCAACGAGGCCGCCGCACTGGACTGGATCACCACGAACCGCGGCTTCAACACCGCACGTCTCGCCAAGGGCGCGGCCCTCCTGGTGCGGGCCAGCACGATAGTCCGCGACATCCCGGCCGGGCGGATCCTGGGGGAGGACCGCATACGGTCCGTACGCTGCCCCACGCTCTTCCTCTACGGCGGCGACTCGGCGCTCGTCGAGCAGGCGCCCTGGCTGGAGTCCCTGCTGCCGGACTGCCGGACCGTGGTGGTGCCGGGCCATGAGCACTCCGTACTGGTCGAGGCGCCGGGACCGGTCGGCGACCACATCCTGGGCCTGATCCGGGACGTGAGCGGGGCGGAGGCGGCAGTGCGGTGAGGTTTCTCTTTGTGGTCCCGCCGCTGGTCGGGCACATCAACCCGACGGTCGGCGTGGCAGCCGCGCTGACCGCACGAGGGCACCACGTGGCCTGGGCCAGCGCCTATCCGGAACTCGCCCAGCGGCTCGCGGGCGAGCACGCCACCTTGTACCCGTGCGCCGGGCCCGACCTCACCGCGGGAATGCGGCCTCCGGAGCTCAGAGGGCCGCAGGCACTGAAGTTCCTGTGGGAGGAGTTCCTGGCGCCGCTCGCCGTGGCCATGGCCCCCGGAGTCCGCGCCGCCGTACGGGACTTCGGCCCCGATGTGGTCGTCGCCGACCAGCAGGCCGTCGCGGGCGGGCTGGTCGCCGGGCAACTGGGCCTGCCGTGGGCCACATCGGCGACCACCACGGCCGAGTTCACCTTCGCCGACGCCATGGCGGACATGCCGAAGATCGCGGCCTGGCTCGACGGACTGCTCACCCGGCTGCGGCACGACGTCGGGGACCCCTCGGGCACCGCCGATCCACGGTTCTCCCCACATCTGGCCCTCGTCTTCAGCACCCCGGAACTCGTCGGACCCGACGCCCGCACGGACGGGTCGATCCACTACGTGGGCCCCTCGGTCGTCGACCGCCCCGCCCCGCCCGGCTTCCCCTGGGAGTGGCTCGACCCCGGCCGCGCCACCGTCCTCGTCACGCTCGGCACCGCCAACTCCGACGTCGGCGCCCGCTTCCTCGGCGAGTGCCTGACCGCGCTGCGGGCCCGCGCCGACCGGGTCCAGGCGGTGATCGCGGACCCTGGCGGCATCCTCACGGCGGACAGCGACGACAAGGACGTACTGATCGTCCCCTCGGTCCCCCAACTCCCGCTCCTGGAACGGGTCGACGCGGTCGTCTGCCACGCCGGGCACAACACGGTCTGCGAGGCCCTGTGGCACGGTGTGCCCCTCGTCGTCGCACCGATCCGGGACGACCAGCCGGTCGTGGCCGGACAGGTGACCGGGGCCGGAGCGGGCGTCCGCGTCAGGTTCGGCCGGGTCACCGCCCCCAAGCTGGGCGCGGCGATCGACGCCGTACTCCACGAACCCGGCCACCGCGCCGCCGCCGCCCGCATCCGTACGGCCTTCCGCGCGGCCGGCGGCGCCGAGGCGGCGGCAACCCATCTGGAACGACTGGCCACCGGCGCCTTCTCGAAGGAGACCCCGTGAGTAACGACCCAGAACCCTCGCCGCCCACCCGCGCCGAGCAGGTGGCCGCCCTCCGCCCGGTCTACCAGGCCGATCTGGCCGACGGCGTGGACCGCTTCTTCGAAGCCCGGCGCACAACCTGCCCCTGGTGCGGTTCCGGGGATCCGAAGACCCGCCTGCGCACCACGGACCTGCTCCAGCACAAGCCCGGCCGCTTCGTCCTGGACCGCTGCCAGGAGTGCCGGCACACCTTCCAGAACCCCCGGCTGAGCGAGGCGGGCCTGGAGTTCTACTACCGCGACTTCTACGACGGCCTGGGCGAGAAGCATCTGAGCGCCACCTTCGCGGGCCGCACCAAAATGTACGTACGGCGCGCGGAATCCCTGCTTTCGTATGACCCGGCTCCGAAGAACTGGCTCGACGTCGGCACCGGGCACGGCCACTTCTGCGAGGCGGCCCGCGCGGTCCTGCCCGACACCGCCTTCGACGGCCTCGACTTCACCGACGGCGCCGAACTCGCCGAGCGCGCGGGGCGCGTCGAGCGCGGCTACCGCGGCAGCTTCCTCGACGTGGCCCAGGACCTCGCCGGTCACTACGACGTGGTCAGCATGTTCCACTACCTGGAGCACAGCACCCAGCCGGACCTCGAACTCCGGGCCGCGCACCGGGCCATCCGTCCCGGCGGCCACCTCCTCATCGAGGTCCCCAACCCCGACAGCCGCTACGCCCGAATCCTGGGCCGCTGGTGGATCCCGTGGCTCCAGCCCCAGCACCTGCATCTCATCCCGGTGGACAACCTCCGCCGCCGGCTGGCGGACCTCGGCTTCACGGTCGTCGCGGAACAGCACACGGAACCGCACGACCCCTTCGACCTCCTGGCCGCCGTCTGGCTGGCCCTGAACGCGGCCGTGCCCGAGGACGTCCCCTGGCACCCGCGCCCGCCGACGGCCCTACGCCGAATCCTGCGTGCCGCCCTGCTGATCGCCGGCATCCCGGCGTTCCTTCTCGCCACCGCCATGGACCGCCTCATCAGGCCGGTCTCCCATCGACTGGGACTGTCGAACGCCTACCGCCTCGTGGCGCGACGGGACTAGGGCCTGTCCGGCAGCGCGTTGGTCAGGTGACGGTCCAGTCGCGCAGTTGGCGGGCGATGCGGGCCACGCCGAGGGCACCGGAGGCGGCGTCGCGCACGAGCGCGACGGCGGCCTTCGGCGGGTACTCGAGCCTGTGCGCGTTCAGGGTCAGATAGGCCTCCGCCGCGTGCCAGGCGAAGGCCTCGCCCGAGTGCTCCAGACACGGGAGCTTCGCCAGGGTGTGCAGCAGAGCAGCCGCTTTGAGGTGTACGGACCCGTAGATGTCGTGCTCCATGGCGCGGGCGTTGACCCGCGCGACAGCCGCGTACAGCGGACCGAAGTCGTCGACCTGCGGATCACCGTCGAGCAGCTCGGCGGCGTGCAGCAGGAACGTGACGTCGAGCGGATGGACCGGCTCAGGCTCGGTCACGCCGCGTGCCCCTGCCGGCCGAGTTCGCGCTGCGCCTCACGCTCGGCAGCCCGCTGCTCGGGGGTGGGGTCCACGCTGCTGGGCTCGGCCGCGAAAGCCGCGCCGCTGTGCGCCACGGACGCCCTGAACCCTTCGAGGAACCGCCGCTCCACGGCGGTCGCGCGGTCGTAGGCGGCCGAGAGGATGTACTCCTGCATACTGACCCCCGCCTCCTTGGCGGCAGCCGCGATGGCCGCCCGCTGCGCGGGATCGGGGAAGCGGAGATTCATCGCTTTGGGATCCGACATGGCACCCACGGTACCAGCGGTACCACCCCTCGGGTCGCGGGGACGAAGGTTCCGCCCCGGGCCCCGGTCAGCCGTCCGCCGAGGTGGGATCGGCCGTCTGCCGCAGCTGCCCCGCGTCCCCCGATCAGCCCCCTTGCCTCGCCACTGGTCCGGTGGCACGGCGAGAGTGGTCGGACAGATCACGTTCCGTGCTGGTCGCCCGGCCAAGGCCGACCACCTCAGTTCGGGGGCACCCGTGTCCGTCTACCTGTTCCGCCTCGCCCGCTGGGCATTCCGGCGGCGACGCCTCGTCCTCGTCGTGTGGATCCTCGCCGCCGCCGCGGCGATCACCCTCGCCACCGTCGGCGGGGGCAAGACGGACAACACCTTCACCGTCCCGGGCACCGAGTCCCAGCGGGCCACCAACCTGCTGAAGAGCAAACTGCCGGCCCTGAGCGGCGGACAGACCCAGATCGTGTTCGCCACCCGCGGCACCACCAAGGTCACCGACCCGACGTACAAGGCCGGCATCGAGGCCTCCGTCGCGCGGCTCAAGAAGGTGCCGCAGGTCGGCCTGGTCTCCGACCCGTTCGTCTCGAAGGCCATCTCCAAGAGCGGCAAAGTCGCCCTCGGCTCCGTGCAGTTCACCGCCCAGCCGGCGGACGTCAGGACCTCGACCCTGGACGCGGTCGAGGCCGCCGTCGCACCCGCCACGGACGCCGGCGTGCAGGTCGAGTACTCCGGAAGCGTCTACCCGGGCTGGCAGCTGGAGATCTCCAAGGTGCCCGAGATGGTCGGCATCCTGATCGCCTTCATCATCCTGACCATCACGTTCGGCGCCTTCGTCGCCGCGGGACTGCCCATCCTGACCGCGGTCATCGGCATCGTCGTCACCCTGATGAGCGTCAGCGCCCTCGCGGCTGTCATGGACATCGCCTCGACGTCGACCACCGTGGCGTCCATGCTCGGCCTGTCCTGCGGTATCGACTACGGACTGTTCATCCTCGCCCGGCACCGCAACAACCTGCTCGTGGGCATGAGCATCGAGGACTCGGTCGCCCTCGCCGTGGGCACCGCGGGCAGCTCCGTCGTCTTCGCCGGCCTGACCGTCATCATCGCCCTGTGCGGACTGTCCGTCGTCGGCATCCCGTTCCTCACCGTCATGGGCCTCGCCGCCGCCGGAGCCGTCCTGGTCGCCCTGCTCGTGGCACTCACCCTGCTGCCCGCCATGCTGGGCTTCGCAGGCAACAAGGTGGCGCGCTTCATCAGCACTCCGCTGCGCCCGGGCCACCCCGAGGACGTCGCGCGGACCGCGGCCAACGAGCCGGAGCGCACCTTCGGGGCGGCCTGGGGACGGTTCGTCGTCCGTTTCAGGGTGGCGCTCCTGATCTGCGGGATCGCGTTCCTGCTGGTGGTGGCGGTACCCGCCACCAAGATGGAGCTGGGGCTGCCCACCGGCGCCTCCCAGCCGAAGGACAACACCGCGCGCAAGGCCTACGACCTGACCACGGACAACTTCGGGCCGGGCTTCAACGGCGCCCTCCTGGTGGTCGCCGACGGTGTACCCGACGCCGCCGCGACGGCGCCGATCGTCGCCGAGCTGCGCAAGGTCCCCGGCGTGGTGTCTGCGGAGCCGCTGGCCGCCGCCAACGACGTCGCCGTCGTCCGGGTCGTCCCCAGCACCGGCCCCAACGACAGTGAAACCACCGACCTGGTGAACCGGATCCGGGACAACAGGGCGACGATCGCGGGCGGTTCGGGTGCCGCGATCACGGTCGGCGGCACCACCGCGTCCAACATCGACGTGTCGAGCAAACTCTCCTCGGCGCTGCCGGTGTTCCTGGTCGTCGTGGTCGGCCTGGCGCTCATCCTGCTGACGATCGCGTTCCGGACCATCCTGATCCCGATCAAGTCCATCATCGGGTTCCTGCTGTCGGTGGCCGCCGCGTTCGGCGCCCAGGTCGCCGTGTTCCAGTGGGGCTGGGGCGAGGACCTGTTCGGGATCCCGCCGACCGCGACCATCAGCTTCCTGCCCATCATCATGCTCGCCATCATCTTCGGGCTGTCGAGCGACTACGAGGTGTTCGTCGTCTCCCGCATCAAGGAGGAGTTCACCAAGAGCGGCGAGGCGGTCCACGCGGTGGAACACGGGACCGGCCTCGCGGCCCGTGTGGTGACAGCGGCCGCGCTCATCATGTTCAGCATCTTCGTGGCCTTTATGTTCACCGACGATCCCACCGTCAAGGCGATCGGCTTCAGCTTCGCCGTCGGTGTCATCCTGGACGCCTTCGTCGTCCGGCTCACCCTCGTGCCCGCCTTCATGGCGATCATCCGGGCGAAGATCTGGTACCACCCGAAGTGGTTCGGCAAGTACGTCCCCGACCTCGACATCGAAGGCCACCGCCTCCAGGGCGAGTTCGGCCCCAAGATGTCCACCGCGGCTCCGAAACCCGCGGGCGAGGCCACACCCGGCAACGTCTGACCCCGCGGCGGCCCGTTCCTCAGCCGCGTGCCACCGCGATCACCCCGGACAGGCGCTCACCCGCCTCGTAGATCATGTACGGCACACCGCCGTCGGTGCCGAAGGAGGGTGCGGCGGCCCGGCCCGTCTCCGGCGCGGCACTGCGCGAGTTGTAGAACACCCCGAGGTGGTTGCGCAGGGAGAAGTCGTTGCCCACCTCGGTGATCATGATGTCGCCGCCGCTCTCCTTGTCCTTGTTGTAGACGACGTACGTGCTGTTGTTGCGGTGGAGCAGGTGCGGTCCGCCCACGTTGACCGCGCCGACGTCGGTGTGCCGGACCAGCGGCTGCTGACTGAACGTCCAGGTGCGGCCGTCGGCGGACCAGCCCCAGCCGATGTCACGGTGGTTGGTGGTGTTGTTCATCATGAACACCATGACGTAGCGGGCACCGCGCGAGGGCAGGTCGTGCCGGAAGACGCGGGCGTAGGACGCCTCCGTGGTGCCGGCCGGCAGCATCGCCGTGGTGAGTACCGTCCGGTCGTACGTGAAGTGGATGCCGTCGGCAGACCGGGCCAGCCGCGTGGTGATGTTCTCGCCGTGGAAGTACAGCCACAGCTCCCGTACGTCGGCGTTCCACAGGACGTGCGGCGAGGCGACGTGACTCACCGAGTAGTGCGGCGACCAGGTGCGGGAGACGATCGGGTTGGCCGCGTACTCGGTGAACGGGCCCTCCAGGGAGTCGCCGTAGGCCAGGCAGATCCCGCCGGGCGCGTCGTGCGGACCGTAGTAGAGGTAGTAACGGCCCAGCGGCGAACTCAGCTTGTCGTACACCCCGCGGATCGTCGGGAAGATGATCTCACCCGTGGGGTTGTAGGCGAGCCGGGACGGCGTCAACAGGGTGCGGACATAGGCGTAGTTGGGGAAGCCGCCGGGTGCGGTGGCCGCGGCGACGGCGGGGGACGTGCCGATGGTGGGGGACGTGCCGAGGGCGAGGGCGGCGCCGGTGGCGGCGGTGCCCCTCAGGAAGAGACGGCGGTCGAGACGCTTTCCGGGCATGGTCGACTCCTGTCAGGTGGTGGTGGGGCGGTGTCAGAGGTAGAGGGCCGCGGTGACACTCAGGCCGCCGCACGCGACGATCCACACGTACGGCAGGGTGCGCAGCATGACCTGCTGCGGACTGACCCCCGCGTACTGCGCGGCCCACACGGTCTGCGTGCTGGTCGGGTCGGCGACACCGAAGACCTGGTTGTACGAGGTCGCCATACCGAGGACGGCGGCGGCCGGGTAGACACCGGCGGCGATCAGGACACCCGCGATGCCCGCGCCGAGCCCGAACACGTTGAGCGGGCCCCGGTACAGGCACAGCGGGACGAGCAGCGTGAACACCAGCACGAACAGCACCGGGTGGTGCGGGCTGACGGCCTCGACCAGCGGCTCGAGCGCCTCCACGGCACCGGGCAGCCTGACGGCGGCCAGCAGGACGCCGATCGCGACGAACAGGACGAGCGGCGGGGCGGCCACCTCGAACCCGCCGTACAGCGTGCGCAGGAGACGCTTGTTCATGGCGCCCGGCCGGGTGGTGGTGACCAGCGCGTACAGCACACCGGCCAGCAGGGACGGGATGATCGCGACCTCGAACCCGAGAGCCAGCACCAGGGGCACCACGGGAGCCAGGAGGGCGTACCAGGGCGCGTCACCCAGCCGCTCCCGGCGCGAAGTCGGCCTGCTGGCCACGGACTTGAGGGACCAGGCGTGCTCGGTGCCACGCCGCCGGTTCTCGATCACCACATAGGCCACGGCGGCGACCAGCGCGAACGGGAACAGCTTGACCATAAAGGCGCGGACCGTCGAGACGGGCAGGTCCAGCGCGGTGGAGAAGAACTGCCAGACGGGCAGCTCGAAGGGGACACCCACGGCGATTCCCATGAGGACGGTCCCCGCGGCGGTCACCTTCGGCACACCGACGGCGACCATCGCCGGGATGCCGACGATGCCGGCCAGCATCGCCGCGGGCGCCGAACCCGTCACCGTACCGACGAGCGCGGAGACGGCCAGCACACCGAGCGCGACGACGGTGGGGCGGTCCCCGCCGAACTCCACGATCTTCCGGACCAGGGTGCCCGCGATACCGGTCTCGTCGAGCAGCCTGCCGAGCCACGAACCGAGGATGATGGCGACCATGGTGGCGGCGAGCGCCGGCGCGCCCTCCTGCACCACCGTGTCCAGGACACTGTCCTTGCCGGTCAGCGGGGCACCCGCCAGGAAGGCGATGGCCACGGCCAGCAGCACGAGAGCGAACGCGGTGGGAAGCCTGCGGGTCAGCATCGCGGCGACGCCGGCCGCCATGACGACGAGGATGACAACACCCATGAGTCAGTCACCTCTTCTCGTGTCGACAGCACGGGGTGGGACGCCACCGGACCGGGCCTCGGCCTCGGCGGCCAGCGCGGCGGTCAGCAGCAGGGGGCTGCGGCCCAGTCCGCAGACGGTGCGGGCGTACGCGTGGGCGGCCACCTCGTGCGCGCCGGCCACATGGCCGGTCACCCGCAGCCGGCCGACGCGCAGCGCCGTGTGGCCGAGCGCCCGGCGCAGGGCGGCCCGCGCCGGGCCGTGGTGGAGGTGGGCGTGCACCGCCTCGTGCGCCAGGGCGGCGGCCCGCAGCGAACCCGGCGGGTACCAGGCGTGCCAGCCGTGGGCCGCGACGACCTCCTCGGCGAGCGCGAGCGTGTCGGTGTACAGCTCGACGGTGGGCGGCCGGGAGGTGTAGCGGGCCAGCAGCCCGAACTCCAGCCCGTCGGCGCGTTCCACGACCCGCGCCGAGTGCGTCACCGGCGGCAGACGGGAGCCGAACTCGTCCGCCGTGCGCGCCCATTGGCGCAGCAGCTCCGGGTCGCGGCCCTCATGGGTGGGCGTGGCGGCCAGCAGGCGTACGGCCCATTCGATGTCGTCGGTCGCGGCCAGTGCGGCGGCGACCGGTGCGGTGCGGACGGTCATGTCCGTACCTCCAGGATGGCGACGACCGGCTCGTCGGCGGCCCGGGAGCGCAGTTCACCACGCGCGAGCGCGAGCAGTGGCTCCGGATCGAGGATTCCGGACAGGTCGGCGATCCGGGAGCTGAGCAGCAGCCGTACGGCCGGGGCGCGGACACCTCCGTCGCCGTAGGAGGTGTTCTCGGCGACCAGCCGGGCCAGCACCTCGGGAGCGCCGCCCACGGTGGTCGCCTCGACGTGGGCGTCGGGGGAGTGGTGGCGTACGACGCCGTCGGCGTCCACGACCCGCACCGGGTGGCGGGCCGGGCGGAACCGGCGCCGGGTGCTGGTGCCGTAGACCGTGTGCGCGGGTGTGCCCGCGAGGACGCGGACCTCGGACGGGGCGGTCCGGAGACTGGCCGCCGCGAGCCGCAGGCGTTCACCGTCGTCGGCCCGGTGGGCCCGGTCCTGGGTGCGCAGTTCCGTGGCGCCGGTGGCGACCGCGCGGACGGTGTGCGTCTGCGGGTCGACCGTGACCTCGACCTCGACGCCGTCCGCAGCCGCGCCCTGCGCGACGACGGCACGTTCGGCCTCGGCGCGCACGGCGAGGATCTGCTCCTGAGTGGCACCCGGCACGATCCGCTCCACCTGCTCCCGTACGAGGGCCAGGGCGACGCCGATCGGGCTGATGACCTCGCTGTTGCGGGCGATACGTCCGCTGATGCCGGTACGGGCGGCGAGGTGCGGCGTGACGGCGGCCGCACCGCCCCCGCCGCCGACGAGGACGGCGGAGTCGGTGTCGAGGCGGTACTCGCGGACCAGGGTGTCCACCACCGACCTGACCTGGTTCACGCCGGCGTCCAGCAGCCGGACGGCGGCGGTCGGCACGTCGGTACCCAGGACGGCCGCGAGCGGCGCGAGTGCGGCACGGGCGGTGTCCGGGTCGGCGTGGGCGAAGTCGCCTTCGGGGACCCGGCCCAGCGCGTTGGCGGCGCAGGTCATCGTGAGCGCGAACCGGCCCCCGGCGGCGTCCAGGACGACGTAGTCCGCCGGGTCGCCCGGCAATGGGCTGACCGTCGTCAGCCGGGCATCGCGCAGGTCGTCCGGGTCCGCGTAACAGGCGTACGGCACACCCGCGATGTGGGCACTGCGCGGGCCCACGGCGGTGACCCGGCGGCCCGTGACGCGCACCATGGAGCCACCACCGACGCCGACCGTGCGCACGTCGAGGGCGTTGAGGTACGACGACTTGCCGAGGATGGTGGCGTGCCGCACGGCGACCTTGCCGCGCCTGACGACGCTGATGTCGGTCGAGGTGCCGCCGGTCTCCAGGAACACCCCCTCGCTGACCCGCTCCTGCATCAGCGCGCCCGCGACACCGGCGGCCGGACCGGACAGCACCGTCAGCAGCGGCCTGCGGCGCATCTCGTCCAGCGACATCACGCCTCCGTCGCACCGCATCACCATCAGGGGCGCGGTGACACCGGCCTTGGTGATGGACGAGTCGACGAGATCGGCCGTGGCCAGCATGCGCGGCAGGATCGCCGCGTTGACGACCGCGGTGCGGGTGCGCTTGCGCAGTCCGTAGAGCGAGGTGATCTCGTGCGCGGCGGTGACCGGCAGACCGGTGGCGCGCGCCGCCTCGGCCACCGCGCGCTCGCCCTCCGGCCGGTCGACACTGAACGGCTCACTGGCCACGAGCGCCTGGGCACCGGCCGCCTTCAGCTCCGCGACGGCGGCTGCCACGGCGGCGGGGTCCTGCGGGTCGGGGATGTGCGCGTAGTGCAGCGGCAGCCCTTTGCCGGGGGTGAGTTCGAGCCCCGCGAGGGAGGCGAGACGGCGGGTGAGCACCGCTCCCGGGCCGGCGCCGATGCCGAGCAGGCCCACGGTGGCCACGTCACCCTCCAGCAGGGCGTTGGTCGCCTGGGTCGTGCCGTGTGCGAGGAACGTGACGTCGTCGGGCGCGTGTCCGGTCTGTTCCAGCAGCCGGCCGAGCGCCTCCACGATGCCGTGCGCGACACCGTCCTCGTGGTGGTGGCTGGTGGGCACCTTCACCTGGCCGACGAGGCGCAGCGTCGTGGCGTCGACGGCCACGGCGTCGGTGAAGGTCCCGCCCACGTCGATGCCGACGCGGATGCGGTGGGTGGTCATGTCCGAGCACCTCCTTGTGCTGGATCGGTCCGCGCACGGCGGGCATCGGGCGCGGCGGTTGCCCTCCCTCGCCCGAACTGCCGCCTCCGGCACGGTCGTTCAGTAGCCCCGGATGTCGGGCCAGTGGCGCTGTACGCCGGCGCGGTCGAGGACCGCGGCGAACTCCTCGAACCGCTTGTCCTCGGCCTGCACCTCGTGCGGCCCGACGTCCTCGGCGAGACAGTGGGCGGCCAGGGCGCCGGCGACCTCGCCGACGTTCCACTCCACCGGGTGCAGGCGGTAGCAGCCGTTGGTGATGTGTGTGGTGCCGATGTTCTTGCCGGCGGGCAGCAGGTTCCGCACCCGGCGAGGCACCAGCGCCCCGAGCGGGATCTCGAACGGGACTGAACCGATGTCGATGTACGTGTCGCCCCCCGTGGAGGGGTGCAGGTCGATCCGGTAGCCACCGACGCCGACCGAGTCGCGATACCGGGTGCCGCCGCGGGGCCCGACGAGATCGATCGCGACATCGTGCTCGGTGACGGTGGTGACCGCCTTGATACGGCGGGACTCCCGGACGTACGCCGCCTTGGCGAGTCCGTCCGTGGTTCCGGTGACGTCGGGGCGCAGCCGCAGGCCGGGGAAGCCGGTGCCACCGTCGGTGCGGGGCGCCTCCGTCTGCAACCAATGGAGCAGCGACAGCGACAACTGCCGTGCCTCGCGCAGGGCCTCGGCCTCCTGCCCGATGTAGGGCTTGAGCCAGTAGTCGTTCAGCGGCCAGTTGACGAGCGTGATGTCGGAGTCGAAGGCCCCTTCGGTGTGCAGCCCGCGGGCGAGGATACGGCGGAAGCCCCACAGCTCCTTGTCCCCGGCGTCCGCGCTCTGGTCGGCGCGCACGGCGAGAGGGTCGATGTCGGGGTTGGGTTCGAGGGTGCGGGGGACGGGTTCGAGGGTGCGTGGGTCGGGAGCCTCGAAGCCAAGGAGGGGTCCGGGCCAGAAGTCGGGCCGGTAGGAGCGCCAGAACTCGTAGTCGGCGGGCCGGTCGATCGTGTGGTCCTGGCCGGCGTGGTGGGACAGCGCGAAGGTGACGGTGATGCCCTGCTGGTTGTCCGGCTGGGCACGGTCGGGGGCGTGGGGTTCGTCGAACTCGGCGCGGGACTCGGCGCCGGTGACGTACTCGACTCCCGCCAGATGCAGCAGCTCGCCGGTCTCGGTGCCGTCCAGGACGTAGCGGGCGGTCAGCGTGCGATGGGTGCCCTCGCGCAGGTCCTCGACGGTGACGGCACGGACGACATCGTTATCGATCTCGGCCGCGACAGGCCGGTGTTCGGTGAGGACCGTGAGCAGTCCGGCCGCCCGGTGCGGGGCGAGCATGCCCTCCAGGACGGCGAGGGCGACACGCGGCTCGTGACACAGCTTGCTCACACGGCCGGCCCCCGGGTTGAGGTGCGGCAGCGCTCGCGCCTCGGCCCGCAGGGGGTACCACCGACGGTAGTAGCCGCGGATGTGCTCGCGCAGCTGCCGGTAGGAGGCGCTGGTGCCGAACTGCTCGACCCACGGATGCTCGTCGGGCGGTACGGCCTGGCTGGTGAGCTGGCCGCCGATCCAGTCCGTCTCCTCGGTCAGGACAACACTGCGGCCGGCCCGGCAGGCGGCGAGCGCGGCGGCCACCCCGCCGAGGCCACCGCCGACGACGAGGATGTCGGCTTCCGGTATCACTCTGCTCCTCAGGTGGTTCGGTTGCGTCCAGGGATTGGAGTCCAGGGCTTGCGGTCCTACGGTTGCTTCCTGGGATTGCGGTCCTGCGGTTGCTTCCAGGACTCGCGGTCCTATGGTTGCTTCCTGGGATTGCGGTCCTGCGGTCGATGGAGTGACGGGGCGGACTACGGTGCTCGGGCCGACGGGGTCGTACGGCCTGTGTCAGGTCGCGGGTGGCGGTCCCGCGGTCGCGCCCGCCCGGAACGTGCATCCGACGAGGGTGGCCTGCGCGGACTCACCCGCGATGAGAGCGGAGAGCAGCCGTACGGCTTCGGCGCCCAGCGTGGGTCGTGGGATGTCGAAGCCGAGGGGCGCCGGTTCGTCCGCCAGGTCGGCCGGGGGGCTGCCGAGCAGGGCCAGCGACACCTGGTCCGGACAGCTCAGCCCGGCCTTGTCGACGGCCGCGCGCAGTGCCCGCCAGGCGGCGCCGGTGTCGGTCTCCTCGGCGACGAACGCGGTCACCCCGTCGGCGAGCCACGCGCCGATCCGCTCGGCGGTGACGTTGTGCTCCGGGTCGGCCGACCGGCACACGGCATCGGCTCCGCCGGGCAGTCCGGCCGCCCGCAGCCCCTCCAGGAAGCCGCGTTCGCGGTCCGTGGACGCGGGTGCGTCGTCGTCCTCGCGCACCAGCATGATCCGCCGGTGGCCCATGCCGGCCAGCGCGGCGACGACGTCCCGGCCGGCGCTGACGTAGTCGGCACCCACCCAGACGAGGCCGTCCGGATCCTCGCGCCGGCCGAGATGGACGACCGGGAATCCGTCCGTCACCAGTCGGCGCAGCTCGTCCGCCGGGGCATGGCGACCCAGGAACAGGCAGCCGTCCGCGAGCCGGACGCGGTTCAGCGCGCCCGCCTCCGCCGCGCCCGCGCCGCCGCTGCTGGAGCCGGTGAACAGCACCAGGTCGTAGCCCTGCCGGGCGGCTTCCTGCTCGACGCCGACGAGGAACGGATAGTACGAGTGCCGGACGTCCGTCGGGAACGTCGAGGTGAAGCTGAAGACGCCGAGCAGCTTGTTGGACGCGGCGGCCAGCCGGCGGGCGGCGGGATCGGGGACGTAGCCGAGGCTCCGGGACGCGTCCAGGACCTTGCGGCGGGTCTCCTCCGAGATCGGCCTCCCGGTCGCCGTGTCCCTTCCCGACAGCACCAGGGACACCGTCGCCTGGGAGACGCCCGCGAGTTGGGCCACCTCCGCCTGCCTCGGCCGTGACCGGCGGCCGGCCGGCGCGGGTGCCCGCCCCGGCTTGGCCCGCCCAACGGCTTCGTCGCCCACGTGCGCTCCTCCCGAGCCTGTTAATGCGTATTAGGTAATGCGCATTAACGAGCAATCTGAGGGATGGGCCGCGTGAGGTCAAGACCTCGGACAGAACCGATGTGGCCGCGCGCCGCTGGACGTACGGTGGCTCCAGCATCGCTGTGATCCAGCCGCCGCAGGAGGCGAGGACGTGACCGAGGACCACCCCACCGCACCCCCGGCCGAACCCGGACAGCACCGGCCGGCCGCCGCCTCCGACGAGCAGACCCACAACTGGAACGGCGACGACGGCCGGCGCTGGGTACGGCACCGTGAGCGCTACGAGCGCATGCAGCGGCACTTCACCCCGCATCTGCTGCGAGCGGCCGCGGTCGGCGAGGCCGATCGTGTACTGGACATCGGCTGCGGCGCGGGCGCCGTCTCCCGGACCGTGGCCCGCAACGCCTCCCGAGGGCATGTCCTCGGGGTCGACGTGTCGGAGCCCCTCCTCGCCGAAGCGCGGCGGCTGGCGCGCGAAGAAGCCGTGGAGAACGTGGCGTTCGAGGAGGGGGACGCGCAGACGTACCCTTTTCCCGACGGCGCCTTCGACCTGGTGATCAGCCGCAACGGGGTGATGTTCTTCTCGGACCCGTCGACCGCCTTCGCGAACATCGCCGGTGCGGTGCGACCGGGTGGCCGACTGGTGTTCACGTGCTGGCAGCAGGCGGCGGCCAACGAGTGGCTTGTCACCCTGCGGACGGCCGTCGCTCCCTATGTCCGACTGCCGGACATGGACGCGCCGGGGAAGCCGGGGGCGTACTCGCTCGCCGACCCCGAGCGGGTACGGAAGCTGCTGACCGGCGCGGGCTTCACCGACATCGCTCTCGAACCGGTGACCGAGCCGATGCCGCTGGGCGACGACCCCGATGATGCCGTCGCCTTCATGGGTGGCCTGGGCATGCTCCGCGACCACTTCGAACGGACGACGGAGGAGAGCGCCCGACAGGCTCTGGCCGCGCTGCGCACCGCGTACACCCGCCACCAGGGCGCGGACGGCGTCGCCCTGGGCGCATCGGCCTGGGTGGTCACTGCCCGTGCCCCGGGATGAGTCGTCCCGGAAGCCGGGGGTGAGCCCGGCGGAGGAACTGTGCCCTCCGGGCAGAGACGGTGCCCCGGACAGGAATGGGGCCCCTGGACAGGGACGGGCTCCCGGGCAGGGACGGGTCTCCGCAGATGGACGGGCCCCGGACAGGGGAGGCTCAGGCGACGAAGTCGGCGACCAGGGCGGCGAATTCGTCGGGTGTCGCCAGCCGAACGCCCAGCGATTCGGCCTTGGTGCGCTTGGACCCGGCGCCGTCCCCGGCGACGACCAGGGTGGTCTTCTTGGAGACGCTGGAGGAGGAGCGGCCACCGGCCCGTTCGATGAGCTCGTTCATCTGGTTGCGGCTCAGTGTCTCCAGCGGACCGGTCATGGCACCGGTCACGACGACCGTCATCCCGGCCAGCGGCAGGTCTTCTGCACCCTCGGCATCCGCGTTGCCGTCTTCGGCGGCCTCGTCGTCCGGGCTGGGCGGGGTGGCTCCGGGCTCGGTCATGTTCACCCCGGCCGCGGCGAGTCTGTCGATGAGCGGGGCGAGTTCGGCGAGCTCGGCGACGATGGACGGCGCCTTCTCCGAGCCGATGCCCTCGACCCGCTGCATCGCCTCGACGTCCGCCGCCCGAATGAGGTCCATGGTGGCGAAGTACCGCGCGATACGACGGGACATGGAGCGGCCGGTGCCCCGGATCCCGAGCGCGCACAGCACCCGCGACAACGGCTGCCCCTTCGCCGCGCCGAGCGCGGTGAGCAGGTTGTCGGTACTGGTCTCACCCATCCGCTCCAGGCTCAGCAACTGGTCGCGGGTGAGCAGGAACAGGTCGGCCATGTCGGCGACCAGACCGGCCTCCACGAGCTGGACGACGCGGGTGTGGCCGAGGCCCTCGATGTCGAGCTGGTCCCGGCCCGCGGCATAGGAGAGGGCGGCCACCAGGTGGCAGTTGCGGCCGTTCTCACAGCGCCAGCGCTGCTCGCTCGTGTCGATGCCGGCACCGCAGCGCGGGCACACCTCGGGGAAGACGATCGGCCGCTCCTCGCCGGTGCGCAGGTGGGCGACGGGTCCCTGGATGCGGGGGATGACGTCACCGGCGCGATGGACCATGACCTGGTCGCCGAGGCGCAGGTCGCGGCGGGTGATGTCGGCCGGGTTGTGCAGGGTGGCGTAGGTGATGGTGGCCCCGTCGATCTCGACCGGCTCCAGCACACCACGAGGGGCGATGATGCCGGTGCGCCCGACGTTCCACTCCACCTCCAGCAGCCGGGTGATCTTCTCGACGGCCGGCAGCTTGTAGGCGATGGCCCAGCGTGGGGCACGGGTCCCCGCTCCGGCGGCCCGCTGGTCGGCGGCGAGGTCGGCCTTGATGACGATCCCGTCGATGCCGTACGGCAACTCGCCCCGCAGCGCGGAGATCTCCTGCACCCGGGCCAGCACCCGCTCGGCCGTCTCGGCGGTGATGGTGGGCACCGGCGTCGCGGCGGTGGTGTGCACGCCGTACGCGGCGACCTGGGCCATGAGGTCGCTGTGCGGCAGTTCGCGCAGGCGCTCGGCCAGCTCGGTCCCGGTGTCCGTGAGCGGCAGCATGCCGTACCCGAAGAACGTCATGGGCACGGTGTACGCGCGGTCCCTGGCCCGGAGACTGCCCGCCGCGGCGCTGCGCGGATTGGAGAACGGCTGTCCGCCGTGCGCGGTACGCACCTCGTTGGCGTGCTCGAACTGGGCAGTGGTCATGAGGACTTCGCCGCGGACCTCCACCGTGACCGGCTCCGCCAGCTCCAGAGGCAGGCCCTCGACCGTGCCGATGGCGTGCGAGACGTCCTCGCCGGCCGTCCCGTCGCCCCGTGTGATCAGCTGTCTCAGTCGGCCCCGGGTGTACCGGGCGGCCACCGCGAGACCGTCCAGCTTCGGCTCGACACTGAACCGCTGCGCCTCATGGCCGATCCGCCGGGCGAGCGAGGCCGTCCATGCCGTGAACTCCTCCGGCGAGAACACGTTGTCCAGGCTCAGCATGGGGATCGTGTGCGGGACGTCGCCCTCCACGGCACCGCCGGCCACCTTCCCGGTCGGCGAGTCCGGCAGCACCTCGTCGGGGTGCTCGGCCTCCCATGCCGCGATGCCGCGCACCAGCCGGTCGTAGGAATCGTCGTCGAGCGCGGACGTGCCGCCGTCGTAGTAGGCGCCCGCGGCCTTCAGGGCTTCCTCGACCGCCTGTGCGTAGGCGGCGCTGTCCGTGATCTGTGCAGCTGGTGTCGTCATAAGAGACATCCTGCCTGCCACCACTGACAATGCCCTGGCTGCTGCCGTCAGGGGCCGGCGTGGGCACGGGAGTGAGGCCGACGCGCCGCCTTCGACGACGGCCGGGGCGTCTATACGCTGTTCGGGCAGCGACCCACATGATGGGGGACAACTGGTTGTGGGTATCGGTGTGACGGTGACCGGCCACCGTCCCGTTACGTATCCAGTGTGGTGCCCGCGGCGATCCCGCGGGCCCGCGATCGTCGACAGACAGGAATGGATCTACTCGATGATGAGATCTAGGACCGCGACGCGACTCCCGCTCGACCGTCCGGCCCGCTCGCTCTCCAGACGCGGGCGCACGCTGGGTGTGGCGCTGGCCCTCGGTGCGTTACTCGCGTCGAGCGGGGCAATAGCCCTCGCCACGCCGGCAGTTGCCGCGGTGGGCACCGTCAAGTGCCCGTCCACGGACTGCGTACGGATCGCTCCCGCGGCCGGCTCGCCGGTCGCCATCGCCCCCGACAACGCCGGTGCCGTGTACCTGGCGTACTCGGGCGGCGATCTGCTCAAGCTTGACCTGGCCACCGGGGCGCTCGACCCGGTCACCACCGGTCTGGGCAACCTCCGCGGAGCGGTCGTCGCCGACGACAGCGCGTACATCACCAGCTTCGACGGCACACTCCAGCAGGTCACCCTCGCCACGGGTGCCCGCCGTACCCTGGCCGCCGGACTGCCCGCGCTCTTCGGTGTGGCCCGCTTCGGCAACACCACCTATGCCACCAGCATCGACCGGCAGATCATCGCCGTCCCGGACGGCGGGACCGCACGTGTGGTGGCCACCGGTACCGGCTTCTCCCAGGGCATCGCGTTCGACAAGGCGGGACTCGCCTACACCGCCGACATGATGACCGGCCGCATTCTCCAGACGAACCTCGCCACCGGCACCACACGCGTGCTGGCCAGTCAGACCTACGAGCCCACGTCGATCTCGGTGGGCGGCGACGGCCTGGTCTACTTCCAGGTCGGCGACGAGGTGAAGCGGGTGAACGCCACCACTGGAGTGCAGTCCCATGTGACCAACATCGTCGGGATCAACTCCTTCGGCTTCACACTGACGGCGTCCGGGGACGCGTACACCACCGGCAGCGGCAGCGACGGCCTGTGGCGGATCAACGGCCTGACGTCGCGATGAGGTGACTCGCCGGGCGACCACGTGACCGCCCCATGCCCAGTACTTCGTCGCGGGCATGGGGCGGTCGGTCCGACGGACACCGTGTCTCCGTCAGGCTGGTCTGCGCGGGGTCAGCAGCTCAGGTTGGCGCCCGGGTCCACACCCAGGATCCCGGTGAACTGCCGGTACTTGTCTATGCGGCTCTGCACCTGCGCCGGATTGCCGCCGTTGCACTCGATGCTTCCGTTGATGCTCCGGATGGTCTCGCCGAACCCGGCGCCGTTGACCATGGCGTTGTGCGGGGTCATGCTGCCCGGTCCGCTCTGCGTGTTCCAGTACCAGAGCCCGGTCTTCCAGGCCACCGCCGCGTCGTTCTGCACCAGGTCGGGGTTGTTGAGCAGGTTGATGCCCAGGGCGTCGCCCGCCGCCTTGTAGTTGAAGTTCCAGCTCAGCTGGATCGGGCCACGGCCGTAGTACTTGTCGTTGCCCGCGGGGCAGCCGTACGGCTGGGTGGTGTCGCAGTAGTGGGGGTAGTTGGCGGTGTTCTGCTCCACGACGTGGACGAGGCCGCCGGTCTCGTGGCTCACGTTCGCGAGGAACGCCGCGGCCTCCTGCTTCTGGACCGTCTCGCTGCCGGTGGTGGTGAAGCCCGGGTAGGCGCTCAGCGCGGCGGTCAGACCGCTGTACGTGTAGAACGAGTTCCGGCTCGGGAACATCTGGTTGAACTGGCTCTCACTGACGCGGAAATCGGCCGCGGCGGTCGTTGGTTCGGCCTGCGCCGGAACGGCGAGGGTGGCGAAGGAGAGCAGGGCCGCTGAACCGGTCGCGGTCAGCAGTCCGAGCGTACGTCGACGCATTGGGGGTCACTCCATGGATCGGGCGCGAAAGAGCGCGTGCTTCCCCTCGAAGGGGAGTGGGGGGATCGCCTTTTGTCGGCGCGGCCATGCGGGTAGGGGCGCCAGTGGGGGGCGTCCCTACCCGGAGGCAGTGAACTGCTGTGTCAGCCGCCGACGTTGACGTCGATGCAGGCGTAGAAGGCGTTCGCGGTGTTGGCGACGTTCCACACGGCGAGCACCTTCTGCTGGCCCCTGAGGCCGCCGAAGTTCACCTGGTGGGTGACGGTCGAGCCGGGCTGGGCGCCGTTGTCGTTGAACTCGGCGATCCGCTGCCCGCCCACGAAGTACTGCCAGGTGCTGGTGGCGTGACTGGCCGTCAGCGTCCACTGGAACTGGGTGCTGCTGCTCACCGGAGTGACCCGCCAGCCCTTGCCGTCGTCGTCCAGCTCGGCGAAGCGGGAGTTGCCGCCGCTGCAACTCGTCAGCCCCTTCGGGCCTTCGACGCTCTGCGGCTCGTACCTGATGTCGCCACAGCTGACCGTCCCGGCAGCGCACTGAGCCTGCCTGCTGGGCGGGTTGGAGATGTAGCCGTGTGCGCTCGCGGACGCCGCGGGCAGGCTCACGGCGAGCACCGGAGCGATGGCGGCGCCGACGAGTACGGCTGTCTTCTTCCTCATGGATTGTCTCTCCTTCACTGCATGTCTTCCCGCGGATGTACCGGGTTGTGGGGAACCCGGTACGCGGGTCGGCTTCTCGTGGGTGGGGCCAGGAGTGCGAAGGTCGGCAGCATGAGCCCGCTGTGCAGACGCAACGATGTGCGCCTGCCCAGACGGGCTTTGCTACTTGGACTAGACCATACCCACGAGGGTGGTCGCGTCAAGGGTGTGACGCGATGTGGCAGTTGGGAGAGCGGCTCGTCCCCGACGGGTGACGAGCCGTCACGGAACGTACGCAGTGGTGAACCCTGCGGGTCGAGATGGCGATCGTGAAGTCGCTGCTCGGAGCTGAATTCGCTGCTTGGAGCGACGGGTCGGGGAACCGTCAGGTGGCGAGGGCGCTGCACGCGGTCCGGTCGACCCAGATGTGGGCGCTGATGCTGTTGTTGGCGCTGCCGTAGACCGAGTCCTTCATGAAGTAGTCGTCGCTCAGGTTCGAGGCGAAGCCCTCGGCACGGGTCAGGCAGATGTGGGGGTTGAAGGTGGAGCCGGTGTTCGGGCTCGCGAAGAACTTCACCTCCTGGTGGTTTCCCTTGTTGAGCACCGAGGAGGCCTTGTTGGTGTCGGACCCCTGGAAGCTGCTCGCGGAGTCGCTCCAGTCCTGGTCGTTGCCGAACGCGCGGCCGAGTTGTCCCACACAGTTGGCGCCGTCGTAGGCGTACATGTAGCCGGCGACGGCGCTCTCGAAGTTGTCCGCACACGTGGCGGCCGCGGCGGCGGAGGCGCTGGGGACGGGACCGGCGAGACCGGCGCCGATGAACACGGCTCCGACAGCCAGGGCGGACAGTTTGCGCATGGTGAACTCCTTGGTGGATGTGATTGCGGTGATCGGCGGAAAGCGGAATGCATGCGGATCCGCCGTGAGTGAAGTACGTGGGGCTCGTCGAGGCGTCAGGAAAGGACGTCTCCGGCCTGGTCCAGGGCGTGCAGGCGCATCCTGCGGTACTCGGCCCTCTCCTTCTCGTACCGTTTCAGTACCTTCTCCCGGTACTCGGTCTCGAGGGTGCGCATGATGCTGGCCGCGGAGGTTTTCCTGGCGCAGGTCGCGTCGAGGACCGCCAGTTTCCTGTCGAACTCGTGGGCCTCGGCGGAAGGCATTCCCTCCGTGACCTTCGCGCGGTGCCGGCGGAGTTGCTCAGGGTTGTCGAAAGCGCGACCGGCTTCTTCCATGCACTGCGCCCACTTCGCGAGGGGCTTGGTGAGGCGGACGTCCTCCATGAGGTCCCGGCCGTACAGCGGCAGGGCGCCCTCGACGGTCTTGCGGACGACGAACCAGGCCTCGGAGTCCCCGTAGAGCCGTGCACGTGCCTCGTTGGCACAACCCCCGCGCGGGGCGTCGACCGTGCCCGTTCCGCCGGGCAGTTCGGTGCTCATCCGGTCCCGGTAGTCGCCGTCCAGGGCCCTGCTGTAGTCGGCGCGCTCTTCCGGAGAAAGCCTGTTCTGGTAGACGGTGGTCGGGTCGGTTCTACGGATCTCCTCGCCCCGCTCGGCGAATACACGGCCGTAGCCGTACTTCTCCGCCCATTCCACGTTGTCGGTGATGTAGCGGCCGGCCTTGCGTTCGTCTATGCCGGAGATCGGCGACTCCCAGTAGGGATGGCCCTTTTCCTCCATGCATTCCTTGACGAGCCGCTCCTCGGCGCGCTCTGTTTCGATCTCCTCCTGGACGGTGAGATCCCGGACCTGAGCGTCCGAAACCGTCCGCTGTTCCGCCTCGGCACCGCAACCGGTCACACCACACACCACCGCGGCCATGGCAGCGGCGAAGAGGGTCTTCTTCCTCACGAACGTGTCACCTTCCCGGAGATCGCCTGAAGACCGTAGGCCGGGCGTGGTGACGGATCTTTGTCAGCCGTGCAAGGAGCTTTGTCAGCCGTGCGCAGTGATCGGTGGGACCGTTCCACGGCGGTGGAAGTGACGTGTACGGTCGGCCGAGGGACGGCGTGAGCCCCTCAGAGGTCGTCCACGTCCACGAGCCCGTCCTGGATGGCGCGGGCGACCAGGCTTGCCTTGGTCCGCGCGGGTCGGCCGACGTTCGCGTACTTGATGCGCACCCGGTCCAGATACGAGTTGACCGTGCGTACGGAGATCCCCAGCCGCTGCGCGACCAGCTCCTTCGACTCCGACTGGAACCACTCGATGAGTACGTTCTCCTCGCCGGCGGAGAGCCGGGGACGGTCGGCGCGGACGTTCGTACCCAGCGCGCCGGCCAGCGCGGGCGGCATGTACGGCCGCTCGTCCGCCGCCGCCAGTGTCGCCGCGACCAGGTGGTCCTGGCCCTCGCTCTTGGTCAGAAAGGTCGCGGCTCCCAGGTCCAGGCAGGTGAGCGCGGTCTTCTCGTCGTCCCGCATCGAGTACACGACCACCTGCCGCCCGGCATCGACAAGTCTTCGCAGACTGCTGAACGCGGGCCCGCCCTCGCCCAGTTGCAGATCGAGAAGGACCACATCGGCCGTACTGCCCGGCGGAGTCCAGGCCTCCCGCACCGAGCTGCCGGACGCGACCACGGTGATGGGCCGCGGGGACGCGGCGTACCACATCTGCACCCCCGCGAGAATGGCGGGGTGATCGTCGACGACGGCCACGCTGACCGGTGCGCTGCTACTCATGCCCGGTCAACTTCCGAGACCGCCGAATCGCTCCAACTGGCCTCCACCCACACACTTCCGCCGCGCGCGGTTCTCACCACGGACACCTTCGCGTCAGCGTCACGGTGCTGAGACGGGGCAGTCTCTCCCGTTTCGCGGCCATCCGCACGGTCCTCGCCGACCACGCTCACACGGACCGTGCGGGGCGTCCACACGACGGTCACCCGCGCGCTGGAGCGGGTACGGCCCAGAACCACCGCCACCGGGTCGATCAGCTGCCTGCGTATCTCCAGCGGCACATCACCCGGCTGACCTCTGACGGCCAGGCCCACCGTCACCCCCTGGTGCTCGGCCACCTCGACGCACGCGCGCAACTCGTTCAGCAGCGGGTCGGAGACGGCGTCGCTCTCCGCGAACAGGCGCCGCATACGGGCGGCTTCCACACCGCACCGCAGCCTGACCTCCTCGTCGTCGGGGCTCAGCGCACCGTGGCCGAGACCCGCCAGAAGCGGCACGGTCGTCGCCGTCAGAGCGCGGTAGCGATCCTTGTGATCACGCTGCATGTCCTCGTGGATACGTTCCCGGGTCCGCAGCTCCTCCTCCCTCGCGGCCGCGGTCCCCGCCGCCGGCGCCGTGCCGTGCAGCAGCCGTGTCAGCAGGACGCCGGCGGAGAGCTGGAAGCCGCAGATGGAGACCGCGGAGATGCCCATCGTGGCCGACTCCACGGCGGTCGGCGCACCCGACAGCAGCACAGCAGTCGAGTTGAACCCGAGATGTGCTCCGAGGAACGCCGCGTACGCCCTGATCCGCAGGTCCGCCAGCAGGAACAGAGCGTGCCAGCCGACCAGTCCGAACACCCAGTCCTCCGCCCCCGTCAACAGCTCCGGCGGGAGCGTGAACGCACCTGTCGCCGAGACGGCCAGCACCGCGCCCAGGCTCCACCCGCGCACCTGCGACGGGATCTGTCTGCCGCGCAGCAGATGGGCGGCGCTGACCGCCGCGACGACGGCGAGACAGACGAAGGCCGCCGTCTGTGCCCACGCGGGGCGATACACGTCCTGGTAGCCCGTGAGGGGGTGCAGCGAGAGGGTGAACTGCGACAGCAGACTGATCAGCAGCACCGTCAGCTGGGCCCCGTACAGGAGTTGCCTGCGGATGAGACGGACCACGGCCGCATGCGCCTGCGTACGGCGCGGGCCCGGTCCGTCCGTCGTCTGCGCTCCGTCCGCCGCCGGTGACGTCGTGGCCCGGTCGTGCCAGCGCCACCGCACACGGGTCCCGGTACCCGGATGCGAGTCGACCGTGGCGGTGCCTCCGACGGCGTGCATCCTGCCGACGATGGAGCCCTCGATGCCCCGCCGGCGGGCGGGCACGGACGTCGGGTCGAACCCCCGTCCCGCGTCGGACAGTTCGACGACCGCGCCGCCCCGCTCCGTCCACGCCCTGAGCTCCGCCTCCCGCACCCCGGCATGGCGTGCCACATTGGTGACGGCCTCCCGGACCCCGTTGAAAATCGCGAGCCCCGCGCCGGACGGAATCGCGAGCGGACCGTCGATATGTGTCGTGAGCCGCACCCTCGCCCGTCCCGCACCCTCGGGCACACAGCCGAGAAGCGCCGCGAGGTCAACGCTCCCCGTCTCGAATCCGGGTACGGCGGACAGTGCCTCCAGATCCTGTCTGGCCCGCGGAGGCAGCCACGACCAGTCCCGGCCGTCGCCCTGGGAGACCATCAGCAGCGTCGCGCTCGCCGTGTCGTGCAGGGTCGCCAGGTACTCGCGCTCGGCCGCCCTCCGCGCGGCGGCGACCTCGGCCTCCCGGCGCGATTCCGCCCGTACCGCGGCCGACCGGTCCGCCGCCCCGGCCCGCGCCCGGACGATGAGGAAAGCGGCCCTCGACAGGCCGGCCAGGAAGAGCAGGCGCACCAGAGGGATCAGCTCCGGACCGTGTCCGGGAGAGGAGAGAACATCGCCGAGCGCGTAGGCGACCACCCCCAGCACGGCCAGGGCGGCCCCGGGCAGAGGGCGAGTCGCCCACTCGTGCTGGAAGGTGATGACGCTGATGCTGACGATCGCCTCCACCATCACATCCGCGGCCTCGCCGCCGATCACCGGCTGGGACAGCCCCGTCAACACCACCACACCCGCGTCCAACGTCCACAGCACGGCGAGTGGGAACAGGCGCGGGCGGCGCAGGGCGTAGAGGCGCACACCACAGGCGAGGAGCGCGGGCACCAGCAGAGCCAGTGCCAGGGGGATGTCCGCCGTGTCCGCCGCGACGATGCCCAGCGCGCCGCACAGGCAGAGCACGGTGGTCCGGAGCCACACCCCGTACCGCTCAAGGGTCAGGATCACCAGGCGCTCACTGGACCCGGGGCCGTCCACCGGCCGAGCGGCATGGTTCCCGATCCGCTCGTGTCCCCCGTGCCGCATGGAAGTCAAGGGTAATTGACCCAAGAACCGGATTGGGCACGTCTTCGCGCCGTTCCTCGTGTCCTTGTGGGGCGAACGACCGGCACACTCGGCGGCCGGGCCGGGCTACTGTCCCCCTCGTACGGGGCTGACACCGGCCGCCTCTCCGACGGGGGCGCGAGGAACACGCGAGAGGCGGCCGGGGTCAAGCAGTGCGGCCGTGGACTTACAGGTCAGGGACAACGAACCGGGGGAAAGACTACTTCCGTGCACGACTACGACAACCCCGCCTGGGGGCCACTACCGGTCCGCCCGGCCGCACTGCGCTGGCTGCTCCTTCTCCCGCTCACGCTGGTGTTCCTGCCGCTGTGGTGGGTGATATGGCTCCTGCTCGCCGCCTTCTTCTACTTCGTGGCGACGGTGACCCAGCTGATCATCTACGTGCTGCCCCGCGCGGAGGGCGGAGCGGTACGGATGCTGGACGCCACACTGGGCCAGGTACCGTTCCTCCCGCTCTGGTGCATGACCCCGGTGGCTCTCGTGCGTGAGGGCGACACGGCCTACTACCGGGCGCGCGTGGACCGGCGCGTCGAGAAGCAGACCCGGCGAGTGGAGACCTCTCGCTACGATCGCGAATACCAGCGCGACCTGGACCTCGGGGCCCACTACTTCCGGGGGTGGGCGCCGGTCACGTCCTGCGCGTCGCCTCTGAGCTGGGCTGGAACCTGCATCCGGTGCTGCGCTCGCACCCCCGGCGTCGGCTCCGGCTGCGCCACAACGGTCGGCCACGGCAGAGCTGACAGGTCCCGGCGCGCGCATCCGCTTTCAAGGAGACGACACTGAGAAGAAGCGCCCCGCGGTGGCCGGTACTGATCATCGCGTTCGTAATGAGCCTGCCGACCTTGAGCGGCTGCGCCATCGACAAGGGCACGGCACTCGCGGCGGGTTTCGAGGAGGACTGGGCCGGTACGCCGGACGTGACCCAAGTCGACACCACCAAGAACAACACCCTGCCCTTCGCGGGCACGTCGACCGGCACGCTGACCCTCAAGGACGGTACTCCGGCCAACCGTGTGACCGAACTGGTCGGCGAGATGCGGGAGTACGTCACCCGCCACGACAAGATCACCGGTCGGATCACGGCGGACGGCGTCACCTTCACCGTTGTCGCGGACAAGGCGCGTACCGGGGAGGTCCTCACGCTGTGGCGGTCACTGACGGCCGACGACCGGGTGGTGGCCGCCGACATCAACGACGCACGTTCGAAAAAGGCAACAGACCGCTGGCGTATCGACGTCACCGCGGTCGATGCCACCGGCGCGCTGGCGGTGTTCAAGGACATGTACGCCGAGGGCGACCGGCACCGGCCACTCTCGGGCGTGATGGTCCTGCGGGTCACAGGGGGGCTCTTCGTGGAGACCGACTTCAACGACGCCTTCCCCACCGAGGCGATCGCCGCGTACGAGGCGGTGCTGGCCCAGTACCCGGTCGCCCGCGCCTCACTGCGACGCGATGCCCTCCACGGGTCGGCGGTGGACATCGTCGTGGCGGAGGGCGCGGATCAGAACCACGCCGGCGAACTCGCCAGAAGCGCGGCACCGAACCTCGGTACCGCCGTCAAGGTCACCAGCGCCGGCACCGACTGAACACCGTCGGGCGGTCTCAACCGGCGCGGAAGATATGACAGTTGTGGGGCAGGTGTCACTGGCGTCGTGCCTGCCCGAGTACGAAGGAGTATGCCGGGTGAGCAATGTACTGACCATGAAGGTCTCCCGGGCGAGAGTCCATGGCGGTGCGAAGGAGCCGGTCAAGGACTGGGTCGCCTTCTCCGAAGGATCAGGACCGGTCCGGGCGGTCGCGTACGTCGAGCGGGAGCTGCCTCCGGGCGGCATTCCCGCGTACCTCGCGGCGCGCGGCAGTGGCGCCCGTTCCTTCGTCCTGTGGGCCGACGACAACCGCCGGGAGCGGGTGGCCACCCTGGTGACCCTGTCGGCCGCCGGCGGTGTCGCGACGTTTCAGGTACTCGGCGCGCACGGCGAGCCCATCGGCACGCTCGTACGGGAGAAGGCGCTCCGTGGCAGGGGGCTGCGTACCCGCTGGACCGTGACGCAGCCCGGCGGCCTCGATGCCGTGGGCTTCAAGGGCCGGATCGTCTGGTGGTGCCTGTGGTGGCTGTCGTTGCCCTTGCAGGTGCTGATCCTCGTCTTCACCGTTCTTGACAGTTCCCCCGGAAACGAGGGCGGTGTCGCGCGAGGCCCCCGGCGCATCAGGTGGCGCGCGGGTGGCGAGGTCCCGATGGAGTTCAGATCCCGCGGCAGCAAGCTGCATGTGCACGCGCCGGGCCTGGACTGGCGACTCGCGGCAGCCCTGGTCGTACTGCTACGCACGTTCGCCGCCGGGCCGTGGGACGCCAGGAAACAGTGACCGATCACCCGGTCCACTTGGATCCGCGTCTCGCCGGGGGCTGAGGACACCCGCCACGGCTGCGCCCGCCGTCGGTAGCGTACGGCTCGTGATGGTGGGCAACAGGGAAACCCGGCTGGTCGTCCTACGCGGCAACAGCGCCTCCGGCAAGTCCTCGGTAGCGGCCGGGCTCCGCGAGGAGTTCGGCCGTGGTCTCGCCCTGGTCGGACAGGACAACCTCCGCCGTACCGTGCTCCGCGAGCGGGACCGGCCGGGAGCGGCGAACATCGGCCTGGTCGATCTGACAGCCCGCTACGCACTCGACGCCGGCTACCACGTCGTGATCGAAGGCATCCTCTACGCCGACCACTACGGCGCGGTGCTCACGCGGCTGCGCGCCGACCACCGTGGTCCGACACACGGCTACTACCTGGACGTGCCGTTCGAGGAAACCCTCCTCCGGCACGCCACCAAGCCGATCGCCGAGGACGTCGACGAGACCCGACTGCGCGAGTGGTACCGGCCGCGCGACCTCCTGCCCGACGGCAGCGAGACCGTCATCGACGCCGGCAGCGCCCTGCACGAGACGGTCGACCGCATCATGTGCGACACGGGCCTGGCCCACGTGCCCGCGCAGGACCGTTGAGACGGCGGATCCTCACGCTCCTTGACGCATGCCTATATGGGAATATGATGGCCGGCATGGCACGAGCAGCGACGACCTCGGACGCGTTCAACGCGATCGCCGAGCCACAGCGCCGGGACATCCTGGCGCTGCTGCGGGCGGGTGAGCGGCCGGTGACCGACCTGGCCCAGGAGCTGGGGATGAGCCAGCCGCAGGCGTCCAAGCATCTGCGGGTGCTCCGGGAAGTGGGTCTGGTGCAGGTCCGCGAGGCGGGCAAACAGCGCCTCTACGGCCTGGACGCGCGCGGGCTGCGGCCGATCCATGAGTGGGTCGGCGGATTCGAGCGGTTCTGGAACGAGAGCTTCGACCGGCTGGACACCTACGTGCAGGACCTCAAGCAGACACAGCAGGAGGAATGAGCGATGACAGGCGCAAGGTGGGAACCGCGGGTGGAGCCGGAGCTGGAGCCGGAGCCGCTGACGGACACGGACACGGACGCAGACACGGCCGACCGGGAGATCGTGATCTCGCGACGCATCGACGCCCCGCGGGAGCTGGTGTTCGAGGCGTTCACCGAGGTCCGGCATCTGTCGCGATGGTGGGGTCCGGAGGGGTTCAGCACCACTACGCGGTCCTTCGAGTTCCGCGAGGGCGGGGAGTGGGACTTCGTACTGCACGGCCCGGACGGGACCGACTACTCCGAGTGGATCCGCTGGGTGCGGATCGCCCCGCCGGAGCTGATCACGCTGCTGCACGGTGAGTCCCGCGACGACCCGAACGCCTTCGAGTCGGTCCTGACCTTCGAGCCGGACGGCGCGGCGACCCGGATCGTGATGCGCACGGTGTTCCCCACCAGGGAACTGCGCGACCAGGCGGTCGAGAAGTACCACGCCATCGAGGGCGGCAGGCAGACACTGAGCAACCTGGCGGCCTACGTCACCGGCCTCGCGCGCGAGGAGGCGCAGGACTGATGGCCGGGAAGGTGTTCTTCAGCGTGACGATGTCGCTGGACGGCTTCATCGCACCCGAACCCGTCCCCGTCGAGGACGGACTCCTCACCCCCGCCAGACAGGACGATCCGGACGTCCGGCGCTGGACGGCGCAGTGGGCGGCGCTACAGCAGTGGCAGTTCCCGCTGCGGTTCACCCGGGAGAACCTGAAGCTGGGTGAGGGCGGCGAGGAGGGTCGGGACGACGACATCGCGCGGGAGACGTTCGAGCGCACCGGCGCGAGCGTCATGGGCAAACGTATGTTTGACCTCGGCGAGCAGGCATGGCCGCAGGAGGCGCCCTTCCACACTCCGGTCTTCGTCGTGACGCACACCAAGCGCGACCCGTGGGAGCGGCCCGGCGGCACCACGTTCCACTTCGTCAACGACGGCATCGAGCACGCCCTCGACCTGGCCCGCGATGCCGCCGCCGGCCGAGACGTCCGCATCGCGGGCGGCGGTACGACGATCCTGGAGCACCTGAACGCCGGCCTGGTCGACGAGTTCTCGATCACGCTGGCCCCGGTGCTTCTCGGCGCGGGCACCCGCCTGTTCGCCGGCGTGGACG
This sequence comes from Streptomyces sp. NPDC088387, assembly GCF_044753385.1. NCBI lineage: Bacteria > Bacillati > Actinomycetota > Actinomycetes > Kitasatosporales > Streptomycetaceae > Streptomyces > Streptomyces sp. NPDC088387. The sequence goes on from NZ_JBIVNC010000013.1 coordinate 227,698, forward strand.
CGTCCAGGATCACGCTGGAGCCGATCCGCTCGGAGCCGTCGTCACGGGTGACACACCTGACCTTCGCGGTGCGCCTCACCGGGGCATGAGCCGCCCAGGCTCGCGGGCCTTCTCACGCGGGCCCGGCCGCCCGGCGGGCATTACGCGGAGGTGCGGGGCCGGTTCTGGTCGCGCCAGGCCCTGGGGGAGATTCCGTAGGCCTGTTTGAACACCTTGCTGAAGTGGGTCGCGTCGACGAAGCCCCAACTGCGGCCTATCGCCGCGACGGTCCGCAGCCGGCCTCTCGGGCCGGCCAGCTCTCGTCTGCATTCGGCCAGGCGGCGGGTGCGGATCCAGTCTCCGAGGCTGATGCCCGACCGGGACAGCACGGTGTAGAGATGGCGTACGGAGATGTCGTGCGCGGCGGCTATCCGTGCCGCGGACAGATCGTGATCAGCCAGATGCTCACGTATGTACTGAGTGATCCGCAGGCTGAGTGTGGCTTCCAGCGGGGCTTTGGCCAGGCGGGAGTTGCCGTGCTGGGTCGTCAGGACGGCCCGCAGGAGTTCGACGCTTGGTGCCACCACGGCGTCCGCGTGCACACCCTCGTGCAACTCGTCGCTGACGGCGAGTTGGGAGAAGTAGGTGAAGGCGAGGCGCGCGACGGGGTTGTCGGCTCCCATGGCGACCGCGGTGGTGTCCCGCAGGAGCTGGTCGGGGAGCGCGAGTGCGGCGCGGGGGAAACGGATGAAGCGGTAGTCGACTCCCTCGTCGTAGAGAAGCGTGTAGGGAGCGATCGATTCGTGGACGGCCAAGTCACCCGGCCCCAGCAGGCATTCGCGACCGTTCTGCACCACCACACTGCTGCCCGTCATCTGCACACCGAGGGTGACGGCCGGCTCTTCGTCCTCCCGGGCCAGCCGCTCCGTGCGACGTAGCGTGACCGCGGTCGCCTGCGCCGAACAGATCCTGATGGGCCCCACCGAGCCGAGCCCTATACGAACGGAGATGTCCTCCGCCGCGGGGCGGTGGTCGATGTCGACGGCCACCATGGACTGCCACACCGCGTTCCGGATCACTTCCTCCCGGTCCCGCGGCCGTATGTACGTGGTATCCAGGACCGGGCTCATCACGCGGACCTTCGTCCACGCCGGTCACAGAGCCGGCCCCGCAGTACCGCGACCCGTTCCCCCACAAGATCCCCCTCGGACGGTTCCCGACAGCATGGACGGTAGCCCGGCCCGGCCGCCGAGTGTGCCGGTCGTTCGCCCCACAAGGAACGCCGGCCACACGGTCGAGGCCCGCTCGCCCGACGCGGCGGCGCCGAGCCGAAGCCGGACGCGACCGACACAGTTCCCTGCACGGACGACAAAGTCCGACGCCCGCAGTACTCCTACGGTGAAGGCGCCGGAGTGAGGCCGGAGACGGAGAGTCACACGCGTGCCGTTCACACACAGGCCGCAGGTCCTGCCCGGACCTCTCGTGTCCCGGCCTCACCCCGCGCCGGCCGTCACGGCGGACGGGATTTCATGCATCTGCAATGATTAATCGCTCAACTGCCTGCTAGACATGGTGGGGTGAACCCTCAGCACCGCCTGTTCAGTGAAGGCGTTCTGTGATGCCGAACGTCGCTCCCATGCCGTCCTCGTTCGTCTCGGACTGTGCCTCCCCGGTCCGTCCGACCGGTGTCGCGTGTGGCGAAACCCCGCCCGACCCGAGTACGCACCTGCTGGACAACGCGGTCTGGGCCGCGCTGGCCGGACCGCACGCTCACATCGCGGAACGGGTGGGTCTGGCCGCCCGCTATCCGGCCGACGTCTATGCGTTCGCCGCCCTCGCCGACCCGGCGGATCCCGCCGCGTGGACCGACCTGCGCACGCTGGTTGAGTCCGGAAGTACCGTGAAGCTCAAGGGTGTTGAACGCGTCCCCGCCGGCTGGGAGGTCGTCGGCGGCGGCGAGGGTGTCCAACTGGTCGACACCGGGGTGCGGGCCGAGCATGCTCCGGAGGCGGTGCCGCTCGGGCCCGACGACGTGCCGGAGATTCTGGACCTCGTCGCCCGCACCAGACCGGGACCCTTCCTCAGGCGGACCGTCGAACTCGGCACATATCTCGGCATCCGTGACGAGGGCCGGCTCATCGCCATGGCCGGTGAGCGGCTGAGACTGCCCGGCTGGACGGAGATCAGCGCCGTCTGCACCGACCCGGCACACCGCGGCCGCGGACTGGCCGGCCGACTGGTACGCGCCGTCGCCGCGGGCATCCGCGAACGCGGGGACACCCCACTCCTGCACGCCTCCGCAACCAACACACAGGCGATCCGGCTGTACGAGTCGATCGGCTTCACCTTGCGACGCCGGACGAGGATCCTCCAGGTGCGCGCGCCAGGAGCGGACCACGGAGCAGCGGCGCTGTGAGGCGCGACCGGATGCGCACCATGGCGCGAGGGGCGGCGGCGCGGCACATCGGACACCTCCCTGAGCGCGGGCCGGCGATCTCATACAGTCGAACAGGAAGGCACCCCGTCGTGGCCTCAGTACCTCCTGCCTGGTCCGCTTCACCGCAGCCGCAGCCGCAGCCGCAGCCGCAGCCGCAGCCGCAGCCGCAGCCGCAGCCCCAGCGGCCCTCGCAACTCGCCGAGGCGCCTGCCGACGCGCGGGGTGAGCGGGTGGCCTCGTGAAGTTCCTCGCCATCACCCTGATCGTGCACCGCCCGGACCCGATCACGGGTGTGCAGAAGTCAACCCATGCCCGCTTCCGCGAGGTCCTCGAAAACGCCCTGCTCGCTGAGGAGCTGGGCTTCGACGGCTTCGGTGTGGGGGAGCGGCACGAGCGCCCGTTCATCTCCTCCGCGCCGACCGTCGTCCTCAGTCATGTCGCGGCACTGACCCGACGCATCCGGCTCTTCACGGCCGTGACCACCCTCAGCCTTCTGGACCCGGTGCGTGCCTACGAGGACTACGCGACCCTCGACCATCTCTCGGGCGGACGCCTGGACCTGATCATCGGCAAGGGCAACGGAACCGCCCAGCGCGAGCTGTTCCATGTCACCCCCGAGGACCAGTGGGACCGCAACGCCGAGAGCTACGAGGTGTTCCGGCAGATCTGGCGGCAGGACAAGGTGAGCGCCAAGACCAGGTTCCGGCCGGAACTGAGTGACGCCGAGGTGTGGCCGAGGCCGTACCAGCGGCCCGTCCGCGTCTGGCACGGCAGTGCCACCAGCAAGGAGTCGGTGGACCTGGCCGCCCGCTACGGCGACCCGCTGTTCTCGGCGAACGTCACCCATCCCATCGAGCCGTACGCCGAGTTGATCCGCCACTACCGCGAACGCTGGGAGCACTACCGCCATGATCCGGCGGACATCGCGATCGGTGCCGGCACGGCCGGACTGCTCGTGACGCCCACCTCCCAGGAGGCGCTCAAGGTGTACCGGCCGATCTTCGAGGCGACGCTCGCGTTCCAGCGGCAGTTCGGCCTGCCGGTCGTCTTCGAGACCTTGGAGGACTTCGTCGAGCGCAGCTCCGCCCTGATCGGCAGCCCGCAGCAGATCGTAGAGAAGGTGCACCGGTACCACGAGCAGTTCGGGCACAGCGTGCTGCATCTGCACGCGGACGCGAGCGGGTTGACGGATGCTCAGCATCGCGACTCGCTCACGCTCTTCCAGTCCGAGGTCGCCCCTGTACTGCGTCGCGAGATCCCGGCCCCGCCCTTCGCCTGGGCGCCGGTGCTGCCTGCCGACGAGGAGCCCGCCCGTGTCTGACATCCCCCTCGGCGTCCTCGATCTGGTGCCGATACCGTCCGGTTCGACGGCCGCCGACGCCCTGCGCAACTCCATCCATCTGGCACAGCAGGCCGAGCGCTTCGGATACGCCCGCTACTGGTTCGCCGAGCACCATCTGAACCCAGGCGTCGCGGGTACGTCCCCCGCGGTCGTCCTCGCGCTGACCGCTTCCGCCACCTCCACCATCCGGCTCGGTTCCGGCGCCGTGCAGCTCGGCCACCGCACGGCGCTGAGCACGGTCGAGGAGTTCGGCCTGATCGACGCCCTGCATCCCGGCCGCTTCGACCTGGGCCTGGGCCGCTCGGGTGGCCGCCTGCCGGTACAACCGGCGGCGACACCTCCCGGTGCCACCCCCGTCGTGGACGGCAGGGCCCCGAACGGCCTCCTGATCCCACCCCCTTCTCCTTCGCCCGTCTCCTCGGCTCACCCCGGATCGCCCTGCAACGCAGACTGCTCCTGCTGCCCGGTGCCGAGTCACAGGACTACGCCGAGCAGGTCGACGACATCCTCGCTCTGCTGGCCGGCACCTACCGCTCCGCTGACGGCGTCGAGGCACATGTCGTGCCGGGCGAGGGCGCCGACGTCGAGGTGTGGATCCTCGGCACCAGCGGCGGCCAGAGTGCCGAGGTCGCGGGCGCGCGGGGCCTGCGGTTCGCCGCGAACTACCACGTCAGTCCCGGCACGGTCCTGGAGGCGGTGGACGGCTACCGGGCCTTCTTCCAGCCCTCCGACATTCTCGACAAGCCCTACGTCAGCGTCTCGGCGGACGTGGTCGTCGCGGAGGACGACGAGACGGCCCGTGAACTCGCCACCGGCTACGCGGCCTGGGTCCGCAGCATCCGGACCGCCGAGGGTGCCATCGAGTTCCCGACACCGGAACAGGCCAGGGCACTTGAGTGGACGGACGAGGACACGGAGCTGGTGAGGGACCGCCTGGACACGCAGTTCGTCGGCTCACCGGGCCGGGTGGCCGACCGCCTGGCGCAGCTCCAGGAGGCCACCGGCGCGGACGAGTTGCTCATCACCACCATCACCCACGACCACGCCGAGCGGGTCAGGTCCTACGAACTGCTGGCGCGGGAGTGGAGCCGCAGGTGACCGCGAGTCCCGGTGTGAGGGATCGGTGACGGCATAGGCTGCTCACATGAGTGAGAAGTGGAGTCCGACGGACGGGATCATGGAGTTGCCTTCGGGTGTACTCGTGCGTGGCCGGGGTCTGCGACACCCTCTGCCGTCAGGGCCGTTGCCGTCGTTCGGGGTCTACTTGCTGGGGAAGCAGCCGCCGGCGACCGAGTGGGAGTCCCGTTGGCTCCGGTGGCCCGACTTCCGCCTCCCCAAGGACCGCCCGCAGGCGCGGGATGCCCTGCGGGAGGCGTTGGCCCGTGCCGGGGACGAACGAGTAGAGGTCGCGTGCGGAGGCGGGCGAGGGCGGACCGGAACTGCCTTGGCCTGTATGGCCGTTCTCGATGGCCTCCCGCCGGACCAGGCCGTGGAGTTCGTACGCCGCCACTACCATCACCGAGCCGTGGAGACCCCCTGGCAGCGGCGCTTCGTACTGAACTTCGGTGACGCATAGCGGAGATGGCGCGGCAGGGCATTCCCTCGCCGGGCCGGCCCCGGACCCGGCTCTGATCGGTCCGGGCTCAGAGCCGGTTGGCGCCGGTCAGCAGGGGTGAGTAGGACGGCTGCACGGCCGGTAGCGGGGGAGCGAGTGCGCTGAACTCCGCCGCGCCGTGCACGATGCGTCCGTCCACGACGGTGAGGACGGACTCGATGCCGGGGATGCGGGTGTCCGGCACCGTGAGGTAGTCCTCCGTGAGGACGGCGAGGTCGGCGAGGGCTCCGGGGGCCAGGGTCCCCTTGTGACCGCTTTCGCCGGAGAGCGCCGCACTGCCCCGGGTGAGGAGTCGAAGTGCCTCCAGACGGTCCAGTGTGTTGTCGGCGTGGTAGATGCGGGTGCCGCCCAGCGTGCGGCCGGTGGTGATCCAGTACAGGGCGGTCCAGACGTTGTCGCTGGCCACGCGTGTCGCGTCGGTGCCGAGGCCGACAGGAATCCCGCTGCGCAGCAGACGGCGGACGGGAGGTGTGTGGGCGGTCGCGCGGGCGCCGTAGCGCTGCCGGAAGGTCTCGCCCTGGAACGCCATACGGTGCTGGATCGCCGCCTTTCCACCCAGGCCCGCGATCCGGTCGATCGTCCTGTCGGTGATGGTCTCGGCGTGGTCGATGATGAAGCCGGTGCGGGGCCCGCCGGGTCCGTGGACCTGCTCGATGACGTCCAGGAGGCGGGTGGCGGACTCGTCGTAGGTCGCGTGCAGCCGGAAGGGCCATTCGTGCTCGGCGAACAGCGCGAGGATGTCACGGAGTTGGGCGTCCATGGTGGACGGCAGTGTCGGCCTCGGCTCCTCGAAGTCCTCGAAGTCGACCGCGGAGAACAGCACCACTTCGCCCGCGCCGCCGAGGCGCAGGAAGTCGTCGCCGCCGGGTTTGGCGGTCGTCACGAACTGCCGGAAGTCCTGTAGCTCGTTGCCCCGGGTGCGGGGGAACACGTGGTAGTTGATGCGGACGGTGAGTTCGTCCTGCGCGTGCAGACGGTTGACGACGCTGTAGTGGTCGGGGAAGAGGGTTCCACCACCTGCCGCGTCCGTGATGCTGGTGACGCCCCGCACGTTGAGGTGCCGCATGTAGAGCCTGGTCGACAGGAGTTGGGTCTCCGGGTCCAGCACGGGCAGCTTGGCGAGCGTGCTGTTCAGCAACAGGGGATCGGGCTTGGCCACGAGCAGCCCGGTGGGGTTGCCCGCAGCGTCCCACTCGATCTGGCTTCCGGGTGGGACCGGGGTGTCACGGGTGATGCCGAGGAGCCGTACGGCGGTCTGGTTCAGCAGCGCACGGTCGTACAAATGCAGCATCAGGAGAGGCTTGTCGGGGACGGCGGCGTTGAGTTCGGCGAGCGTCGGCAGGCGCTTCTCGTGGAACTGCCATTTGGTGAAGCCGCCGATGACGCGGATCCACTGCGGCGCGGGGGTACGGTCGGCCTGGAACTTGATGAGCCGCAGCGCGTCGGCCACCGAGGTGACTCCGGTGAGGGACAACTCGCTCGTGTAGACGAGGCCTTCACGGATCAGGTGGGTGTGGGAGTCGTTGAGGCCGGGGATCACGCGTCGGCCGTGGAGATCGATCACCCGCGTGTCGCGTCCGGCGAACCGGCGTACCGAAGTGTCGCCGCCCACCGCGATGACGCGGCCGTCGCGCACCGCGAGTCCGGTCGCCGAGGGCTTGCTCCGGTCGAGCGTGGTGACGCGGCCGTTGACGAGGACGAGGTCCGCGTCCCGCGGTGCTGCCGCCGCGGACGTCGGCACGGTGAGGCCGGCCGCCAGGGCCGACACACCCGCGCCGCCCAGCGCCGCCAGCGCTCCTCGCCGGGACATGTGCTGCTCGGTAGTGGTTTCCTCAGTCATCTCACGACCTTGTCGCCGAAGGGTTGACTGACGATACCTGTATCTAGATACATGATGTCAATCCCTTGACGTGTATAGAAATACAGGTAAACACTGCCTGCATCTTTGCGCCGTTCCCGCAGTGCCCGCGAAAGGACTTCGCCGTGACCGGAACCGCACCGTCAAGACAGAGCCTGTGGGTGATCGTCGCCCTCTGCGGCCTTTCCATCACCTTCGACGGCTACGACCTCGTGGTCTTCGGCACCACCGTGCCCTCGCTGCTCGACGAGTGGAACATCAGCCCGGCGGAGGCCGGCACCCTGGCGAGTCTGGCGCTCGTGGGCATGCTGATCGGCGCTCTGCTCGTCGGTACGCTCACCGACATCCTCGGCCGCCGGAAGATGCTGCTCCTGAGCGTGGCCTGGTTCTCCGTGTCGATGGTGCTGTGCGCGATGGCCCCGTCGCCCGGGTGGTTCGGAGCCTTCCGGCTGCTCGGCGGTCTGGGCCTTGGCGGTCTGATGCCGACGGCCGCTGCACTTGTCATCGAGTACGCCCCACCCGCGCGGCGCAATCTCACCTACGCCGTGATGCAGTCCGGCTACGCGGTCGGCGGCATCCTCGCCGCGGCCCTCGCCATCCCCGTCATACCCGGCGCGGGCTGGCGCGTCATGTACCTCATCGGCGCGGCCCCCCTGGTCGTGGTGCTCCCTCTCGCGTACCGGTGGCTGCCCGAATCCCTCGAGTACCTCGTCCTGCGCGGCCGGCGCGACGAGGCGCTGGCGCTCGCCCACCGCCTCGGGGTTCCCCTTCCGGAACCGCAGGTCAGGGAGGACACACGGCGGTGGTACGGCGGTGTCCGGGAACTCGTGACCGAGGGCCACCGCACCGGCACGGCGCTCCTGTGGGTGATGTGCTTCTGCGCCCTGCTGACCGTCTACGGTCTCAACACCTGGCTTCCGCAGATCATGCGGGCGGCGCAGTTCCCGCTGGGGTCCGCGCTGACGTTCCTGCTGGTGTTCAACCTCGGCTCGATCGTCGGATCCGTCGTCGGGGGCCGCGCCGCCGACCGCATCGGGTCCAAGCCCGTGGTCGCCGTGTCCTTCCTTCTCGGCGCCGTCAGCATCGTGCTGCTGGCCACGCGGCCGTCCACCTGGGCCATCTACCTGCTCCTGGCCGTGGCGGGCCACGGCACGATCGGTACCCAGAACCTCATCAACGCCTACGTCACCCGTTACTACCCCGCCGCCGCCCGTTCCACGGGGATCGGCTGGGCACTGGGCGTCGGACGCCTCGGTGCCGTGCTGGGACCGACGATCGGCGGACTGATCATCGACTCCGGCGCCGCCTGGCAGTGGAACTTCTACCTCTTTGCCGCGGTCGCCGTGATCGGACTGGCCGCCGCGGGTTTCGTCCCCCAGTCCCCCTCCCTGGCCGCCGAGCGGTCCTCCCGCCGGGAGCGCGCGGACGCCGTCGCGGTCAAGGAGAGCGCCTCGTAGTTCCGCCCCCGGACAGGAGGCGAGTTCCCTCGGTGGCGCTCCGTACCGTGCCCAGACCCTTGTGCCTGGGCACGCGCCGCTGACCGTCCCTCAGGTCGGAGGGCCGGCCGGGATAGGATTTTGACCATGTCGCTTCAGCACGCACTTCTGGGGGTGCTGGAGGCACGCCCGATGAGCGGATACGACCTTGTCCGGTTCTTCGACGGCTCCTCCGGCTACATCTGGGCAGCCCCCCAGAGCCAGATCTATCCCACCCTGCGGCGGATGGAGCAGGCCGGGTTCATCACCGGTGACGACGAGCAGCGGGGGCCCCGGCTGACCCGCACCGTCTATTCCGTCACGGACAAGGGCCTGGACGAACTCCGGGACTGGCTCGGCACTCCGCCCAGGGCACAGCCCGTACGCGATCCGCTCCTTCTCCAGGCCCTCCACTTCGACATGATCGAACCGGACCGGGCGAACGAGGTGCTGGAGCAGTTCATCAACGAACAGGACGCGGCTGCGGCGGAAGCCGAGGCACACCGCGACCGACTCCTGCGGCAGGAGACGCCGCTGCTGGTGGAACGACTGTCGCGCCGCGATCCCGCGGACCACGAGCACATCGCCCGAATCAAGGCCCATGTCTTCGAAGGCCTCGCCGCAGTCGCCAGAACACGCGCCGCATGGGCCCGCGAAGGCCAACGCCTCCTCGACCCCGGGACGTCGTCCGACGACGCGTGAGCGAGACCTCGGTGCCACCACACCGCTACGCGGCACCTCCTGGGCGACCTCGACCCCTGACAGTCCTCCTGGGCGGCCCGCCGGCACCGGGAAGACCCCGTGGCGATACGCCGCGTCAGGCGGGATGTTCGGCGGTGGTCGGCCAGGCGCCTCTGTTGTGGAGGCGTAGTACGAGCGCCGCGATGTTCCAGGCGTCGTCGACGCCGCGGTGGTGGTGGCCCTCCAGGGGCAGCCCGGCGATCTCCAGGGCCCGTGCCATGCCGGGGCGTTTGCGCAGGCCGTACGCCTCGGTGAAGACGGCCTTGGCGTTGGTGTGGTGACGGCCGAAGGGGTACGGGGTCCTGGTCGCCCGGCACTGGCGGGTGAACTGGTGGCGGTCGTAGTCGCCCCAGCTGACCCAGGGCCGGGCGCCTGCCCGGTGTTCGGCCGCCAGGAGCCGGCACGCCTCGGCGAAGGTGACGCCCTGGTCGACCTCGTGCGGTGTGAGGCCGGTCAGTTCCGTACAGAACCCGCTGACCGAGGACCGGACGGGCCGCACCAGGACGCGGTGCCGGGCCACGCGCTCGCCGGCCCGCACGTCGATGACGGCCAGCCCGATCTCGATGATCTCGCTGACCTCGCCGGGCGGCGGGGAGCCGGACCAGCAGGTCGCCTCCACGTCCACGACGTTGACGAGACCCTCAGCCCAGGCGTTGTCCATGGCAGGAGCCTAGGGACCGCGCGGCGGCCGAGGCACGTGATTTTCGGGCCCTTCCCGCCGGGGCCCGCTGGGCGCGTCGACAGTTCAGCGGGTGCTGAACCCGGCCACGGGCCCGCACATGAGGTTGCCCGGCTCGACGGGATCGTCGCTGATCCAGAACTGCGTCCACAGCACGGCGAATTCGGGCCGACCCAGGTAGCCGTCGCCGTCCTGGTCGAGCCGGTCGAAGACCTCGCCGGTGGCGATGGCACGGCCGTGCCAGATGTCTATGAGCTGCTGGTGCTCCGCGCGGGAGATCCGGCCGTCCCCGTTCTCGTCGATCGCGTCGAAGACGGCGTCCGCCGTCGCCGCCACCGCGTCGGCCATGGTCGGCAGCCGGTCGACCATGGCCATCAGCTCGTCGATGTCTATGCGGTCGGGGCGCACGCCGACAGTCGACAGCTGCTGCCACCACCCCAGGATCACCCCCTGGACGCGGGCGGCCAGTTCGGGCTCGGCAGCCACCCGCGGCAACCGGAGCCATCGCTCGGACAACTGCCGGAAATCGTCCTCTTCCAGAAAACCGCTGCTGTCCACGTCGAGCACGTCGAACATCGCCCGGGCTTTCGCCCGCTGGAACTCACTGGCCACGACAGGCCTCCTCACAGACTGCGCTGGAGGCACACTGCCCACTCCCGACGGCGGATCCACGGCGGGACAACAGCGCCCGGGATCGCACGTCCGCGTTCATGCGCCACTCCGCCACCCGCCAATGCTCCGAGCGCGGGTTTGAGCGGGCCGGCGGGCCGGCGGGCCGCCGGGCAGAAGCAGCAAGCACAACCCAGCCGCCCACCAGGCTGACGCGGGCTCAGTCCTCGTCGCGTGACGGGATCACGACGAGGAAGGCGTCCGCATCCAGGTCCATCACCACGGTCGCCGACTCACCGTGCGCGCGGCACTTGGCCGCGTACTCCTCCGCCGGCCACGAGCCGCGCGGAGCTCCGGCGGGAAACCGCTGCAACACCTTCGTACGCATGGCGGAGCCACCTCCAGGATCGGACTTCTGTGACCAGGCCGGGGATTTGACCTGCACTTTCCGCTTGCCCGCAGTTGTTCGGAGCATGCCCACCACATCGGCTCTTCTTCGACAGGCGTCGTACCGGCGGCGCACCGACTCGGGTGGTGTTCTCCCGGTCGGAGCGCCCCCGCCCTACGCCGGCACGCCGCTCCCGTCCCGCGTGCCCAGGTCCAGGGCGATGTCGGTGATCATGTCCTCCTGGCCGCCGACCAGGCCCCGTCGGCCGACCTCGACGAGGATCGTGCGGGTGTCGACACCGAACCGCTGCGACGCGGCCTCGGCGTGCCGCAGGAAGCTGGAGTAGACCCCGGCGTAGCCGAGGGTGAGGGTCTCACGGTCGACGCGGACCTCGCGGTCCTGGAGGGGCCGTACGAGGTCGTCGGCGGCGTCCATGAGCGGAAACAGGTCGCATCCGTGCTCCCAGGCCATGAGGTCGGCGACCGCGATGAACGCCTCCAGCGGACAGTTGCCCGCCCCGGCCCCCTGGCCGGCGAGGGAGGCGTCGACACGGGTCACGCCGTTCTCCACGGCGACCACCGAGTTGGCCACCCCCAGGGCGAGGTTGTGATGGGCGTGTATGCCGACCTCGGTCTGCGGGGACAGGGCGTCGCGGTAGGCGCGGACCCGGTCGCGTACGCCGTCCATGGTGAGCCGGCCGCCGGAGTCGGTGACGTAGACGCAGTGGGCGCCGTAGGACTCCATCAGCCGTGCCTGGCGGGCGAGTTCGGCGGGTTCGGCCAGGTGGGACATCATCAGGAACCCCGCCACGTCCATGCCCAGTTCCCGGGCCGCGGCGATGTGCTGGGCGGAGATGTCGGCCTCGGTGCAGTGTGTCGCCACACGTACCGACCGGACTCCGAGCGCGTGCGCCTGGCGCAGGTCGTGCAGGGTGCCGATGCCCGGCAGGAGCAGGGTGGTCGGGACCGCGTTCTCGACGGCACCGCAGACGGCCTCGATCCACTCCCAGTCGGTGTGGGCGCCGACGCCGTACGTGATGCTGGAGCCGGAGAGCCCGTCCCCGTGCGCGATCTCGATCGCCGCGACACCTGCGGCGTCCAGCGCGGACGCGACGGTACGGGCCTGGTCGACGGTGTAGCGGTGGCGGACGGCGTGCATGCCGTCCCGCAGGGTCACGTCCTGGACGTACACACGGGTCATCGGGAAGCCACCTCCGTGGCGCGGTGGGCGGCGATGCGTTCCGCGGTACGGAGCGCGGCCGACGTCATGATGTCGAGGTTTCCGGCGTAGGCGGGCAGGTAGTGGGCGGCGCCCTCCACTTCGAGGAAGACCGACACCTTCGTCGCCGCGCCCGCGTGCGAGACCGGCAGCAGGGAGCGCAACGGGTCGTCCACGGCGACCCGTTCGAACTGGACCCGCTGCTTGAGGCGGTAGCCGGGCACGTACGCCTGGACCCGGCCCACCATCTCCTCCACGGAGGCGGTCACTGCCGCGTCGTCGCAGTCGCCGACGAGGCAGTGCACGGTGTCCCGCATGATCAGGGGCGGCTCAGCGGGGTTGAGGACGATGACGGCCTTGCCGCGCCCGGCGCCGCCGACCTTCTCGATCGCGGACGCGGTGGTCTCGGTGAACTCGTCGATGTTGGCGCGGGTACCGGGCCCGGCGGAGCGTGAGGAGATGGAGGCGACGATCTCCCCGTAGTGCACGGGCGTCACCGCGGCGACGGCGGCCACGACGGGGATGGTGGCCTGGCCGCCGCAAGTGACCATGTTGACGTTCGGCGCGTCAAGGTGGGCGTCACCGTTGACCGGCGGCACCACGTACGGACCGAGCGCGGCGGGGGTCAGGTCGACCACCCGGCGCCCGAGCGCACGCAGCACCTCGTCGTGACGTCGGTGGGCGCCGGCCGACGTGGCGTCGAAGACGATCCCGACGTCCGCGAACTCGTCGAGGGCGACCAGCCCGTCGAGGCCCTCGTGGGTGGTGGCGACCTTCAGCCGCCGGGCGCGGGCGAGGCCGTCCGAGGCGGGGTCGATGCCGGCCATGGCGGCGATCTCCAGTCGCTCGGAGAGCCGCAGGATCTTGATCATCAGGTCGGTGCCTATGTTGCCCGACCCGATGACGGCGACTTTGGTGGTCATGCCGGGGTTCCCTCCGTGTCCGGGGTGGTGAAGGCGGTCGACACCGTGCCGAGGCCCTCGATGTGTGCGGTGAACGAGTCGCCCTCGGTGGCAACGGCCATCGGGCCGAGCGCGCCCGTGAGGATCACGTCGCCCGCGTGCAGCGGGTCGCCGAGTCCGGCGAGGGTCGAGGCCAGCCAGAGGGCCGCGGTCAGGGGGCTGCCCAGACAGTCGGTGCCCGTACCGGTGGACACCGTCTCGCCGTTGCGGCCGAGGGTCATGGTCACCGCGCGCAGATCGACCCGGTCGAGGGGGACCGGGGTCCCGCCGAGGACGAACAGGCCGCAGGAGGCGTTGTCGGCCACGGTGTCGACGATCGTGATGTCCCAGCCCGCGATCCGGCTGTCCACGATCTCCAGCGCGGGAAGCGCGAACGCGGTGGCCCGCAGCAGATCGGCGACCGTGGGGTCACCGTGCGGCAGATCCGCGCCCAGCACCAGCGCGACCTCCGCCTCCACCTTCGGCTGGAGCAGCCGCCCCGGCGCGATCGGCTGTCCCTCGGGCACCGCCATGTCGGCGAAGAGCACCCCGTAGTCGGGTTGGTCGACGCCGAGTTGACGCTGGACGGCGGGCGAGGTCAGGCCGATCTTGCGGCCCACCGGGCGCCTCCCCTGCGCCAGCGCCCGCTCGACGTGGCGGCGCTGCACCGCGTAGGCGGTCAGCACGTCCGCCTCGGGCAGCAGACCGCGCACCGGGGGACAGGGCACACCCGTGTCGGCCGCCTCCTCCAGGACGGCCGCGGCCTTCGCCACGGCGGCCCGCAGTCCGGCGTTCTCGGCGGCGCTCATGCCTGCTCCTCGTTCACGACGGGCGACAGGTCACAGGGGTGGAACGGTCGGGTGCTGAACCGTCGGGTGTGGAACGGTCGGGTGTGGAGGCGTCGGGTGTGGAGCGGTCGGGTGTGGAGCGGTCCGGGGTGGGACATCGGGATTCACCTCGTGCGGGTGTGGCCGGTGGGCGTCGCGGCAGCAGGGCCTGGAGTCCGGGCGACGTGGGTCAGGTATAGAGCGATGCTGCGGAGTGCGACAAAATCTGTTCCATGACACGGAACAGCGCGCAAGGCAACATGCTGGAGAAGGCGGTAAGTATCCTCGACTGCTTCAGGGCGGAGGCCGCCGAGTTCCGTTTGACGGAACTCGCGGCGGGCACCGGCATGGCGAAGACGACGGTGTACCGGCTGTGCGGCGATCTGGTCCGGCTCGGCCTGCTCGAACGGGACGCGGACCGCTACCGGCTCGGCGGGAAGCTCTTCGAACTCGGTTCCCGCGTCCCGCGCCGGCATGATCTGCGGGAGGCGGCACTGCCCTTCCTTCAGGACCTGTTCGAGGCGACGCACGAGACGGTCCATCTCGGCGTACGGGAAGGGCACGAGGTGGTGTACGTCGAGCGCATCCACGGTCACGACGCGCTTCGGCTGCCCTCCCGCATCGGAGGACGGCTGCCCCTGGGCTGCACCGGCGTCGGCAAGGCCCTGCTGGCCTTCTCCGGTCCCGAGCTGCTGGACGAGGTCCTCGCCGCACCGCTGCCCAGGATGACCGCGCACTCCGTCACGGATCCCCGGCGGCTGCGCACCGCCGTCGAGCAGACCCAGGTCTCCGGGCTGGCGTACGAGGAGGAAGAGGCCACCCTGGGCGTCAGCTGCATCGCGGCGCCGGTCTTCGACGGGGCGGTCGCGGTGGCGGCGATCTCGGTGGCCGTCTCGCGCGACCGCTTCCGCCCCGCCCAGCTCGCACCGGCCGTACGCACCGCGGCGCTGGGGCTGTCCCGAGTACTGCGCGGCACCACGTGACAGCCGGCGCCTCGGAGTTACCCTCGGGGCTGTCGCGCCGGGCCGTCGAGCGGCGGCCCCGGTCGGCGCAGCTCAGGCGAACCAGGCGGGCCCGACCTCGTACTGGACGGTGATGGCCTTCAACTGGCTGTACATGTTGAGGGCTTCGTGCGAGTACTCGCGGCCGAGTCCGCTGTTCTTGTACCCGCCGAAGGGCATACCGGGTACGAGGTTGGCATAGGAGTTGATCCAGACGGAGCCCGCGTCGAGCCGGTCGGCGGTCGCCAGGGCGTTCTTCAGATCCTTGGTGTAGAGGCCGGCGGCGAGACCGTACTCGGTGTCGTTGGCCTCCCGCACGAGGGTGTCCAGGTCGTTCCAGCGGATGACGCACAGGACCGGGCCGAAGATCTCCTCGCGCGCGATGCGCATGTCGTTGGTGGCCTCGAAGACGGTCGGCTGGATGAACCAGCCGTGCTCGTTGCCCGGGACGGTGACCCGCTCGCCGCCGGCGAGGAGCTTGGCGCCCTCCGTCCTGCCGGTCTCGATGTAGTCCAGCACCCGCCGGCCCTGCTTCTCGGAGACCAGACAGGTCAGCTTGGCGGTTTCGTCGAACGGGCCGCCGATGGTCAGCGCCTCGGCCTGTTCCAGCAGACGCGGCACCAGACGGTCGTAGACGGCGTCGTGCACGAACAGCCGGGTACCGCCGAAGCAGGCCTGTCCGTTGTGCCACAGACCCCCGAAAAGGATGTTGTCGACCACGGCGTCGACGTCGTCGATGTCGGGGAAGACGATGTTGGGGCTCTTGCCGCCCAGTTCCAGGGTGGCGGGCACGAGGCGCTTGGCCGCCGCCGCGCCGACGAGCCGTCCGACCTCGGTGCTGCCGGTGAAGGCGAGCTTGTCGACGTCCGGGTGGGCGGTGAGCGCGGCGCCGGCCTCCTCCCCGGTGCCGGGGACGATGTTGACGACGCCGGGCGGGAAGATGCCGGCGGCGATCTTCGCGACCTCCAGCGTGGACAGGGAGGCGTGCTCGTCCGGCTTGAGCACGACGGTGTTGCCCGCGGCGAGCGCGGGAGCCAGCTTGAACGAGGTCATGATGGCGGGCACGTTCCAGGGGATGATCTGGCCGCAGACGCCGTGGGGTTCGCGCTTGGCGATCAGGTAGCCGCCGGGCATGGGACGGCCCATGCCCTCGTGGGTGAGGACCGCTCCGGCGAAGTAGCGGTACTGCGACGCGGCCAGCCGGTAGTCCAGCCGGGTCTCGAAGAGACGGCGGCCGATGTCCAGGGCGTCGATCGCGGCGAGCCGCTCGGCGTCCTCGGTGAGGGCGTCGGCGAACCGGATGAGCAGGGCGGACCGTTCCTCGTAGGACAGGGCCTTCCAGGCGGGGAAGGCGGCCCGCGCGGCGGCCACCGCCGCGTCGATGTCCTCGGCCGTACCCCGGGTGACCTTCGCGAGGTGTACGCCGGTGGCCGGGGCGACGGCGTCGAAGGTGTCCGGGCCCACGGGCCGGAACTCGCCGCCCACGAAGGCGCCGTAGGCCTCGTCGAGGCCGAGGGAGGCCGGGTCGGGAGCCGCAGCGTTGATGTTGGTCGAGAGAGCCACGGGATGAACCGCCTTTCGTGCGGGTGGATGCGGGTGCGTTCGGATGGATGCGGGTGGGGCCTCGCGGGCGATGGGCAGGAAGGCGGGTGTCCGCCGCTCCCCGAGCGGGTCAGGAGCGCAGGAGCAGGAAGACGCCGGACGTCACCAGGGCGACGAGCGCCGCGCTCGCCCCGTACGCGAGCCGGTGTGCGCGCAGGACGGGCAGGGCGCGGTCCACGGCGATCCTGCCGGGGCCCGCGACGGCGACCGCGAGTGCGGCCACGACGATCAGCAGCTCGTACTCGACGCCCGTCGGGGCGAAGAAGCCGCCGTTCCACTTGACTCCGACGGCGTTGATCATGTCTCCGGCCACCGCGGCGGCGGCCAGCGGGGTCAGGAACCCTACGGCGATGGCGAGTCCGCCGGTGGTCTCGATGAAACCGGCGACGAAGGCCATCGTCCTCGCGGCCGGGTACCCGCTGGCGGCGAAGAACTGGGCGGTGCCGTCGAGGCCGCCGCCGTCGAACCACCCGAACAGCTTCTGGGTGCCGTGGGCGGCGATGGTCACGCCCAGGACGAGGCGGAGCATGAGCAGTCCGACGTCCTGCGCCGCCGGGGAGGCGGGGACGGGGTGGGTGGTGCCGCTGCGGGTGTCGCTGTGGAGGGTTTGCAGCTGGGACATGGTGACCGCGACCTTCCGATGGAAGATTGAGAGTTAAAGTAACTGCTGAAGGGAAACCCTAGAGGTATCGAGATACATGTCAAGGGTTACCTGTTGATGGGCTTGCGGAAGTGCCCGGGATCACTCCCGGACCGGGGCCGGGAGCCGACCGCGGTCCCGGGCCGGGTGCAGGCAGCGGTCCGGGGCCGGGTGCAGGCCCGCGTTCCGCCAGGGTCACCCCGCCGCTGCTCCACAGGGCCGGATCGACCTCTGTCAGCAGCACGCGTACGGACGACTCCGGGACGCCCAGGCTCGCGCACACCGCTTCGTGTACGGCCGCGAGGCAGGAGCGCAGCTGCTCGGGGGTCCGCCCGCAGGCGACGGAGACGTTCACGATCGGCATGTCAGGCCCCCAGGGTGACGTGACCGAGCGCGCCGAAGCCGGCCGACACCGTGGTGCCCGGCCCCATGTCGACGGCGTCCGTCATTCCGCCGGTCAGCACGACCCATCCGCCGCGCAGGGTGTGGCCACGGCGGCCGAGGTCGTTGGCGGCGAGCGCCAGTGCCTCCGCCGGGTGACCCTGCACGGCGGCTCCGGTGGCGGTGTCGTGGATCGTGCCGTCCACCCGCAGCACACAGGACTCGGCCGCCAGATCGAAGCCGTCGACGCCCCGGGCGAGCGGGCCGGTCACGAAGCAGCCGGACGAGGCGTTGTCGGCCACGACGTCGGGCAGAGTGAAACGGAAGTCCGCGTACCGGCTGTCGATGACCTCGATGCCACCGAGCACCCGGTCCACCGCGCACAGGGCCGTCGCCGCACTCACCCCGGGACCGGCGAGGTCCCTCCCGAGCACAAGGACGATCTCGGGTTCCGCGCGCGGGTGGATCAGCCGGTCCCGCGGTACGCGCTCGCCGGCCGGGAGGATCATGGCGTCGGTCAGCCACGCCGTCAGGGGCGCGTCCACGTTCATCCGGCGCTGCTTGGCCCGGGAGGTGAGCCCTAGCTTGACGCCGATCAGGGTCTCGCCGCGGCCGAGGCGCAGAGCGAGGGTCTCGTCCTGGATCGCGTACGCCGTCGCCAGGTCGAGGTCGGGCCACTCGTCGGTGAGCGGTGGCCCGTCCCTGCGCTCGTCCTCCCGGGCGAGCAGTTCACGGGCGGCGCGTTGGATGTTCCAGCTCATGGCATTGCCTCCCGGCGCGGTGCGGTCGCGGCCGCGCGGGTCGTGACGGGCTTGGACGTCATTCGGATATTCCCTGGATCTGGGGCTGGGTGGTGGGACGCCGGGTGGGGCCGCGCCACAGGTCGATGGCGTCGGGCTGCTCCGGGTCGAAGTAGCGGGGCTGCCACGCCGCCTCGTCGGTGATGCGGCGCACGCCGTACGAGTACTCGTAGGTGAGGCCCTCGGGCCCCTTGAAGTAGAGGAAGATCGCCGTGGACTGCGGGTGCCGGCCCGGCCCCAGTTCGATCTCCACGCCGTGCTCGTCGAGGAAGTGCCAGCTGCGCATGACGTCGTCGATGGACTCGACCTGGAAGTTCATGTGGCACAGGCCGGGCCGGTCGCCCTGGAAGACGGCGAGTTTGTGGTGCACCGGATCGAAGCGCATCAGACACGCCCGGTCGCCGATCCAGTCGGAGACCCGGACGTTGAACAGGGAGGACCAGAAGGTGTATGCCTCCCGGACGTCCGGGGCGTCGAGGCACAGGTGGCCGAACTCGGTGATGCCCGCCGTGCGTCCGAGCCGGACCGGGCCCGGCAGGGTCACCTGGTCGATCACCAGGTCCACCAGGTTGCCGAACGGGTCCTCGAACGTGAGGTAGTCCCGCACGCGCCGGCTGCGGGCACCTGCCGCCGTGCCCCGGACCACCTTGACGCCGGCCTGGCGCAGCTCGTCCTCGGCCGCGGCCAGCGCGTGCTCGTCGGCCAGCACGAAGCCGGACGAGATCACACCGCTGTCGCCCTCGACGAACGCCAGGCAGTGATGTCTGTGGTCGGCCCGGAGATAGGCGACTCCCGCGGTCTGCTCGACCAGTTCCAGGCCCACGATCTCCACGGCGAAGCGGACGGCGGCGGCCAGGTCCGCGCTGCCCGAGCGGACATAGGCGATGTCCTTCAGCTCGATCATGCCGCCGCTCCGGTGCCCTGTCGGCTCCTCATGGTGTCCTCCTGCTGTCGCGAATCCTGAATGCATGTTGAGAGTTACAGGTATCGCTATACCTGTCAATAATCAATTGACAGGTATCTCTATACCTGTAATTCTCATGGTGTGAATGTGAATGCTTCAGAAGCGGCGTCCGGCGCGAGGTCGGTCGGCCCGACGCGGGTTGGCCTGCCGGGGGCGGACGTACTGCGGTCGGATCTCGTGCGGTCGGATCTTGTGCGGGCAGGGCGAGCGCTCGCCCGGGACGGACTGGTCACGGCGTTCGGGCATGTCAGCGCTCGTCTCGGCGACGGGGCCACCCTCCTCGTCACCCCGCCGCAACCGCTCGGCACCGTCTCCGGCGCGGAGTGCCTGCACCTTCCCGTAGAGGGCGACACGCTCCCAGAAGGGGTTCCCGCGGAGGCGTGGATCCACCGCGCGATCGCCGCCGCGCGGCCGGACGTGGGGGCGATCTGCCGTGCCCAGCCCTTCCACACCAACGCCGCCACGGCCGTGGGCGCCGCCATCCGCCCGCTGCACGGACAGGGCGCGCTGCTCGGCGGGCCCACCCCCGTGTTCGACGAGGCGCGGCTGGTCCGCGACCGGACCAGAGCGGCGGACCTCGCCGCGTGCCTCGGCGGCGCCCACAGCCTCGTCATGCGCGGCAACGGGGCGGTCACCACGGGACGCACCGTCGGCGAGGCCGTCGCCCGCATGTGGATTCTGGAGGAGTCGGCACGCCTCGCCGTCGCCTCCGCCGCGGCCGGCACGTCCCGGCCCCTGACCGAGGCCGAACAGCACGCGTGGCAGGGCGCGGGCCCCGAACTGCTCGGCCGTATCTGGACCCATCTGACGAGCACCGCCGGTGCCGCCCTCACGTCACCAGCCGGTACTCCCTCACCCTCGGAGCAGACACCGTGAAGATCCTCCACGTCATCGACGGCAAGGAAACCGACTCCGTCGACGGAACCACGTACGACGACATCGACCCCTTCACCCGGGCCGCCTACGCCTCCGTGGCCAGGGGGTCGGCCGCCGACGTCGACCTCGCCGTGGCTGCCGCGCGCCGCGCCTTCGACACCGGGCCGTGGCCCCGCATGGGGTTCGCCGAACGCGGCCGCCTCCTGCACCGCTTCGCCGAGCTGATCGAGCGGAACGCCGAGGAACTCGCCGACGCGGAGACCCGCGACATGGGCAAGCCCCGGGTCGCCGCGGCCGGCCACGACGTGCCGCGTGCCGCGGCCAACATCCGCTTCTTCGCCGACCACGCCCGGCTCAGCGCGGCCGAGGCCCTTCCCTCGGACGCGGGCCACCACGTCTACGTGCGCTACGAGTCCGCGGGCGTCGTCGCGGCGATCGCCCCGTGGAACTTCCCCCTGATGCTCGCCACATGGAAGATCGCGCCCGCACTCGCCTGGGGCAACACGGTCGTCCTGAAGCCGGCCGAGGACACACCCCGCTCGGCCGCGCTGCTGGGCCGCCTCGCGCTGGAGGCCGGCATCCCCGAAGGCGTACTGAACGTCGTACTCGGCTACGGCGACGCGGGAGCCGCACTGACCCGGCATCCGGGCGTGGACCGCATCACCTTCACCGGATCCTCCGCCACCGGCCGCACCATCGCGGGAGTCGCCGCGCAGCACCTCACCCCCGTCAGCCTCGAACTCGGAGGCAAGGGCGCCGCCCTCGTCTTCGACGACGCCGACCTCGACAGCGCGGTCGAATGGACCATCAAGGCCGCCTTCAGCAACACGGGCCAGGTGTGCCTCGCCGGGTCGAGGCTCTACGTACAGCAGGGGGTCTACGACGACTTCCTCACGCGCTTCACCACCGCGGCCGAGGCGTTGCGGCTGGGCGATCCCTCAGCGTCGGACACCGAGATCGGCCCGCTGGCGGGTGCGCAGCACTTCGGCAAGGTCGGCGTCTATCTGGACGAGCGGGCGCTGGGTGGCGGACGGATCGTCACCGGCGGTCTGGATCACGACTGGTTCGTACGTCCCACGGTGGTCACCGATGTGCCGGCGCACGCGCCGATTCAGCAGGACGAGGTGTTCGGGCCTGTGGTCACGGTGACCCCCATGGCGTCCGAGGAGGAGGGCGTCGCTCTGGCGAACGGGACGCCCTACGGACTGTCCGCGATGGCCTTCACCGAGAACGTGCACCGCGCGCACCGGGTCGCGGCCGGTCTGAGGAGCGGAAACGTCTGGATCAACTGCTTCTTCGTGAGGGACTTGCGGGCTCCGTTCGGCGGCGTCGGCGCCTCGGGCATCGGCCGTGAGGGGGGCACGTTCAGCCGGGAGTTCTTCACCGAGCCGAAGTCCGTGACGATGCGGATCAGTGCATGACGTTGGTACGGGTACGGGCACGTGTCGTCGGGCCGGAGAGTCAGGGATCGGCGGTGTCACTTCGGCACGCGCTCCTTGGAGGGCTGGAGCGCGTTCCGTGAGTGGGTACGACCTCGCGCAGTTCTTCAACGCCTCCTCGGGATGGATCTGGGCCGCCCCGCAGAGCCAGATCTGTCCGGTGTGCGGCGTATGCAGGACAACGGCCTCATCCGGGGTGACGACGATGTGCCACAGGCGGAGGCCTTCGGGGGTGGGGAGGCTCTCTGTGGCTCGGTCGCGCTTGGGAGTCGGTGAGGTTGAGGGCCGTAGGTCGGTGGCCCGGAGGCTTATGGAAGGTGGACTCCGGACCAGTCATCGACTTCGCACTGTCGGTCGGCGTTGTTCCCGGCGGCTACGACTGTGCCGTTGGCACGCAGGCCAAGGGTGTGCGTCGAACCGGCCGCAACGGCGACGATGTCGCGCCAACCGCCGACTTCGCACTGTCCGTGGCTGTTGTCTCCCGCTGCGAGGACCCGTCCGGACGCAGTGACCCCGACGGTGTGGTAGCTGCCCGCGCTGAGCGCCACCACGTCTTCCCACTCATCGACCTCGCACGCCCCGGTTGCCCGGTCTCCGGTCGCTACTGCTCGCCCGTCGGTTCTGAGGCCGACGGTATGGAGATACCCGGCCGAAATGGCAGCGAGGTCACGCCACTTTTCAACGGCGCACTGTCGTCGTCGATTGTTTCCCGTGGCCAGTGCTGAACCGTCCGACCGGACGCCGACCGAGTGCCAGTCACCGCAGGAGAGGGCGACCGTCTCGCGCCAGGACTGCACGTCGCATTGTCCTTCCGAACTCCGGCCGACTGCTAGCACGCAGCCATTGGCGAGCAGCCCGAGCGTGTGTCGCCAGCCTGCGGCCACGGCCGTGACGCCTCGCCATCCGAACACATCACATTGCCCGTCGCCATTCCACCCCGTCGCCAGCACCGTGCCGTCCGAGCGGAGTCCCACCGTATGGGACTTGCCGGTGTTCGTCGCGGTATGGACGTTGCCGGCTGCCACCGCGACGACGTCTTCCCATCCCTCGACACGGCATTCAGCGGCTGTGCCGTTGCCCACGGCGAGCACGGTTCCGTCCCAGCGCCGTCCGACCGAATGGCGCCTTCCGGCCGCCAGCGCCGACGAGTTGGCGAGCATTCCGCCTCCTTGTGCTCGGCGCGGGTTCACGACATGGGATGTCACCTTACTTTGGTCTGGAATCAGGGCGCGGTCCTCAGTCGTCGCCAGCAGATGATCGAGCCGACGACGCCCGGGTACCGGAAGCACCGCCCAAGCACCGGCAACAGTGTCTCGGTGGCAACCGCCCTCTCTGGGCCGCATCGACGGGAACTGACACACCGTCATTCCCGTGTCCCGAAGACCTCGTTCTGATTCCAGTCCTAAGCGCAGGTGCGGGTTGTGGGTTGGGGGTGGGTGGTGGTGTGGATGGTGGTGGTGTAGGTGGGTTGGTTGTTTTGGGTTCCGGTGATGTGGTGGGTGGTGTGGGTGCCGGTGGTGGGTTGGGGGCTGGTGCCGGTGGTGTTGCTGGTGGGGGGTTGGGTGGTGGTGATGTGGGTGGGTTGGTCGAGTTCTGTGTATTTGTGGTAGGTGCAGGTGATGTGGGTGATGTAGGGGGTGTGGGGGGTGGTGTGGG